>JAAXHJ010000077.1 GCA_012270965.1 Candidatus Palauibacter poriticola
TGGGCGATGGCGGGTGCCGGCGCGTCTACGGGGCCGGAAGGCTCCCACACCGAGTCGGCGCACGCCGAGAGCGCCGCCGCCGAAACGGCGGCCAGGGCGACCGGCCCCGACCGGCGCGGCCGGATGCCGGACGACGGCTTCGATGATGGCGGAAGGTTCGGCGGATCGGTGAGGCGGGAAGGCCGACGGCGAAACCGCAAGACGGGAACGGCGCGCGAACATCTGAGCATCCATCCTCCCGGGTCCAGTCCAGACAGCGACTTTCACAATGTCCCGGGCTCGCTCCCGGGCTCGCTCCCGGGCTCGCTCCCGGGCTCGCTCCCGGGCTCGCTCCAAATCTGATTAACACAGGTTCGTGCGTCGCGCAAGACGTGCGGATCCGTGTGCGCGCCGGCGCAGAAGGCCGCTTCATGATGACACCCTGCGGCTGCGGCGGTACCGTCCCCTCGCTCGTCTCCGGGACTCGCCGGCCACGCTGGCGTCGCCTTCTCCTCAGTCACTCCGCGACGCTGCGGCGAACTTCACCGGCTCGGTCTCCATGCGGGCTCCTCCGACGCGTCCGCCGGGCCGATCTTGCCTTCCGCCCCCGCGAGCAGCTCGTCCGGCGAATGAAGACGCCCCCGCGCGAAGACGAACCGGACATCGCGGGCGGCCCGGACATCCTCCAAAGGGTTCCCCCGCACGATCACGAGGTCCGCGATCTTGCCCTCCTCGATGCTGCCGAGTTCGTCATCCAGACCCATTGCGCGGGCCGAATTGAGGGTCGCGATGCGAAACACGTCCCCGGGCGGAACCCCGGCGCGCGCGAACGCGAGAAGTTCGCGGTGTACGCCGAACGGAGACCAGTAGTCTCCCCAGCTTGGGTGATCCGTGCCGAGCGTGATCAGGTCGCGTCCCCCGCCGTCGTGGAACGCCTTCAGCGTCCGACGCTTGATCGGCGACATCTTCGCGAATGACTCGTTCACGGGGCGGGGCGGACGGGCCTCGACGATCTCCCGCATGTACGGAGTCAGGAAGCGGTGTTCGTCCGTCCAGTACTCCGTCATCTCCGGGTCGTGTGGCCCCCAGTACCCGTAGATGGAGAGCGTGGCGTCGAAGTACACGTCGCGGCCGACGTAGAGATCGATGATGTCGCGGAGCGCGTCTCCCTCGAAATCGTCGAACTCCTGCAGGGAAGCGTACGCGGTGCGGTTGGCAGGCATCATGTCGCCGCCCAGAAAGTGCTCGACGCGGTCGATGCCCATGAGGATCGCGTCGCGGGGGTTCACAGTGTCGCCGAACCCCGAGTCGAGATGAGCGGTCACGGTAAGTCCGTGCTCGTGCGCCTGTTCGATGAGCACCGAGAGGTGGTCGGGCCGGATCCCCTTGGCTTTGAAGCCGGCCGCGCCGAGCGACGCCCAGTGGTCCACTTCCCGCCGGATCGAGTCGGGCGTCATGGCGTCGTCGTCCCAACCCCGACGCCACGATCCGAAGTAGGGGCCGGAGTTGAGAATCCGGGGACCCCGGCGCTCGCCGCGGTCGATGGCGAGCCGCAGCTCTCGCATGCGGACCGGATCCATCTCGCCGGCGGGGAACGTCGTCGTCACGCCGTTGGCGAGGAAGAGTTCGGGGTAGGCGGCCGTCTCCTCCACGCGGCCCTCGCCGAAAAGGTCCACCGCGTAGTGGGCGTGGAGGTCGAAGAATCCCGGCAGGATCGTCCCTTCCTCGTCGAGGTCGATGGCAACCGTGAAGGAGGCGGTGTCCGGCGGCGGGCCGATGGAGGCGATGCGTCCGCCGCGGATGGTGATGCCGGAGTTCTCGACGAGAGTCCCGGTACGCACGTCGAGCCAGTGTCCGCCCTTGATCACGTACGTCGCGTTCTCATCCAAGAAATCGGCGATGTCCCGCGCGAAGTCCCCGCACCCGGCAAGGATCACGGCGGGGCCACCCAATACGAGGGCGAGAAGGATCCGTCTTCGTCTCATCTTTCGTCTCCGAATCATCGATGGCTACTCGCGCCCCGTGCGCATCGCCTCCGGGTCGCCCGCAACGCGGACGACCGGACGCTCAACATACACGAAGCGCGGGTCCATCCACGACGGACTCGATCCTGTTACTGTGAGCGGTCATCACGCGGCTGCCATCCGAACCGGATCGGAGTTCGACCCTGCACGAACCGGGCGCGGCGCTCGTCAATCCCCCATCCCGCCTCTCGGGACGTGCGTCGATGCGCCCCGCGGCGGTCGTGGCGCTCATCGTCGTCTCGCACACGACGATCGATGCGTACACCGCGTTCCTGCCGCCGCTCCTGCCGCGGATCATGGACAACCTCGGCCTCTCGATCACGCTGGCCGCGACGCTGTCGACCGTGCTCTCCATCTCGACCGCGCTCCCGCAGCCGGCCTTCGGCTACCTTGCCGACCGATTCGGGAGGCGCGCCTTCCTCGCCGCCGGGCCGATCGTGGGGGGCGTGTTCATCTCGCTGCTGGGGATAGCACCCAGCTACCTCGTCCTCCTCCTCCTCCTCACGGTGGGGGGACTGGGGTCGGCCGCCTTTCACCCGCCGGGGGCTTCGCTCGTCGCCCGCGCCGGGGACGGTCGTGGAAGCGGGGTGCGCATGTCCGTCTTCTCCTTCGGCGGCGCGGCGGGCTTCGCGCTGGGACCGATCAGCGCGGTGGCGATCGTCGGCCTGCTGGGACTGCCGGGGCTTTGGGTGGCGATGATCCCCGGGGTCGTACTCGGGATCGCCCTTTGGTTCGGCGTGAAGGGGCGGACCCGCGTGGGATCCGGAACGCCTCCGCCTCCGCCCTTGGAGGTGATCCGGATGCTTAAGGGACCGCTCGGTCTCGTGTTCGGAATCTCCGTAGTCGGATCCTTCGCGCAGAAGGCGATCCTCACCTTCATCCCCATCATCGCCCACCGCGCGGGCGAGAGCGAGACGGCGGGCGCCGTCGTGCTGAGCATCTATCTGGGCGCCCAAGGCCTGGGGACGCTTGCCTCCGGCTTCCTCACCGACCGGCTCAACCGGCAGCACCTCCTGGCCGCGATCAGCGTGCTCGCCGTGCCCACGCACATCCTCGCGTTCACGCTGGTGCCGGCCAGCCCCGCCGCGATCGTGATGGCCGTGTGCGCGGGCTTCCTGAACATGGCGCTGCTGCCTCCGATCGTCGTGGTGGCGCAGGAGATCCTCCCCTCGGGGACGGCTGTGAGCTCGGGCATCGTCATGGGACTCGCGTGGGCGGTGGGGACGCTGGCGATTCCCGTCGTGGGTGGGTTCGCGGACGCGTTCGGGCCGGTCGCCGCGACCGCATGGTCGATGCCGCTCCTGCTGCTCGGCGCGCTCTTCGCAATGCAGCCCTCGCTTCGTCCCTACCGCAGAGCTCAATGATGAACCGATCGAATTCATTCAGCGTCGTGTTGGCGGGTGCCGTTCTCGCCGCCTGCGCGGAGTCGCCGCTGGCCGACCCGGCCGACCTGATCTTCGTGGACGGACGCGTGATCACGCTCGACGCGGAGAGCCGCGTCGCCGAAGCCGTGGCGGTGCGGGGCGAACGTGTCGCGGCCGTCGGTTCGACGGCGGAGGTCGAGGCGCTCGCGGGCCCGGAAACCCGTCGCATCGACCTCGCCGGCCGCGCGATGACGCCGGGCCTCATGGACGCGCACGTCCACTTCGCGAACGGCGGCGCGAACCGCCTGTACCGCCTCGATCTCAGCTATCCGAACGTTGAGAACATCGACGACGTGCGGGGCATGGTCGCGGAGCAGGCCGGTCGGCTGTCCGAGCGCGAGTGGGTGCGCGGCGGCGGTTGGGACGAGGGGAAGCTCGAGGAGTTGCGCTATATTTACGCCTCCGATCTCGACGATGCCGCCGCGGGGCAACCCGTGTGGCTGGCGCACACGATGGGCCACTACGGCGTGGCCAACTCGCTCGCCCTCGACATGGCGGGCATCACCCCGGACACCCCCGATCCGCCCGGGGGCACGATCGACCGCGATGCCGCCGGGCAGCCGACCGGCGTCCTCAAGGAGTCCGCGATGGGTCTCGTGACCCGTCTCATCCCCCCGCTCGGCCCCGACGAGCGCCGCGAGGGGATCCGCGCGCTCGCCGACGCCTTCAACGCCGAGTGCATGACGGGCGGCAAGGATCCGGGAATCGGCCGGCGCACCTGGGAGGCCTACCGCGATGTCCTCGCCGACGGCGACCTCACGGTCCGGATCTTCGTCCTGTGGAACGGCCGCGACGGGACGCCGGACGAGGTCCGCGCCTACGCCGACAGCCTCGCGGCCTTTACGCGACCCTACGAATCGACGGGGGACGACCGACTCATCCCCGGCGGCGTCAAGTTGTACATCGACGGCAGCGGCGGTGCCCGCACGGCGTGGGTGTACGAGGACTGGAACCGGGAGGGCACGGAGACCGACGCGGGCAACCGCGGATACCCGACGATGGATCCGGACGAACTGCGCCGGCGTTTCCGGGCCTACCACGACGCCGGGCTCCACGTCTCGATCCACTCCATCGGCGACCGCGCGATCGACTGGACGGTCGACAGCTTCAGCGAGGCGCTCGCGGCCACCCCCACCCCCGGACTCCGGCACGGGATCATCCACTCGAACATCCCCACGGAACGGGCCTTGGACGCGATGGCCGACCTCCAGCGGGAATGGCAGGCCGGCTACCCGGAGCCGTCCCCCACCTTCACGTGGTGGATCGGCGACACCTACGCCGGCAACTTCGGGCCCGAGCGAACCCTGCGGCTGAATCCCTTCCGCTCCTACCGGGACCGGGGCATGATCTGGGCGAGCGGCTCCGACTACTTCGTCACTCCCTACCCGGCGCGCTACGGCGTCTGGGCGTCCGTCGCCCGCCAGCCGCTGCTCGGCGTCTACGGGAGCGACCCGTACGGCACCGCGGAATCCGTCGACGTCGAGACGGCGCTGCGCTCGTTCACGACCTGGGCCGCGCACCAGATGTTCCTCGAGGAGAAGGTCGGCACGATCGAACCCGGCAAGTACGCGGATCTCGCGGTATGGGACCGTGACCCGCTCACCGTCCCGATGATCGAACTGCGGGACATGTCGTGCGAGCTGACGGTGTTCAACGGCGATGTCGTCTTTGATCGCCGCTCGCAACCATAGGGCCAGGGATTCCAGTGACTCGCCTTGCATTGACTTGACAACTCTTGGCGAAACGAGCAACAGTCTCCTTATGCTGGACGATCGACGATTGCGGCGTCGGCCGAGGCGCGCGCGAGATCAGAGTGGGGTGCTGCTCGTATTGGCCACCTCATTCTGGGCGTGTGATGCCGTTGAACGCCGGGGCGAGGTCGTCCACCCGATTTCGGACAGTCTGACCGCACCACCGGAAGGAGCTGTAACGCTGTCGTCCGCGGGCGGGCCCCGCAGCATGGATTCCGCCCGGATGATTCGTGCTTTCGGCGACAGGTTCAAACGGCGTGTGACCACCGCGACCATCGGCGATGTCGATGGCCCCGAGGAGACGACTCTGGCTCTCCCATGGGATGCGGCGGTGACGCCCGCGGGGGAGGTTCTCATCTTGGACCGCATCCAAGCGGTCGTGCGGGCGTTCACGGTAACGGGGGATTACCTCTACGCACTGGGTGGGTTGGGCGAGGGCCCGGGCGAGTTCCAAGTGCCCGAAGCCGTCCTTTACTCGCCCGCGGGGGATCTGATCGTCGTTGACCAAGCCCAACTGATCCACCGGTTCGGGCGGCATGGAGACCGCTTCGAATACCGGGATCGAGGCCGGTTCGAAGGCTCGGCATACGACGCCTGTCTCGCCGGTAATCAGTTGGTGTTGCACGCGATGCGGCCCGGCATCCAACCAGAGATCCTTTATCGACTGCTCGATGACCCATCGGAGGAAGTGGGGTTCGCGGTGCCCTACCGATATTCGCGCCCGCTCGCGTACGAGGCCGTATCTCGAGGGCAGATCGCCTGCGCTTCCAGGTCGGCGGACGCGGGCGGCGTCGCCGTGATCGCTTATCGTGTGCGGAACGCGATCGAGGGATACGGGATCGCGGACGGACGAAGGCTTTGGCACGCGAGGATAGACGGGCTGCAGCCGTCGGAGATACGGGAACGGCGTGAGGGCCGGGCCGTTGGCACGGGGATCTTCGACAACGAGGCGGTGCACTTTCTGTCTCGCGTCGCGGGGGGTAACGGCGTACCCGTGTTCGTGCAGCACCGCTTCAGCGTGCGGGAGGATGTATTGAATCGGACAGGCCGACACAGAATCGAGACCTACGCTCTCGACCCCCAGACGGGAGAAGGGGAGTTTTGGGGGGACTCACTGCCCCCCATGCTGGCGGTGACGGAAGATCATGCTGTGTTTTCCTATGACAATCCGTACCCCAGGGTCGAGGTGGCGCGGATTCCGAGGTAGCGCCGAGTTTTTCCGGGGTGTGTGCTGCGGACTCGTATCGGTCGTGACCCTCGGGGGCGGTCCGGCGCTTGGCGGCGGAAACGCCGTGGCGCAACAGTCGGCGGATATCGTCGGGCGGATCGTGGACGCGAGCACGGCGGAGCCGGTGGAAGGGGCCGTCGTCGCCATCGAGAGTTTGGACGGATCCACCCTTTTCCGATGCGACCGGAGCGTTTCGCCTCGTCGGCGTCCCGGATGGCCCGCACACTCTCCGCATCAGGCACATCGCCTGCGGTGAGAGGACGACCGATGTGCAGGTCCGCGGGGGCGGGACGCTTCGGTCGTCCTCCAGCTTGAACCAGAAGTGCTCGAGGTGACGCCGCTCGAGGTCGAAGTCGAGTGGAGGCCGGGATACCTTGAGCAGGTCGGGTTCTATGATCGCCGCGCCGAGGGCATCGGCGAATTCTATGACCCCGGTTTTGTCCGGCGCTGGGGTGTCGGCACATGGGCGGCTGCCCCCAGACTCGTTCGCGAGATCATCTTGGCCCGGGGAGCCGGTGGGCCGGGGTTGGGCTGTGGTGCCTCGCAGGTCCTCATCGATGGCCGCTTGGACTGCAGCGGTCTCATCACGACTCTTTCCTCGTCCCGGATCGGTGCCGTCGAGGTAACGCGGCGCATACAAGGCCCCGGCCCTGATCAGGGAGGGCCGCGCCGACCCCTTCCGCACCACGGTGCTCATATGGACCCGGCAGGGGTTGAACGAATACGAACTGGAGCGTGCACGGACGTCCTCTGCGAACCCGGCGGAGCACTGGAGGGCGCGGTGCGCGGCGCGGAAGCCCCGGGGCGCGTCGTGGAGGGTACGGTGCGGGACGAGTTGTCGGACGTCAGCCTTCCGCGCTCCACCGTGACCGCTTGGATCACTGGCCCCAGCGGCGGGCGGCGGGAGGAGACGACGACCGCTGACGACGCCGGGAGATGCCGTTTCTGCGGTCTCGAGCAGGATGACGACGTGAGCGTGTGGGCCAGCTTCGCCGGTCTTGGCGGGCAGACCGCGACCGCACCCCGGAACGGCGGAGCGCGGGTCCGGCGGGGCGGGACGCACGGTCCGTGGCGGACTGGTGCCGGGCGGCGCTCCGGCGGGATCCGGGAGGTCTGCACGGCTCGCGGCTGCCGGATCACTTCGTCGCGCACGCCCGGTTGCCCCGGAGTGGCAGTTTATTTGGACGGCGTCCCAGTGGCTGGCGTCGGTGGCACGCGCCCGCACGGGGGAGATCTGGACCGCCTCTTGGCGCCGGCGGCTCTCCGCCGTCGAGGTCTACCGCGCCTCCGTTTCCCTATCCGGCGACTTCGAGCCCGCCGCCGATCGATGCGGAGCGGTCGTGCTGTGGAAGGGATAGCGGTCCCCGACAAGCACCCTTGGGACGCGCGCCCTCCGAGACCGTCAGCCCCATTACCGCCAGCTCGGCGAAGACGCCCACGCCGAATCGAGGCCCGGACGCTGGACCCGGTGACGGGAAGGGCGAATACTGGGGGACGCCCCGTGCTTAATCGTTGGTGGCGACCGATGAGTACGCGGCGACTTCGCGGCTCCGTCCAACCGTCGCGGCGGCGATCACGCCGTGGAAAGGACAGCAGATGCGAGCTCGACCACTCGCGACGGAACGGCCCATCCCGGAGGGTTGGCGGCCGGACCTCCACGCGACCCTCCTCTTCATCGTGCGCAGTGGTGAAATCCTCCTCATCGACAAGAAGCGCGGCATCGGCGCCGGCAAGCTGAACGGGGCCGGGGGCAAGGTCGAACCCGGCGAGAGTACGCTTGAGGCCGCGACGCGGGAGTTTCGGGAGGAACTGGGTGCGCGGCCCGTCGCGCCCCGGAAGGTCGGCGAGGTGGGATTCGAGATGCTGGGCGCCATGGCCATCCGGATCCATGTGTTCCGGTCCGACGCGCTGGAGGGAGAGCCGGTCGAGACGAGCGAGGCGACCCCCGTGTGGACGCCCATCGACGACATCCCGTACGATCGGATGTGGGAGGACGACCGCCACTGGCTGCCGCACGTCATCGAGGACCGCCCGTTCGAGGCCTACGCGCGTTTCGAGGGCGACCACATGGCGCATTGCCGGGTGGCCCGTCTCCCCGATACGGCGTGAAGACGCTCCCCGGAATCCGCGCGGCAACCGAGGCACGCGCTTAGGGCGAGGCGTCCGCGCAGATGGAACGGCTGGCCGGCACCCTCACGGGCCTCGCCGACAAGATCGACGAAGCGACCGCCTTGCTCCGCGGATCCTGACCGACGAGAGGAGACAAGACTGCCGAACCGATCCAACCTGCTCCGCACGGCCCGGGTCGCGGGCTTTGGGCTCGCCCTGCTCGCCCCTCCGCTCACAGCCCAGGATATCCGGCCGATTCCGCTGCCGGACCTGCTGGTTACGGGTCGGAGCATCTGCCCGACCACGCCGGAGGAACTGAGGCGGGCCTTCGAGCTCTATGAAGCGGTCCTCCCGGCCCTGAGGTCGGCATCGTCCACGGCGGATCTTCGAGACCTGCAGGTGCAGATGATGAGGCCGAGTGTCGCGTTGAGTCGCGGCGGGCGCACGTTCAACGCGGATTCCATGAGAATCGTTATTCCCACCTCGAAGGAAACCGCGCCGCCCCCGCACGTCGAGGCGTACGGGTACGCGGAAGTGGATCGGGATGCGGGAGCCACGTTCTACACCCCGGACGGCGACGCGCTGGTGTCTCCGGGGTTTCTGGCGACGCACTGCCTGAACATCCTCGAGACGGAGGATGCGGCCAGGGTGGGGCTGGCCTTCGAGCCGAAGCCGGACCGGACCGTCGTCGATGTTCGAGGTGTCCTCTGGATCGACGCCGACAGTTTCACGCCGCGAGAATTGGTTTTTTACTACACGTCGCTGCGGCGATTCCTGCGACGGAATCTGGAGGCGACGATGCTGGAGGACGTGCGTTCCCGTGTGCCGAGATGGGCTCGCGACGTCGTCTCCTTCTACCGGCTTGCCGTCGATGAATCCCGGTTCGGGGGCGTGCTTCACTTCGAACGGCCCGATCCCAATCGCGGGCCGATGGTGGAGTGGGCGACGAGGTGATCCGAGCCGCTCAAGTCGACTCTTGCCGGTCGGTCCTTGGCCTCTCGGCGCTGCGGCCGCCCTGCTCCGCGGTTGACGGGGCATTACGTTGGTTGCTCCACCTCCTGGACGCGTGACAACGCAGGGTGAAGGGGTCGGCATGACGGTAGACGTCGACGAGATCATGTCCGGAGCCGAGTCCTCGCTCCGCCTGAAGCGTCAGGCCAAGATCAAAGCGTGGCGCGACGGGGCCGCCCCGCACCGGACGGCCCACACGCTCCATCTGGGCGACGCTCGCGACATGCCCGACGTCCGGGAGCCGGTCCACCTCGTCGTGACCTCGCCGCCCCATTTAGCCTCGTCGATTACGATGGGGGCCGGGCAGACACCGGAGGCCTTGCTTTCCGGACTGGCCACATCCCGGCCAGCCATTCAAACGGACCCAAGGGCCGCGCCTTCGCTCTGTCGGCTATCTGGTCGCAGCAGCCTGGGCTCTCAGCGCGGCGACTCGCTCCTCCGTCGGCGGGTGGGTTGTGAAGAGGGACGTGAGACCGCGCCTTCGGCCCGCGAAGGGGTTGACGATGGCAAGCGAGGCGCCGGCCGGGTTCACGTCCATCGGGATGCGGCGGGCCCCCGACTCGAGGCGCTTCAGCGCGCCCGCGAGACCCATGGGGTCGCCCGTGATCTCGCCTCCGGTGCGGTCGGCCTGAAACTCGTTGCGGCGGCTGATGGCCATCTGGATGATGACGGCCGCCAGCGGCGCCACGATAGCCATGACCAGCATGCCGAACGGGTTTTCGCCGTCGTCGCGGCCCCCGCCGAAGATGAACCCCCAGCGGGCGATCGAGGCGATCATCGCGATGGCGCCCGCCATCGTCGCCGCCACCGTGCCCACCAGCATGTGCCGGTGCTTGATGTGGGCGAGTTCGTGCGCAATCACGCCGTCCAGTTCCCGCGGAGGCAGCGCCCGCAGGATCCCCTGCGTGAAGCAGACCACGGCGTGCTCCGGGTCGCGTCCCGTGGCGAACGCGTTCGGCTGCGGTTGGGGCGAGATGGCCACAACCGGTGCCGGCAAGCCCGCCCTCCGGCGGAGCCGCTCCACCCGGTCGTAGAGTTCGGGCGCCTGCGACCGGCCTACGACCCGGGCCCGGTACATGCGAAGCACCATGCGGTCGCTGAACCAGTACATCCCGAAATTCATCGCCGCTGACAGCGCGAGGAACAGGACCGCGCCCTGCTGCCCGAACAGCGCCCCTCCGGCAAGCACGAGGAGGGCCGTAAGGCCCAACATCAAGCCGAATACTCTGAACATCCGCGCTACCCCTCTGTTTCGCGTTTCCGGATCTTCTCGGTTGCTCGCGGAACTCCGACGCCCACGGCGACCGCGCGGGTCACGCGTCCGCCGCGAGCAGGTCGCAGAAGACGAACCCGTCCCGCTCCACCACCTCGCCTCGCGTGACCGGCACCGGCCGGGGCAGGATCGGACCGTCCCACACGAAGGTATGGAACTCTCCGTTCTCCCCGCACGGATCGACCTCTTCGGGGAGATCCGCGAGGAACTTGGCGTCGAAAGCACGCCCGGCGAACGAATCGTCCAGCACGGCCGGGTTGACGCACACGGCGACCGCCTTGAATCCGTTCCGGATGAAGGACCGTGCGAGCGCCGCCGAGGGTTGCCTCCAGAGGGGGAACAGGCACTCCAGCCCCGAGGCCGCGAGTTGCCGCTCCCGGTACTTGCGCAGATCCTCCAGGAAGATGTCGCCGAAGGCCACGCGGCGGATCCCGTCCTCGCGCAGCCGGTCGAGGGCTTCCCCCATGGCGCGCTCGTAGATCTCGTTCGAAGACTGCGGGGGAACGACAACCTCGACCAGCGGGATCCCGATGGACGCCGCCTGGTCGCGAACGAGCGTGCGGCGCACGCCGTGCATGCTCACCCGGTCGTAGGCGTCGGTCACGGTCGTGATCAGTGCCTCGACGCGGTACGCCCCGGATCCCTGCAGGGCGTGGAGCGCCAAGGCGCTGTCCTTGCCGCCGCTGAAGCACATCGCAATGCGTTCTCTCACTCCAGAACCGTTGCTTGGAATGCTCCCGTGAGGACGCGGCCCTCCCGCTTCACCTGAACCCAGATCGTGTACTCGCCCGGCTGCGGGAACGCGAACGGAAACTCGACCACCCCCGTGGGAGGATCTGCGGCACCGCGTACCATCGGGACTCCGTCGGGCGCGAGCACCGCGAGCGAACCCATGGAGATCGTGCCCGCGGGATGCAGGTGCACGAACACCGCGCCGTCGTCCCGCGTGAGCGCGGCGTGGCTGCGCATCCCCATGTAAGGCTCGAGTTCGGCCGGTTTCTCGTCGGGGTCCCAGACCCGGAACGCGAGGACGGTCGCCTCGTCGGCCCGAAGCTCGTGGTCGCCCTGCCATTCGAGGATCGAGCCGTCGTCCAGCCGCGCCTCCGAACCCGGTGCCGGAACCGCGACCGGAACACCCGTCCACGCGGAGTCGTCCGCATCCGGCGGCAGGCCCGCCGACTCCCGCGGCCGTGAGTCCCGCGCCTCGGGAACCGCGACGACCCCTTCGGGGACGGCGACGGACTCCCCGGAAACCGCGAGCGCAGCCGCCTCGACGGTCACGGTGTCGACCACCGTTTGCGCGAAGCCGGATTCGTGGACGATGTCGCCGTAGATCCGGTACTCGCCCGGCGGCAGGTCCGGCCACGGGACGCGGAAGGTGGACGAGTCCACGGGGACGGGGTGTACGTGCGCGAACGCGTCCATGCCCGGCGCACCAATCACGAACATATGCATCAGCTTTCCGTGGTCCGGCACGAGCGGACTCCAGTCGCGGCCGCGCCATGCGGGATCGGTGATCGCGATCTCGAGCGCGGACACTCCGCCGTCGCGCACGATGGCGCCCTCCACTTCGAGGCGCTCGAAGATTCCGCTGCGGACGTCGCGGTCGACCGCTTCCCACCACGCGTTTCCCATATGGACGAAGCCCGCCAACATTACGGCGGACGCCGCCATGGCGATCCGCGCCCGGCGACGCTGCCGGGCACCCACGGTCTCCCCCGCCGGGACTTGGCTCTCGCGCGCCGCGGCCCCCGTGATCGAGACCACGCCGGCGGCGAGCAGGAGCCCCAGCGCTGCGAGGATCCACCCGAGTCCCGGCGGAAGGTCGCGCACGCCGAGCATGACGGAGGTCACGGGGACCGAAACTTGGCCGCTCCCGCGGCTCCCCTCTACCGCGACCTCCACCCGGTACGCGCCCACCGTCATGAGCCACAGTTCGGCGGCGTACAATTCCGAATCGCCCGCCACGGGGTCGGCCTCGTCGGGGGGCGGTGCCCCGCCTTCCGGGGCCGCGTCCCAGCGCACGGGGCGCACGGTAACGCGGTCGACGCCGCTGCCGGGCACCCGGACGGAGATCTCCGCCAGCCCCGGGATGACCTCGGGGGGACGGATGATGACGGAAACGGGGTACGGGCCCGCCTCGCCGGCGAAGAACACGTTGTTGCTTCCGACGTGCCCCGTCGTCGCGAGATACAGCCCGGCCACGCAAGCCATTCCCCGCACGCGGCGCACAGCCCGGCCCCGTCTCACCGGCGGACGCGAAGCCACCAGTTTCCCATCCAAAGACCCGCCCGGGCCGAGACGAAGGCGATCGGCAGCGCCCACCACACGGCGGAGAGGAAGCCTGCGGCCGAAAACTCGCCCCCGAGGTACGGGCCACCGTGCCAGAACACGCGCTGCCAGGCCCCCGGCGCGGCCGCGTAACCCCACGTGTCGCCTTGGAAGAAGTAGTTCCGCGCCCCCTCGGAGAGCATGAAATCGGCGAAGACCCAATGAGTCACGCCGAAGACGCTCACGAAGGCGACGCCCCCCCAAGCCGCGATCCACCAGTCCGTCGAGGCCCGCGCCGGCACCTCCCCCGGCGCGGAATGCCGCCGCAGCAGAAGGTCGATCACGATCGCGGGCGCGAACAGGAGAAGCGGAAACTCGGGCGGCACCATGTGAGTTACCGTTCGGAGGATCGGCGCCAGCAGCGGCTCTGCCGGGAAGAGCGGCAGCACCCACATCATCGCCAGCGAGACCCCCGTATAGACGAGCGTCACCCGTGTCGCGGGCCAGCGCATCTGTCCGGCCCGGCCGATGGCGAAGAGGAGAACGGGAAAAAGGGCCGCCATGATGAGATGGAATGTCGCCCCGTGCATCTGGTTCGGGAACGTGTACTCCATGAGCAGCACGGAGAGCGACAGGATCAGCATCGCGGCGCTGAACACGTACGCCCAAGCGAGTTTGCGCCGGCCCGTCTCGGAAGCCCGGTTGTGCCACGACAGCGCCATCAGCAGGGCGCCCACCTGGATCGCGTAGATCCCCAGCGCGAGGACGACGTGGGGAGGACTCAGGATCTCGACGTCGAGGCCGTACGCGTTGTGCCACCAGTCGTCGAGCGGCGCGGACGTGAGCATGGCGATCGCGCCCCAGATCGCCACCCAGGCCCCCAGCGGCGCGCGGAACCCCCACAACCGTACGGAACGCCCCACTTCCCCGTCCGTCCCGGAGAGCGTCGTCTTAAGCGCGAGCCACCCGCACGACAGCCCCGCAGCCAAACCGCCCGCGTAGACCAGCAGGTGAGCGGGGGTCCAGAGCGTGTCGCGCCCGATTGTCCGGTGCCAGGAGACGTCCCACGTGATGCCCACGATCACGGCCGCCGACGCAAACAGGACCGCCGTGAGGTACCACGGAATGCTGTCCGCCGACTCCGCCGCACCCTCGTGCGCCGTGAAGGCCGAAGCCGGAACTACTGTCGATTCCATTCCGTTCCCTGGATTCCTTCCTCCCGCAGCCGCCCGTCCGAGGGGCCGGAGGCTATCGACACACCTGATCCACCTACCGAAGATAGGTCTGGTTCAACTGAGATGCAGGAGATTCCAACGTGAAACCAGAGAGACTCCGCCGCCCGCGCTCGGGGTTCCCCCGAAGGGGGCTCGGCATCGCGGTCCCGGCTGTCACGGGCCTCGCCCTCGGGGTCGCCGGCTGCTCCGCACCAGGCCCGATGTCCGACCCCACCGCCGCCGATGCGTCCGTTGCCTCGCTTACGCCGGACCAGATCGACGCGATTCACGCGATCGCCGCGGCCCCCATCGAGGCCGGGCGCGCCGCCGGCATGTCGATCGCGGTCGTACGCGGGACGGACACGCTGCTCATCGAGGAGTTCGGTCACGCCGACCTCGAACTTGCCGTGCTCACGCCCCCGGACGCCGTCTACGAGGTCGGATCCGTGACCAAGCAGTTCACGGCGGCGGCCGTTCTCCTCCTGGGGGGGGAAGGGAAGCTCTCCCTCGACGACCCGCTCACGAGGTGGCTCCCCGACTACCCCTCCGGAGATCGTACCGTCACCGTCCGCCGACTCCTGGACCACACGTCGGGCATCAAGGGCTACACCGAGATGGAGCATCTGTGGGCGGAACTCGCTCCCCTCGAACTTCCGCGGGACACGCTCGTCACGCTCTTCTCCGCCGAGCCGTTCGATTTCGAGCCCGGCACGGCGATGACGTACAACAACTCGGGCTACTTTCTCGCCGGACTCGTCATCGAGGCGGCGAGCGGGATGAGCTACGAGAACTTCGTCGAGGAGCGCCTCTTCGGCGCGGCCGGAATGACGAACTCGCGCTACTGCCACAAGGACGAACTCACGCCCAACCGCGCGAAGGGATACGAACCGGGCGACGACGGGCTGCACCCGGCGCCCTACCTGGACCACCAGTGGCCCTACGCCGCGGGATCGCTCTGCTCCACGGTGCGCGACCTCGTCGCTTGGAATCAGGCCCTCCACGGCGACGGTGAGGGCGGCGGTATCCTGAGCCCCGAGAGCTACCGCCTGATGATCACGCCGGAGCCCCTGCTCGACGGGACGGAGCTGCGGTATGCGAAGGGCCTCGCGATCACGGATCGGGACGGGACCCCGCGCATCGGCCACGGAGGCGGGATCTTCGGCTACGTCAGCGACCTCCGCTACGTGCCGTCGGAGGATCTGTCCATCGCCGTGCTCATCAACACGGCCGGCGGCGCCTCTTCCGGCGGGATCGCCGGCCAGGTCGAGGACGTGGTGCTCGGACAACTCGCGGAGCCCGCCGCGGCCCCCTTCGAAGGCGATCCCTCACCCTACGCGGGCCGCTACGAGGGCCCGGCCCGGGGGCAGCGCATCACCGCGACGGTGACGGCTGAAGACGGGCAACTGACGATCAACACGGGAGTCGGCGAGCCGACCACCCTCTCCTGGATGGGCGGCGACGAGTTCGCCGATGGGAGGACCCAATACCGGTTCATCCGCGGAGATGCCCGAGCCGCCGGAGGCGGAGCCCCCTTCACGGAACTTCGAATCGACGTCGTCTCCGGACATTTCGTCCTGCGGAGGGTGGTCCCATGAACGTGCATCGAATGGTCGCCTCCCAGGCTCGCAGCGTCCTCGTGGCCGGGTCGGTCGCCGTCCTCACGGGGCTCGTCGGTGCCCCCGCCACGCCAGCCGCAGCCCAGGATCTCGCGGGTCTCGTCGGCGCGCAATCCAGCGAACTGGCGGCCGTCGTCGAACGGTACAGCACCGACCGGACGGCGCTTGGCCGCCGCTGGAACGTCCCCTACTCGGCCGAACGCAACCGCCGCTTCCGCGACTTCTTCTCCGATTGGCGGCACCGGATCGAGGCGCTCGACTTCGAGGCGCTCAGCCTCGAGGGGCGCGTGGACTACGTCCTCCTCATCAACGAACTGCGCTATCAGCTCGACCTCCTGACGCGCGAGGCGGGGCTGGCCGCCGACATGAACGGATTCATCTCCTTCACCTCGCTCATCGTGGAACTGGAGGAGCGCCGGCGCCGACGGGAGCCGGTGGAATCGGAGACGGCCGCGGCCCGGCTCGCGGAGCTGCCCGCCAGGATCGAAGCTGCCCGTGCCGAGGTCGAGGCGCGGCTCGAGGGCGGCGAAGACGTATCTCGGATCGTGGCGCTCCGGGCGGTCACGACGCTGGCCCAGCACACGCGCCTGCTGGAGGATTGGTACGAGCACTACGCCGGCTACGACCCCGTGTTCACGTGGTGGAACGAAGATCCGTACGCCCGCGCCAAAGCCGCGCTCGACGGCTACGCGGACTTCCTACGCGAGTCGGTCATCGGCTACCGCGAGGGCGAGGACGAGCCCATCGTCGGAGACCCGATCGGAGCCGAGGGCCTCGCCGCGGACCTGCGCTACGAGATGATCCCCTACAGCCCCGCGGAACTCATCGCGATCGCGGAGCGGGAGTACGCCTGGTGCGAGGCGCGCATGATCGAGGCCTCACGCGAACTGGGTTACGGCGATGACTGGCGGGCCGCGCTCGAGTACGTGAAGACGCTGCACCGCGACCCCGGCGACCAGCCGCAGATGATCCGGGAACTCGCCGAGGAGGCGCTCGCCTTCATCACGGAGCGCGACCTCGTCACCGTGCCGCCGCTCGCCGACGAGATCTGGCGCATCGAGATGATGTCCCCCGAGCGCCAGAAGGTGTCCCCGTTCTTTCTCCGCGGAGAGGTGATCCAAGTTTCCTTCCCGACCGACGAGATGGAGCACGAATACAAGCTCATGAGCATGCGGGGGAACAACGAACACTTCTCCCGCGCCACCGTCCACCACGAACTCATCCCGGGGCACCACCTGCAGGGGTTCATGACGAGCCGCTTCAACTCGCACCGCCGGGCGTTCTCCACGCCGTTCTGGGGCGAGGGATGGGCGCTTTACTGGGAGATGCTGCTCTGGGACCTTGGCTTCCCGTCGACTCCCGAGGACCGGATCGGGATGCTCTTCTGGCGCATGCACCGCACGGCCCGGATCATCTTCTCCCTCTCCTTCCACCTCGAGCGCATGACCCCGCGGGAGGCGATCGACTTTCTCGTCGAGCGGGTGGGGCACGAGCGCGCCAACGCCGAGGCGGAGGTGCGGCGCAGCTTCAACGGCTCCTACTCGCCGCTGTACCAGGTCGCCTACATGATCGGCGGCCTCCAGATCCGGGCCCTTCACGAGCAACTCGTGCAGTCGGGGGCGATGACGAACCGCGCCTTCCACGATGCGATCCTCCGAGGCGGGCGCATGCCGATCGAGATGGTGCGCGCACGTCTACTGGAAGAGGCACCGCCGACGGACTTCGAATCGGTGTGGCGCTTCCAGGGCGACCCGCCGCGCCGCACGACCTCCGAAGAAGCCAATGCAGTTGCCGAGCAAACGCCCGAGTGGTCTCTTGAACGGGCCGTGATGAGCGGTGGCGTTGATGACGGGCTGACGTATGTGGCCGCAGTCATGGTGGATGCCGGCAACGTATATATCCTTCAGCCACGTGACGGCATGATTGCCGTGTTCACGCGCGACGGCAGCTTCGTGCGTAAGCTAGGCCGAAGCGGTGAAGGCCCCGGCGAGCTAGCCAACGCTGTGGGGATGGGGTGGTACGACAATCGGCTGTGGGTGAGCGATTTCCAGACTGGGAGAATCACACTGTTTGACGTTCGCACCGGGGAGGCGGAAACAATTCCGTATAGAAGCCCCGCGTCGATGGACCACGAATTTGTGGGATTCGGCCCGTGGGTTGTGCTGGCTGATGGTGGCGTTGTGGGATATCCTACTGTGCCGACGCACTTGTTGGCCCAAGGGATCGGCATGGATTTCGCGCTAGTCGTGTCGGATGCGGATGGTTCCGTGAGGGACACGTTGGCGGTCTTGGCACGCAAGGGTGAGGTTGAGGCGATCACGGCCGGGTTGGCCCCCGGCATGATGCGGCTGCAGTCTTCACCGCTGCCGGAAGGGTACGTGATCGGTGTCGCACCGGATGGATCTGCGGCGGTTATCGTGGATCGGAGCGATGGAACGGCGTGGGTCCGGCGGAGTTCGGAGTGACAACGGTTGATGCGCAGGGCGACACCTTGTTCCAGAAGCGTATTGCCTACGAGCCGCGACGGGTGCCACGGAACTTCTTCGACGAATATATCGACGCGAAGTTGGATCAGAGGGGAGTTGTCGATCGCCAGGCACACGCGCGGGCGCTGCGGGACTTTGTGGGAAGGCACGATTATTTTCCGCCGGTGGGCTCGCATTTTGTTGGCAAGCGATGGCACGATATGGTTGGGGGGGCCGGATGATGGTGGCGCGGAGCGTGCGTGGCTGGTTTTGGATCGATCTGGATTATCCATCGGCAGGTTTGAGCTTCCGATGACATCCCGCATAGTTTATGCTGAGGACGCGACGTGTTGGATAGTAGAGCTGGGTGCGTTTGATATTCCGTACGTGGTTCAACACAGTGTCGCCGGGACGGATGTGCCGGAGATTCGGGGATAGGCCATCGGCTTTTTCGTCGAGCTCGCGGAGCCCGACGCCAGAGCCGGGGGCCCGCGGGCGGTCGCGAACGGAGGCGTTGAAAGGAAAACACATGACTTGCGACTCGCGGTTGACGGCGATTCGCGGCATCCTCTTCGCTCTGAGCGCCGCGACTGGCGGCGGGAGCGGGCTTCACGCGCAGGACGGGGGCGACGACGGCGACGGCGGTGCCCTCGGGATCGACCAACTCCTCTCCATCGAGTCCGTCGTCGGGGGCGCGCCCGCCTGGTCGCCGGGCGGGTCGGCGATCCTGTTCGAGTCGGGACTCACGGGCGGGCTCATGACCCTGCCTCCGGGGGGCGGTTTCCCCACGCGGGTGCCCGTGGACATGGGCGGCTCCGGCCACTTCCTCACCTCCCAGATGCCGGGCTGGTCGCCCGGCGGGACGTGGATCTCCTACGTGTCCGACAAGAGCGGCGCCCCCGAGATATGGCTCTGGTCGGCGCGGGGCGGCGCCGATGTCCAACTCACCGACCTCGGCGCCCGGATCAACTCGATGAGCTGGTCTCCGGACGAGCGTTCGATCGTCTTCGCCGGCGACCGCTACGGGAACTACGACATCTGGAAGGTGGAGGTCGCCACGCGCCGCGTGGACCGCCTCACCGAGGACAAACGCTACGAGGTCTTCCCCACTTGGACGCCCGACTCCCGCCGCATCCTCTACGTCCGCCTCGACGATGCGTGGGAGGACCACGACGTGATCGAGGTCGACGCCACCGGCGGCAGCCCTCGCACGGTGATCGAGGACCGCGACTTCTTCGACTACGGAGCGGGTGCGACGTTCGGCTACCCGAGAGTGTCCCCCGACGGAGGTTCGATCCTCTTCCGCTCGCACCGCAGCGGCTGGATCAACTACTGGCTCGCGCCGCGGGATGGGGGAGACCCGCGTCCGATCACCCCGGCCGAGGCCGACCAGAGCGCCGCCGCATGGTCCCCGGATGGACGCTGGATCGCCTACACGGAGAACCACAACGGGCACCACGACCTGCGCGTGGTATCGGCGGATGGGGGCGAGCCGCGGGTGCTCGTGTCACCGGCGGGCGGCGTTGCGTCGAGCCCTTCCTGGTCCCCCGACAGCCGCTCGATTGCGTACCTGCAGGAGGATCTGCTGAGCCCGCCCGATCTGCACGTCGTCTCGCTCGAAGACGGGCGCAGTCGGCGGCTCACGTCCTCGATGCCCGCCGGCAACTTCGGTGCCCGGCTCGTCGCGCCGGAGAAGATCCGCTACGAAAGCACGGACAGATACGAGATCCCGGCCTATCTCTACCGGCCGCCGGGTGCCGCGGCCGGGGACAGCCTTCCCGGCGTCATGTGGATCCACGGCGGTCCCACGTCGCAGTTCCACGACACCTTCCAGCAGCACGTTCAGTTCTTCGTCCAGCGCGGGTACGTCGTCCTCCTGCCCAACATCCGCGGGAGTTCGGGCTACGGGAAGGCGTTCGCCGACGCGAACAACGGCTGCTGGGGTCACTGCGACTTGAAGGATGTCGTCGCGGGCGCCGACTACCTGCGGGCGCTCCCCGAGGTCGACCCGGAGCGGATCGGGATCACGGGAACAAGCTACGGCGGCGTGATGAGCATGTACGCGGTGGCCTTCGCGCCGGACGCCTTCCGCGCCGCGATCCCGGGCTCCGGATACACGGACTGGGTCCACTTCTACCACGGCGAGAACGAACTCCGGCACATCAAGCTGCTCGACCACGAACTCGGCCCGTTCGAGACGAGCGAGGACGTGTGGAGCCACAGTTCGTCGATCTCGAACGTAGCCGACGTCTCGACGCCTGTCCTCCTCGTCCACGGCGTCGGCCGCTATCCGGGTTCCGACCAGTCCGAGATCTTCGCACGGGCGCTGGAGAACCACTACAAGCCGTTCCAGTACAAGACGTACCCGAACGAGAACTACTACGTGTACGGGAAGGCGAACCGCCGCCGGATGCTCCTCGACATGCTCGACTTCTTCGAGCGGTTCCTAAGGTGAGAATCCGGGGGTGCGTCCGGCGTTTCGTCGCGACGACGCTCATCCTCGGGGGGTGCGAGCGCGTCGAGACCGTCCCCTCCTCTGATGTGGGGGCGGATGCCACCGCTCTCCGCGCCGCTACCGACGCCGGCCCAGTCGAAGTGGTTGTCGAGACGAGCCGCGGAGAGTTCGTGATCGCCGTGCGTCGCGAGTGGGCGCCCCTCGGGGCCGACCGGTTCCTCAGCCTTGTCGAATCCGGCTACTACGAGGACGCCCGCTTTCACCGCGTCGTCCCCGACTTCATCGTCCAATGGGGACTCGCCGGCGACCCCGCCCTCATCGCCGAGTGGATGAACGCCTACATCCCCGACGACCCCGTCGTGGCCTCGAACACGCGCGGCCGGATCGCCTTCGCCTTCACCGAACCCGGAACTCGCACCACCCAAGTGTATGTGAACCTCGTGAACAACGTGCGGCTGGACTCGACGGGCTTCGCACCCTTCGGCGAGGTTGTGAGCGGGATGGAGGTCGTGGATGCGCTGTACTCGGGCTACGGAGAGGATGCCGGCGGCGGTCTGCGGCGAGGCGACCAGCGCCGGATCGTGGCCGAGGGCAACCTATACCTCGACCGCGAATACCCCCTCCTCGACCGCCTCACCCGAGCCTTCCGGCGTTGATCAAGTCGTTCGGAGCGGGTTGGGGCTGAGTGCGATGCCCGACCGTGGCCGCCCCCATCATCACCGCTTGTTCCTCCCTGTCGGGCTGCGAACTGGTGGAAGGGTGGCCCCTTCCTCGTCGGCAACAGGGCGCCGACCGCGCCGCGCGAGATCCCCCCGGCGAGCGCGACCTTCGCCGGCCGCTGCCGGTTACGCCGTTCGCGGGCCGCCCGCGAATGGATCGATCACGCGCAGCCCGCCGTAGTCCTGTTCCGAACTCATATCCTCGGAGTAAACCACGTCGCACCCCAGGGTGCGGGCCGCAGCCAGGATGGCGCCATCCCAGTACGAAAGGCGATAACGGCGGCTGATTGCGACGGCCGGCCGGAAGAGGTCCGCGGTGACAGGCTGGACCGGCAGGAGCATGAGGGGCTCGACAAACGCCAGGGCAGACCAACCGCGTACAACAGCACGTTCGTGTCCAGGAAACGCACCGCTACTCCGCCCCAAGCGACGTATTGCCCAAATATCCCTTCTCGACTTCGGTCCTCGCTCCGTCACGGTCGTACAGCTCCTCGCGAGTCAGGTTTTCAGACATTCGCAGACCTACCCCGCGGGCATCGAAATCCTCGAATACCTCGTTCAGGTGCCGACGCCGACGCTGCAGCGGCGTTTCGAACTGTCGATCCGCGCCCGCCGCGCCGCCGGCCGGGTCGGCCTCGCCGCTGGCGAGGCTCCTGAGATACCGCCTCACCAGCGCCGAGACCGACGTGTCCAACTCTGCCGCGCGTATGCGAGCCAAGCGGTGGGTTTCTCGATCAACGGATACCGTGATGTTCTTCATGTCACAGCCTCACAGTTTCTGTGAAGCACACGCTAGTGTTTTGTATCAGAAGTCCCTGCGCAGTGAATTATCCCACGGTACCGTTCTCCCGTAGCCCTTCATGGAACCTCGTCGGGAGAATGCGGCACCATGGCG
>JAAXHJ010000031.1 GCA_012270965.1 Candidatus Palauibacter poriticola
GACAGTCCCGGCATGCGCGTGTACGCTGCGTCGTGTGCGGAGTGTCATTCCGGGCAGCGCGCGGTGCGCGCCCCCGGCCTCACCACGCTGGGAGCGATGACGCCCCGGGCCGTCCTCGGTTCGCTGGAGGGAGGCCGCATGCGCCGGCACGGCGAGGATCTGACGGCGGACGAGCGCCGCGCCGTGGCGGAGTGGCTCACCGGCGAGACTCTGGTCCAGACGCGCCTCCCGTCCTCCGCCTTCTGCGCGAGCGCGCCGCGGGAGGGGGGCGTCGTGCACTGGTCCGGATGGGGCGGTGGGGGCGGCGAGACGGGCTTCGCGGACGAAGCGCGCGCGGGACTCACCGCCGCCGACCTGCCGAATCTCGAACTCGCCTGGGCCTTCGGCTTCCCCGACGTGAGCCAGGTGCGCTCGAAACCTGCGGTGATCGACGACCGGCTCATCGTGGGCTCGGCGTACGGCGAGGTGTACTCCATCGACTTGGAGAGCGGTTGCGTACACTGGGTGTTCGCGGGCGACGCCGCCGTGCGCGGCGCGATCACGGTCGGCGAGGGCCTCGGAGGCGGGCAATCCGCCTTCTTCGCGGACTTCCGGACGAACGTGTACGCGATCAACGCAACCACCGGCGCGCTGAAATGGCGGGTCACCGCCGGAACCAACGCGGACCACGTCGTCACGGGGAGCGTGGCCGTCCACGAGGGCCGCGTCTTCGTCCCGCGGATGGTGCTGATGGCGGCCGACGGGCTGACCAACAAGGCGATCGCCGAGGCCCTTCGAAGGCGCAAGCGAAGCTGAGGAGCGAGGTGATCCGTCTGACGACGCAGACGGATCCTCCGGACGCGACGCACTGGTCGTGCCGGTCGATGGCCAGGGCGGTGGGCACGACGCACAGCTTCGTGAACACGGTGTGGCGCTCAGCGGGGCTGAAGCCGCATCTGTGGCGCACCTTCAAGGTGAGCACGGACCCGCGCTTCGAGGAGAAGCTGCAAGACGTTGTGGGACTGTACCTTGACCCGCCGGACAACGCCGTCGTGTTCAGCTTCGACGAGAAGGGCTCGGTCTAGGCGCTCGACCGGACGCAGCCGGGCCTGCCCATGAAGCCGGGCCGCTGCGGGACGATGACGCACGACTACAAGCGCCACGGCACCACGTCGCTCTTCGTCGCGATGGACATGGCGTCGGGCGCGGTGATCGGAGAGACGTACCGGCGGCACCGGCACCAGGAGCTCCTCAAGTTCTTCCGCAAGGCGGCGAAGGAAGTGCCGAAGGACCAGGAGATCCACATCATCCTGGACAACTACGCGACCCACAAGCACCAGAAGGTCGGGGACTGGGCCGAGCGCACCGGACGCGTGCACTTCCACTTCATCCCCACCAGCTCCTCGTGGATGAACCTGGTCGAGCGCTTCTTCAACACGCTGACGCGGAAGCGGATCAGGCGCGGAGTCTTCCACTCCGTCGCCCACCTCGAGGCTTGTCTGAAGCAGTACATCGAGACCTACAACGAGAACCCCCGGCCCTTCACCTGGACGAAGTCGGCCGCCCAGATTCTCAAGAAGGTGGACCGGGCCCGGAAGGCCCTCGCAGCCGCCTCCGCATAAACGTGTTATGTTTCGGACACTACACTAGGGCGTGTTCACACTATCGCAGGGCATCGACGATGAGCACGAAGACGATGAATCCGATGAAGATCACGTCGAGCTTCTCGAATCGCGTGAAGATGCGGCGAAATCCCTTCAGGCGACGGAACAGGCGCTCGACCTCGTTGCGCCGCTTGTACATCTCCCGGTCGTACTCCCAGGGATTGGAACGGGTGCTCTTCGGCGGCACGACCGGCGCGAAACCCAGGTCCAGGGCCAACCGGCGGGTTCGGTCGTCCTCGCATGCGCGGTCCATAACCAGCGCCGGATTGCCGGACGGGCGCTCCGCCATGCCTCTCAGGAGTTCCCGGCCCCGCGGCGCGTCGTGCGCCTGGCCCGGGGAGAGCGAGAAGGCGACGGCCGTTCGGGCATCCGCGGCAACCAGATGAATTTTGGTGGTCCAGCCGCCGCGGGACTTGCCGATCGACTGCGGGCCGTTTTTTTTCCGCGCCCGCGCCGTCCG
>JAAXHJ010000016.1:0-254 GCA_012270965.1 Candidatus Palauibacter poriticola
GCGATGCTGTACGGGTTTGGATAGTGGGTCAGGAATCCGCTGGTCAACGTAAACGAGCCGCCGTCTCGAATCGTGGGCCGCCCCAGCGACAACAGCCGGATCTGGGACAGGAATTTCCTCTCGAACCCGTAGCGAAAGTCGTCATCGACCAGCTCTTCGAACAAGCGGAATCTGACGTCGCCGCCCGCGACCGCGACGAGCGCGTCGTAGGCCCCGACTGTTTCGAACATGCTTCGCACCGACTCGGCATCGGT
>JAAXHJ010000016.1:279-19823 GCA_012270965.1 Candidatus Palauibacter poriticola
GTGGCTGGCGGATACGGCCTTGTCCACCTCGCGGCCGATCTTGCCGGATGCTCCGACGATAATCACTTTCATGCTTTGTTTCCTCCGCGACTTGGTAGGGTCTTGAGCGGGAAGAGTTGCGCGAGAGGCGTGACGGATCCGCCTTTCGGGATTCGAAACGTCATCCGAGGTACCACCTCCCTCGGAATGCTCTCGAGGGTGTCCCAACCGTAGCTGGATTGCGGTTGCTCCCACGCGTTCACGCTACGGAGCGGCCTCCGTTCTCGCAACCTGGCAGGGTGCCGAACTCGCGCCCTTCCGCCGGTCCCTTGCGGTCGCTGGCGATCCGGCACCGGGGAAACGAGATTCGGACCGGCGCGGCGGTGGCGGAGATCCCCGCCGCCGGCCGCGTATTCCCGACGAGACGAGAGGAGCGGGCGGACAAGATGATCGGCACCAGGATGCAGGCGGCACTCAACGGGCAGATCACGCAGGAGCTGTACGCGAGCCAGGTCTACCTGTCCATGTGCGCGCACTTCGAAGGCGAAGGCCTTCCGGGCTTCGCGCACTGGATGCGCGCGCAGGCCGAAGAGGAGCGGGAGCACGCGCTCCGCATCTTCGATTTCGTGAACGACCGCGAGGGACAGGTTTCGCTCGAGGCGATCGATGCCCCGCCGTCCGGGTTCGGTTCGCCGCTGGAGGTGTTCGAGGAGGCGCTCGGGCATGAGCGGAAGGTGTCCGGAATGATCGGCGATCTCTATCGTCTCGCGATGGACGAAGCCGATTATCCGGCCCAGGTCATGCTGCAGTGGTTCGTCAACGAGCAGGTCGAGGAGGAGAAGACGATCTCCGACATTGTCGACCGGCTGCGGCTCGCGGGCGACGACAAATCGGCCCTGCTCATGCTCGAGACGGAGCTGGGCCAAAGGACGGGCGACCCGGAGACGGGCCCCGCCGGATAGCCGCCGCTTCCCCGCCCGCGGCGCCCCGCTCGCCGCGCGCTACCCGCCGGGGGTTTCGGTGAGGTGACGGGCCGGGCCTTTCAGCACGTGGCCCGGCTTCGCGCCGGTGACGGAGCCGTCGAGGATGACGGGGACGCCGTTCACGATCACGTGGTGGATGCCGACCGAGTAGCGGTGCGGGTCCACGTAGTCCGCCCGGTCAATGATGCGGTCGGCATCGAAGACGGTGATGTCCGCCCACATGCCGGGCGCGATCCGGCCGCGCTCCGACTGGCCGATCTCGTCGGCCGACATCGAGGTCATCTTCCGGATCGCCTTCTCCAGCGTGAGTACGCCCATCTCTCGCACGTAGCGCCCGAGGATGCGCGGGAAGGTGCCGTAGCTCCGGGGATGCGGGAAGCCGAGCCCGTAGCCGACCGGATCCCCGTCCGTCTCGAACATCGCCTGCGGGTGCCGCATGATGCGGATGACATCGGCCTCATCCATGAAGTGGTAGATGGCGCTGAACCCGCCCGCCAACTGCAGTTCGATCGCGAGTTGGACGCCCGTGGCGTCGTTGTTCGGCAGCCCGCGGTCCGCGGCCAGGTCCGACATCCGCTTCCCGTTGTATTCGGGGAAGGCGCGAAGCGTCCGGAATTGGATTCGCGACAGGTCCCCACCCGTCCAGTCCCGGTTCATCCACTCCTCCGTCTCCCGCTCCACCCGCGCCCTGGTCTCGGGGTCGGTCACCCGCACCCGGAAGGAATCGATGCCGCCAGCCAGCACCCACTGAGGAAAGAGTACGCTGGAGCCCGTACTTCCGGCGGTGTACGGGTAGAGGTCGACCTTCACGTCGATCCCCTCGGCGCGCGCCGAGTCCACGAGCGCGAGGGACTCGACCGTCTTGCCCCAGTTCTCCACTCCCATCGCCTTGAAGTGGTTGATGTGGACGGGAAGTCCGCCCTCGGCGCCGATACGGATCGCCTCGCGCACGGCCGGCAGGAGACCGCGCGCCTCATCCCGCATGTGCGTGTAGTAGATGCCGCCGTACTCCGCCGCGACCTTCGCCAGCTCGATGACCTCCTCCGTCTCGGCGTAGTTGGCCGGGACGTAGAGCAGCCCCGTCGCGAGCCCGAGCGCGCCGTCCTCCATCGTCTCGCGCACGAGGTCGCGCATCTTGTCGAGTTCCTCCGGCGTCGGCGCGCGGTCCTCCATGCCGATCACCTGCTCGCGAGTCCAGGTGTGGCCCGCGAAGAACCCGATGTTGGGCGCGGTCTCGAGGTCCTCGATGTAGTCGCGCAGCGGGTACGGCTGGTCGCCGCTGTGAAGGGACGGGAGGATCGTCGTGATCCCCTGGCGGATGAAGTTCTCGGCCAGTGGTCGCCGGTGGACCTGGTTCTGAACGTGGTTGTGGTGGTCGATGAACCCCGGGGAGACGATGAGCCCGGAGGCGTCGATCACCTCGACTCCCCGCCCCGATAACCCGCCGCCGGGCGCGACTTCGACCACGCGGCCGTCGCGGATTCCCACGTCGGCGGTGAAGCGGTCGGAGCCCGTCCCGTCCACGACCGTTCCGCCGACGATCACGAGCTCGTACGGAGCGTCGCCTGCGTCGGTCGTGGGGCCGTCGTCCGCCGACTCCGGCGTCACCCCGCACGCGGCGATGACCAACGCGGCCGCCAACCCCGGGGCCGGCCGCCGAGCGCTCGGTCGCCCCGGAACCCGCTCCGCCATGGTCCGGCGCGTCACCGCCCGCCCGTGCTCGTTTGTGCGCGGTCCGTCTCCCACACCGGCACACCGTCTCGCTTGTAGATGATCCCGTCCTTGATCACGTCGGTGACGTAGCCCAGCACGTTGATGTCGAACAGAGGGTTGCCGTCCACGACGATGATGTCCGCGAGCTTGCCGGGCTCGATCGTACCCGTCTCGCGGAGCCCGAGCACCTCCGCCGCGACCTTCGTCGCCGACGAGATCGCCTCGATTTCGGTCATCCCCATGTCGACGAGGGCCGACACCTCGCGCCACGCCGACTCCGCATGGAAGTTGAGGGGGGAACCGGTGTCCGTGCCCATCGCCATGAGGGCGTCCGCATCGATGAACTGGCGCGCCGCCCGCTCGCTGTTCCTTATCTGCCGCGGCGTACTGCGGAAGTAGGGCTTCCGCCAGAAGTCATCCTTCGTGTACGAGTTCAGCACCTGCTCCCGGATGGGCGGCGGGAAGCTGTTGATGATGTCGGGATCCCAGAGTCGCTCCGGGAATTCGAGCGTGGCGGGATAGATCCAGATCCGGTGCGAGATCGTTTGCACGACCGGGATCCCCTCCATCGCGATGTAGTCGACGAGTTCCTGCGAGTAGGCGGGGACGCTGCCGCCCGAGCCCGCGTGCTGGAGCACGTCGCAGCCGCCACGGATCGCGCCCCATACGACTTCCTCTTCGTAGACATGGCAGTGGATGGGGACGCCGGCCGGACCCGCCACGGCCTTGATCGCCCGCATGTCCTCCTCGGTCGTGCCGATCCACGTCTTGATCACGTCGACCCCCGCGGCAATCAGCATCTGCGTGCGCTCCGCCGCTTCTTCGGGCGTGCGGTGCAGGACGCGGAGTTCGTCGGGAAGGAAGTCCCAGGCGTAGCGCGTGACCCAGGGACCGCTGACGAGGAGCCGGGGACCCGGGACTTCGTTGCGGTTCACCCGATCCCGGAAGGCGAGGCTGGACATCGGCGCCGCGAGATCGACCCCCGCGGTCACCCCGGCCGCGAGCAACTGCTTGGCGGACGTCTCGTACACGAGATCGTCGTTCCCCTCGAACCACGGGAACCACTGGCTGTAGTCGCCGTGTCCGAGAATCATGATGTGTACGTGCGCGTCGACCATCCCGGGCATCATCGTCTTGCCCCGGGTGTCGATGACCTCGGCGTCGGCCGGGATCTCGATCTCGGCCGCAGGCCCCACCGCGACGATTCGGTTCCCCTCGATGATGACGGCCGCATGGTGGATGGGGGGCACCTCGTAGCCATCGAGCAGTTGGCCGCCCACCAGCGCGACCGTCCGGTCCTGGGCTGCGGCGAGCGGGACGGCGGCAAGCGGGGCCGCGGCGGGAGGGACGGCGGCGAGCGCGGCGAAGGCCGCGAGGGCGGGAACCCCGGTCATCCGGGCGGAGCGGCGGGCGGAATCCATCATGTCCTCCTCTGCCTTGACCAGGCCGTGGCGAAAGCCCCGCTGCGTTCGAGCGGCGCTGACGCGCGGTTTCGCCACGGCCTGCTGCTCTGGATCGATTCGGCCTCATCAAACGTGCGGCGCGAATCCGTGGGCAGGCAATGGCGGAAGCGGCCCCTCCGAACAACGTCGCCGGCGCGACGAGTCCCCGTTGACCGGTCCGGCCATTATGTAATCGGATAGCGCGGGCAACGGATGTTCGCGCGGCAGAACTCCAAGACCCTACCTTGGGGTCGAGGATCACGGAGATACGATGAGACCTCTCGATCACACTGCGCAGCATCCGGGGCGAGGCAACACCTCGCCGAATTCGGCGGAGGCCCGCCGATGAGTGGGGAGATGATCGCCATCATCGCGGCGACCATCGCTCTGGCCGCGGTACTCGTTCCCGGCCAGCGCGGGATGCGGAACGACATTAAGAACCTGCTGTCGAAAACCAGCGGGCTGGAGAAACGGCTTGACGGCGTGGAGGAACGCCTCGACGGGGTGGAGGAACGCTTCGGCTCCCTGGAGCGGGAGGTCGCTACCGTGCGCACGGAAGTGGCGCGGGTGGAGACGCGGCTTGTGAGCCGTATCGGCAAGCTGGAGGCCGAACTCAAGGAGCGCCTGGCCCGGCTCGAAGGCTATTTCGAAGCCATGGGCGTTGGCGACCGCCCCCTCCGGAATCGAGCCGCCAAGTAAGCCGAGCCGCTGCGGCACCTTATCGCGAGCCGACCGTTGGCGTCCAGCCCGGTCAACGCCTCCGCGATCCGCTCCCTCCTTGGTGGCTACTTTCCGCGGTAGACGGGGGCGCGCTTCTGGGCGAAGGCCTCCAGTCCCTCTCGCCAGTCCTCGGAGGCCATGCAGGTGAAGAGCGCTTCGGCCTCGAGGCGCAGTACCTCCTCCGGGTCGACGGATTCCGCCCGGTCGAGGAGGCGCTTGGCGAGGCGCATGGAGATCGGAGCGTTGCGGGCCAGCCGTCCGGCGAGATCGAGAGCCGCCGGGAGGACATCTTCCGCGGGGACCACCTCGTTGGCCAGCCCCCACGCGCCGGCCTCATCCGGAGTGAAGTAGCGCCCCAGCAGCATCAATTCTGCCGCGCGCGCGTGTCCCACGCGTCGCCGCAGCGTGTAGGACGTGCCGCCGCCGATGAAGGTCCCCAGCGCGACCTCCGGCATGCGGAGCTTCGCCTCCTCCGCCACGATGACGAAGTCGCACGAGAGGGCGAGTTCGCAGCCCGCCCCGATCGCATGTCCGTTTACGGCCGCGACCACGGGCTGCGGCAACGTCTGGAGGGCGCGGAACACGCGCTGGCTCGTCTCGATGTAGGCGCGGCGTTCCGTCCGCGACGCCTCGCGATCGCGGTGCGCCTTGAGGTCGGCCCCGGAGCAGAACCCCCGTCCCGTCCCCGTCACGACGACGGCGCGCGTCTCGAAGTCCGTCGCGATGCGCGCGAGTTCGGCTTCCAGCGCCTCGTACATGGGGAGGCTTACGGCGTTGAGACGGCGGGGGCGGTTGAGGCGGAGGATCCGGACGGAACCCTCCGCCTCTACCAGGAGCGGCACTTCGTCCGCGGCGCTCAGCTTCCCTCGTCCTCCGTCGTGGTGACGGGCTTCGCCGGCTTCACATGCATCTCGAGCCAGCGGTCGGTCTCCCACAGCACGTGCAGGACCGACTCGCGCGCGGCGTAGCCGTGGCTCTCGGCCGGCAGGAAGACGAGCCGCGCCGTCGCGCCCAGCCCCTTGAGCGCCGCGTAGAAGCGCCGCGACTGGATGGGGAAGGTGCCCGAGTTGTTGTCGTCCTCGCCGTGGATGATGAGGATGGGCTCGTTCACCTTGTCCGCGTGCATGAAGGGCGACATGTACAGGTAGAGGTCCGGGTCCTCCCAGAAGAGCCGCTGCTCGCGCTGGAAGCCGAACGGCGTCAGCGTCCGGTTGTACGCGCCGCTGCGCGCCACGCCGGCCCGGAAGATGTCGGAGTGGGCGAGCAGGTTGCCGGTCATGAAGGCACCGTAGGAGTGTCCGCCGACGCCGACCCGATCCGGATCCACGACCCCGCGCCTCACGCCCTCGTCGACCGCCGCCTGGGCGTTCGCCACCAACTGCTCGCGGAAGGTGTCGTTGGGCTCCGCGTCGCCCTCGCCGATGACCGGCATCGACGCGTTGTCGAGCACTGCGTAACCCCGAGTCACGTACGGTACGGCGCCGCCGTAGGGGATCCGCGTGAACTGGTAGGGCGAGTCGCGCCGCTGGCCGGCCGCCGCCGCGCTCTTGAACTCGGTCGGGTACGCCCACACGAAGGTCGGTAGGGGACCATCGCGCTCCTGGTCATAGTCCGCCGGGAGGTAGAGGGTGGCCGAGAGCGGGATGCCGTCCCCGCGCTCGTACTGGATCGCCTCCTTGCGGATGCCGGCGAACTGCGGGTACGGGTGCGGGAATTCGGTCACCGCGCTGACCGTCCCCCGCTCGAGGTCGCGCAGGAAGTAGTTCGGGGGCTCGTCCATCGACTCACGACGCGTCATCAGCCGCCCATCCTCGAGGAGCGTGACCACGCCCTCGTAGTACGGCGCCTCGGAGCGGAACAATTCCTCCTCCTCTCCCGTGTCGACGTTCCGCTTTCTGAGGAAGGGACGGTTGCCTTCGGGAGAGGCGCCCTGTCCCGCCAGGTAGATCGTAGACCCTGCGTCGGCGGTCATGAGGACGCCCTGGCCGCGCTCGTTCGTCGTGAACATCGGGAAGCCGGGGTCATTGTACCGGTCCTCCGTCTGGAGATCGAAGATCAGCTCCATCTCGCCGGGGGCATCGGGATCGATCCGGTACGTGCGCTGCTGGCGGGTGGAGAACCAGTTCTCGCTCACGAAGGCGAACCCCTCTTCCGCCCACATCACGCCGCCGTAGCGGAGCGGGAGGTCCGCGATCGCCACGGGCTCGCCGGAGAAGGGCGCCGAGTGCATGAACACTCGGTCCCGAATGTCCGCCTCGGCGAGCGCGTCGCCGCCGTCCTGTGCCTCCGTCCAGTACAGCGTCGCGTCCGCGTCGGCTCGCCAAGAGATCGACCGCACGCCCGTCGGAACCGAACCGAACGACGTGGGGACGCCGTCCCGGAGCGGGAGTTCCGCTACCTCGTGTACCACGTTCCCCTCCGCATCCCACACTTCGATCATGCTCGGGAAGCGGGAGGCCGGCACTTGGTACGAGTAGGGCCGGTGGGTCGTCTGCACGAGCAGGTGCTCGCCATCCGGCGATGGCGAGGCGCCCGAGAAGATCGACGGATCGCCGACCATCGCCACCGATCCGTCGAGACCGACGCGGGCCAGCTGCGCCGTCGAGTAGTAATCGTAGAGCGCTTCATCGTGCTGGTCCTGCAGGAGATCCTGGTACGTGCGGGCGGGGGCCGCCTCGCCCGACGTCTCCTCGATCATGGGCGCCGTCGGAACCATCGGCTCGGCGGGCGCCGGGCCTCGGCCGGCCGGCACCGCCATGGCGTAGAGGAAGTCTCCTTCCGGCGACCAATTGAACGGAGCCGCGAAGCCCACGTTCACGAGATCGAGGTCCGACAGTCGCCGCGCCGCCGCCGACGCGACGTCCAGGACCCAGAGCTGCACGGCCGTGTCCGTGTCGTGGGTGAACGCCACCGTGCTCCCATTCGGCGACCAGCGCGTGTTGCGGATGCGCGGATTCTCCGGCAGCCCGGTCACGGCACGCTCCTCACCGTCGAGCGCGCGCAGCGCGAGACCGTTCGAGGGCCGCGCGCGGCTGGGGCCGTTCGTGCGCGGGTTGATGCGCAGTCCGGCGATCCGCAGCTCCGGCGCGGCGACCTCCCCGATCGACGGTAGGCTGGGCCGCATCGTGAGCAGCATCACCGACTCGTCGGGACTCAGACTGATTCCCGGGGTCGCCGGGGCGTCGACGAGCGCGGCGAGTTCGGCGGCCGGCGTCTGGTATCCGTCCGCCCCTTCCTGCGCGGCGACATCCGTCGTGGCCGCCGCGAGGAGGAACGCGAGGGAGAGGGAGAATCGAAGGATTCGGGGACTGCTGTGATCGTGTCGCATTTTGCTGGCTCCAGCTGATGACCGACGTCGTCGTAACCGGGATCGGGGCAACCGTGGCATAGTCCGAACCGCCCACCCCACACGCAAGACGCGCCGGGCCCCCGGGCACGGCCCGCGCTCGCGCTCTCGGCCGCCGCCGCTGTCGCACGGCCCCCCGGTGCGATAACCTTGCCGCGCCGGAAAACACGCCGTCTACCGGTCGCGCCGGAGCGTCGCGATCCCGGCGCGGGCAGCGGCGACTCGGAGGCGGTTTTCGGCCCGCCCGATGCCGAGCCAGCCTGGGTTTTCCGCCGATCAACATTGGTTTCCCGCGATCATGACCCCGGGGAACCGGGTGCGATCCAAGGAGCGATTCGGGTTTCGGTGCTCTGCCGGGCCGGCGAACGGCAACGGCCTTTGCGGGCGCACACAAAAGCGAAAGGGAGACAGGGAGATGCGGATGATGGACGCGCGTTACCTCCGGTTGTGGGCAGCGGCGGTTGTGGTGGCGGTCGGGTCGGCGGGCTGCGCGCCGGAGGGAGACACCGAAGAATCCAACGTGGCCGCAGCGGCGGGCGAGGAGGCGGCTCAGGTGGTGCTCGGCCCCGTGGATGGGCATGACCTGCCCCCGGCGGACCTCGAGCGCGTGCTCGCCGGCAGCCCCGCGCCCGACTTCACCGCCCTTTCGAGCACGGGCGAGCCGATCACGCTTTCGGATTACCGCGGGGAGAAGAACGTCATCCTCTTCTTCTACCGCGGCCACTGGTGACCGTACTGCGCAAAGCAGCTCGGAGAGCTGCGAGACTTCATGACGCCGGAACAGCGCGAACGGACCCAGCTCCTGGCGGTCGCCCCGGACAGCCCCGAAGACATCGGGCTCATGGTCGACCGCGTCCTCGAGGACTACGACTACGCGCTCGACTTTCCGCTCCTGTCCGATGACGGCTCCGCGATCACGTACCGCTACGGACTCCTGAACGAGGACGACGGGCGCGGGCGCCAGATCCCGCATCCGACGACTTACGTCATCGACATGGAGGGGACGGTGCGCTGGAGTTTCACGGAAGTGGACTACCGCGTCCGCCCGGAGCACGCCGAAATACTGGCCGCCCTCGGGGCACTGGAGCCTTAGCGGCGTCGGTTTTCCAGGGTCGGGCCGGTGGAGGGGTCCACGGGCCGAAACTCTCGAGACGGAGGGCGGCAAGATGATGGATCGGGCGAAGTAAGGGCGGCTGTGGGCGCGATGGCCGTCGGCCTGAAGGCTGCGCGGGAGCATCCGGCGGGGCGGGTGACGCTGGCAATCATCGGGACTGTCATCTGTGTGGCGAAGGTGGCCCCGGTGGTGCCGTGGCTGGCGGTTGGGCTCACGGTGTTCCTCTGGGGACACGCCGCCGTCATGATTCGGCGGTGGGCAACCGTGCGGGCTGGCGGCGGGGCCGCGACGCTCGTTGTGCTGGTCGCGCTGTCGGCCCCGGGCACGCTGAAGGCACAGGGAATCGACCAGGACGAAGGGGACTGCGAAGGCGCCTTCGACGAGGAAACGGCCTTATGGGCGGGAATTGCGGCATTGACGAGCGGCAATTCGCAAGCGGTAGGGGGGGCGATTCTCGTTGGAGCCACCGCAACGTGGGAGGGGCTCGATCCCAACCGCGATGCTCATGCGGACGCCTGGAGGGCTTTCGTCGAATCCTATAATGGATTTGTCGAAAACGCGCTTTCGCCGCCGCCGCCCCCACCGCCACCCTACGCGGCGGCGCTGCGGTCTTGAAGCCGAGAGAGGTTTCGGTGTACGGCTGCGCGGACCCCGTGCCACACGGTGCGGTCGGGGAAGATCAACCTCCGTTGGAACGGAGGTTCCGCATGAAGGCGTTCAAGGGGCTGCTGTCGGTCGGCGCGATGCTGATCGCGTTGCTGGTCGTGGCGAGTGCGCCCGGGGTTCCCGCCGTCGAGGTGGCGTCCTTCGACATCGGCGGACCCGTCGAAGCTTGCGCCGCGTAGACACGGGCGAACGCGGCTAAGGCAAGCGATTACGCCAGATACCAGCTTCCGGATCAATGCCGGACCAAAGGAGGCTGCGGGAGGGCCGAAGCTCCGGCACGATGGGTGGCCGATGGTCCGGGCGGTCGAGCAAAGCGGCCTGCTCGGAGGGGTCGCCGACGAACCCGCAGCGGCCCATGTGGCAGGTGAGGCCGGTCAGTTCCTGACTTAGCTCCCGAAGGCGGGCGCGCGCCTCGGGGTCGTACGCTTGGGCGTTGGCCTCGGCCTTGCGGAGGCCGCTGAAATACTGGCCGCTCTCGAAAGCTTCGGAGTCGACGACCTGCATCACCGCGTCGGCCCCCTCGGCGATGGTGGAGCGCGGCGTCGCGCCCGCCCGCCGCACCATCTCGGTCGGCATGTAGGTCGCCGGATGGAGAGAGCCGACCACGATGCCGGTTCCGGCTAGGTCCTCGGCCAGGTCGTGCGTGAACATGATCTGCGCGAGCTTGCTCTGAGCGTAGGCGCGACGCCCGCTGAAGTCGTTCTCGATCATCACGTCGTCGAAGTCGATCGGCGTCTGCGCGCCCGACGACACGTTTACGATCCGCGCCGGCACGCTGGCGAGAAGCCGCGGCATCAGCATGTGCGTGAGCAGGAAGGTCGACAGGTAGTTCACCTGGAAGCGGTACTCGTGCCCGTCTTCGGTAACCCACCGCTCGTCCGGGGCGGATCCGAACCCCGCGTTGTTGATCAGGATGTCCAGCCGCTCGTAGTCGGCGAGCATCCGCTCGGCGAACCGCCGGACCTCGGCCAGCGACGCGAAATCCGCGCGGTAGAAACGCGCGCTCCCCGGCCCGGCCCCGCTGATGGCCTCCACCACCTCGGCGCCGCGTTCCTCGTTCCTCCCGTGGACGATGACGTGATCGCCGCGTGCACCCAGCCGCATGGCGAGTTCGCGCCCGAGCCCGGACGTGGCGCCGGTGACGAGCACGACGTTCTGCCCGGCAGTCGGCGCGGGCGTCTCCTGGGCCAGCACCTCGCGGCTCGATGTCGGCCATACGGAGATGAGTATCGCGGCTGCCATCGTGCCGCCGTGGCGCAGCCGGGAGCGTGGGTGATGCGCCGGCCGCGTGGAAGGCCCCGCGACGGTGCGTCTTGGTGTGGTGTGGTTCATGGTGCCACTCCCGCGATCTCGAAGGGGTTCGGTCAGGGGACGAGTTCTTCCTGGACGAGGCGCGCGATCCACAGTCCGGAGTGGAGATCGGAGGTGAAGATCCGCCCCTTGAACAGCTGGGCGCCCCACGTCATGGACCAGTTGGGGACGGCGGCCTCGGGCGACGATGTCTTGATCGCGCCGATCTCGCGGCCCTGGCGATAGAGGTCGCCGCGCAGTTCACCCGAGATGTCCAGCACCCGCAGCCCCGCCTGGTAGTAGCCGACGTAGAGGCGGTCGCGGTCGTCGCTCCACAGGTTGTGGGCCCCGGCCTCGGGCACCGCGTAGTGGGCGACCTTCACCGGTGCGTCGATGTCCGTCATGTCGAGGACTTCGACGAAACCCCGCGCCTCGATGGGGCCGAACGCGTTCGGGTCCCAGTCCGACGGATAGATCTCCGCCGCCACGAACAGGTACTTGCCGTGCCTCCACGCGACGTGCGTGTTCCCCTGCCCCGACACCCACCGCGACACAAGCTTCGGGTCGCGCGCCGTGCCGCCGTGCGTGCCCGCCCCGGCGTCGAGGATGTAGATGCCCTCGTTCCAGAACGACGCGTACGCGTACCCATCTTGGACGATCACGTCGTGCAGGCTGCGGACGGGCTCGTCATGCGCCCAGCGGTTGATCTCGCGCGGGTTCGCCGGATCGGAAATGTCGATGATGACGATCTCGCTCGTGCCGTTGTGGCAGGCGTAGACGAGATCGTCCTCTCCCAGGATCCAGACGTTGTGCACGCCGCCCGTCACCGTGTCCGTGTATTCGGAGAGGATCTCCGGATGGGCGGGACTCGAGAGGTCGAGGAGGACGATCCCGTTGCGCCGGCTCGACGCCCCCTCGCGGGTGACGATCCCGAGCCGGTTGTTGGGGTGGATCTTGACGTCGTTGATGCGGCGCGCGTCGAGCTGGATCGAGTCGGTGAGGACGGGCCGGGTCGGATCGGTCACGTCCCACACCTTCATCCAGTCGTGGTAGAAGGTGCCCAGGTAGGCGTAGTCGCGTCCGTCCACGCCCTCGAACACCCACGTGTCGCCGGCCCGGTGGGTCGTCGTGAGGCCGCTCCCCACGAGTTCGAGTCGGGCCGAGTGGCGGCGGGGGGCCACCCGCACGGAGACGGTCCGGGCGATGGTCGGGCCCGCGATCGCGGTCACGTGGTACGTGCCGGGGTCCTCCGCGACGAAGAGTCCGCGTCCGTCCACGGGTTCGACGCTCGCCCCGGCGGGCGTGACGCTCCAGAGCGGCGCGATGGAAATCTCGCCGCCCCCCGTGTCGCGGCCCACCAGCCGGAAGGCCGCAACATCCCCCGTCGAAAGCGACGAAACATTCCCGGACGCAGCAAGTTCGTATTCCTCCGCCGCGTTCGGCTCGACGGTCACGTCGACTCGGGTCGAGGCATCTCCCGCGGAGACGGTGATGACGGTCCGTCCGGGTCCGTGGCCGAGAACGCGGCCGCCATCATCCACGGTCGCGACACTCGGGTCGGCAGAGGCAAACGCGAACTCGACATCGTCAACCGCGCCGCCCGGTTCCGTGTAGGCCTCGACATGAAAGGCCGCCGTCGCGCCCGCGTAGATGGGACCGGCGACGCGGGCCTCGATTCGGGCGGGATCGAGGCGGGGCACGCGGATCGTCACCCAGCTCGGCTGGCCGCGGAACATCGCCGCCACGCGCGACTCGCCCGGCCGAACCGCGGTCACGATGCCGTCATCCGTCACCGTCACACCATCGTCGGCGGCGAACCAGCGCACCTCCGACGAGGCACCCTCCTCCGCCGTTCCCTGGATCTCCGCGCTGAGCTGGAAGGACGCCCCGACCTCAAGTTCCAGTTCAGCCGGTGAAGCGACCGCGTACACCCGCTCCTGCGCGTCGACGGCCGGCGGGCCGGCGATCATGACGCCCGCGACGAAGCTGGAAGCAAGAAGGGCAGAGCGGAGCGACATCGTGATCCTCCGTGTACGGATGCGATTCGACCGGACTTGAAAGCTCGGTGCGACGGACCCGGGCGGCAACAACCCGCATGGTTGACCCGGCCTCGGCGGCGTGGGAGCTTCGGCCCGCATGGAGACGCTCGATAGCCGCTACGCGGCGGGAAGGCCCTCCGTATCGGAAGAGGCGGCGGCGCGGCTCGTCCGGACTCACTGGGGCGTGGACGGGACGGCCCGGGAGTGCCCGAGCGAGCGTGATCGGGTGTTCGCGATTTCCGACGGTGCGGGGGCAGAAACCCCGGATGGTGCCGGGGTCCGCGGATACCTGAAGGTTTCGAACCTGCTCGAGGACCGCGCGGTCCTCGAGCAGGAAGCGGCCATGCTGGCGGCTCTTTCCGATTCCCAAGCCTGCTTCGCGCTTCCGTACTGGCACGCCGCCGGGAAGGGCGGGGAGGCAAGGGCTTCCGCGGGCGCATCGGCGGGTGGGCTCGTCGAACACGTGATCGGTGGGCGCGCTCACTTCGCCCGGTTCCTGGAGCCGGTCCCAGGCATTCCGCTGGACGGTTTCCGACCGCGCGGACCCGAGCTGCGCAGACAAATCGGACGCCTCGCCGGGATCCTCGACCGTTCCTCATCACGACTGGCGGGCGCGGACCGCTCGATGATCTGGGATCTTCGCCGCGCCGCCTCGCTCATCACGGAGAACCTGGAGGCAATCCGTGAAACGGGCCGGCGCGAGGTCGTCGTCCGAATCCTCGAGCGGCACGCGGCGGTCGTCCAGCCGCGAGCGGGCGAGTTGCGTGAGAGCCTGATCCACAACGACGCAAACCCGGCAAACATCCACGTCGATCCGGGGCGGATGAAGGATGGAGCGCCCCACCTCCTGGGCGTCGTGGACTTCGGGGACGCGATCCGTTCGTGGACGGTGGCGAACCTCGCCGTGGCCTGCGCCTACGCCGGGTTCGGGACGCGCGATCCGGTGGCCGCCTTCTGCGACGTCGCGCGGGGGTACGTGGCGGAACACGACGTCTTGGAGGCGGAAGCGGACGTCCTCTACGAGCTGGCGCGGCTGCGACTCGCGTTGAGCGTGACCATCTCCTCCGTCCGGGGCACCCAAGAGCCCGACAACGAGTACCTGCTCGTGAGCCGGACCCCCGCCTGGGAGGTGCTCGAGCGACTGGACGCGACGCCCGCAAACCTAGGGCGCTACCGGCTGCGGGAGGCCTGCGGGCACCCGCCCTGTCCACCGACCGCCCGGGTCATCGCGGCGCTCGAACACGCCGCCCCGGAGGCCGCGCCCGTGCTCGATCCGGACCCCCGCGCGGTGCCCACGGTCACGCTGGACCTGAGCGTCGAGTCGGGGGACCACGGAGGGACGTTCGACCCGGCGGATCATGCGCGGTTCTCGCAGCGCCTCTTCGATCAGATGAGGGATGCGGGCGCGGCGATTGGGATCGGCCGCTACGACGAGGTGCGCTGGTGGTACACGGGGGATGCGTTCCGCGCCCCGGGGAACGAGATGGACGAGTGGCGGACGGTTCATCTCGGGGTCGACCTGTTCGCGGAGCCGGGGACACCCGTCCTCGCGCCACTCGGGGGTCGCGTCGTGTCCGCACGCGACAACACCGGCCGCCTGGACTACGGCCCCACGATCACCCTCGAACACGAACTGGAGGGCTCGCCGGGCGAGGAGGACGAACCCGTCCGGTTTCGGACGTTGTTCGGGCATTTGTCACGGGAATCCCTACGGCACGTCGCGCTCGGCGACGTCGTGGAGCCGGGCCAAGCCATCGGTTGGATCGGAGCTCCCCCCGGCAACGGAGACTGGGCCCCGCACCTTCACTTCCAAATCTTCCTCGACCCCTTGGGCTACGAGGGAACCTTTCCGGGCGTCGCCGCCCCGAGCGCCCGCGGCGCTTGGACGGCGTTGAGCCCCGACCCGAACCACCTGCTTCAACTGCCGGGCGAGACCGCGGCACCACGACCTCGGGGACTCGCCGCCCTGGTCGAGGATCGGAACCGGCGGCTCGGTCCCTCGCTGAGCCTCTCCTACCGGCGACCCCTCCACATCGTGCGGGGGCACGGGAGCCGGCTTTACGACATCGACGGCCAGCCCTTTCTCGACTGCGTGAACAACGTCGCCCACGTGGGACACTCGCACCCGCGCGTGAACGAGGCGGCCCGCTGCCAGATGGCCGCACTCAACACCAATACGCGCTACCTGCACGAGACCATCCTCAACTACACGGAGCGGCTGACGGCGCTGTTCCCGGCCCCGCTAGAGGTGTGTTTCCTCGTGTGCTCCGGCACCGAGGCCAACGAACTCGCCCTGCGAATGGCGCGCACGCACACCGGCAAGGTGGGCGCGGTCGTCCTCGACGGGGCGTACCACGGAAACTCAAGTTCGGTCGTCAACCTCAGCCCCTACAAGTTCAACGGCCCCGGGGGGAAGGGGCTCCGGCCCTGGGTCCGGATGGCGCCCATGCCGGACCTGTTTCGGGGCATCCACCGCGGGTCGGAACGGGGCGTGGCGCGCCTGTACGCGGCCTACGTCGGGGAGGCGGCTCGGGCGCTCGAGACGGAACCCACCTGGTTCGGCGACCGCCCGCCCGGCGCGGCCGCCTTCGTTCACGAATCGATCCTCAGTTGCGGGGGCCAGATCCCGCTTCCGGCCGGATACCTTGCGGCCTCCTACGCGGTGGTCCGCGAGCACGGCGCCGTGTGCGTGGCCGACGAGGTCCAAGTCGGATTCGGGCGCGTCGGGTCGCACTTCTGGGCGTTCGAAGAGCACGGCGTCGTCCCCGACATTGTCACGCTCGGCAAGCCGATCGGGAACGGCCACCCACTCGCCGCGGTCGTCACGACTCGCGAGATCGCCGAGTCGTTCGCCAACGGGATGGAGTACTTCAACACCTACGGCGGGAACCCCGTCTCCTGCGCGATCGGCCTCGCCGTCCTGGACGTGATCGAGGAGGAGGGTTTACGAGAAAACGCGGCGACGGTCGGAAAGCGCCTACTGGAGGCCCTCGAAACGCTCCGCGACCGTCACGCCCCGGTCGGGGACGCGCGCGGCCGCGGCTTGTTCGCGGGCATCGAGTTCGTACGGGAGAGCGACGATCTCGAACCGGCCGCCGACCTTGCCGACGCCGCCGTGCAGCGCATGCGCGACAGGGGGATCCTCCTGAGCACGGACGGCCCCGACCACAACGTGATCAAGATGAAGCCGCCGCTCGTCTTCTCCGAAGCCGACGCGGATCTGCTCGTCTCCAACCTCGACGAGATCCTCTCCGAAACCACCTTCCTCCGCTGAGAGCCGCCAAACGCTCCCGAGCCTCCGTCAGACCGCGGTTTCCCGGAGAAGCTCGGCGATTCCATCACGGACCTGCCTTCGAAGTTGATGCCATCTCGAGTATCGATGACGTGGCCCGAGCACCAAGGCGCTGCGATGCGTCGATCTCAGGTGTCGGGACAGAAGTCTCGAGTACATGTGGGCAATTATTCCGCATATCTGCCTACATGTAAGCGGAAACCGTCTCGGTACTCCGCTATCCGCCGCCGTCGGTCGCGGCGGTGCGCTCGTCGTCGTGGGTGCCCCAGCGCTCGAACCACTTCCGCAGGATGAGCTGCGTGCGCAGGAAGTTGGACGGCAGGCGCGACGTGCCGTGCCACTCGCCCTCGAACTGGACCATCGCCGTCGGCTTGTTCTGCGCCTTGAGCGCTTGGTAGAACTGCTCCGTCTGCGACATCGGCGTCCGCAGATCAAGGACGCCCGTCATCAGCATCGTCGGCGTCGTGACGTTACCCACGTAGGTGATCGGGGAACGGCGGATGTGCTCGCTCGGGTCCACCCAGGGGAACTCCCTGAAGTCCGCGTACCAGCGCAGGTAGTTGCCGTCGACCTCGTTCGGGAAGTTGAACCAGTTCACGACCGGACAGTTCGCCGACGCGGCCCGGAAGCGGTCCGTGTGCCCCACGACCCACGACGTCAGGACGCCGCCGCCCGAACACCCGTAGACGAACATGTTGCCGTCGTCCACGTAGCCGCGGGAGATGACCTCGTCCACGCTCGACATGAGGTCGTCGAAGTCGTGGTTCGGATAGTCGTACTGGATCGCGTTCCCGAACTCCGTCCCGTAGCCCGAGCTTCCGCGCGGGTTCGTGTAGAGGACGACGTATCCGTTCGCCGCATGCTCCTGCCAAGAGAAGTTGAACCCGCCGTTGTACATGCCGTGCGGCCCGCCGTGAATCACGAGGATGAGCGGATACTGCAGCGACGCGTCGAAGTCGGGGGGCTTGATGACCCAGCCGTGAATCGGGAGTCCGTCGTGGGATGACTCGCTCCAGATCTGTTCGACCTCGCCCAGCGTCACGCCCGCGAGCACGTCGGCGTTGACGTCCGTGAGCCGCGTGCGCCGCTCGGGCGCCTCGAGCGGAAAGGCGTAGATGTCGCCGGGTTCGTGCGCGTCCCCCCACATCCCCACGGCCATGCCACCGTCGCTCACGTCGTTGAGGCCGAACATCTGCGGGCCCTCGCTCATCGCCCGCACCTCGCCATCCACCGAGGCGTAGTGGATGTTGCGATAGCCGTCCGCCGAAGCGTCGAAATACACGCCGTCTCCATCCGGGGCCCAGTGCAGCGCCCCGGGACTGCGGTCCATCTCGGCGGTGAGCGCGCGCGCGTTCGACCCATCCGCGTTCATCACGTAGACGGCGGACTCGATGTAGTCGAAGGTCGTCGTGTCGTGCCCCACGTAGGCGATCATGCTCCCGTCCGGCGATGGCACCGGCCGGTTGTCGGGCCCCTTGCGCATCGTGACCTGGCTCAGCTCGCCGGATCCCGCGTCGAGCCGGTAGATCTCGGTCTCCTGCCACCGGTATACGGCGTCCTCGATGATGAGACCGCTGAACAGGAGCGACTGGCCGTCTGGTTCCCAGACGGGGACGCCGAAGTTGTAGTCGCCCTCGGTGAGCTGGCGCGCCGTACCGCCCTCCGCCGGGACGACGAAGATGTGCCGATACTTGTCGCCCAGGAATCCCATTCGGTCCTGGCGGTAGACGAGGCGCTCGATGATCCGGGGGGCCGGCGTCCACGTTGCCCCTTCGGGCTTGGGGAGGGAGAGGGACCAGTGGCGCGCCGTGGGCTGCTCCGCCCCCACGCGCATCGTGAACGAGAAGCGCGTCCCGTCGGGAGACCAGGCGAGGTTCGACGGACTGTCCGTAAGCCGCGTCACCTGAGAGACGGCGCCCTCGGCATCCATCCAGCGCACATATATCTGGGTGTTCCCCTCGTCGTCGGGCGCGAGGAACGCGAGCCGACTGCCATCGGGAGACCAGCGCGGCGAGGACCCGTCGACCAAGTGGCGCGGGCGACTCCCATCCGAATTCACGATCCAGATCGAGGATTCCCACGCATCGTTCATCTTGTCGACCCACAGACGCTCGTAAACCACGGCACCGCCGTCCGGCGAGATCTGCGGATCCTGGACCCGCTCCCAGTCGAGCCACGACTCGAGCGCGAGGGCGCCGTTCGCTTCCTGCGCGACGAGTGCCGGGGAGGGGAGGGTGAGGCTAGGACCGGCGATGCCGAGCAGGGCGAGGACCGACACGGGGTTGCCGAACATAGCGGGGAGCAGGCGGGAGGGGACGGGGGCGCGGGTCTTCATGATACCTCCAAGTGTGCGAGGACAAACCGCCGCCACATGCACAAAACATGGGAAACCCCAGTCCACCCCGACAGACCGTGCGGCGGACCCGACCCCCGCAGGGACTCTTGCGGCAATGTCTCTTTACCCGGGAGGATCGATGGTCCAGCAGTCCGGCGCGCGTTCCCGCCCGCCACACCCCTTCCGCGGCCGGACCTGGCCCCGCCCCGGACTTCGCCTCCCTCTCGTCGCGCTCGCGGCGTCGGGGACGTTCGCCGGTTGCGGCGAACGCGCGTGGAATCCCGCGGGCCCGGAATCGGCGGCGCTCGCGGGCTCGCAGCCGGCGGCGGCGGTCTCGGGCACGCCCCCGACCGACGCGGCCGACGGTCCCCCGGAGCCGGCGGCGGTCGCCGCGGGCATCGACGGGCTGGGGTGCGTGGTTCACTACCGCACGGCGGCGGGCGGCTACGTCCCCCGGGAGTTCGGCATGAGGTTCCGCAGGGCCGCCCGGCGCGGGGCGCGGCGCGCGTGGGTGCTCACCTACAACGTCATGGGCGCGGTGTCGAGGCCCCGGGAGGACGGGACCGTCGAGACGCTGCCCCCGGTGCTGGGGGTGCGGGCCGTGTGCGTGCTCCCGGGCACCGGG
>JAAXHJ010000013.1 GCA_012270965.1 Candidatus Palauibacter poriticola
GTGCTGCTCGGCGAGCCCGGATCGGGGAAGACCACGGCGTTCGAGATGGAGTGCGCCGCGGACCCGGAGGGCAGCGAGCAGGTGAGCGCCAGGGATCTTGCGACGTTGGATATCGCGAGCCACCCGGAATGGTGCGGGAAGACGCTCTTCATCGACGGGCTCGACGAGATACGAGCGGCATCGAGCAACTGGAGTGGACCGCTGGACTCCATTCGGAGACGCTTGGAGGGTCTCGGATACCCGCGCTTTCGTCTCTCATGCAGGACGGGGGAATGGCTTGGCGAAGATGATGCCGGCGCCCTCCGGCGGCTCGACTCGTACCATGAATTGATCGTGCTCCGACTGGATCCGCTGGACGAAGATGGAATCCGCACGCTTCTTGAGGACCGCGAAGGGCCGGCGCGCGCCAGCGCGTTCATGAGCTACGTGCGCGAGTATGGTCTACACAATTTTCTTCAGCACCCGCTGTATATCGACCTGCTATTGGAAGCCGGCATTGCCGGCGGCCAGATCTCGGGTCGCCGCGGCTTGTTGGATGCGGCCTGCAGGTCGATGACTCGGGAGAAAAGCTCGGCGCATCTCGCCGCGATGCGGGGCATGCCTCGCGCCTCCAAGGCGGCGTTGCTGGACGCGAGCGGCTACCTGTGTGCCCTGAGCCTCTTGGCGGACTCCCCGGGATGGACGGTCGCTTCGACCGAACCGATCCCCGGTTATCCCTCGATTCGTGAGGTCGAGAACGCGGATTCCAGCGTGGTCGGCGAGGAACTGGACCGCGCGCTCCGTACTCGACTCTTCACGATGACTTCAGACGGTTGTTTCGAACCGATTCATCGACAAGTTGCAGAGTTTCTTGCGGGCCGATTCCTGGGTGGGCGGGTCGAAGGCCGCGGTGTTTCCTCCGCCCGGTTGCGCGCGCTCATGGCGGGCGGCGACGGTGCGCCGACGCCATCGTTGCGTGGTCTCGCGGCGTGGATCGCCACCCATAGCCAGACGGCCCGCCCTTCCATGATCCGTGATGATCCGGTCGGTGTGGCCAGTTACGGCGACCCTGCGGAGTTCTCCCGGGAAGATCAGCGACAACTCCTGTCCGGCCTTCGCGTGCGAGCCCGTGAGATCGACATCTTCCGGTGGCCGCCTTCCGCGCTTCCGTCGCTGGCCACCCCCGGAGCGCTGCCGGTCGTGCGGGGCGTGATCTCTTCCTCCGAACGCGACGACGCAACGCAGTCGCTTGCGTATCTGGCGTTGTGCGCCATCGCGCAAACGGACGGTTCGGCCCTTCCACCGGATATCCAGGCGCCGTTGTTGGGCGTCGCGCGCGATCCGAGCTGGTTGCCGGGTAGCCGCGCCGCCGCTTTGGAGGCTTGGCTCGCAAGCTCGTCCGGCGACGGACGCGACATTGATGAAGCCCTGAAGCTTCTGAAAGGGATCCGGGAAGACAAGCTGGACGATCCGAGGGGAAGCCTGACCGGACTCTTGCTCGGTCATTTGTATCCCCGGCATGTAACGCCGAACGATCTTTGGAGTTATGCGCGGCCGACCGCCCCCAATCCGCTTGGCGGCGACCACCTGGGCTTTTGGCTGGACGAACTACCGCGACGGTCCGAACAAGAAGGGTGCTTGGAGGCGGTTCTTGACAGTCTGTGTCGGTGGCTGGACGGTAGCCCGTACGGGACTAACGACTCATGCACTCGCGACGGCGTTGCAAGGATGCTTGTTCGCGCCCTTGAACGGCACGGCGACGAGATCGGAGTTGAACGGTTGTACGCTTGGTTGGCCGTGGTGATGCCTTGGATGCCGAGCAAGAACGACTTGGATTCGCGTAGCCGGATTCACCTTCATTTCGGTGCTGCGCCGCCGGAGGACTTCAGGTCGAAGACCGAAGCTTGGCTCCGGGAGCGGCCGGCGACGCAGAAGGCGTTGATCTTGGAGCTCGTTCGTAGGCAAGATGACCACGAAGTCATCTCCTCGACGACGTCGGCTGGGTCCGCCCGCTTACTGGCGGTGGACGACATCCTCGCCGGTGCCCCCCCCGCCGAGTTCACGCCATGGTTCCTTGAACAAGCCGTGTCGCTGTCGGAGTCCCGCCCGATGCTCGCGTGTCACCTGCTGAGCCGGACCGGCGTCGGCGCACGCTCGTTGGCGGAACTTCCAGACCATCGCCGAAACGCCGGGGAAGGGCCTCCGAGTCCCAGGGCCGGGCCAACATCCAAAGGCCTCTCGCTGGACGAGATTCGTGCTCGCATTTCCGGGCATGCGCCACTCGAAGAATGCCTCGAATCGCTCCTGGCGCCGATCCCGCAGCCAAACCCCGGGCACCCCCTCGTCCGGGAGCGCACGCGCAAGCGGAAGCAATGGATCGATTGGGTGCGACAGCGCGCCGACGCACTGGGTCGCGGCGAAGCTCCGCCACGTCTGTACCACGATATCGCGAAGGCCTACCTGGGCGTGAACCCGTCGGTACGCGGCGACACCCCGGAAGAACGAGTCCGCAATCTCTTCTTGGACGACGAAGAGTTGGCCCGCGCTGCGCTGGACGGTCTGCGACGCGTGGCCCGGCGCACCGACCTGCCAACTCCGGGCGAACTCGTTCGCCTCGAGAAAGACGGGAGGATCTCCTACTTCACGCTTCCGCTGCTTGCGGCTTTGGAGGAGGAAGAGCGAACCGCGAACGAAGGCCGCGTGCACTTGGAAGGGGACGCGCTGCAACGCGCGCTCGCCGCCTTCTTCCTGGCCAGAGAATATGACGGCGCAGACCCGGCGTGGTATGGAAGGGCGCTCCGCCTCAATGCCGAAGACGTGGCCGATGCGTTCGTCAAGGTGTACCGTTCGAGGATCCGCCGATCTTCGACCGTTGACAGGCACTTGCGCGCCTTGACCCGTGAGGAGTCGCATGGCAGCGCGGCCCGGGCTGCCCTTCCGCGACTGTTGAAGTCGTTTTCCGTCAAGGCTACTGCCGGCCAGGTGTTCCATCTGGACTATCTGCTTCCGGCGGCCTTGGAGCAAATGAATCGCGACGCCTTGGCGTCAATCGTCCACCGCAAGCTCGAATCGCGTAGCCTGCGGGTCGGCCACCGCATCCGCTGGTTGGCCACGGGCATGTTGCTTGGCGATCAACTATTGGCGGAACATCTGCACCGCTTTCTGGCCGAAGGCTCGGACGCCCGTGTGCGCGAACTCGCGGCCTTCCTCAGGGTGCGGACCGTTTCAAAGCGAGTCGCGCCGCTCTCGGCCCGGTCGCTGGCGATGCTTGTAAAGAGGCTCGGTGGAACCTTCGTTCCTCCTTCCGGACGAATCGCGGGTTTCGTGTCTCACGATGTGGCGGACGCGATCCAAACCGGTGCCGTGGTCCGCAGGGCCCTCGACGCTCTGTCGCGCCTGCCATCTCTGGAGGCCACGGAACTGCTTCAGGCCTTGGCCGACGATGACGATCTCTCGGCATGGCGGGAGCAGGTCGGCGAGACACTCGACGCCCAGCGGATCGTCCGGTTGGACGCGGAATTCGAGCCGCCGACGATCCCGGATGTGCTGAACGTGCTGAACGACGGCCGTCCAGCTGGCGCGGCGGATCTGGCCGCACTGGTGGTAGACCGAATCCGGGCGATTGGCGAGAAGGTCCGGGACGGCGACGCCAACCTGTGGCGTCACTTCTGGAACGAAGGGCCACGCGGGCGAGCAGAATGCCCGAAGGTCGAACCATCCTGCCGGGACGCGCTCTTGAATGCGTTGCGGCCCGAGCTTCCGGAGGGAGTCCGAATCGAGGCCGAAGCGACCTACGCCGGACGCACGAGCGCCGACATGCAGGTCACCGCCTCGCGGTCGGACACCGGGGGACATGCAGGCGTCGGCGGCTTCGCGGTCCCGGTCGAGACAAAGATGAGTTCAAGCCGTGACTTGTGGACGGCTGTCACCGATCAGCTGATTCCCCGCTACACCCGCGACCCGAGATCGGACGGCTATGGCGTATACGTCGTGTTCTGGCACGGCCCGGAACGCGCCAAGCGTCCCGCGCCGACGGGGGAACCACCGGGTACGCCGGACGAACTACAGGATCGCTTGACGCGATCGCTGGCGACCGAAGCTCGGCGGAAGGTCTCGGTGATCGTGCTGGATGTAAGTCCCCCTTGAACGACCGAACGCCGAACGGCTTGAGGCCCGCGGCCGCGGCGTCCGAGGCTTTGCGTCCACCCCTGGCCCGATACCACATTGAGCCTCGCCCAGAGCTTGGGTGCGGCGACGTTCCCGCGGGAACGCCGTGGCCCGCCACCGACTCCAACTTCGGAAGTCCCATGAGAGATCTTTCGGGTGTACATGCGCCCGTGGCCACGCCCTTCGCGGAGGACGGCGAACTGGCGCTCGCCGCGTTCGACGGCAACCTGCGCGAGTGGCTCTCGCACCCCATCGCCGGGATCGTCGTGGCCGGTTCAACGGGAGAGGCCCCCCTCCTCGACCGCCGGGAACTGTGCGCGTTGGTGGAGACGACGGCCGCGCGGATCGGGGACCGCACGCTCACGGTCGGGACGGGGGCCGAGTCCGCGCGCGAGGTGATATCGGTGACCCGCGAGGTGGCCGGGCTGGGCGCGAACGCCGTCCTCGTGCGCTCTCCCTCGTACTACCAGAAGGCGATGAGGCCGGATGTCGTGCGCGATCACTTCCTCGCGGTGGCCGACGCGTCGCCCGTGCCCGTCGTCCTCTATCACATCCCACAGTTCGTGCCGGTCCACCTGACCCCGGATCTCGTGGGCCGGCTCGCCGAGCACCCCAACATCATCGGGATCAAGGATTCTTCGGGCGATCTCCGCAACCTCGGCCGGCTCATCGAGGCGTGCGGCCGCAACGCACAGGTGCTCGTGGGCTCGGGAGCGCTCCTTTACGCGGCGCTCGAGGCGGGGGCGGCGGGCGGCATCCTCGGCGTGGCCGTGATCGCGACGCGCTCCTGCTGCCAGATCTACGACGCCTGGAGGGAGGGTGACCATCGCCGCGCCGGGGCCATGCAGGAACGCGTGGCGCCGCTCCACAAGCGTCTCGTGGCGGAGGGGGGGATCGCCGCGGTGAAGGCCGCGCTCGACCGGCTCGGACTCTACGGCGGTGTGCCCCGCCTCCCGCTGCAGCCGGCGGACGACGCCAAGCTGGCCGTGGTCGACGCCGCGCTGGAAGCCGCCGCCCTCGGCGTTTCCGCCTGAACCCGCGGATTGTCAGGTCGCGCGATGGATGAACTCGACGCCGCCATCGCCGAATGGCGCCGGGTTCGCGAAGAGATCGCGCCCAGGGACGAGGAGCGTCTGTGGAAAAAGCTCCGCCTTGAGTGGAACTACAACAGCAACCACATCGAGGGGAACGCGCTCACCTACGACGAGACGGTCCTTCTGCTGCTTCATGATCGGGTCGCCGGCTCGCACCCGATGCGCGATTACGAGGAGATGAAGGCGCACGATGTCGCGATCACACTCGTTCGACAGCTTGCGACGACCGAGCAGCCGCTGACGGAGGCCGACATCCGGGAATTGAACCGAATACTCCTGAAGGAACCGTTCTGGAAGGCGGCGGCGACGCCCGAGGGCGGTACTACGCGCAAGTGGATCGAGCCCGGGAGGTACAAGACCCAGCCGAACCATGTCCGGACGCGCGCGGGGGAAATCCAAAGCTTCGCGGAGCCCGAGGAGACGCCCTTGCGGATGGAGGAATGGGTCCGCCGGTTGCGGAGCGGTCTGGACCGGACGGATTATCCGCTCCCGGAGTTCTTGGCCGAATCGCACCGGTCGTTCGTCGCCATCCATCCCTTCGACGACGGTAACGGACGCACGGCGCGGCTGATCACCAACTACATCCTGCTGCGCGGAGACCTGCTTCCCATCGTGATCCGGAGCGAGGACCGCGACCGGTACCTCGCCGCCCTTCGGCAGGCGGATGCCGGGAACGGCCGGCCGTTCGCGGACTTCATGCTGGTCCAACTCCTATGGTCTCTCGGCCTCGGCGTCCGCGCGGCGCGCGGGGAGCCCATAGCGGACCCCGAGGACCTTGACAAGGAGATCTCCCTCTTCGTGCGGGGGAAGCGGGTCGGGGGTCCGAATCGGTCCGACATCGAGACGCTCGACATGATCTTTGCTCGATACGTGCAACCGACCCTCGATGGGGTCGAGAGGCGGATGGCACAGTTCAAAGAACTTTTTCGCACCTGGCGCGCCGAATCGATCATCGCAGCCGGTCCCCGTCGAACCAAGAGCGAACGCGTTCCGGGTCTGGAGGACTGGAAGCGCTTCAAGGCGGAGTCCGAACTCGGGCCGGAGTTCAGCCTTGGTCGGCCCGACGTGGCGTTCAAGCGGGTATATTGGCTGGACGACTACTGCGGCGACGGCCGGGAAGGGTTCTCCTTGATGCTGTGGATGCAATCGATGCTCGGCCCCGATAGCCGCCGCTTCGAGGTGTCGCTCAATGGGTCACCCCTCACGGAGGCGTGTCACAGCATCCCTTACGCACGACTCGGGCTTGAGCCACCCGCCGTGAATGACGGCGTCGAGACGATTTGTCGGGCGGTGATGGAGGCCATCGGCCGCGAGTCGAGGCAAGGAACCTGAAACGGAGAATGGCGGCAACACATCGTGTTCAGTGACAGCGTGCGCTGCGTCGTCGTCGTGGGCGCGCAGTGGGGAGACGAAGGGAAGGGGAAGATCGTGGACGTGCTCGCCGAGCGGGCCACGATCGTAGCGCGCTACCAAGGCGGCGCGAACGCGGGGCACACGGTGCGCGTCGGCGAGGGCGCGGACGGGGAGGAATTCATCCTCCACCTCATCCCCTCGGGGATCCTGAATCCGGAAACGCGCTGCCTCCTCGGCAACGGCGTCGTCGTGGACCCGTGGGTGTTGGCGCGGGAGATGGACGCCCTCCGTGCCCGCGGGATCGATCTCGACGGGCGGCTTGGGCTCAGCCGGCGCGCGCATCTCGTCCTCCCCTACCACCGGCTGCTCGACGCGGCGCAGGAAGACAGCCGCGGCTCCAAGAAGATCGGGACGACGGGACGGGGCATCGGACCGGCGTACCGCGACAAGATCTCCCGCACGGGCCTCCGCGTAGGCGACCTCCGCAACCTGGACCGCACACGCGAGATCGTGGCGGGGGCGGCGCTGCGCGCGAACGTCACGCTCGAGGGACTCGGCGACGAGCGGCGCGTGGATGCGGACGACGTGATGTCGCGGCTCGAGACGGTCCGCCCGACCATGGTGGAGCTGTTGACGGACGCGGGGGATGAGATCCGCGGCGGGCTGGTGCGGGGGGGGCGAGTCCTGCTCGAGGGGGCGCAGGGGGCGCTCCTCGACATCGATCACGGGACGTATCCGTTCGTGACCTCCTCGACGACGACGGCGGGTGGCGCCGCTTCGGGGGTCGGGATCGGTCCCACCCTAATCGATGAGGTGATCGGCGTCGTGAAGGCCTACATCACGCGCGTGGGCGAGGGTCCGCTGCCGACGGAACTCCCCGAGGCGGAGGCCGAACGCCTGCGGCAGCTCGGCGGCGAGTTCGGCGCCACCACGGGCCGCCCCCGCCGCCCCGGCTGGTTCGACGGCAGCGTCGCCCGCTACGCGGCCGGCGTGAACGGCCTCACCGGCCTCGCGGTCACGAAGCTGGACGTGCTTGACACCTTCGAGACGATCCATCTCTCGACCGGCTACGAACTCGACGGAGCGCCGACCGCGTCGTTCCCGGACTCCGTCTCGGACCTCGCCCGCGTGCGTCCCGTCTACGAGCGCTGGACGGGCTGGAACACGGATACGAGCGGGTGCCGGGCCTTCGACGACCTGCCGGATTCCGCGCGCCGCTACCTCGCCAGGATCGAGGAGGTTTGCGCCACGCCCATCCGCCTCGTGGGTGTCGGTGCGGCTCGGCTGGAGACGATTACGCTGTCCACGGGGGCTGCGGCCTGAATCTTCCCGGCCGCCGGGCGGCCACCGAGATTCGTTGCCTGGAGTCGCGAAACCCCCTAAACTCCGCGGCTCAACACGGATCGGGTGCGGGCGGTTCGGTGCCTTCTCGAGACGCGAATGGAGACCTTCCAATCGCGTTTTTTTGATGCTTGGAACGGTGGATGTTCGAACGGCTGGGTGACCGGCTCGACGGTGCGCTGAGGAAGCTGCGCCAGCGCGGCGTCATCACGGAAAAGATGCTGGACGAGGGGCTGCGCGAGGTGCGGCGCGCCCTGCTCGAAGCGGACGTCAACTTCCGGGTCGTGCGCGACTTCCTCGCCAAGGTGAGGGAGCGGGCGCTCGGCGAGGATGTGATGAAGTCGGTTCGGCCGGGCGATCAGATCGTGAAGATCGTGCATGACGAACTCGTCGCCCTGCTGGGAGAGGCGGCGGCGGAGGAGTTGGAGGCGTCGGTTCCGCCCACCGTGATCATGCTCGTCGGCCTGCAGGGATCGGGGAAGACGACGACGGCGGCGAAGCTGGGGCGGCGCCTGGCGAAGGAGGGGCGGCGGCCGGGGCTCGTGGCGTGCGATCCCTACCGCCCGGCGGCCCCCGAGCAGTTGGAGGCGCTGGCGGCGCGGATCGGCGTCCCGCTGCTGGCGCGGCCGGGTGGGGAGGACATGTCGGAACTCGCCCGCGGCGCGCTGGACGAGGCGAGGCGGAGCGGGGTCACGCACCTGCTCCTCGACATGGCCGGCCGGCTGCAGGCGGATGAGGAGTTGCTGGGCGAGCTCCGCCGCGTGAAGGCGGCCGTAGAGCCGCAACAGATCCTGCTCGTAGCGGATGGGATGACCGGGCAGGAGGCGGTGCGGATCGCCGAGGGCTTCCACGGTGCGGTGGGACTGACGGGGATCGTCCTCACGAAGATGGATGGAGACGCCCGCGGGGGTGCGGCGCTCTCGATCTACAGTGTGCTCGGCGTACCGATCCGCTTCGTCGGAACGGGCGAGCGGCCGGAGGACCTTACGGTCTTCGATCCGGAGCGCATGGCCGGCCGGATCCTCCAGATGGGAGACATCGTCGGCCTCGTGGAGCGCGCGCAGCAGACGGTCGACCTTGGCGAGACCGAGCGCTTGCAGAAAAAGATGCTTGCGGGGAAGGGGGAGTTTGATCTTGCGGACTTCCTAGCCTCCATCCAGCAGATCCAGAAGATGGGACCCCTGAAGGGGTTGCTGAAGATGATGCCGGGCGTCGATGGGCGCATGCTGGAGCAGGCGGACGTCGACCCTCGGCGCGTGAGGCACTTGGAGGCGATCATCCTCTCGATGACGCCGGAGGAGCGGAGGCGGCCGGAGATCCTCAACGGGTCGCGCCGGGCGCGGATCGCGAGGGGCTCGGGACGCCCGCTGCACGAGGTGAACCGACTCCTCAAGCAGTTCCGCGGAATGCGGAAGATGATGAAACAGATGGGCAAGCTCATGCCCCGGATGATGCCGGGAGGCCCGGGAGACCTCGGTCAACTGGCGGCGCGTGGTAGAACCCCGCGTCTGGGTTAGCACCGGTTTCGGACCGATGGGGTCGGTCCCGGGCCGATACCGGGGCCGGTTCCGGGCGGGATTCAGGGAGAGAATCGGAGAACTGAATGGCGACGACAATCAGACTCAAGCGACGTGGGGCGAAAAAGGCGGCCTCATTCCGCATCATCGTAACGGATGCGCGGGAAGGGACGGCGGGCGCGTCGATCGAGCGCCTCGGGCTCTACAACCCGCGCACGCAGCCGTCCCTCGTGCGGATCGACGCCGCGCGCACGCTGCACTGGCTCAACGAGGGCGCTCAGCCGACGGACACGGTGCGGTCGCTCCTGCGGAAGACGGGTGTCTGGAAGCAGTTCCACGACGGTGTGGATCCGGGGTCGCTCGAGCCGGCGATCATCGAGATCGGTCCTCCGCCCGGACGGCGCGGCACGTCCCAGCGTCCGAAGCCGAGCGCCGAGGCCGCGCCGGAACCGGAGCCCGAGCCACCCGGAGCCGAGGGGGCCGCTCCGGCCGACGCCCCCGGTGAGGCGGCCGAAGCCGCGGGCGAAGCGGCCGGCGCCGGCGGCGCGGACTAACGCCACCCACACCATGCCCGACGCGCATGTGATCGTGGCCCTCATCTGCCGGCCTCACGGGATCCGCGGCGGGCTGCTCCTGGACGCCGACAGCGACCACGCCGAGGCGCTCCTCCAGCCGGGTCGACGGCTCCATCTCGTCGATGCGGGTTGGCGGCCGGAGGGAGCGCTCCCGCCCCGGGCGATCACGGTGGAGACGGCGAGACCACACGGCGGGCGCTGGCTCGTCGAAGTTCGCGAGGTGGCGGACCGCACGGCGGCCGAGGGGCTCCGCGGCGCGCGCCTGGGCGTCCCCCGCGAAGAGCTGCCGGGGCTGCCGGATGGAGGCTATCTGCTGCACGATCTGATCGGCATGTCGGTGTGCGAAGGGGACATGACGATCGGCGTGATCCGGGAGGTGTACGATCAGCCGGGCGCGCCGCTCCTCGCGCTCGACGTCGACGGCCGCGAGCGGCTGGTCCCGTTCGAGGCCGAGCTTGTCGCGGAACTGGACTTCGAGGCTGGCGAGGTCCGCATGAAGCTCCCCCGCGGCCTGCTCGATATCTGACGCGAACGGTCCGATGCACATCAACGTCCTCACGATCTTCCCGGACTACCTGGAGGGCCCGCTGAGCCTCTCGATCCTGGGCCGCGCCCGCGAGGCGGGGCTCGTCGACTACCGGCTCATCGACGTGCGCGCGTACACGACGGACCGCCACCGGATGACGGATGACGAGCCGTTCGGAGGCGGGGGCGGGATGGTGATGAGGCCGGAGCCCTTCGACGCGGCGCTCACGGCGCTGGAGCGCCCGGGGCGCGTGATCTCGCTCTCCCCGCGCGGACGGCCGTTCGACCACGAGACGGCGGTGCGCTTCGCGCTCGAGTCCGATCTCACGCTGTTGTGCGGGCGCTACAAGGGGATCGACGAGCGGGTCGTCGACGCGTGGGTGGACGAGGAGGTCTCCATCGGCGACTACGTCCTCAGCGGGGGCGAGCCGGCCGCGCTCGTCGTCATCGACGCGGTGGTGCGCCTCCTCCCCGGTGCGCTCGGCGATCACGATTCGGCCTCCTCCGACTCGTTCTACGAGGGGTGCCTCTCCGCTCCCGCCTACACGCGCCCCGCCGAGCACGGTGGCCGATCGGTGCCGGACGTGCTGCGGTCGGGCAATCACGCGCGCATCGAACGCTGGCGCGCCGCGCGGGCCGCCGCGGCGACGCGGCACCGCCGACCCGACCTCCTCGACCTCGATGCGGCCGACTGATCGGGTTTCTTGGCGCACGTTCAGCGGCAATGGTATACTGGTGCCGCGTCCCGGAAACACCTCGGCCATTCGAGCGCCGATGCATCCGTCCCCGCAGCGCTGCTCCTCCTCGAAATGGTGCCGCCATTCCTCGTCGGAGCGCCTTGCGGAGGATGGGAACCGCCGCCGGAAACGCACATGGAGAAGCAGGGGAACAAGGATAGACGAACGATGGATCCCAGAATCGCCGGTATCGAGGAGGGATATAAGCGCACGGACCTTCCGGCCTTCGCGCCGGGAGACACGGTGCGCGTTCGCGTACGCGTGAAGGAAGGCCAGAAGGAGCGCGTGCAGCCGTTCGAGGGCGTCTGCATCGGCCGCCGCGGGGCGGGGGTCAACGCGACCTTCACGCTGCGGCGCATCTCCGGCGGCGTCGGCGTCGAGCGGATCTTCCCCCTCCACTCCCCGTGGATCGTGGGGCTCGAAGTCGTTCGGCGGGGCGATGTCCGGCGGGCCAAGCTCTACTACCTGCGCAACCGCCGCGGCAAGCGGGCCCGAGTGCCGGAACGAAAGTGGTGGCTCGACAAGAAGCAGGACGGCTGACACCGGCGACGTTCTCTCAAGGGGTGCCGGCCACCGCGCCGCTCGACTACGAGGAAGAGGGCTGGGCTTCCGGCTTCCGCATTGTGGTCGGGATCGACGAGGCCGGCGTGGGTCCGGTGGCGGGTCCCGTGATGGTGGGTGCCGTGGCGCTCCACCCGGGACAGCAGTTCGAGGGGTGCACGGACAGCAAGCAGGTCTCGCCGCCCCGCCGCGAGGAACTCGCCCGGCGTATCCGCGCGGAGAGTCTTGCCTGGCGCGTCGCCGCCGCATCCACGCGTGAGATCGAACGCCTCAGCGTCCGTGCCGCGACCATCGTCGCCATGCGCCGGGCGCTCGATCGCCTCGCGCGTCCGGCGGAACTCGTACTCGTGGACGGCAACCCGGTTCCGGAACTCGGCGAGCACCGCTCCATCGTGGGGGGCGACCGGGTCTCGCATTCCATCGCCTGCGCCTCGATCCTCGCGAAGGTCACGCGCGACCGCCTGATGCGGCGTCTCGACGCGCGATACCCGCTCTACGGCTGGGCGTCCAACAAGGGATACCGGACCCGCGAGCACATGGAGGCGATCCGGCGGCACGGCCCGACGCCGCACCACCGCATCACCTTCCAAGGTGTCCTGCAGACCGAACTGGCGTTCAGCCCGGCACCTGACCGGGCGTTCGATCCGCGGCGCGATCCGGAAGCGTGAGAACCGGCGGCGTGCCCGGACTCGCGTCGCCTCCGTACCAGGTCGCCATGACCGTCTCCGCCGGCTTCCCCTGGGGCGAGTAGTCGGTCGCGATCCACTCTCCGGCCGGAGACCCCGCGTACCACTTCCACGCGAAGCCGCCCGCGAACCAGGGACGGTCCCACCACACGCGGAAGAGCGCCTCGTAGGCCCCGGACTGCGCCTCGTAGTTCGCCGGCACGCCCCGCGCGCGGCGTCCCTCCGGCAACTCCCACTGGCGGCCCGCCGCTCCGTCCACGCTGCGATACCCGTACTCCGCGAAGAGGATCGGTTTGCCCGTGGCGACGGCGACTTCGCGCAACTCCTCGCTCCACGGCTCCCACGCCTCGATCAGCGTCTCCACGTCCGGCGTGGCGTCGTCGGTGAGGGGGAAGTAGGCGTCCACGCCGACCAAGTCGAGTGCGTCCCAGAACTCGATCCGCGCGTACTTGTCCCAGTTCGCGGCATAGGTGAGGCGACCCCCGTACATCGCCCGCACCTCCTCGATGAGCGACCGCCAGTAGCCGGGCCGCGCGAGCGCCACGAGATCGACCTCCGTACCCACGCTCATCATCTCCACGTCCATCGAGTCGGCAACGTGCGCGAACCGGAGGATGTACTCCCGGTACCCCGAGAGGAACATCTCCCAATCCTCCTCCGTGTCGGGCTCGAACTCGCCAGGCCAGCCCTGTCCGCGCACCCAGAGATGCGGCTTGAGGAGCACGGAGAGCCCGCTCTCCCTGGCGTATTCGATCGTCTTCGCGACGCCCTCCGTCCTTTCCCCCCAGAACTGGCGTTCGCGGTCGAACGCGACGCGCGGCTGGGCGGGATCGACGAAGGCGTAGGGGACCACGCCGACCCAGTTCGCCCCCGCCAGGGAAGCGCGAACGAGTGCATCCGGCGCCATCTCGCGTCGCGGGGCGGAGAAGGAGACGCCGCGAATCCTCCCTTCGGGCGGGATGTTCGCCGCCGCGGCGGCCAGGCGGCCGGACACGGCCGGATCGTTCCCCGCTCCGGCGACGCCACAACCCGTGAAGACGGTCAACGCGGCCAGCAGCGCGACCCGCATGTGGACGGCCCATCTCTTCGTATTCATCTATCTATACCATCGTGCCTCTCGGCACTCTAAAGCTCAACACGTCCGCGACCCCTGGCAGCCACGGGCTGCTCGCGTTCGGGTCGCCACCCACCCCGTACGAGCCGCGACCTCGTGTCGGGTTCACGCCCCGCGTCGCCGCGGCGTCACACTTGAACGAATCCCGCGCGGCGGGTCTCTTGTGCCCATGAACACGCCCCCGACGACGGAACCGTTCGACTTCGATGGAGCGTACGGCAGCGACTACGAGTCCATCGCCCGCACGGCAATACCCGGCTACCTAAGTTCGTTCCAACAGGCGCTCGTGCTCCTCGGGGGACGCCTGAGCCCAAGTCCGCGGGTGCTGGTCGTCGGGGCCGGAACCGGTATCGAGTTGGTCACCTTCAAGACGGCGCGACCCGGCTGGCGGCTGACCGGCGTCGATCCGTCGCGGCAGATGATCGGGATCGCCAAGCATCGGATGCGGGAGGCCGGCGTGGGTGACGGCGTCCGCCTCGTCCACGGACCCGTCTCCGACCTCGACGAAGACGGCTTCGCGGCCGCGACCTGCTTCAACGTCATGCACTTCCTGCCCGACGACGGCGCGAAGCTCTTGCTCCTGCGCGACATCGCCGCCCGCCTCGCGCCCGGCGCCGCCTTCCTTCTGTTCGAACTCCATGGCGACCGGAGCGGCCCCCGCTTCGATGAACTCTTCGCGGCGTGGATCCGCTACTGGAAGACCCGCGGAATGGGAGAGGCGGAACGGGCCGCGTTCAGGGCCAAGATCGACGAGGGCATCCACTGGGCTTCGGAGGCGCGCATCCTAGAACTGCTGGCCGAGGCGGGGTTCGAGGACGCGTGGCGATACTACCGGGCGCTCCTCTACGGCGGCTGGATCTCGCGCCGCTCGCGGTAGCGTCGCCGCCGGGCGAGGCGTTCCCGCGGGCACGCGGTTCAGCCGTTGCGTTCGAGTTTGGGGGAAGTAGCTGGAGAAGAATCCACGGTCGCGGGTGAGAAAGCGGTCGCAGGCGGCGACGGCGTGGGCACCGATCAGAAAGTCCGTGCTGATGCGGTCCCGGGTACCTCCGGATTGGCGATACCGTCCCCAGCGGCGCCCCGCCTCGTGGGCCGTGTCCGAATCGATCGGGGAGACTGAGACGTTGATCTCGCGCAGCGCCCGGTCCAGCGCCTCCCGGTCCGGGAACGCGGGGGTCAACTCGGCGTACACGGGTGCGGACGACGGGTCCGGCGGGTGCGGGCGACGGGCCGGGCCGCACACCGCGCGAAGAGCCCGGCGATGCCGTTGCCCGAAGTCGGGCCTGCGGAGAGCATGGTACGGGGGATCGTCAACGGAGGATCAACGCGCATGCGAGGGGAACCGCGGTTTGAAATGAGGTCGGTGTTGCGCGGCGCGGCGCGGTGTGCGCTGCTCGGGATGCTGGCGGCGGCGTCGCTCGGGACGCTGCCGGCGGCGCCGCTCGCGGGCCAGGTTCCGTCTCGCGAGCCGCAGGAATCGACGGTTCTCATGCTTTGGGGCGGTGTCCGAGCCGACGGGGCGCTCGTGCTCGAACCCGCTTTCGCGTACGAGGGAAGGGTTCGGCCTCCCGCGGGGTCCGGCGATTACCGGGTGCGGGGCCTCGACGACGAGGGAGAGACGCTGTTCTCGATCCGCTTCGCGCCGAATGAGATCTCGGATGGGAGCAAGGGCTTCTCCTACTCGATTCCCTTCGACGCCGCATGGACGGAGGCGCTCGACCGGCTGGAACTCGGCGGGCCGGAGGGCGTGGTCACGGTGGACCGGGAGGCCGGAGCGCGGGCGATGATGGTGATCGACCGCGCGACCGGGCAGGTGCGGAGCATCCTGCGCGATGGAGCGGCCGCCCTCCCGGCGGAACTGGCGGCCGACACCTCCCGCATTCGCATCCTCCGCGGGCTGCCGCGTCCCCCGGGTTGACTCTCGTAACGGACGGTTCGGGCGCGCGCGGACCGCCGCGCGAAGTCGCGTGGACCACGACGGGAGTCGGCGACTGCGGACCGCCCGGGCGGTAGGTGTACGGTGCCGGTGCCGGTGTTAGCTTGAGCCGCGCCGGGCGGCACTCCCGTCGGGTCCGCCCCGCTTCCCGGCCGGGTAGCTCAGTTGGTAGAGCAACGGACTTTTAATCCGCAGGTCGTGGGTTCGACCCCCACCCCGGTCATTCCCTGCTAATTCCAGCGATACGCGAGGCGGAGGTAGTAGAAGCCACCGTTGGAACCGAAGGGGGATCCCGGACCGTAGCGGTTGCCGGAGAACGCGGCACCGGGGTTCTCGGCCGGATACCGGCTCAGGGCGTTCTGACCGCCGGCGGTGAGGGTGAGAGCGTTGCCGATCGACCATGATGCTTCGAGGTCGACGAGATGGGTGCCGGGATACGAGAGATCGTCCCGGGCATCGAACCAGCCGGCGTAGTAGCTCAGGCGCCCCAGGAGGCTCACGCGGCCGAGCGCGTGTTTCCCCGTGATGATCCAGCGCGTGCCGGGAAGGCCCTCTTCGAGTTGGCGGATCCGCGTGTCATCGAGCTTGGCCGGATCGAACTTCGTGACCCTCGTCTGGCGCCGTCCCGCAGCACCTCCACCTGCCGGAGCGCGATGGCCGGGATGCTCGAGAGATCCGGGCCCTGCGCGCCGTCGGCGACGCCGTTGCCGATCCAGGTGATGACCGCCGCCCGGTGCCGCCGCTCCCGTTCACGAGCACGAGCGTATGGTCGGGGGCCAGACCCCGCAGATTCGCCGGCCGGATGATCCTGGCCGCGTCCCCGGTCGCCTGCGGGTTGACGTTATAGGAGGGGATCGTCGCTCTCAGAAGATCGTCGATGTCCGTGTCCCCCTGGTCGAGCGGTTCCGAGTGCGAGATGGCGTCGATCGGAACCATCGACTCGGTCACCGTCCGGGGTCTCGACGGGCTGCCGACGGCGGCGAGGCCGGCGACGGAGATCACGGTCCGGGTCAGGGGGACTTCGAGCACGACGACGGAGTCGTCCACGACGGTCGCTTCCCGCCGCGCGATACCGTAGCCGAGAAGTCGCACTTCGACCGCGACGGGGCCGGAGGGGAGGTCCGGCATGTGGAAGCGGCCCTCGACATCCGTGATCCCGCCATAGCCGAGCCCCGGGAGGGAGGCCTGCGCCCTCGGCAGCTCCGCCCCCGTCTCGGCGTTCCGCACGATGATGTCGAGCCCCCCTGGGCGAGCATCTCCGCCGGAGCCACCGGCAGCGCCACGACGGCAAGGACGAAGATCCTCCGCATCCCACGCCTCGTCCGCACCCGAAGTCTCGTCGGCATCCTACGCCTCCTTCGCACCCGACGCCTCCGCACTCGAAGCCTCGTCCGCGTCCCTCGGGGGGGCTGAGAGCAGATTCCTCGTCCACGCCGCGATGTGGTCCATCTGCCGCTCCCTCTCGCCCGCCCACCGGGGCAGCCGGATCGCGTTCGCGACCAGCACGCCTCCCCCGCCGAGGCCCATCAGCGCTGGAACCATCAGTGCCGCTCCCGCCTTGCCGTCCGCGACCATGAGGAAGGTGACGATCACCGCCATGACGGAAAACAAGGCCCCCAGGAGAGTGGTCTCGAACGCGTCCCCTTTCCGCGTGCCCAGCCGGAGCCGGTGGCCGGACTCGGTCTGCTCAAGGACCGCGTGCAGGTTCCCGTTGCTCCATTCGCGGATCCCGCCCTCGGCCCCGACCTCGCCCTTCGCGTCGAACGTGGCCCGCAGTTCGGCGACGAGAAACTGCCATTCACGATCCGTCAGTTCGCGGGGGAGATCGACGATCCGGCCCGCGGAAATCGGAACGCCGAGCAGCTTTCGCCGCGGTACGACCCGCGGGGACGCATCGAGTTCGGCGGCGGCGGCCGCGACGCGCTCCGGGGAGAGGCCGACCTCGCGCCCCACGGCTTGGAGTTCCCCGAGCGTCAGTCCGCCGTCCACGAGCGAGGGTAGGCCGGCCCGCTCCTGCTCGGCCGCCTCCGCCGCGCGTGCGAAGACCTGCCTGACCTCGTCTTCTCCGTACCTGCGTTCACTATCCATGGCGGCGTGAATCTGCGGTCCATCGGCGGACGATGGAAAGATGACCGCTGAGGGAACGGACGGTGGCGGCACGGATGATGGCGGAATCGTACCGGCCGTCGCAGCTTATCGCCGTGGGCCGCGCCGGGGGCGCCTTGAGGCTGCGAGCATGGCGGGTTGCGAAGGCCGGGCGGGGTCTCACGGGTAGCGAGGGGCCGGCGGATCCGGCGGCCCGCATGGACCGCAACAAGGAGCGGGGTGTGAAAGCCATCGGGTGGCTTGTGGCGTTCGCGGCCGTAGCGGCTCTGCTGAATCATGGATCCGCGGCGGCGCAGACCGCGTTCGGGATCAAGGGAGGTGTGACCTACGCGGACGCCGCCTTCGTCGACCAGTTCACTTCGGAAGCGCTCCCGCGCAAAGCCGCGGGCGGCTTCGTAACGTTCGCCCTGTCCCACCGCGCCACCGTCCAGTTGGAGGCGCTATACCTCGAACGAGGGTTCTCGACCACGGGGCTCCATCAGGACGGGTCGAGGACGAGGATGTCCTACTTGGATTTTCCCGTCCTGCTTCGGTTCCGGCTGACGCCGTCGCCCGCCCGCGTGCGCCCGATCCTCATGGCTGGCGGGTATTGGGGCCACGAGGTCGGCTGTCGTCTGGAGGGCGGCGTGGCGCAGTTCGAGGAGAGCAACAGTTGCGAGGGCCGCTTCCAGCTGCGCGGCGTCGCCGACGTCGGCCTGATATTGGGCGCCGCACTCGAGATCGCGGTCTCTGGTCCGTGGTTCGTCACCCTCGAAACCCGCTACCACTACGGCATCCGCAACCTCTATTGGGATCCCGCGTCCGATGGAGCCATGGCGCGCAACCTGTCGGCTCTGGCCGGCGTCGGGATCCGGGCCGGGGGGTGACCGTGGCCGGCCGGTCTATCGGCCCGTGGTCCGCGCGGCCGGTGGCGCGGTGACGGTAAACGCCTTGACTCCTTCAACGATTCCGCGCGCGGCCCTCTCCGGCGCCCCGAGGATGATCTCGCGGTCCCGCGCGTTGGTCATGAATCCCGTCTCGATGATGAGGCCGATCGTCATCGGATGGAGGGCGTGTTCGTAACGGCGGTAGTTGAAGGCGTAGTAGTTTCGCATGCGGCGGGTCGAAATCGGCAGGTTCTTGAGTCCGGTCGCGGCGCCGTACGCCTCCCGGAGCACCCGCGCCGCGTCTTCGGCCCGTCCCGTGGCGTCGCGCCGCGGGGCGGCGACGCGGTACCCCGACGCGGCGGGGCTTTCGCTCCCGTCCGCGTGGATCGAGATGAAGAGGTGCGCCCGGTAGCCGGGGGGCACGATGGCGGGGAGGATGTCCACCTCGTAGCCCAGCGCCTCGAGTTCCGCGCCCGCCAGCCGGGCGATGACGAGGTTCGCCTCCCACTCGGCGGTCTCCCGCCACCGCGTACCGTTATTGCGGATACGGCGCAGTTCCTGCGGGGCCTCGGCGGCGCGCCAGTGACCGGCTTGGAGGCCGATCCGGACCGGGCCGTCGGGGGGTACCCACTCTTCCGGCGTCGGGATGCGGCCGGGGTAGCGGTTGTAGTCCCGCCACCGGCGCCACCGCTCGCTCGCGGCGGCGTCACGTTCCGTGGCACGCTGCTCCTGGGCCGCGGCGTTGCCGGCGCCGGATCCCTCGAATCCGGCGAAGAGCACCACGGCGGCCGTGAGTGCCGTCAGCTTCAAATCGAGACCTCCTCGCGAGCGCAGTCCCCACGATCCCGACCCCCGCGACTGCAACCCCCGCGACTGCAACCCCCGCGACATCAACCCCCAAGCGGCTCGGAGCGTTGACCCTACCCGCGCGGCGGCCGGCCGGCAACGGAGACCCGCGCGGCGGCCCCTCGGGCAACGGAGACCCGCGCGGTGGCCCGTCGGCAACGGCCACCCGCGCGGTGGCCCGTCGGCAACGGCCACCCGCGCGGTTCAGCGGCAGCTGAGCCCGGTACCCTCGGGCAGCCCCTCCGTGGCGGAGGCCGCGAGAGCGTTGAACAGGAGCTTGAACGTGTTGCGCGGCTGTCCGCGGAAGTGGGGCCGGAAGGCGAACAGTACGACCTGGCCCGCCCCGACTCCGACCTGCGCGGTCGCCGGGTAGCCGGCGAGCACCTCCTCGCCGCCCAGCGTCCAGCCGCTGACGAGGAAGTCCGAGGCGGCGTAGCAGACGGGGGTCGAGACTCGCCCGATGTCCGCACCGTCGCCGCCGCCCGCCGCGCCGCCCGTCCGCTCCAGCACTTGGCTGCGCGAGAAGAGGGCCATCGCCTCCCCGTCCATCCCGTAGCCGAGTGGGTGCGAGGGGTCAACGTCGAGCCGGATCACGGACCCGGGGATGAAGAACTCCTGCGAGGAGAGCCCTCGCGTCCGGTTCCGGAAGGGGAGCCCGAAGGTCTCGATCGCGTAGTCCACGGCTTGGTCGAAGGCGACGAGCCAGCCCCCGCCCTCGACGAAGGCGCGGAGCGCCGCGGCTCCCGCCCGGCCGAGGCCGCCCGTGTACTCGTCCGGCATGGTGCCCGGCAGGTGCCCGTTCGCGATCCCGGCCGCGCCCTGCGACGGGAGGAGGATGACGTCGAAGCGGGACAGGTCGCCGCTCCGCACATCCGCGTCCCACACGTTCTCCCACGCGAAGCCGTACTCGTCCAGCACCCAGCGGGTCCAGCCCTCGGGCATCGGGGCCTGCCACGAGCGGTAAATCGCCACGCGCGGCGCCCGTGCCTCGGCGACGTCGCCGGGCGCGGGCGGGGAGGAGACCCCGGTGAGCGTGAGCCCGTGGTCGGCGGCGAGCGCGCGGGCCTCGGCGGCGGACAGACCGGGCAGCCAGTACGATCCGGCCGGGATGTCCCCGTTCGGCGTCGCGAGGGTCCGCACGGTGCGGAAGCGCTCCGGGGCCTCATCCGCCTCACCGCCTTCGCCGGGCTCGCCGCTCCGGGCGGACAGCCCCCGGTAGATCGAGTTCGCGTTGCCATGCACCGCGAAACCGGCCGCCCCCTCGCCGCGCACCTCGCCGATGTCGGGGGAGACCTCGCCCCATTCGCCCGGCGGCATGTCGAAGGGTTCGTCCACGTTCACCGCCTCCAATCCCATCTGGAAGCGGAGTTCGTAGCCCGTCATGTCGTACGGCGGCTCCGGCGGCCCGCCGGGATACTGGCGGCGGTCGGGGTATTCCTTGGGTTCCATCAGGTCCACGACGTAGGGCCGGAAGGCTTGGGGCGGAATCACGTACGACCCGGCGGGGAAGGCGAGATCTCCCTCCGGCCCCGCCACCGAAAACGCCTCCGACGCGCGCAGAAACTCGATTCCCGACTGCGACATCAGACCCATGAACTCGACGACCGCGCCCGGATCGTGCGAGGCCCGGGGGTCGAGCACGTAGGCGAACGGACCGCCCTCCGCCGCGTTGCCGCGCTCGATCTGGCGCCGGCCCATGCGGTAGTGATTGAAGAGGTATTCCTCCTTGAGCTTCGCGCCCATGTCCGCCACGGCCTTCGCCGCCGTCATCATGTAGTCCATGGCGTCGCGCAGGTGCCAGCAGCCGCCGAGCCACGGGTTGTTGTAGTTTGTCGACGGCGTCTTCGCGGGCAGGTTCCCGGCGCGCGCGCCGAACGTGTCCGGGATCTCCTCCTCCTCGTAGCAGCGGGGTGTCGCGTAACCCGCGCCCGCCGTCTCCGTCAGGAACCCGAGCATGTTGTGATAGTCGGGCCCGCCTCTCATGGAACCGTTCCACCACAGATCGAAGACGATGCCGCTGTTGACGCCCGGCTTCCCCTCCTCGTCGAAGCGGCGCCGCATCGAATGTCCCATCTGGTTCAGCGAACTCACGACGAGCGGATCGAGATGCGGGCTGACGGGATTCTCGAAGGGCGGCATCCAGATTCGCCCGGGGAAGGGGCTCGACTGATGCTGGTTGTAGACGATCTGCGGAAACCAGTTGTGATACAGCTGCCGCGTCACCGCCCGCGTCTCGACCTGCGTCAGCATGTACCAGTCGCGATTGTTGTCGTGCCCGATATAGTGATGATAAAGCTCCGGGACGCGCGCCATCTCGAATTCGCCGCCCACGTTCGACATATACCAGTCGGCGACGATATTCAGGCCGTCCGGGTTCATGTTCGGCATGAGCAGCACGACGGAGTTCTCCCGCACGCGCCGGGTCTCGGGGGACTCGTCCGTCACGAAGTGGTGCGCCATCTCGGGCATCAGCTGCCCGTGCGCGACCTCGGTCGCGTGCAGCCCGGCGTCGATCCACACGATGGCGACGCCCTCCCGCGCCAGCGCTCGCGCCTCCTCCTCGGCGAGGACCGATCCGTATCCCACCTCCGGGTCGCGGGCGTGGGCCAGCGTCCGCGTGATCTCCCTGATCCGTTCCAGGCGGCGGAGATTCGATGGCGACGAAACCGCGGCGACGTAGAGGGGCTCGCCCCGGGTGCTCTCGCCGATCCGCTCCAACACTAGGCGGTCGGTGGAGGCGGCGAGCGCCTCGAAGTACGCCTTGATCGCATCGTAGTTCGTGAGCTTGTAGTCCTCGCCGGGCGCGAACCCGATGATCTCCGCCGGCGTCGGCGCGTCGCCGGACCCGCCGGCATCCGCTCCGCAGCCGGCGAGGAGCACCGCCGGCAGCAGGGTGGCGAAACAGATGACTACGGCTCGCGCGTGACGCCCGCTGGTCGCCGGTTCTCGTGTCCATTCCCGGAGGCTCATGCGTGGGCACCCTTGTCCGGCTGTACGAGTTCGAACAGCAAATCCAGCTTCTCCCTCATGGGTTCGCCCCCGGCGGCTGAGATACTTGCCCGACCCCAACCTACGCAGCGGCGGGTCAGTTGGGGATCACGCGGACCACGCGGCCGTCCCGGTCGACGACCTTGATGGGTCCCCGGAGGATGTCGTCGCCGTAGGGGATCATGCGTTCGGGCGTGGCGCGCGCGCCCCCCGTGGAGCCGGGCAGGCGGTAGATCTCGGCGAGTCCGACCTTCACGGAGTAGCCGAGGTCCGCGAGCGACTGGACGGTGATGAGGCTGAGAAGATCGCGCTCGCCCGCGGTCTGGAACGGCGTCATCAACTCGTGGCCCAGCACGGATTCCCGCCAGTGAGAGTCCGCCGCCCCCGGGCCCGACGTGTTTTCGACCGGAACTTTCGCGCCGTCGTCGTAGTTCGCGCCGCCCCGCTCGTCGAACGCGGCGATGGCCAGAGATCCCGTGAAATGGGTGTCCGCGCCCGTGTTGCGAATCGATGGGTTCCGAAGCAGGCCGTGGTCGACCCACACGGTGCCGATGCCCAGCACATGGCCGATCTCGTGCAGGATCACCTCCTCCACGTCCTTCGCACCGCCCTCCTCCGCGAGACGCGCGAGGTCGGCGACGTCGAACTCGAGTGCGCCCATGAAGGGGAGCCGCGAGGCATCGCGCACCCCACACGGGCCGGCGCGGGCCAGGACCCCATTCTCGCCGTCGATCTCCCGCACCGAGGCCACCATTACGAGGTCGTCCACCGTTCCGATGCGCTGTTCGCTCATGATGTCCCAGCATCCGAGCGGGGTGTCCTGTCCGATGAGAACGTCCGGCAATTCGGTGTCCTGCAGGATCGCGGACCAGAAACCCACCGCGTCGGCGAAGGCCTCCGCCTGCGCGTCCGTCACCGCGCCCAGCAGTATGAGGTCGATGTCGAAGGGCCGTGAAGCCGCCTCTCTCACGATCACCGGGAAGGAAAGCTCCGCCGTCGCACCCGGCGGATCGGTCGCCGTCAGGGTCACGGTGGTGTAGCCCGCGGCGACGGGCGTCAGCGTCACGACGCCACCCTCGGCGGTCACCGTCACCACGCCGGCGTCGGCCGTGGTGCCCGAAATGCGCACGGTGGCGCCCTCCGGATCGCGGAAGTAATCCGACGCCGTGAACGTGGTCGGGTGGGCGCCGGCCTGCATGCGCTGCGGCGCCACTTCGCGTTCCGGCACGGGCGGAGCGTTCGTCCCCTCTCCGAAGAGGATGAGCGGATCCCCCAATCCGATCTCGATGCCGGTCACGCGTCCCGGGACCGAGGGTGCCGGGCCCGCCACCACCTGAACCTCGGTCTGGCCGACCTCCGTGGCGGTCACGGTGATCTCCGCGCTCCGTTCGCTCCCCGCTTCTAGGGCCGCCACCTGCGACGCGAGCGCGCCGCCCCGGGCGGAGAGGGGAACCGTCATGGCGAAGGGCGTCCCGTCGGCCACGGCGAGCGCGATCCGGGCTGGACCCGTGGCGGCGGGGTCCGGATTGTCGGTCCGCTCCAGCTCGAGTGCGAGCGCGAACGGCGCCCCGGGGTTCCCCGCGAGGAGCAGCGTGTCGAGATTGGACAGGCCGACGAACACCCGCTCCGGCAGCGCCGCCAGGCGGTTCCCGTCCAACCGCAGCACGCGCAGCGCGGAGAGTCCCGAGAGCAACCCCGCGGGCAGTTCGGCGAGCCGGTTGCCGTAGAGCCGCAGCGACTCGAGGCGGGAGAGGCCCGCGAACGCACCATCGGGCAGCGCCGTCAGCGCGTTCCGGTCCAGCCGCAGCTGTCGGAGGTTGGAGAGGCCCGCGAACGCGCCCGCGGGGAGCGTCCGGAGTCCGCTGTCCTGGAGCTGCAGGCTCTCCAGTTCGACCAGACCGGCGAAGACGCCCGCCCCCAGCGCGTCGATCCGGCCGTTGCCCAGGTAGAGCCACTTCAGGCCGCTGAGGCCGCCGAAGACGCCGTCGCCCAGGGTCGTGAAGTCGTTGGCGCCGAGGTGCAGCCGCTCCAGGCTCGTGAGTTCCGAGAAGACGCCGGCCGGCAGCGTGGCGAACGCGTTGGCGCGGAGCTCCAGCGTCTCGAGGGATGCGAGTCCCGCAAACGATTCGGCCAACAGAGCGGTCAGCGCGTTGTCGCCCAGATCCAGCGTCTTCAGGTGTCCGAGCCCCGCGAACGCATCGGCGGGCAGCGTCTCGAAACCGTTATTCCGCAGCCGCAGCGTCTCGAGGCTCGTGAGATCGCCGAATACGCCCACCGGAAAGGCGGTGAAGCCGACGCCGGAGAGGTCCAGGTTTCTGAGGTTGTACAGGCCGGAAAGATCGCCCGGCCTGAGGGTGGGTATCGCGATGCCCGCGAGGTTGAGCGTCGTGATCCCCAAGTGCTGCGTGGTCACCGCCGAGCACCGGTCGGCGCGGCTCCGGACGACGAGCGCGTCCCGGATCTCCGGCGTTCGGTCGCAAACGCCCTCCGCGATCGTCACGTGCGTCGAGGTCGTCGCTCCCAGTTCGTATCCCGCGCCCGCCGCCGGCGCATCCAGGCTGAAGAGGAAGGTTTCGCGGGCGGGCTCGATGTCGTCGTCGTCCCGGATCGCGATCCGAACTTCCGCGACCCCCGTCCCCGCGGGAACGGGCACCGAACCTTCGGCGCGGTAGTCCGCCGTGTCCGCGTCCGCCGTGGCCGGGTCTCCGTCGGCGCCCAGCGCGTAGCGGACGATGATGGGCGAGGCCGGCGGGGGATCGAGACGGACCGAGATGATCGCGTCCAAGCCCTCGGATACGTCCGGTGCCAGGTCGCCGACCGTCGCCACCGGTGTCCGCGCGGGGTCCGGCGGCGGCGAAGTGGTGCCGCCGTCGCAGGCGACCATCGCCGCCGCGATGCACGCCAGCCCCCACCCGCTCCGTGTCCGATCCACCATCAGGTTCCCGTGAAAGGCGTCCCGTAACCCATCGCCTCGTCCAGATCCTTGTGTGCGAAGGCGGATTCCATCCGCATGACCTCCTCCGGGGAAGCGCCGAAGCCCGCCGCGGTCGTCCGCCACGCCGAGACCGCCCGCCCTACTTCGCCGGCGATCCGCTTCGCGTCGTCGAGATCCGGACCATAGTACTCCGCGGTGGCCAGCGCGCGGGGCACCGAAGCCGTGCCATCGTACTCGTCGATGTACGTCTGCAGAATGCGCGGGCCGATCTCCGCCGGGGTCGGGTTCAGATCATAGGCCGGAGACAGACGCCAGCCCTGTCCGTCCTCATACGGGAAGCCGTGGTTCCGGAGGTGGTCGTCGGTATTCGAGATGAGGATGTTGAACACGACCCTGCGCCAGAGTTCGGCCAGGTCGCGTCTGGCGGCCAGACCGTGGCGGCGAAGGGCGTCCGCAATCTCCAGATAGGATCTCGGCTCGCGGTCACCGGCGCCCAACATGCTCATCGCGGACAGGAACGGTACCCGACGGCCCGCTTCGCGATCGAAGCGCCGCACGAGGAGAACACGCCGCCCCGCCACCCGTTCGAAACGCCAAGCGGCAATGTCGATGCCGGCCCGCGCGGCGAGCGCGAGCGCCACGCCTTCCCACAGCACGAGATCGTAGTCGTCGCGGGCACCGGGGAATCTCGCGATGGCCAACCCGTGGGTGCCGTCGCTCACGGTGGCCTTGGGGCGGCCGCCCCCGAGCGAGGCCCCGGGTCCGACAAGAAGCTGAAGATCCTCATCTCGTTCTTCCCGCCGCGTGACTCGCGTGGCCGCGGCGAGGAGCCGTCCCAAGTCGAGGAGTGGCGGAATCCGCCTCTTCTCCGCGCTCGGCGAGGAAGGGTCCGTCCCCGCTCAACGAGAACCTGAGCGCCCCCATGCGAGCTCGGTAGGCGTTCCTCGAGCAGGTCGAGGCCAAGCCCGTCCCGCCTGCGGTCGGCCAGTTCCGCCAGGCCGCCCTCCAGCCCCACCACAAAGAGTACGGTCGCATACGTGCCCATCGAGACGCCCGGATCGCCCCGTTCGACCTTGCCGAGGGTGGTTCGGCTGATCAGGGCCCGTTCCGCCATCGTCGCCGCTCGGATCCGGCGACGGAGACGGACATCCCTGATATCGGAGCCGAGCTTGCGGAGGAGTCGCCGAACCGGAAGCGGCAACGTGCCGTGAATGTCGTTCTTCATTACGGCAAGGTTGGTCGCGCTCCGTACGCGTGGGACGCTTCTTCGGCGGAGACGTAGCCGTCGAGGACATCCTCGCGGATCCGGTCGCGCGGACGCCGTGCCGGGTCGCCGAGGCCGCCTCCCCCGGGCGTCTCAAGCACGATGCGCCGGCCGGGGGGCACGATCTCGCGACCCTTGGGCCGGAACTCGCCCACACCCGGCACGTGGACTCGCCCCGCGCCCCCGTCTCCCCCGCCATCGCGGCCGCGTGCCGGGTTACGCACGCGCTCGAACATCTTCGAGACGGCGAACGCCTTGTCCGACGCGTGTGAGATCTCCATCACCTGACCGAGGCCGCCCCGAAACTCGCCGGGACCGCCGGAGTCGGGAAGGTATTCCTTCCGCCAGAAGATGAGCGGCGCGACGGACTCGGTGATCTCGATCGGCGTGCTGCGGACTCCGGAGGGGAACGCCGTCGCCGAGAGCCCGTCCTTCCCCGGGCGGGCCCCCGTGCCGCCGGCGTGGAAGGGGTTCACGACGAACTCCTCGCCGCCGTACGGGTAGGCGCCGGTCAGTCCCGGCCCCGCCATGATGACGGGGTTCCAGAGGCACGACGCGCCCTCGGCGGGGACGGCCCCGGGTTCCAACGCCTGTTCGAGGCAGCCGAGGACGACATCCGGCAGCATCTGTCCGATCGCGTGGCGCGCGGAGACGGCGGCCGGAGGGGGCGCGTTGAGAAGCGATCCGGGCGGGGCGGAGACTTCGATGGCCGCCAGCGAGCCCGCATTGTTCGGAACATCGGAACCGACGATGCAGCGCACGCCGAAGGAACTGTACGCGCGCGTATAGGTCGCCGGGACGTTGATGCCGCGCGACGACATGGGCGAGGTGCCGTCCCAGTCGATCCCGATGCTCCCATCGGGCCGCACGGTGAGGGCGCACACGAGGTCGAGATCCTCATCGTAGCCGTCGATCCTCATCCGGTTCCGGTACGTCCCCGGACGGAGCGCCCCGATCCGCTCCCGCATCGCCCGCCGCGAGGCGGAAATGATCGTCTCCGCCAGCGGCCCGAGGGAATCGGCCCCGAACTCCGTCAGCATCGCCACCAGGCGCTCGCACCCCGTGCGGTTGCAGGCGGCCAGCGAATAGAGGTCGCCCTGGGCGACATCCGGATCCCGCACGTTCGCCCGCACCAGCCGCATGAGGGTGTCGTCCACGCGTCCGCCGCGGATGAGGTGTCCGATGGGAAGGCGGATCCCCTCCTCGAACACCTGGTTCGCGTCCGCCCCAAAGCCGCGGCCCCCGACATCCGCGATGTGGCTCGTGGCCGCGAAGAGCGCCACGGGCCGCCCGTTCAGGAACGTGGGCGTGACGACGGTGAAGTCGTTGAGGTGTCCCGTGCCCTCCCAGGGATCGTTCGTGATGAGGACATCGTCCTCACTCAGCGTCTCCACGGGGAAGTCCCGCAGGAAGAACCCGACGGAGGCGGCCATCGCGTTGACGTGGCCGGGCGTGCCCGTGACGGCCTGCGCGAGCATGCGCCCGGAGAGGTCGAAAACGCCGGCGGAGAGATCGCCCGCCTCGCGCACCGGGGTCGAGAAGGCGGTGCGCACCAGCGTCCGGGCCTGCTCCTCCACCACCGACAGCAGCCGACTCCACATGATCTGCCCCTCGAAGGCCGCGATCGCGGGCTGCGCGCCGGCGGCCGGTGCTGCGATCCCGGTGTGCGCGCCGCCGGCCGCTGCCGCGGTTCCAGCCGCTCCGGCGGTGTCACCGGCTACGGCGGTGCCGGCTGCCGTGCCGACCGGTGCCGCGGTGCCAGCCGCGGTGTCATCCGCTGCCGCGGAGGCACCGGCTGCCGAGCCGGCCGCTGCCCCTCGCTCGACGATCAGGTGGCGGCCGGGGACGACTCGGGCCTCCCAGCCGTCCGGGACCACGGTCGTCGTCTGGTTCTCGGCGATGAGTGCCGGGCCCTGGACGCGGGCTCCCTCCGCAAGCGCTCCGCGCGCGTGGACGGCCGCGGTCGCCGACTCGCCGCCGGGTCCATCCCACAGCTCGGCCCAACGCGCGGGCGCCGGTTCCGTGACGGCCGGTTGTCCGCCGCCGGACGTTCCCGCGGGAACGCCTGCTCCGGCCAGTTGTCCCACTGGCGGCGTTCCCGCTGAAACGCCTCCGGCCTCGGTCGCGGGCGCCGAGACGATGAGCGTCCAGCTCAGAACCTCGATGTCCAGCCCGGGGATCGTCCGTCCGTACACGGTCTCGTAGCCGCGGTCGAACGCGTCGCGCAGGGCCGCCGCGTCCTCGAGGCCGCCGGGGAGATCGACGCCGATCTCGTGCCCCTGACCGACATAGCGCATGTAGGCGCGCGCCTTCTCGCTTGTCGGCGCGCCCGGCGCCCCGCGCGAGACTACGGCCGCCGCCTCGTCCCGCATCTCATCGAACGCCTCCCGCGCGACGGCGGGATCGAACTCCGACAGGCGCATGTAACGGCTGCGCACGACCTCGTAGGAGATGGGAGCGAGGAGGAAGCCGATGGCCGATCCCACCCCCGCGTCGGCGGGGATGAGGAAGCGGTCCACCTCCAGCTTGTCCGCCAGGCGCGCGGCGTGGATGGGGGCGGAGCCGCCGAAGGCGATGAGCGTGCGTCCCCCCACGCCCCTCCCCCACTCGATCGCGTGCGTGCGTGCGGCGTTGGACATGTTCTCGTCCACCATCTCGCCGATCCCCATCGCCGCGAGCCTCGCGTCGAGCCCCAGTTCGCGTCCCACCCGGGATTCGATCGCGGCCTCGGCCCGCCCCCGGTCAAGCGGAATCGAGCCTCCGGCGAAGAACTCCGGATCGATCCGCCCCAGCACGACATCGGCGTCCGTCACGGTGGGTTCGTCCCCGCCCCGGCCGTACGCCGCCGGCCCCGGCTCCGAACCCGCGCTCCCGGGCCCCACTTGGATCCGCTCCAAGTCATCGACGCCGGCGATCGACCCGCCCCCGGCCCCGATCTCCACCATCTCGATCACGGGAATCCGCACCGGGAGCCCGCTCCCCCGCTTGAAGCGGTAGCTGCGGGCGACCTCGAACGTGCGCGAATGGAGCGGCCGCCCCCCGTCGATCACGCACAGCTTCGCCGTCGTCCCGCCCATGTCGAAGGAGAGGACATCGCCGAGGTCGAGGCTGCGCGCGAGGTGGCTGGCGAGGATGGCGCCCCCTGCAGGCCCGGACTCTACGAGACGGACGGGTGCGGCGACCGCCGTCTCCAGCGTCGTGAGGCCCCCGCCCGAAGTCATGAGGAGGAAGGGACAGGCGAGCCCCGACTCGCGCAGCGACTCCGCGAGCCCCGTCAGGTAGCGGGCCATGAGCGGCTGAACATAGGCGTTCGCGCAGGCCGTCGACTGCCGTTCGTACTCCCGGATCTCCGGGCACACGTCCGAGGCGAGCGTCACCGGCAGCCGCGGCCGCCACGCGTCGAGGATCTCCCCGATCCGCCGCTCGTGATCCGGATTGGCGTAGCCGTGGATGAGCCCCACCGCGACGGACTCCACTTCCTCCGCCTCGAGCGTCGGGAGGAGCGCGCGCACCGAATCCTCCTGCAGCGGGATGAGGACGCGGCCGCGGTAGTCGACCCGCTCCTCCACCGGGAGCCGGAGACGGCGGGGGACGAGCGGGGCAGGGCGGTCGACTCCGATGTCGTACTGCTCGAAGCGGTTCTCGTGCGCCATCTCCAGCGCGTCGCGGTGCCCCGAGGTGACGATGAGCGCGGTGCGCGCGCCCCGCCGCTCGATGATCGCGTTCGTGGCCAGCGTCGTGCCGTGGATGACGAGGCGCACGGCGGAGGGCGGAACCCCGGCGAGGCGCAGCACCTTGTGCACGCCCTCCAGGACGCCGCGTTCGGGCGCGGAGGCGGTCGTGAGCACCTTCGTCGTGACGAGACGCCCGCCGACCTCGAGGGCGACATCGGTGAAGGTTCCGCCGATGTCGATCGCGAGCCGGGCTTCGCGGCCCGACTCGCCGGGCGCGACCGCCGCCCCGCCACTCACCCGCCGTTCACCACTCGCCCGCCGTTCACCACTCGCCCGCCCACGGTTCACGCGCCGTCACCACCGTTCACCGGCCCTTCACCCGCCGCTAATCCGCGGTCACGCACGGTCGAGCCATCTTCGCGCAGGGGGATCGTGTAGTTCAGCGCGAGGCGTCCGCCGTCCGGGTAGATCGTCTCGCCCGTGAGGTACGAGGCGTAGTCGCTTGCGAGGAAGACGGCCACCGTCCCGATCTCGGCCGGGTCCCCGAACCGTCCCAGCGGCGTGCGGGAGAGGATCGTACGGCGCGCCTCCTCGTCGGCGATGACCGAGTCGAGGATGTCGGTGACGATCGTCCCCGGCCCGATCGCGTTGACCCGGATGTCGTGCGGTGCGAGCGCGATGGCCATGACCTTCGTGAGCTGCATTACGCCGCCCTTCGAGACCGCGTAGGCGAGCTGGTTCGGGATCGTCACCACGGCGTTCGTCGAAGACATGTGGATGATGGACCCCCTCACCCCGCGCGCGACCATGTCGCGGGCCACGAGGCGGGAGAGGAGGAAGGTCCCCCGCAGGTTGACGCCCAGCACCCGGTCGAAGTCCTCGATCTCGGCGTCGAGGATCGAACCCGCCGCGATGATGCCCGCGTTGTTGAGCAGGATGTCGCAGCGGTCGAAGCGCTGCGTGCAGGCGTCGAGCAGGGCCGCGCAGTCGCTTTCCCGGCTCACGTCGGCGCGCACGGCGAGCGTCTCCCGACCCGTCTCCTCCGCGATACGCCGGGCGGTGTCCGAGCAGCGCTCCTCCAGGACGTCCCCCAACACGACATCCGCCCCGTGCCGGGCGAAGGCGAGTGCGCACGCCGCGCCGATCCCCTTCGCCGCCCCGGTGACGATGGCGGTCTTCCCCTCAAGCATGATCACGCTGATCCCTCCGATTCGACCCCGGTTCGCCGGAAGCCTTCCCACCGTGACGTCTCGCTCCGGACGTCGCTCCGGTGCTGCCCTCCGAGGCTGGCTCCCACATGGATGATCCCGCGATGATCGCCGCCACCAAGCTTTGGAACCGGAGCGGCGGTCCGTATGGTATCGAGGAAGGCGGCGTGTGGCATGCAGCAGCACTATCTCCCCTCTGGCAGGTTCCGATGTCGCCCCCTCGTGCCTCAGGCCTCGGTATGGTGTTTTTACGTGCCATACCAGGATCACGGGATATACCACGAAAGAGAAAGTCCGGGATTCGCTGCCCGATGCTTCGACCGACCCGTTGGTCGATTCCTCGCCCGACACCGAACGCGTGACGATCGACGAGGCCGGTCGGCTGGTGGTCCCCGCGCGCTTTCGCCGAGCGTTGGGAGTCCGGGGGCGGCGGCAGTTGGTCGTGGGCTTGGAGGGAGACACGATCCGGTTACGCACCCCACGCGACGCTCTCGCGCGGCTGCAGTCAGTCGCGAGACAGAGGCGCAAGGGGTCCGGGAGCGTCGTCGATGAATTCCTCATGGAAAGGCGAGCCGAAGCCGCCCGTGAGTGAACCGGTTGCGAGCGTTCTGGACGCTTCGGCCGTCTTGGCGGCACTCTTCCGAGAACCCGGAGCGGAGCGCGTCGTCCGGGCACTGGAACGCGGCGCGGCCATGTCGCCCGTGAACGTGGCCGAAGTCGTGGCGCGCCTCTCGCAGAGCGATTGGACCGAGGGAGCGGTGACCAGCGTCTTCGCTGAATTGGGGATCGAAATCATTCCCTTCGACCGCGCAACCGCCCTGCTCAGCGGTGCCTACCGCCGGAGGGCGCGGCACCTCGCCGCAACGGACTGGAATGCTTCCTGAACGGGTGCCTGAAGCGCCCCGCTCGGCAAGTGCAACCCTCTCGAGGTCCGAGTTGTCGGTGTGATGTGTTGATTTTTCAGCATGTGCATGTCAGGTTGAGTTCGGCGCGCCGGACATCGGCCGTCGAGAGAGTTGGTGAGACGCCGCCGGGGCGAGACATCGCAGGGGGAAGGAATCGCCGTGAGCCCACTCCCGGAGCTGAGCAGACGAGAGCGCGAGGTCATGGACCTCGTGTACGAACTGGGGAGCCCGACGGCCGCGCTGATCCGGGAGAACATGGCGGCTCCTCCGACCTACTCGGCCGTGCGTTCGATCCTGCGGGGTCTAGTGAGCAAGGGACACTTGGCGAGTGAGGCGGACGGACCCCGCTATCTCTATTCGCCCACGATGCCGGCGCTGCGCGCCCGCCGCTCGGCCATGCGCCGCGTGCTCAAGACCTTCTTCGGCGACTCGGTGGAGGGGGCGGTGGCCACGCTGCTCGAGCTGCGCGAGGGCGGTCTCTCGCCGGAGGAGCACGCCCGCCTCCAAGAGATGATCGAGAAGGCGGCGGAGGAGGGACGGTGAGCCTCGGCGGTGCCCAGATCGGCACGTTCCCGGCCGCGTTCCAGGCCGCCGCGCCGGATGCGGTCGCGCCGATCGCCCAGGTCACGCTCCTGCTCCTGCTCGCGCTCGGGTTGGCCTGGTGCGGGCGGCGAGGGTCTTCGAGGACGCTGCACCTCCTGTGGACGGCCACCTTCGCGTTCGTGCTCGCGCTTCCGGTCGTCGGCCTCATCGGTCCCTCGTGGGACGTGCCGCTCCTTCCGGCCCGCGGCGGCGAGTCCACCGCGCCCGCGATCAAGGCCGCCATCTCCGCGACCTCCGACCGCTCGCTGACCTCCGACCCCTCCCTCGGGAGCCCCGTTTCGGCTTCGACTCCGGAGGCGGTCGAAGCGCGGGAGGCCCGGGTCGCGGCACTGCACGCCCGGCTAGCCGCGCATGCCGACGGGGCGGGGAGCACGGCGACCGACGGGGGGGGAAACGCCGCGACCGCCAGCGCGGCGGGCTCCGTCGTCCGCATTGCGTGGATCGCGTGGCTGGTCGGCTGCGTCCTCTCGCTCGTCTCGCTCGCCGTCGCGGCCGTCCGGCTCCGGGAACTGGTGCGGACGGCCAGGCCCGTGCGCGATCCCGCATGGGTGCGCGAAGCCGCGACGCTTCAACGCCGGCTCGGCCTCCGCGGCGCCGTGCGGCTCCTGTCCGGCGAGGCGGTGGCGACGCCCATGACGGGCGGCCTGCGGCACCCCGTAATCCTGCTTCCGGCTTCGGCCGCGACGTGGAGCCAGGCGCGGCGGGCGGTCGTCCTCACGCACGAACTCATCCACGTGCGTCGGCGGGACGCGCTCCGCCAACTCATCCGCCGGTTCGTGCTCGCCCTGTACTGGTTCCATCCCCTCGCGTGGATCGCCTCGCGCCGCGCCGTCCTTGCAAGCGAGCAGGCCTGCGATGAAGAGGTGCTCGCCCTCGGTGCCCGGCCTTCGGACTACGCCCGGCACCTCCTCTTCTTCGCCACCGGCCTCGCCCGCGGCCCGAGGGCGCTGGCACTCCCCTTGGCGCGTCCCATCGCGCACCCCTCGCAACTCGAGCGGAGGATCACGGCCATTCTCGCACGTCAGCGTCCGCGTCAGAGTCTTGCACGAGCGGCCCTGACGATCGCGATCCTCGGTGCGACGGGGATCTTCGTCGCCGCCGCGCGCCCGGTCCCGGTGCAGGAAGAGGCTACCGCCACCACGGGGCCGCCCCCGGAGGCTCCCGAAGGTGCCGCCGCGGCTCGGCGCGAGGTGGTGAACGAGCGTGCCGCGCGGGAGGCCGCCCTTGTCGCCGCCCGGGTCGCCGCCGTTCGCGCCGCTTCGCCCGCCGGGGCACCTGCGGCTCCGCAGGAGGTCGACTGCTTCCCATCGTCCGATTCGATTCCGCCGTTCTCATTCCAAGGTGACGGAAGGCTGGTTCCGGGCTGGAAGTGGTTGGACGGCGAATTCACGATCACACGATCCGTGGCGGGCCTGCGGCTCTGCCTGCGTGGAGAGGGCGATGTCGCGCTGAACGACGAAGGCACGGCGGTGCGGTCGCTGGGCGACGACGGCTGGCTCGTCATCGAGTCGGCGGGCGGGCGGACGCACCGCCTCGCCGTCACGCGCGGCCCCGAGGGAATCGAACGCGAATGGCGCGTCAACGGCGTCCGCCGCCCCTTCGACGCGGGGGCCCGCCGCTGGCGCGACCTCATGTTCACGGTCATGAACCGCTATCGGGACGTGTGGGTCTCCCACGCGGGAGGCCTCCTCCTCTACGGGCGAACCTCCGGAACCCGCGACGCGTCCGACCTCGAACCCGGGCTACTCGAACTCTCGGACCTGGTCATGCGCGAGGCCGGAAGGCCGGACTTGGAGCGGCGGCTCGAGGAGGCGGAGCGTCTGCTTCGGGACGTGCTCGCCAAGCTGCGGCGGGGTACGCAATGACGACCCGTGCGCGCCGACGCCTCGGCACCGGTCTCACGGCGGCCCGAGGGGGCGCTTGGCGGGCGGCCCTCTTGGCGGCGCTTGGCGCGGTCGGCCTTCAGGCGGGGGCGGCCAGCGCGCAGGAGGTCGTGGATCTCCCCGCCGAGGATCGTCTACTGTCCCCCGATCTCGAACCCGTGTACCGCATCGGGTCCGCCATGACTCAGGCCGCGTGGGCGGAGTTCTCGTCCATACCGAGCCTGTGGTTCGACGCCGAGGGGAACCTCCATCTCATGGACCAGACGGAACCCCTCTCGGGTCGGACGCGGATCGTCGTCGTGGATGCGGCGGGCGGACTGGTGACCGAGTTCGGCCGCTCCGGCGATGGTCCGGGCGAATTCCGCGCCCCGCGGGAGATGTACGTGTGGGCGGACGGGAGCACGCTGGTCCAAGACATCATGCACCGGGGCTACCACCTCTTCGCCCCGGGCGGCGAGTTCGAGTACATGCTCGGCGTGGAGATGGGCAGCGACATGCGACCGGAGCGCGCCTCCGGGCGGACCCTCCTCGGCGGTCGGTGGGACGCCTCGACGGGCGAGGAGAGGCGGGCCATCCTGCGCTTCGACTTGGCTTCGGACGAGGTTTCGGAGCATGTGCTGGCGGAGGCCTGGGCGCCACGCGAACTGGAAATCCGCGATCACGAAGCCGACGACCCGGAGGACATGGGGCTTCGCGCCGTGTGGGGGTTCGAGCCCGGGCTGCTGTTCGACGTGCTGCCCTCGGGCGGGGTCGCGTTCTCGGACTCGTCGGCCTATGAGATCAAGCTCACCGACCCTTCCGGCGCCGTGCCGCGCATCCTGCGCCGGCCCATCCGGCCGCTACCGGTCACGGAGTCCGTGCGGCGGGAGGAGCGCGAACGCCGCCTCGAGCGGCTCCGAACCCCGAGGATGAGCGGCAACCGGTCGCCCGACGCGATGGTAGCGATGAACTTCCTTATGCAGGGTCAGATCCGAGCGGTCGAGAACATGCGGTTTCACCCCGAGGTGCCCGTACTCGCGGCCGTTCGTACGACTTGGGACGGCACGCTGTGGATCCAGCGGAACGCGGAGCCGGGCGTGGAGGAGCCCGCCCCCATCGACGTGCTCACTCCGGACGGGCGCTACGTGGGCACGCTCGCCCCGGATGTGCTCCCCATGCCGGATGCCTTCGGCCCGGGTGGCCTCGTCGCCTTCGTCGAAACCGACGAGTTCGACGTCCCGGTCATCACCGTGCGACGCCTTCCGCCCGAGATCCGGTGAGCCTGCCGCTTGGTGCCGTCGAAGCCGCCGCAGCCACGCCACGGGTGACCGGCGGAGCGCAGGGCTCCGAAGTCCCGAACCCGGGCACCATTCCGGGCCCCACCGGGGTTGGCCAACCGACGCGGTCCTCTCCAGGGCCCGTCCGCGTCCTCGTCATTGCAGCGCCTGATTGGGCGATGGTCGGTCGAACCCCGTTCGTGAATCCGAAGGGCGCTCCCGCGGGCCGTCTCCGCCAGCCCGGTTTCTCAATCGCCCGCCCGAGACTGCCGGAAGACGTTGCCGCGGGAACGCTTCTCAGGTTGAGCAGCGCGAAACTTCCGGGTGGGCGGTCCAGCCGTCCGCGGCGTGGGTCCGAGTTCGGTCCCGGTGGACAGGTGGACCTCGACCCTCACGGCGCAGAGCGTCGCAGCGGTCGTGTTCTCCACGATCCCCGCGAACGCGTTCCTGCCCGGGGCTGCGCCTCGGTGGGGCCGAACCCGATGAAGTCGGACAGCGTGAACGGCATGTCCTGCCCGGACCAAATGAGCACTTACAGCGTGGCGAGCGCTCCCAGCGACCGGATGAGGATCTCAGCCCCCGTCTGGTAGATAAGGGTATCTTGGGGTTGCCCCGTTTTCACGGCCCATCCGGTATCTGCCCCACAACAGGTTGCTGGCAGCCGACGCGGAGAGGACGGCTAGGCACCATCCGGCGTTGCGAGTGCGCCGGGGCGCGGTCACTCCGTCTCCAAGACTCACCTGCGGTCGATCACGACGACGGGCCGGATGACCTCGAGCGTATCGACCGATTCCGGGACATGGCCCCGGTATGCCGGATACCTGATACCGTTGGTCCCGTAGATCACTACGGAACCGTGACCCGCGCGGTCGAACCGCACCGACACGGTGCGCAGTGTGCCCATCATGATGCTCGGGCAATTCATCGACCGTTCTTCGAACTTCATGAACGGTATGATCTCCATGCGGCCGGCGCGTTCGCGTATCTCGGTTCGACCGGGGGACAGCCGGCAGCCCCAATAGGTCTCCACCGAGACCGGGAACCGCTCTCCCACCCGGACCGTATCGGGCACATGCACGGTTACGGTGTCCTCATGGAAGCCCGTCGCGATCGCCGCGATCACTTCGTCCGGGACATGGAACGACGGACCGTCACCGAACAGGCCGCTGCAGCCGGCCATGAGACCGGCTGCAGCGGCCGCAC
>JAAXHJ010000009.1 GCA_012270965.1 Candidatus Palauibacter poriticola
GACGCTGGTCCGCAGCATCGGCATCGCGCGCGCCCGCACCCACATCGGCCTCAGGAATTCGGCGTACAACATGCGAAGGCCGACGTCTCTGGAGCTCGCCGCCCGGGCGTCCGCATAGCGGCGTCGGACCCCGGTGGGGACGCCCGCCCGGCCACGAATCGAGAGCCGCCCGGCGCGCGCAAACCCGCCACCGCCGCGCCCGCAACAGTCTCCGCGCGGGGCCCGCCAAAGCGTCGGCGCCACCCCGCAATCGCCGCCCGGCGAGTATCGACAACCCGCACCGCCACCACAATGGCCACTATTTGCGGGCGGCCTCATTCGCGGGCGCGCCCGAAATCATCCCCCGCCTTCGTTGGGGGTATTAATCGAGGTGCCCACGAATGAGGAGGCTTCTCGCGCTGTTGATGTTGATGGCGATTCCCACGGCCGTCGAGGCACAGCATGGGCTGGTGTTGGACGAAAACGGAGAGCGGCATCCTCCAACGCCGGCTTCGGCGATGAAGGCCGTCATGGAGGGAGGTCCCGGGCAGTCGCGATACGAACCCGTTGTCGCGTTGCTGAGGCAGCAGTTCGATCCGCGTTCGGACGCGGAACTGGACGCCATCGTGGACGAGCTGGTGAAGGTGATCCTCGACGGTGACGTCGAGCCCGCCCGACACGCCACCGTCGCACTGATTCTCGCATCTCGAAGCGATGACGAGTATGAGGGAGTCCGCCATCCCGGCGCCGTCGATGGGCTCGTTCGCGTGTACGAATCCGCCCAGTCCGATGGCGACGAAAACACGTTCATGCATCTCGACAACATCGCCACGGCCGGGAACGTGGCGTACGTGGCTGACGTTTTCGAGTCGACCTTGCCTCCCCCGCCGTGTACGCCGAGGGGTGGTGCGGTGAACTTCAAGGCGCTGGCGGAGTCGGGAGTCGACCCCGACAACCTATGTCCCAACGTGTCCGAGTGGTGCGATGCGGCCGTGGTGTTGACTAGGCTGGATCACGCGCTGGCGCCGGAAGAGGAAGTCCTCGATCCGCTTTGCGGCTGGGGTCGCTGGATCAGACACTAGGTTCAAAACAAGCGAGTAGGGTCCTCGGAGGGTTACCGGGGTGTAGAGATCAGAATATGGAACGGGAGGTGGTGAGGAAAGGCGCTGACCGGGTTGCAGGAGGGTCTGGCAGGGCTTCCGAATAGGCTGATGGCAGTGCGTTCCGGCGAGTTTTCGGGGTAGTGAGACACCGGTGCCCCGAGGCGAGTGCGGCAGGATCGGGTAGTGCGGGAAGCAGGGGTCTTTACGTGAAGCCGGTCCGCTCAATGGTTCGCCAGGCGCTGAACAGCCGGTCGGTGGTGGGCTGCCAGCCGATGATGCGCGGCGTCGTGCGCCGCGCCCGGCGGATGACCTGGCAGGGCAGCAGGATCATCTCGCGGATGAAGCGCCGGAACTCCATGGCGACGTACCGCTTCCCGTCCGCCTTCAGGTGCATCATCATCGCGAACCAGCTCTTGAGATTCCACGCGAGCGCCGCCATGACCATGTAGGCCCGGTTGCTCACCAGGTCGTACGGCGGCACCCGCAGCGCATTCGCGCCGCTCCTCAACCGCGCGATCACGTTCTCCTGCTCACAGCGGGCGTTGGCCAGCCGGACGACCTCGGCCGCGCCGATGTCCCGCCGCGTGGTGATGTGGAAGAAGTAGCGGACCTCGTCGAGGAGCGTGAGTTCGCCCTTCATCCGGCTGATGTTCTTCCGCACGACCACCATCCGGCAGGCCTTGCGGCACTTGGTCGGCCGGTACTCGTACTCGGCCACGTCCTCGAAGTTGAGCCGCTTGTTGACGTAGCCCCGCTCGCAAACGATCCGGGCCTTCACGTCCTCCCTCCCGCTGCGTGTCGTCCCGGTCCGGGTGGTGTAGCGCGGCCGCCGCTCCAGGCGCTCCCGGGCGCTCTCTTCCAGCGCCTCGGCCCGCTTCACCATCGCCGGATGGGCGTCGAAGCCGAAGATGAAGTCCGCCTCCTCGCTCCAGCAATCGAAGTTGGCGGTCAGCGAGAAGTCCGGGTCCCCGCGCACGCACACCCGCTCGGCGTGCGGCGCCACCAGGGCAACCGCCCGGTCGATCCACCCGGCCGCGCCGGAGTGGCTCACCGCGTTGCCCGGCCGGTTCACGAGGTAGAGCGCCTCGCCCGTGTTGGCGAGCGAGACGACCAGCGGGTGGCAGCCCCACACCCCCTTGTACGCCATGTCCATCCCCACCTTCTTCCTGCCCAGCGTGGGCGCCGGCGTCCCGTCCACGTCGATGTGGGCCACCGGCCCCGGCAACTCCCGGCACCGGCCCCGGCAACTCCCGGTCCCGGCCCCGCCACAACCGCGGCCGCACCGCGTTGATGCACTCCATCAACTCGATCGCGTCCGCCTCGGCGAAGCGCCGCGTGAAGTCGCCCGCGGCCGTCGGGCTCGGGATCAGCTCCGCGCCCAGGGCGTCCATGTAGGCCACTTTGTGGCGCAGGCTGCCGAGGTCCTCCAGCCGCGCGCCCCCGCACAGCAGGTTGTAGGCGATGTGGAGCACGTGGTCCGACTCGTGGTACGGAAGGTGCCGCTTCAGCAGCTTCAGCCGCCCGTCGATCTCGCGCGCCAGCCCCAGCTTCGACACCAGCCGCCGCACGGCGCCGATGCCCCCGAAGCTCATCGCGTTGATCCGCGCCCCGATCTCGTAGTGGACCCTGCCCGCCCCGAACACCGGCTTCGGTCCGGCGCCCCGCCATCTCCCCTTCCCGTGCCTCGCCTTCACCCTCCACTTCCGCCGGGCACTGTTCCCGCGGCTCTGTCTGTGCGATGTTGTCTTCACCGGAAAGGCCTCTTGGTTGGGTCCGGCGATATACGCCGGATCGTCCCTAACTACAATCAGGATAAGCCTTTCCGGTCCTCTTTAACAGACCCCCGCGACGAATCACGCTTGCTTGGGGACTAGAGGCGCCATGCGGCCCGAGGCGGGCCACCGGTGCGCACCCCGCGCTTCTCCCGGGCACAGAAGAGGGGTTGTGGAAAACAACACAGAAGGGGTTCAACTACAGAAATCAACCGTCCGTGAAAGCGGGACAGCTCCAACTCGCCAAGATGAGCACGTTGAAGTGATTCCTCTCCCTTCGATTCCGGAAAGGGAAAGCGGCGCGAGGTGAGACCCCACGCCGCTTTCGCGCGCTCCCGGTCGTGGCAGGATTGTGTTATAGGAGACGAAGGAGGCTCGGCACGTACAAGCACACCATTGCCGCGAACAACACCCATGAAACGATGCGCTTGCCCTGTCGGACTTCAACACCTCGAACACAAGCCTCATGCTAGCCTCCGCACTCGGCCAAGCCCACCGACCCGAGCTGCCAAGCGACGATTGCCCCTACGCCAAGAAGCGAAAATGGGCCTCCGACGACTCGGCATACGCCTTCGTCCGGTGCTCGCTGGCGAGGCTCCGCTACCACCGCCTCCGCAAGCCGGACAAGGGGCTGGTGAAGGCCTACCTCGCCAAGGTGACCGGGCTCTCCAGGGGGGGCGGCTCACCCTGCTCATCGCCCAGCACCGGAGGACCGACGGCATCCGCGACCGCCGCGGGAAGCCCCCGGCCAACGCCTTCCGGCACCGCTACACGCTCGACGCCGCCGCCCTGCTGGCCGAGGTCGACGACGCCTACGGCCGCCTCTCCGGACTCGCCACCAAGGAGATCCTCCTCCGCCAAAATACGAGGTCCACGGCAACGGGTGCTTCGAGCGACTCGCGAGCATCTCCAACGGCCACATCCACAACCTCCGCAAGCGGCGGGACTACCGTCTGAGAGCCCTTTCCCTGGACAAGATCCGCCCCGTCCAGATCCTCATCGGCGTCCGCCGCAGGCCCGACCCCGTGGGGCCGCCCCGGCTTCGTCCACGTCGACACCGTCCACCAGGGCGACCTCGACGCGAGAGGGGCCTCCACGTCCTCAACGTCGTCGACCAGGTCACTCAGTTCGAGCACACCGGCTCCGTCGTCCGCATCACCGAGCTCTTCATGCTCCCCGTCCTCGAGGACCTCCTCACCGCCTTCCCCTTCCGCGTCGTGGGCTTCCACGCCGACAACGGCTCCGAGTGCGTCAACCACCGCGTCGCCGACATGCTCAACAAGCTCCACATCGGCGAGTTTACGAAGTCCCGGCCCCGCCACTCCCACGACAACGCCCTCGCCGAGTCCAAGAACGGAGCCGTCGTCCGCAAGTGGCTCGGACGCGCCCACATTTCCGTCCGGTGCGCCCCCGCCGTAAACGACTTCCTCCGCGACCACCTCTGCCCTCCTCAACTTCCGCCGGCCCTGCCTTTTCCCCTTCGAGGTCGAGGGCCCCCGCAACCGCATCAAGAAGCGCTACCGGCGACGGGACGTCGCCACCCTACGAGAAGCTCAAGTCGCTCCCCGATGGCCGAGAGCTTCCTCCGCGACGGCGTCACCTTCGAACAACTCGACGGGACCGCCCTGGCCGGCCTCGAGGCCGCCAAGGCCGTCCCCGCAGTGCGCCGCCGGCTGTTCCGCGACCTCGCCGACGCCAACATCTCCGCCGCGTGAGGGACCGGATGAGCATCAACCCAAAGGCCGCCTCACGCCCCGGCCGTTGCGGGCGGCGCCGTCCGCATCGACACTGCCTCCACATCCTGAACCGGCCCCGCGTCCCCCACCCGGCCCCGAGGCCTTCTTCAGGCTTGCTTCCCGCTGAACAAGACTCTCCGGCAAGCGGCCTACCGCGGGGGCCGCGGAATCCCCATATTGAAGCTTCCGCTTGTTTTGCCGAATCCAACCCTCCATGGGGAGGTTAGATGGCGATCTTCCGCGTTATGTACTACCGCGACATCACCGTGGGAAGTGGTGGTCGTATCACGATTCCCTTGGAGATGCGCGACCACATGCGTCTGGCCGATGGCGATGCCTTGAAGGTTCGCCTCGAGGAAAGCGAATCCGGCCAGCGCCAATTCACCGTCTGGAAGACGGAATCCAACCCGAGCATCTAGGCCCGGGTTTCAGCCTCGACACTAACGGCGGTCTCCGTAGATGATAGCCATCGTGCCCATCATCAGGTCTTCGTGGCCGCACTCCACGAACCCGGCCGCTTCCATCCGGCGGACCATCTCCCGCTGATCCGGGAACCTCCTCAGCGACTCGGGGATGTACGCGTAGGACTCCGGATCGCGGTGAAGCGCCCAGCCCGCGATTCGGGTCGAAACGTCGAGATACTCCAGGTAGATGCGGCGCAGCGCCGCGGAGCGCGGGTGGCCGAAGTCGAGCGAGATCAGCCGCCCGCCCGGGCGCAAACAGCGGAAGCTCTCGGCCAGCGCGGAGTCCAAACCGGCGAAGTTCCTGAGCCCGTAGCCGATGACGACGCGGTCGAACGCGCCGTCGGGGAAGGGCAGGCGAAGCGCATCCGCTCCGATCCAACCGGCGAGGTCGGGGCCCGGTTTTGCGCGCCCCACGCGCATCATCTCCGATGTGAGATCCGCGGCGATGACGTGGATCTCGAACGCTTCACGGGCGGCACGGCGCAGCGCTCCGCGGGCGAGGTCTCCCGTACCGGCCGCGAGATCGAGGACGCGGTGGTCCGGGCGCAGGTCGGCGCGTGCGAGCAGCCGACGCTTCCAGCGGCGGTGGAGGCCCAGCGACATGACGTCGTTGGTGAGGTCGTAGCGGTCGGCCACGCCGGCGAATAGCCGGCGGACGTAGCGTCGCTTGTCCGCCGGCCGTTCGATCTGGCCAGTGATGCGTTGATTGAGCTTCAACGGGCGCGGCTCCTCCCGGTGCGGACCGCCGCAGCCGTTCCGCTCGGTCGCTGACGCGGGGTCTTGCCACGGGCTGCCGGGGATGAGGTGCCACGTTAACGCTGGTTGTCGTCCTCCGCTGCCGTTCCGAGCAGGTCCAGGTCGCGTACGGTCTCCACGAGTCGGATGAACTCTCCGCGATAGCCGCGCGGATCGTCCCCCCGTCCTCTTTCCGCCAGCGAGATGACATCAGCCGGGGAGAACCCTCCGGCGTGAGGCGAGTCCCGCAGCAGCATGCCGAACCCCGCCACGGCGGCGGCGAAGCGGAAGCTCCGCGAGGGCGGCCGGGAGCGGCCCGCGACCGCATGGGCCAAGAGCCTGCTCTCGGAGCCGTCCGGATCCTTGTAGCGGACCTTCACGTAGAGCAGCTCGTCCTCAAACGCGGCCGACGGCGCTTCCACCGGGGGCCCGGTCTCGGTGGCCGGGCGGTACCGCAACGGATCCACGCTGCGGGGGACCGGGAGACCCGCGGGCACGACCTCGTACAGCGCGGTCACCGTGTGGCCGGCCCCGAGTTCGCCCGCGTCCTTCGCGTCGTCGTTGAAGTCCTCGTCGGCGAGCAACCGGTTCTCGTATCCGATCAGGCGGTATGCGGCGGCGCGCGCCGGATTGAACTCCACCTGCAGCTTCACGTCCTTCGCGACCGTGAACAGCGTCCCGCCCATCTCCTCCACGAGCACCTTCCGGGCCTCGAGGAGGCCGTCGACGTAGTGGAAGTTGCCGTTCCCGCGATCCGCTATCGCCTCCATCTTCGAGTCCTTGAGGTTCCCGGTGCCGAAGCCGAGGACCGTGAGGAAGATCCCGCTCTCCCGTTCCTTCTCGATGAGGCGCACCATCGCTTCGTCGCTGGAGGCGCCCACGTTGAAGTCGCCGTCGGTCGCGAGGATGACGCGGTTGTTGCCGTCATCGACGAAGTACTTGCGCGCCACGTCGTAGGCGAGCGCGATCCCCGCGCCGCCCGCCGTGCTTCCACCGGCTTCCAGCCGCTCCACGGCCGACAGGATTCGGGCGCGGCGGTTCCCCGGAGTCGGGGGAAGCACGAGCCCCGCCGCGCCGGCGTAGACGACGATCGCGACCCGATCCTGCGCTCTGAGCTGCTCGGTGAGCAGGGCGAAGGCCTTCTTCAGCAACGGGAGCTTGTCGGGCGCCGCCATGGACCCTGACACGTCAAGCAGGAAGACCAGGTTGCTCGGCGGCAGATCCTCCGTGTCGATGGCGGGCGCTCTGAGTCCGATCCGAACGAGCCGGTGCTCCGGCTTCCACGGCGCATCCCACACCTCCGTGAGGACTTCGAAGGGATCGTCCCCCTTCGTGGCCCCCCACTCGTATGGGAAGTAGTTGATCATCTCCTCGATCCGAACCGCGTCGACCGGCGGCCGCTCCCCCGCTTGGATGAAGCGCCGGACGTTGGCATACGACGCTCGGTCCACGTCGATCGAAAAGGTGGAGAGAGGCGACTCGCCGACGCTGCGGAAATCGTTCTCCACGATCCGGGCGTAGGACTCTGTGTGATCGTCTCGATACGCCGTCATCCCCGAAGTGGCGGCGAGGCCGCGCGCCGCGCGCTCGACCGCGTACGGGTGCACGACCTGCGGGGTCTCGCCGACCACGCCGCTAACGGTGCGATCCTGCCGCCCCAACGCCGTCCGCTCGACGGTGAAGTCCAGCGTGACCGTCTCGCCGGCCATCACGGCGACCCCCCTGCTCGTCTCCCTGTAGCCGATCAACCGGACCGTCACGATCCGCTCCCCCGCCGGCACCCCCGAGAGGGAATAGCCGCCCTCCGCGTCGGTCAGCGCGCCGATCATCGTCGCCGCCACGAAGACCTGCGCTCCCGCGACTCCGGCGTTGGCCGTCGCATCGAGCACCCTTCCCTGCACGGTACCCGTCTCCGGTGGGGTCTCGGACTGGGCGTGAGACGGGGCCGGGGCCGCGCTCGCGAAGATCAGCGCGAGCAGGACGCCGATGCGCGATGGGGTTCCGTAAACGTTCATGGTCGCCATGTTCGCGTTGTCTCCTGTTCAAGGTCGAAGCCGGGGCCGACGGACGCGCTGCCTCGTTCCGGCGTCCGGAAGCCGCGAGCCACGATTACACCCGTAGACGCCGCGAACGGTGAAAGGGTTACATGGCGGTCGCCGGGAAGCCGCGCGGGTGCCGTCGGCACTGGCACGTCTCCGGCGGGTGGTATACCATGTATACATGCCTTTGCCCCGTCCCCTTTGCACGCGCGTCTCACGCGAAGTCGAGTCGGAACTCGAGCGCGTGTTCCTCGAGCAGCAATGGACTCCCTCGGAGGGACTCAGGAACATCCTTCTGGAGTGGCTCGCGCTGCAAGGATTCCCGCAGATCGAGTTCCGCGAGACCAGGGCGGGCAGGCGGGCGGCGTTGCGCGGCGGACCGGAGGTGTGGGAGGTGGCGTCGGCGGCCGGTCCGAGCCGGGCGATGAGCGCCGCCGTGGGCCAGCGCTTCGCGGGAACGCGGACGGAGGCGCTGGAGGAGGCTCTCGCCTACGCCAAGGAATACGCCGACCTGATCGACCCCATCGTCGCCCGCGAGGAACGACTCGCCCGGAGTTGACGGAGATATCCGGCATCCGCCGCTTCAACCGGAGGATTCGGGAGAAGACGACGAGGAGATGCCGTAATCCGCGGACCCCTGTCCGGTGGGGGCCGGGACGGTCGGACACCGTTGGCGCAGTCATCCGTCAGGCTTTTTTCAGCGCCTCGAGGAGGACGCGGGCCTTGTGGCGGGTCTCTTCCCACTCGCGCGCCGGTTCGGAGTCGTAGACGATCCCCGCGCCCGCCTGCGCGTACACGCGGTCCCCGACGGAGAGCAGCGTGCGGATCACGATGGCCATGTCGAGGCTCGTCGCGCCGTAACCGACGTAGCCCGCGGCCCCCCCGTACGGTCCGCGACGGGTCGGTTCGAGTTCGTCGAGGATCTCCATCGCGCGCACCTTGGGAGCGCCCGTCAGGGTGCCGGCGGGGAAGCAGGCCTTGAACGCGTCCACGGCGCCGGCTCCGTCCGTCAGCGAACCCGCCACCTCGCTCACGAGGTGCATGACGTGGCTGTAGCGCTCGATCTCCATGAATCGGGACACCTCGACGGACCCGGGGCGGGCGACGCGGCTCACATCGTTGCGGCCGAGATCGACCAGCATGAGGTGTTCCGCCCGCTCCTTCTCGTCGGCGAGCAGGTCGCGCGCGTGCCGCTCGTCCTCCTGCGGCGTGGTCCCGCGCGGTCGCGTACCGGCGATCGGGCGTACGGTCACGATCCCGTCTTCGACCCGGACCAGCGTCTCGGGGGATGAGCCGATGAGGCGCATCCCGTCCAGCTCGATGAAGAAGAGATAGGGCGACGGGTTGCTGCGCCGGAGGGCGCGATAAAGCTCGAGGGAGTCGCCGCCGAAACGGGCTCCGGTGCGCTGCGAGACCACGACTTGGTATGCGTCTCCGGCCACGATGTACTCGCGGATACGCTCGACGGCCGCCTCGTAGTCATCGCGCGAGCGGTTGCCGACGACCTCCGGCGCGCCCGCCCCGCCGTTGCCGAGCGGCCCCAGCCCGTGCGGTCCCTCCAGGCCGCGTACCCAGTCGGCGAGCCCGTCCAGCGCCCTGTGGTATTGTTCGGCCGGGTCGTCTCCGGGTGCGACCGGGACCGGCGCGACGGCGAAGGCGCGGGAATACAAGTTGTCGATAATGAGCATCCGCCCGGTCGCCAAGAAGCAGGCGTCCGGCACGCCGAGGTCGTCCGGCGGCGCGTCGGGCAGCCGCTCCACCCAGCGCACCGTGTCGTAACCGAAGAAGCCGACCGCGCCGCCCCAGAACCGCGGCAGGGCCGGAAGCTGAACGGGCTCGTAGCGGGTGATCCAAGCCTCGAAGGCGGCGAAGGGATCGCTCGTCGGCTCGGGCTCGCCCCAGCCCCCCGCGGGTGTCCAGAGCCGGATCTCCGGCCCGTCGAGCCGCCACGCTTCCCGGGGTTCGGCGCCGAGGAGGCTGAATCGCGCCCAGCGTTCCCCCCCCTCGACCGACTCGAGCAGGAAGGAGAACGGGCCGCGTCGAAGTTTCGCGAACGCCGTGACCGGAGTGTCGAGGTCGAACGGGATTTCGATGGCCACGGGAACCATCCGCCCGGGCTCGGCGCGACGGGAGAATTCGGTAAGGTCGGGGATGGCGGACACGTCGCTCATGCGCCCCAAGGTAGCAGCGTTCGGCGAAGACCGGGACCGACGGGGCACGGACCCGCCCGCGTGCGCCGATGGCGTCGAGCAATTAGTGAGCAGCCCGCGGCGGGGACGGGGACCGACCTAGGCCCGCGCCCGTATCGCCTTGTCGGGCGTGGGCTTTTCGTCTACTCTCCCGGGTCGGTCCAATCCGGCCCGAACCCCTACCAAGCCATGGCCGGGGTCGCTCGGCAGCGCAATGAGGAAGCGATGAACACCAGCGATTACATCTCTCAGGTCGAACGGTGGAGCGCCCACAACTACCACCCGCTCCCCGTCGTGCTAGAGCGCGGCGCGGGCGAGTGGGTGTGGGACGTCGAGGGCAGGAAGTACCTTGACATGCTGAGCGCCTATTCCGCGGTGAACCAGGGACACCGTCATCCCCGCATCATCGAGGCGCTGCGCGCCCAGGCGGAGCACCTCACGCTCACGTCGCGCGCCTTCCACAACGACCGGATGGGCCCGTTCCTCCAGAAGCTGTGCGAGATGACGGGGTTCGAGCGCGCGCTGCCGATGAACACCGGCGCCGAGGGCGTGGAGACCGCGATCAAGGCCGCCCGCAAGTGGGGCTACACCGTGAAGGGCGTGGCCGGGGACCGGGCCGAGATCATCGTCTGCGAGCAGAACTTCCACGGCCGGACGACGACCATCGTGGGTTTTTCCTCGGACGAGGGATCCACGTTCGGGTTCGGCCCCTTCACGCCGGGCTTCGTGCCGATTCCCTTCGGCGAAGCGGACGCGCTCGAGGCGGCGATCACCCCGAACACCGTCGGCTTTCTCGTCGAGCCCATTCAGGGGGAGGCGGGCGTGGTGGTGCCGCCCGATGGCTTCTACGCGCGGGCGCTGGAGATCTGCCGGGCGAACAACGTCCTCATGATCAACGACGAGATCCAGACGGGTCTGGGGCGGACCGGCAAGCTGTTCTGCGCCGATTGGGAGGCGGACCGAGGCGACATCATGATCGTCGGCAAGGCGCTCGGCGGCGGCGTGTTCCCCGTTTCCGGGATCCTAGCCAACTCCGAGATCATGGATGTCTTCCGCCCGGGAGACCACGGCTCCACGTTCGGCGGCAATCCGCTCGGCGCGGCGGTGGGGACGGCGGCGCTGGACGTGATCCGGGACGAGGACCTCCCCGCGCGCTCGAATAGCCTCGGCTCCTGGTTCAAGGGTGAACTGGAGGCGATCGACTCGCCGCACGTGGACCACGTGCGCGGCCGGGGCCTGTTCATCGGCGTGGTCGTGCGGGACGAGTCGGGGTCGGCGCGTCCGTTCTGCGAGGCGTTGCAGGCGCGCGGGATCCTCGCCAAGGAGACGCACGAGCAGGTGATCCGTTTCGCGCCTCCGCTCACGATCGAGAAGGCGAGCTTGGAATGGGCGCTGGACAACATCGCCGAGGTGCTGGAGGGCGCGGCGGTCGCCGTCGCATAGAAGTCCGCGGCGAGAGGCATCGCCGCTCGAACGCGGCGGGGTCTTCGCCACGGGCTGAAGGGCGCTCGGCGTCCCGCCGGGAGCCTCGGCCGCTCCCGGAACCCCGCCTCCGGCCGACCGGTCGCGGCGCATCCTCGCCGCGGTCCGGTCGCCCCCCGGGTCCGCCCGTCGATCCCCCCCCGACGATCCGCCCGTCGATTCCCCCTCCGCCGGTGCGCCCGGCCCCCACGCAACTAATCCCGCGCCGGCTGTGTCCCCGTTCTGGAAGCGGAAGAACCGACGTGTACCCGGAGATCCCGGCACGGTGACGGAACCGCAACTCATTCAGCGGCTTAGGGACGGAGACCAGGGCGCGGCGCGTGCGTTGTACAACGCGCACGTCGACCGCGTGTTCCGGATATGCTACCGGTTCGCGGGCGAGGACCATCTCGCCCAGGATTTCACGCAGGAGACGTTCGTGCGGGCGTTCACGAAGATCGACACGTTTCGCGGCGAGGCCGCGTTCGGGACGTGGCTGGGATCGATTGCGACGACGGTGTCGCTGAACGGGCTCCGCAAGGTGAAGCGCTTCCGCAGCCGAGAGACCGCGCTGCACGACGACCTCCGCTCGACCGGCGGACCGAGCGGCCTCGAACCCGACCTCAAGGAGCGGCTGCACGGCGCGATCAACGAACTTCCCGTGGGTTACCGAACCGTCTTCCTGCTACACGATCTCGAGGGCTACACGCACGATGAGATCGGTGCCATGCTCGGGATCAAGGCCGGAACCTCGAAGTCGCAGCTCTTCCGGGCCCGCAGCCGCCTGCGGGAGAAGCTCGCGGATTTCGCGGGAGAATGGGCATGCTGAGGGATCGCACGGACGACGCGAGCCGCTTCGCCCGGTTCGTCCGCCGGGAGGCGGCCGACTACCACGACCCGCCGGAGCCCCCGGTCAAGGCGATGTGGGCCGAAATCGAGACGCGGCTTGACGCCCCGCCGGTGCCGGGCTCGCCCGAGACGGCGGCCGTGACGGGCGCTGCGGTGGGAGATGTCCGCCGGCGAGCTGCTGGCGTCGGCGGTGCCGTCGATCGCTCGTTCGATGTGTTGCGCTACCACGACCCGCCCCCCGCGCCGCGCGAGGCGATGTGGGAGCACATCGAGGCCGCGTGGGTTGCGCGCGAGCCGGAAGCCCACGGTTCGCGCCAGGCGACTCGCGGTCCGCTGCGGCTTGTCGTGGCCCGGACGCTCGGGGGGCGGCCCGGCCGGACGGCGGCGTGGCTTACGGGAGCCGCCGCCGCTTCGGTCGCGCTGGCCGCGGCGCTCGACCGTGGCCCGCAGCTGCCGGCGGCCGGGGAACCCGAGACGGTGGCGGCAGCGCCGCCGGCAGCGGTGCCGGCTTCGATCGCAGCGGTCGACTCCGGGCCCCTGGTGCCGACTGCCGCCGAGGAGCGGCTGGCGCTTTTCCGCGCCGAGGAGCCCTTGGAGACGAGTCGGCAGTTCGCGGCCCACGTGTCCGCGCCAGCAGCCGGCCCGCCGCGGGCAGCCGATCCGCCCCCGCTGTCGACGCCGGGCGGGCCCGAAGCGGATCTGCCGGTTCGCGACGTCGTCAGCGCCCCGTCACGGCGGCCCGTCGGTGCCGCCGGGCCCGCCGGCCGTGCCGGCCCCGCCAGCGGCGACGAATACGACATGGCGGGGCACCTCGACCGGGCGCACACCCTGCTGGTCGCTTTCCGCACGGATATCGGAACCGACGAGTCCCAGCAGGATCTCGCCCGCTGGGCGCGGGAACTGCTGGTGGAGACCCGTGCACGGCTCGCCACGCCCGCCGCCGAGGGCCAGCGGGAGCGGGCCCTGCTGCAGGATCTCGAACTCGTCCTCGTCCAGATCGCACGCCTCGGTCCGGATGCCCCGGATTTCGAGCGTGAACTGGCCCGCGAGGGCGTGGAACGTCAGGGCACGCTAATGCGGCTTCGGTCCGCGAGCGGCACGTGATCGAATGCGGGCGCGATGCCGGATGCGGGACGACGGAAGGGCGACAATGGAACCGTACGGAGGCATACCATGAATGATCGTGTGAGACGCTGGAGCTGGACGGGGCTGCTGGCCGGCCTCACGGCGGCGGTCGCCGCACCCACCAACGATGCGCCGTGGGTGTTCGGGACGGCGCGCCTTGCCGCGCAGACGATCCAGCAGGAAGAGATGGCGCGGTTCATCGAGGCGCGTCGCGCCATCAACGCGGAGGAGTTTGAACGTGCGGCGGCGCTCTTCCAGGCGATACGAACCGAGTCCGCGCGTACGTCGCCTCCGTTTGAGCCCGATTCCTACTACTGGGAGGCGTTCGCCCGCTATCGTCTCGGCGACTTGGCCGAGGCGCGGCTGCTGCTGGAGACGCTGATGATCGGGTTTCCCGAGGCGCACCCCGCTGATCGTCAAATGCGTCGGGAGGCTGGGCGGCTGTACCACGATGCGCGGGCGCTGGAATTCGAGATCCGAAGCCAGCTCGCGTCCAGCGGCGACGCCGGCGAGGCGGAGCGGCTGCTGCGCGAGGCGGAGGCGACTCTCCAAGTCGCGCCCACGATACCGCGCCTTCGCGAGATGCCCATTGTGGCAGAAGACATCGTCTCGCTCCCGTTGTCGGTCGTTGATCTGGCGGTCTCCATGGATTCGGTGGTGGCCCACTACACGATGGCCGACGGTCGCGCGCGGGCGGACTCGCTGGCTGCCGCGCTGCGGGAACGCCCGCAGACGGCGGATCAGGAGCCCCTCCTACCGGGGGTCGCGCCCGTGCAGGGAGTCGCGCCGGGCGCGCGGTACGCAGCCGATTGGGACGAGCGCGCGGCCGAGTATCGGCGCGAAGCCGCGGAATACCAGCGCGAAGCTGCGGCATATCAGCGCGACGCTACGGTGTATGAGCTGCAGGCCGAGGTCTACGACTGGGAGCGGAGGGAATACCAGGAGGCGGCGCGGGCGGCGCAGGAGCGTGGGACGTGCGATGACGTGTCGGTTCAGTTGGCGGCGCTCGAAGCGGTGATGCGGCACGAGATCAACCGGATGCAGGTGCTGCGCGGCGTCTTGGCCCGGGCCGACGAGTGTGCGACGCGGCTTCACGAGGAGGCGGTCGGACTCATCGGGAGGGAGGAGACGCTCGAAGCCCAGATGGTTCTCATCAACGTCATCCGGGACCACCGGGAGAGATCGGTCCGCAGAGCCGCCCTTCAGGAATTGTGGCGCTTCGACTCGTTGGGCGCGTTCCGGGTGCTTCAGGCGACGCTCGCCGATTCCGATGACGACACCATGCAGAGCGATGCGATCAACGGGCTTCGCAGAAGCCGGTATGCGGCGGACGCGTCGGCGGCCACCGCGATTCAGAACGCCCTCTCCAGCGCAGTCACCGACGACTCGAAGCGCGAGTCCGTGCGTAGCGGCGCGATCCGAGCGTTGCGCGACCGGGACCATGTGGAAGGCGCGGTCTTCATCCGAATCTACGCGCAACTCGATTCGGATGATCTCAAGGAGACCCTGCTTCGCTCGCTGGCGAGCAAGGTGAGGGAGAAGGAGGACATGGAAACCGCCGCCTGGGCTCGCTCCGTCGCCTTCGACCCGGAGGTGTCCAGCGACGTGCGCGGAGCCGCGTTCAGCGCGTGGGCGGCCCACCCGACGGTGACGGTGGCTTACCTCGAGGACCTCTACGGGCAACTCTCCGAAGCCTTTCTCAAGCGGCAGGCCATCTACGCGATCTATCAGCGCGCGGAGTCGGACTCCTCGGCTCCAGGCGTCCTGATGGAACTGATCCGCAACGAACCGGACCACGAGGTGCGGGAACGCGGCATCTACTGGCTCGGGCGCACGGGATCCGACGAGGTCGTTGACTTCCTCCTCGAATTGCTGCGTCCTGCGGCCACCGACACGGTGCCAACGCGACGACTCGGATGAGGTTCCTTCCGCTCCTGTCCGTCTTGGTTCTGGGGGGCTGCGACTCCGGGGCGGCCGGGAGCGGAACCCTGCATTCGGATTCGGCCGGCGTGGAGATCGCCGCGGCGCTGGGGCCTGTCTGGGAACCCGGCGAGGGCTGGAGCGTGGCCGGCGAACCCCTGGTCGGGATCGGGACCGCGTTCGGGGCGGACGAATACGAACTCGACGGCATCGTGGGAGTCGTTCGTCTCGGTAACGGGAACATCGTCGTCGCCGGGCGATTCTCCGGAGAGTTGCGAGGCTACGACCGGACCGGCGTCTTCCTTTGGAGGGCGGCGGGAAGCGGTGACGGCCCCGGCGAACACCGCCACATGCTCTCGCTTCACGCCTTTGCGGGGGACTCGCTGGTCACGTTCGACCTTGCCCAGATCCGCATCCAGGTCTTCACGCCGAGCGGGGAGTTCGTCCGGTCCATGAGGATCGAAGTCCCCTGGTCCGGGTTCAGCTGCTGCGGCTCCGTCGGCGTCTCGGGGTCGAATCTGATCCTCACCTTTTCCGACTACGGCGAGATTCCCGAGGGCGTCGTGCGCTGGCCCGACCGGCGGCTCGCAGCCCTTTCTCTCGCCGACGGCACCATCGCGGCCCTGCTGAATGTGCCCGGCCGGGAACAGTTCGTCGAACGAATCGGCGAAGGCGTGCTGTATCAGGACTACCCGTTCGCGAAGGGTCCGATCTTCGCTGCGGAGGGTGCACGGCTCGCGGTCGCCGACACGGAGGCCTATGCCGTCCGGTGGGTCTCCGCCGCAAGCGGTTCGACCACGCGCCTGCTGCGCCGGGACGAGCCCGCGCGGCCCGTGACGAGCGTTCACGTGGAAGCCTGGCTCGACCAGATGGCCGAACGGAACAGGACGTACAACAACCATACGCAGGCGCAGGTGGACGCCCTGAGACCCGAGTGGCGCGACCGCCCCAGGGCGGAGACGCTCCCGGTACTTCGATCCCTGCATCTGGACGCCGAGGGCAATCTCTGGGTCGAACGATACTTCGGTCCCGGCGTGGAACCGTCCCCGTTCGATGTCTACGCGCCGGACGGGACATGGCTGGGCAGCGTGGCGATGCCCGCCGGCCTGGACTGCGGCTGGGGCGCCCCCCCGCTCGACATCGGCGACGATTACGTGCTCGGCGTATGGTGCGACAATCAGGGTGTCGAATACGTGCGCCTCTATCGCTTGGAGAAGTAGGGTTGTTCCCACCCCGCGCAGCCAAGCCGCCGACCGTTGACGCCGTTTCGGTGGGATCGAACGGCGCGGGAGAGAGAGTCATGCGCCGCGTGTGTCGCCGTCGTCTGCCCGCGCGATGGGTCGCGGCGGCCTTGGCGGGCTGCGGCGGAGGGACCGGGCTCACGGACGATCTCCAAGTCCAGCCGCGGGACAGCGCCGGGGTGCGGATCGTCGAGTATGGGGAGGAGCCGGAGGTCGAGCCGCCCTTTGCCCTCGCGACCGAGCCGTCGTACCGCCACGGAGCCAACCCGGGCGACTACGAGTTCCAGTCGGTCGACGCCGGCGGGCTCTTCCCGGATGGAAGGGCGGTCGTCGCCGAGTGGTACGGCGAAGTGGTCGTCTTGAGTCCGGACGGGACGACGCACGAGGTGCTCGCCAGGGTTGGAGAGGGGCCGGGCGAAGTCATCTCCCCCTACGCGGTGTTCGTCTTGGGCCAGGACAGCGTCCTTGTGCCCGACAGCCGTCAGTCCCGCCTCACGCTCTTCGTCAACGATTCGGTCGCGCGCATCGTGAGCCTGCCTCGGGCAGCCCGCTTCGGAGTGGCGGGGATCGGTCCATCCGGTAAGCTGCTGCTCTGGAACCGATACGCCTACCGTTCCTGGGTCGATATAGAGGAGGAGTGGCTCGCCGGGCACATGACCGTGTTCGATTCCGAAACCGGTGCGCTGGACACGGTCGCGTCGTACGACCACTACCACCGAGAACGGTCGGGGCAGCCGTGGCCGATCATCCGGCCCATTGGTGAGGTCACGGCCGCAGCGGGGCGGTTCGTCCAAACGAGGTCCGACAGGCCCGTGATCACTTGACGTCAGACGGACGGCTTGGTAGAGCAGATCGTGCGCTGGCGGCCCGAGCCCAACCTGCTGACCGAGGAACACTTGGAGCACGGCGAGGCCAATATCCGGATGATCGGCCGGATGAACTACGGAGTATCCGAGGCCCGCCGCGCCGAGCGCCTCGATCCCCGCGCAACCATTCGGCGGCGACGGGGGTCTCCGGTTCGGAACCACTGATACCAAGCAAGAAGGAGAGCCGTGTACAACGGTCGCGGCGGTGCTCCCTCAGCGGAGTCGGTCCGAGCGAGTCGGTACTTTCCATTCGGGCGAGCGCTGGCATCCCTTGTCGCGGGTCTCATCGGGTCGGCGTGTGCTGGCGGACCGGATGGCGGTGGGGGACTGCGAAGCGTCGTCCGTGACAGCGCCGGGGTCACCATCGTCGAGAACGAGCGCCCCCCGCTCGATTCGCGTGTGGAGTGGCGGGTCGGGACGGCGGCGGCCGTGACGATCGGGACGGTGGAGGGCGATCCCGCATACGAACTCTTCCGCGTCGGCGGCGCGCTGAGGACTTCCGACGGGCGCATCATAGCTTCCAACGCGGGTTCCGGCGAGCTGCGCGTCTTCGACTCCCACGGCGTCCACCTCGAATCGTGGGGAGGCCGGGGCGACGGTCCGGGCGAATTCGGCGTCATGGCTCCGCTGGGTTTGCAGCCGTGGCCGGGCGATTCGCTGATGGCCAGGGAGCCGTTCCAAAGCCGGCTTTCCATCTTCTCCACCGATGGGACGTTCGGTCGCACTCTCAGGCTCCAGCCGCAGAGCGGCTACCAGACGGTGGTCGGTCCGCTCCCCGACGGGAGAATCTTGGCCCGCACGCTCACGAGTTATGAGAGCGGCACACCGGGCACCTCGGAACTCACGCGTCCGGACCTCGAGTACGGGATTCTGGAGGCGGACGGGAGCGTACACCGGGACTTGGGCGTGTTCCCGGGATCGGAACTGTACGTCGTCAACACGAGCGAGGGGGCGCGTCCGCGTAGAGCCGCGTTCGAGCGCAGCGCGTTTGACTTCGTGTGGGGAGACCTGGTCGTCCTCACCACGAACGACCGGTACGAGATCCGCGCCTACCGGACGGACGGATTGCTGGCGCGAATCGTCCGCCGCGCTCACGAAATCCGTGCGCCGACCCGGGCCGACCTGCGCGACTACCTGGCCCGGCAGTACTCCGGCGAGCCGGATCCGGATGCCATGCTGGACGCGGTTGCCGACATACCGCTCGTGGAGGCCTTCCCCGCCTTCGACCGGGCACTCGTCGACCGGTTGGGGTATCTCTGGGTCGAGGAATACCGGCTGCCCGGCGATGTGGACCGGCTATGGACCGTGTTCGATCCGGAGGGCCGCGTCCTCGGCCTCCTCGAGATGCCGGGGAGCTTCTCCGTTCGCGAGATCGGCGCGGACTACATCCTCGGTACGCGGGAGGACGCTCTCGGCATCGAGTACGTCGAGTACTGGTCCCTCGACCGCTCCGGCTCATGAAGTTCGAAGCGGGAAGCTTGAGGCAGGCGGCGAGACTTACAGGAGTCCCGGTCGGGCTTGCCCTATTCGGGGGCGTCGCTGCGTGTGCCGATGGCGGTTCTCCGGCGCCGCGGGAGGTTCCGGTCTGGGAGGGGTCGGTCGACCTCGAGATCGGCGAGGTTGAAGGAGATGATCCCTACCTGTTCACGACGATCGGCTCCGTGGTGGAAGACGATCGCGGGCGGATGATCGTCGCGGACTACCAGACGCACGAGGTGCGGGTGTTCGAGCCGGACGGCCGCTTCGCCTTCCGCTTCGGCGGTCAGGGGGAGGGGCCCGGCGAGCTGACGAATCCCTGCTGCATGACGTTCGGGCCCGATGGCCTCCTGTGGGTACGGGAGAGTGTCCGCTACAGCGCGTTCAGGCTCGACGACGAGGGTGCGGAGTACGTGCGCGGCCTCAGGAGCCGCAACGCCTCCTTCGGTCTGATCGCGCCGGTGACCTTCGATACGGAGGGTCGGCTGGTGGATCTCGGTCTCCGGGCCGGCGACAGCCGGTTCACGCGCTTCCACCTAGGTCCGGACGAGGCCGTGGACACGGTCGCAATGGCGACGGTCGAGGAGCAGGCCACCGGCTTCAGCCCGGTCGAAATCACGGTAGGGGATCAGGTCGCCAACTTCTTTCTCTACCAACCCTTCGGTCCGCTGTGGATTCACGGGCACGGGCCGCGAGGCTGGTGGGCCACGGCGGTCAGCTCCGACTACGCGGTCACGCTCCACCATCCCGACGGGAGCACGTCCTTGATCGAAGCGCCGCTGCAGGGATCCGAGTTGAGTCCGGATGAGCGCCGCCGCGCGCAGGAGCGGATCGACGAGGAGAAGGAGAGGTTCGACTTGCGCGAACACCCGTTCGGGATCCCCGACCGGAAGCCGGTCCTCGAAGAACTCTTCTTTGATCGCGGCGGCCGGCTGTGGGTCGAGAAGACGGGTTTCGACGGACAGGAGATGCACGAGGCCGACGTCTACCGCGAAGGCACGCTGGTGGCGCGATATCGCTGGCCGCGGCGCGTGGGGCACCTCGGATTTCCCTGGGTCACGGAGTCAACCCTCTACGGCACGACGCGCGACTCGCTCGACGTGTGGCGCGCCGCGCGCGTCCGCTTCATCCGGGTTCCGTAAGGGGAGGAGGGAGCCTTGGACAACCCGCGCATGATCGCACCCCTGGTCGCCGCCTTGCTGGCCATCGGGTGCGGTGCGTCGCCCGGGGGCCGGCCCCAGGGGTTTACCGTGCGCGACAGCGCGGGGGTCGAAATCGTCGAGAATCACGGTGCGATCCCGGAGGTCACGCTGCCCCCGGAGCCGCGGCTGCGGCTGGGCCGGCGAGAGGGTCCACCCCGGTATCAGATGTTCCGGGTCTCCGACGCCGTGGAACTGGAGGACGGTTCCGTCGTCGTCGTGAGCCAGATCGAGCCCCTCATCCGCATCTTCGCGCCGGACGGCACGCTTCGGAATGCTCTCGGGTCTCTGGGCGAGGGGCCGCGTGAGTTCGGGCTCCCGCAGAGGGTCTGGAGGGCGGGGGCGGATTCCCTCGTCATCTACGACTGGCGGAATCGACGGCTGGCGTACTGGACTGCGGGCGGGGGCTTTCTATCGGTCAGCCCGATGCGCCCGCTACCAGCCGCCCCGCTGCCGGCCGGGCGCTTCCGGGATGCGAGCATCCTCGTCACAAGCCTGGCGGTGACCCCTTCCGAAGATTTCGCTTGGTCGCCGCTCATCGGACTTCGGTACGGGGCGTCCGGAGCGCTCCGGGACACGGTGTTCAACGTCCCGGGCTGGCGCGTCGGCCCCGCGGAGGTCGGAGGGGAGGCCGTTTTCCTCGCCCGGCACTTCGAGGGACTGGCCGGAGCAAGGGCTCTCGACGACGCCATCGCGCTGACGCTCGGCGACGCTTACGAGGTCCGTGTTCTCGATCCCGCGGGCCGACTGGCGCGGCTGGTGCGCTGGGCCGGCCGCGACCGGACCGTCACCGAGGCGCATGTGGCTGCGGCGCGCGAAGAGGCGGGCCGCAGCGCGTCCACGGATGAGCAGCGGCAGCAGGCACTGATGTTCTTCGACGCGACGCCGGTCGCCGACCGGTTCGGCACCGTGGCCGGGCTTCACGCCGCCCCGGACGGCGGCTTCTGGGCGCAGGAGTGGCGCCGCCCCGGAGACCCGGAGGGCGAGCGCTGGCTCGCGTTCGATGGCGAGGGGCGTCTCCTCGGCCGCGTCGCGCTGCCCGCAAGCGCCAGACTGACCCGGGTCGGCCAGCGGCACTTGATTGTCATCGGGCGGGACGAACTCGACATCGAGTACGTGTCCCTCTACCCCCTCCCCCCGGAGGTCGTAACGGGCGTGGAGGGTTCCTGAGAGCAGGGGTTCCTGAGAGCAGGCGCGTCGCCAGCCAGGGAGTGCGGCGCGAGCGCGAATAGGTGTGCGGGACGAGCGAAGGATGTGCGACATGTACGAGCGAAAGGTGTGCGGCATGTACGAGCGAAAGGTGTGCGGCATGTACGAGCGAAAGGTGTGCGGCATGTACGAGCGAAAGGTGTGCGGCATGTACGAGCGAAAGCGCGCCACCCGGCGGGCCAATTCCCCAAAGATCTTGATTGCGGCGGTGTGTGCGGCACTGGTCGCGTGCGGCGAACCCGCGTCGGAAACAGGCTGGACCATCGTTCGCGACACGCTCCCGTCCGGGACGGCGCGCGTCGTGAACACCCCCCCGGCGAGCGCAACCCACACTTGGACGCTGGTGGAGGAACTCCGCGTCGGTACCGTGGAAGGTGCCGGACCGGACGCGTTCGCCTACCTGGAGGGCCTCGTAGTGCTGGAGGATGGGCGCTTCGCCGTTCTCGATTCGCAGGCGCAGGAACTCCGCGTCTTCGGCCCCGACGGCGCTCACGTCGCCACGCACGGAGGTCCGGGCGAGGGGCCCGGCGAATTCGTGAACGCGAACGGGCTCATGCTCGACCCCCAGGGCCGCATCTGGGTTCCCGATTCGCGGAACGGGCGGATGTCCGTCTTCGATCCCGCGGAGGGATTTGTAGAGTCCTTCCCGTTCGCCGATGGGAACTTCTACGCGAGCTGGAACGGCGCGCTGGTGGAGGGCAGCCGCATCTATCGGCCCTGGAGTTCCGGGAACCGGAGACGACTTCACGTATACGACCTCACAATGACGCGGGTCGACTCGCTGCCGCTGCCGGGAGATCGTCCGGAAGACGAGGAGTGGGATCCCAGGAGCCAGCGCGGCGCCTTCTACCAAGAGACGGGCGGTGGTGGTTACATGATGTACGGGATCCCGTTCCACGCGTCCGAGGTCCGAACCATTGATCCGCGCGGAGCCGTCTGGTCGACGCGGGACGGCGACCCCGACTACCGAATCAAGCGGTGGCAGCCCGGGGGTGACACGACACTCCTCGTCGAGACGCGGCGACCACCCGTCCCCGTCCCCACCGTCGAACGCGACTCCGTCATCGACATGATGAGGCGAATGGTCTCCGACATGGGGGTCGGTGAATGGGACTGGTCCCGGGTCCCGACCGTCCGCCCCGCCGTCGAGGACATCTTCCAATCGGCCGAGGGCAACCTGTGGGTCCGCACGCCCTCCGGCGGCGAGGGTGCCCTGTTCGATGTATACTCGGGGGACGGAGCCTATCTCGGAACGGCCAGCTCGGGCCTCGGCCTGCACCTCTCCGAGCACGTTCGCCCCGTCGTGCGAGGGAACCTGGTCTGGCTGGTGGTGACGGATGAACTTGACGTGCCGTACGTGATCCGGGGCCGCATTGCGCCCGCAGGCTGAACTACGCGCATCTCGGCGGGTTCAGGGCAACGGACGAAACCGGAGTAAGCATGCGAAACTTCATCCTCGGCGGGTTGTTCGCGACGACGGCCTGCTTCACCACATACGGCAGCGCGCGGGGCGCGAACGCGGGCCCTCAAGCGGTCGTGCGGGACAGCGCGGGCGTGACGATCGTCGATAACGAGATGCCGCCGCCCGGCACGCGGCTTGGATGGCGGGTTGGGGGGGAGCCCACGCTCTCGATTGGCGCCGCAGAGGGCGACCCCGCGTACGAACTCTTCCGGGTTGCGGATGCGACCCGGCTCCCAAACGGAAGGATCGTCGTCGCGAACTCCGGTTCCGCCGAACTGCGGATGTTCGACGCCTCCGGCACCCACTTGGGCTCCCGGGGAGGCCAGGGAGAGGGGCCGGGGGAGTTCGGTGGCGGCGGCCCCTCCGGAGTCGGGCGCTGGCCGGGCGACTCCATCTCGGCATCGGACACGTACGCCAGACGGTTCTCCGTCTTCGACGCGAACGGAGAACACGGCCGCACGTCTTCGTTACCGGATCCGTACTGGCGCCTGATCGGAGTGCTGCCCGACGGGAAGCTGTTCGTCGGGACTGTCTCGAGCTTTCGCCCTCCCGATGGTGAGTTCCCGGACGGAGTAGCTCGCATAGATCTCGAGTACGGGATCGTCGCGGCGGACGGCGGCGCACTCTCGACGCTCGGTACGCATCCGGGTGCGGAATGGGCCGCCGATGCGGAGACCATGTCCGTCCGGCCGCATCCCTTCAGCCGCTCCCCGATATGGGCCGTTTGGGGGAACCTGGTCGTGATCGGCGCCAATGATCGGTACGAGATCCGCGCCTACGCCACGGACGGCGGGCTGGCCAGGGTCGTGCGGCGCGAGCACGAGGTCGAGCGCCCGACCCGTAGAGATCTCGACGCATACCATGCCCGGCGATACGAGAGCCTGTCCGGCCAGGAACGATCCGCCGCGTTGGCGGCGGTGGCCGACATGGCCCTGACCGAGGCGTTCCCCGCGTTCAACACCATCCGGGTGGACGCACTCGAGTATCTCTGGGTCGAGGAATACCGCCGGCTTGGCGAAACGGATCGGGTCTGGACCGTGTTCGACCCCGGGGGCCGGGTACTTGGTTTCCTGGAGACCCCGCCGGGTCTGCGCATGTTCGAGATCGGCCCCGACTACATCCTCGGCGCCACCTACGACGAATTGGGGGTCGAGTACGTGCAGCTCTGGCCTCTCGACCGCTCCGGCACCTGACCGCCGCGCGACCGCTCGCTCGCGCCCCAGGCGCGGGCTAGTTTCGGCGCGCGGGTCGTCCGGTCCGAGCCACCGCGCGACCGAACAGGCCCGCGACGGTATCTTCCGAGGCGAACTTCCTGGCCCGAGGAGCGTAGCAGGCGTGATGAACGGCATCGAGTGCGAGAAGGTCGGTCCGCTGACGTTGCGCCTCTGGGGGCTCGCGACGGCCCTTGCCGTGTGGGCCCTCTATCTGCTGACGATCGCGCCCACGACCGGCTTCTGGGACACGTCGGAGTACGTGACGACGGCACACATCCTCGGCCTCCCGCACCCTCCGGGAAATCCGGGCTTCGTCCTCGTGGGCCGCGTGTGGACGCTGCTCCTCGAGTTCACGGGCCTGCCGGTCGCGCTGCGGATCAACGTGCTCAGCGCCACTCTGTCGGCTGGGGCGAGCTTCTTCTCCTTTCTCGCCGTGGCGCGCATGGTCGCGCACTTCCGCCGGAACCGGCACGAGGTGCTCGTCGCCGCCATGGTCGCGGTGTGGATCGGGGCGACCGCCTTCACCGTGTGGACCCAGTCGAATCTGAACGAGAAGGTCTACACGCTCTCGCTCTTCATCGTCTCCCTCGTGAGCTACCTGACGATGCTCTGGGTGGACGAGGCGGATTCCGCGCGGGGGAACCGGCTGCTCGTGCTGATCGCGCTCCTGCTCGGTTTGGGCTGGTCGAACCACACCATGTCGCTGCTGCCGGGCCCGGCGCTGGTGCTCTTCGTCCTCCTGCACCGCTGGCGTGCCGCCCTGAATCCCCGCGTTCTGGGACTCGGTGTGACGCTCTTCGCGGTGGGCTACTCGCTGCAGCTCCTCTTCGTCCCCATCCGGTCGGCGCAGAACCCGATCATCGACGAGGCGGATCCGGAGTGTCCGACGCTCCTTTCGGCCGTCACCCCGAAGATGATCGACGACCGCTTCGGCAACAGCAAACTCTCGGTCGCGTGCGAGCCGCTGGCCCTCTCGCTGATCCGCGATCAGTACGGCCCGGGGCCGATCACGCAGCGCCAAGCCCCGCTGTCCGCCCAGTACGCGAACTACTGGCAGTACTTCGACTGGCAGTGGGCGCGCTCGCTGCCCCCGGCCGGCCGCGTCGCCGCGAGCATGCTCTTCCTCTTTCTCGCGCTGGTCGGTCTCTGGACCCACTTCCGGAGCGATCGGAAGACGTTCGTCTACGCGGGCACGCTCTTCTTCACGGTCACGCTCCTGCTCGTCTTCTATCTCAACTTCAAGTACGGCTACTCGCTGTACTTGGAGGAGGTCCCGAACATCCTCGAGCACGAGGTCCGGGAGCGGGATTACTTTTACATCATCGGCTTCCAGTGGTGGGGAGTCTACGCCGGACTGGGGCTCGTCGCGCTATGGGGCAACTGGACCGTCCCGGATCGGCGGATGAGCGCCGTGCCCCGGAAGAGGACGAGTCCGCCGGAGGACCGGCCGGCCGGATTCGGCGCGCGGCACCGGCGGGCGGCGCCGATCCTCGCCGTCGCGCTAGCGCCCCTCCTCCTCAACTTCGCGCGCGCGGATCGAACGGAGGACAGCGCGGCCCGAGACTGGGCGTACAACATCCTGCAGTCGGTTGAGCCGTACGCCGTGCTGTTCACGAACGGGGACAACGACACCTTCCCGCTCTGGTACCTGCAGGAGGTGGAAGGGATTCGGCGCGACGTGACCGTCATAGTCCACTCCTACCTCGGCACGGGCTGGTATCCCAAGCAGTTGCGGACCCTGACGACGCCCTGCGAACCGGGGGTGTCCGCGGCGGATTCCCCCACGACCATCGTGTGCCAACGTCCCTTCGATGCGGCGAACGCGGCGAGCCCGTACGTCAACGCGGCGGCGCCGTCTCCGACGCGATCGATCATCGCCTTGAACGACGCGCGGATCGACGGGCTCGCGCCGGGGATCGCGATCGCCCGCGACACGGCGTTCCGGGTCTCGAACGCGGTGACGGCGACCGTGCGCGGCGGGGACTCGATCCTCTATCCCGATGTCCTCGTGTTCCACATCATGCAGCAGTCGCTGGGGGACCGGCCGGTCTATTTCGCGGCGACCGCCCCGCCGGTATACGGGAAGTGGGGGCTGCAACCGCACCTCGTCAGGCACGGGCTCGCCTTCAAGCTCGTGGACGCAACGCTGGAGGCGACGGACGACTTGGTGAACCTGCGCGAGTACCTGCCCAGCACGACATCACCGACGTGGAACGACCGGGCGCGCACGGCGGAACTGCTATGGGAGGTCTTCGAGGTCGACGACGTGCTGGAATGGGACGAGTGGCCCGAGCCGTCCACGCAGTCGAGCATCCCGGCCCAGTACTACCTCGCGTACCTGCTGCAGGGCATGACGGACGAGCACTTCGGCGATGTGGAAGCCGCCGAACGGGCGTACCAGCGGGCAAACCACTTCGCGCGGCTCACCGGGTCCGACTGAACCGCCGCTACATGGGGCGGATGGTGCCAAGCAGCGTCACGATCACGATCAGCGTCCCGTTGATCGAGGCCACGATCGCGTTTGTCTTCCGGAACCGGACGAACGAAGCGCTTTCCTCGCCGGCGTTGGCGGAGGCCTCCGCCGCGCGCGCGAGCCTTCCCGAGTTCGGGATCTGGATCGCGACCGCGAGAACGAAGGCGATGAGCCCCAGCACCTGCATCTGAAACTGCCAGTGCGGCGTGAGCCGGAAGACGCCGTAGCCGCCGAGGCCGGCGAGACCGAAGCCGGCGATGGTGGTCAGCAGCATGCCGAGGAGCCCGGGACCCTTGAGCAGCCGGTGGCCGGCGCGATAGATGAACGCGATCACGTTCCGGTCGCCCGTCTTGTTGGCCCGGACCCCGAGGATCGCGAGCGAGAGGGTGACGCCGAACCAAAGCGCCAGCCCGATCAGATGCAGAAAGAGCATCACTCCACGCATGTCCATGCGCGCAAAGTCCGGACGGCGCGGGCACGGGTCAAGAGACCCGGAACGTTTGACGAACGGAGGGGCCCGGCGGCAACGTCCGGCATGAGCATGATCGCGCGGACGAAACGGACCCCGCTCCCGGCGGCGCTCGAGAACGAACTCGAGCGGGTGTTGGGCGACCGGTTCACCACGGCCGAGGCGATGCGCCGGCAGCACGGCGAGGGCGAGTCGTTCCACGCCAACGCGCCGCCCGATGCGGTCGTCTTCCCCGAGTCGACCGCCGAGGTGTCCGCGGTCGTGCGAGCCTGCCACCGACACGGCGTCCCCATGATCGGGTTCGGAGCCGGGACGTCGCTGGAAGGACACGTCGCCGCGCTGCGCGGAGGCGTGACGATCGCGACGAGCGGTCTGACGCGCCTCATCGAACTGAATCCCGAGGACATGGACTGCCGCGTCGAGGCGGGAATGACGCGCAGGGCGCTGGAGCGGCACCTGAAGGGGACGGGCCTCTTCTTCCCCATTGACCCGGGCGCGGACGCGAGCCTGGGCGGGATGGCCGCGACCGGGGCTTCGGGGACGACCACGGTTCGCTACGGTACGATGCGCGAGAATGTGCTCGGACTCACCATCGTGCTCACTGACGGGACCGTGATCCGGACGGGCGCGCGCGCGAGAAAATCGTCGGCCGGCTACGACCTCACGCGGCTCTTTCTCGGCTCCGAGGGCACGATCGGCATCATCACCGAGGTTCTGCTCCGGCTGCACGGAATCCCGGAGGCGATCGCCTCGGCGGTGTGCTCTTTCCCGACGCTGGCCGACGCGGTGGACGCGGTGATCCACACGATCCAGAGCGGAGTGCCGGTCGCGCGAGCCGAACTCCTCGACGAAGTGCAGATGGACGCGGTGAACCGGTATTCCGACTTCGACTACCCGGTGCGTCCCACGCTCTTCTTCGAGTTCCACGGGACGGCCGGCGGCGTCGAGGAGCAGTCGGCCGAAGTGGGTCTCATCGCGAGGGAACTCGGCGGGACGGACTTCGAGTGGGCCACGCGAGCCGAGGAGCGGTCGCGGCTGTGGGCGGCCCGGCACGAGGCCTACTACGCGTCGCTCGCACTCCGTCCGGGAGCGCGGGGGTGGGCGACGGATGTCTGCGTCCCGATCTCCTCGCTCGCCGACTGTCTCCTGAAAACCCGCGAGGACATCGACGCGGAGGGTCTGCTGGCGCCGATCGTCGCGCACGCGGGAGACGGCAACTTCCACGTCCTCTTCATCATCGACCCGGAAGATGACGAGGAGATGGCGTGCGCGAGGCGTGTGAACGCCCGCATGATCGAGCAGGCGATCTCGGTTGGGGGCACCTGCACCGGCGAGCACGGTGTCGGCTACGGAAAGATCCCCTACATGCGCGCGCAGCACGGAGATGCGGTCGACGCCATGCGCTCGATCAAAGAGGCGTTCGACCCGAAGGGCCTCATGAACCCGGGAAAGGTGGTCGCATGAAGATCGACAACCGCATGTGGCTGGCTCTCGCATTCGCGGCCTGCGCTTCGCCCGAGGGCTCCCCCGCAACCGGGGACGCGGCCGCCGGGGCGGAAGGCGTGGCGGACCTCGTCATCCTCGGCGGTCGGGTCATGGACCCGGAGACGCGACTTGACGCCGTGCGTGACGTCGCCGTCGCCGACGGACGCATCGCGGCCATCGCGGAAGGGGTCGTCTCGGGACGGGACACGATCGACGCCGCCGACCTCGTCGTCGCACCCGGCTTCATCGACCTGCACGCCCACGGACAGGACACGGTGAGCGCGAAGCTCCAGGCGCTCGACGGAGTGACGACGGCCCTCGAGATGGAGATTGGCGTGTACCCGGTGGCCGAATGGGTCGCCTCCCGCGAGGGGACGGCGCCCATCCACTTCGGGGCCACGGTGAGCCACCCGGGCGCGCGCACGAAGCTGATCGCGGGATTTGATGTCGGGCACTCGGTGATGACGCCGCCCGGCGAAGCCAGCCCCTTCGAGTTCGATGCGGTCTACGGAGCGATCGACGACGACCAGATGCTCGAACTCAACGGGCTCATCGCGGCGGGCCTGGAGGAGGGCGGGCTCGGGATCGGGTTCGGCATCACCTACACGCCGGGCGCCTCGAGGACGGAGATCTATCGCGTCTTCCAGCTTGCGGCCGCGCAGGGGGCGCCGGCCTACGTCCACATCCGGGGCGAGAACTCGGGCGGCACGCTGGGGGCCTTCCAGGAGGTGATCGCGAACGCGCTCGCGACCGGGGCCTCGCTCCACATCGTCCACATGAACTCGAGCGCCGATGAGATGGCGCGCTTGACGCTGGAGATGATCCGCGGGGCGCGCGCGCGCGGGATCGACATCACGACGGAGTCCTATCCCTATACGGCGGGCTCGACGCGGATCGAATCGGCCCTGTTCGACCCGTGGGAGGACCTCTCCGACGAGGAATATGGCCGCCTGCAGTGGTCGGGGACGCCGGAGCGGCTGAACGTGAGCACCTTCCGGCGCTACCGGGAGCAGGGCGGCTGGGTCGTGATCCACGGGAGGAGCGAGGAGACGAACGAGTGGATCGTCGCGCAGCCCGACGTGATCGTGGCGAGCGACGGGATCCCGTACCTGTACCAAGCGATCCACCCGCGCGGCGCCGGCACCTATTCACGGGTGCTCGGATACTACGTGCGCGAGCGCGGGGCACTGAGCTTGATGGACGCGCTCGCGAAGATGACGATCCTGCCGGCGCGGCGCGTCGAGGGCTTCGCCCCGGTGATGGCCCGGAAGGGCAGGGTCCAGGTCGGCGCGGACGCGGACATCGTCGTGTTCGATCCGGAAACGATCATCGACCGCGCGACGTACGCGGACCCGGCCGCGCCCTCGGAGGGCGTGCGGTACCTGCTGGTCGAGGGCACGGCCGTGGTCCGGGACGGGGAGATCGTGCCCGGCGTCTACCCCGGCCGCCCCATCATGAGTGGCACCCCCTAGGAGTCTGCGCCGCAGAAAGTCGCGACCGCTATCTTTAGGGGAGTCGAAGGCATCGTGAAAGGTTGACGGCCTGCCGAGGGGGGTCAATGGGAACGACGTTCCGACCGTACCAGCCGGACCAGATGCAGCTGCTGCCGCAGGATCTTCGTGAGTGGGTGCCGGAGGGGCATCTGGC
>JAAXHJ010000015.1 GCA_012270965.1 Candidatus Palauibacter poriticola
TCGCAGGCCTGGCCGATCACGATCGGTCCGGAGCCTATGAGGAGAATCGAGGAGATGTCGTCGCGGCGTGGCATCGGGCGCGCAAGCTATCCGCCCGAATCGCTTGGCAAAAGTAGCTCAGGTCGAATCCGGGGCCGCCGCCTCGGAGGGGGGTGCCTGATGCAGCGAGGATACCTGCCACAACGCCTCTACAAGCCCGTACGCGAGTGCCGCCGCCACTCCAACGGCCAGCGCCGTTGCCACGAGGCGAACATCCGCCAACCGCCACAACGGCTCCGCCAACGGCGTCCGCGACAACAGAGCCGCAGCTCCACTCGTTCCGGCCAAAACCAGGTTGCGGGCGACGTGGATCCACCCGATCCCGGTCGCGGCATCGCTAACCCCGAAGCAGGCACATCCACGTCCCCACCCGACTATCCGCAAACGGAGCAACCCCCATGTTAACAGAACGAGACTCGCGGTGGCCGCGACCGCGACGAGTCGAAGTCGGATACCGACGAGGAGACCTGCGGCGAGCCCGGCTTCCAAGGTGACCAGTGCTCCGAGGACCACGGCTCCGGCGGCCCGATACCGGCGGAGGAGTGGCACAAGTTCCTCGATCACCCCCAGGATCCCGACGCGATTGCGGAGCTTTCCGACCGCCGCCGCGAGAAACGTGACGGCAAGGCAGCTGCGGAGGATGAAGAGGACGTCAGCCTGCATGGCCCGCATCGTCCCCGCCCTCGTCGGAACCCCCGTCCCGCATCTCTCCGAGCAGCATGACGAGATCGTCGAAGTTGGGCGTGGCGAGCTTGCGGCTCACTCTGCCCTCCTCGTCCACCGCCACCACGAAGGGAGTCATGAACACGCGCCACGCGCCCGAGATCCGACCCTCCGGGTCGGCGTATACGCGGACGCCGCTCCACATCTCGTCCACGAACTCCACCACCTCGTCTCGGCTGCCCACACAGGAAACCTCGACGCCGACGACGTCGGCGCGATCCTCGGCGAAGGCGCTGACCGCGGCGCGATGACCCCAACACGCTTGGCACCGGACACCGAGAAACACCACGATCCTGGGAAGCTCTCCTCCGTCCTCCGCTCCCCGAACCCGGGCCTCTTCAGGCATGTCGGGGGCTCGTGCACCCTCGGGGGGCCCGCCAAGTAGCGACCGCCCCTCCCTAAGACTCCGGAGCGTCCTGACGTGTTCGCGCAACAGCATCATCACGGCGAACGCGAGGGTGGCGACCAATAACCAGAGCACCACGTACGTGACGCGGAACACCCCTCCGTCAGGCACCATCCGAAAGCCCGTACCCGCGTCGAGCGAAGCTGTCCGCAAGGCACCGAGAATCGGTCAAGATTGAGCCTCATCGGCGTCGAAGCGGACGCGAACCACGCGGGGGATTCCGAGCGCGTCCGTCTGGATGCCTAGCCCGGTGTCGCCCCGAATCGCTCCGAGGCTGAAGTCGACGCCGCGAGGCCAGTCCGCCGAGAAAAGGAACTCGCCATCGACGCCGTACACGTCGGCCCCCTGCCGCTTCGGCTCGTCCGCCAGATAGCGTTCGAGCCATAGCCGTCCGTCGCGGTCGAACCACAGATCTCGCAGGGGCGGCTTTCGATCCGTGATGTCGCCATCGCCGTAGGGGTAGTACTCTTCCGCGCGGCGACGCGCCGCCATGTGTGCGCTCGTGTTCCGCCGCTCGATTGCCGTCAGCCGCGGCCCCCGCTCGTCCCTCTCGACCACCGTGACGGGGCGCAGCAGTGAATCGTAGATGTCGACGCGGTACGTTGTCGTCACCGCCAGCGCGACCCGTCCGTCGGTCGCGAAACCCATGAGCCCAGCTGCTCCGTACGGCGGTGGCCCGCCCCGCGCATACAAGTACGCCAGCGCACCCGCACTCCACTCTCTGGCCGCCGTCACTTCCGCACGCGTAACTCTCGGCGACAGTCGCCACCCCAATTCCTCTGCGGTTGGCCGCAACGCCCATGGGTTTGTCATTGATACGGTTCTTCCATTCCGCAGGGAAACGCGCCTCCTGCGAAACCCGTCGCGGTGGTCCGGCTCGCTTCCCGTGGCGATGAACATCCCGTCGGCATCGAGTGCGGGTAGGTGGTCATACAGCCAACCCCAAGTCGATCCAGCGAGCACCGCTTCCACACTTGCCGACATGTCTTCCTGCGTCGGATCGGCCCGCAGTACCTTGTCCTCAAACGACAGGATCCATAAGTGTCCGTCCGGCAGGATGGCGATACGGCTTGGATAAAGTCTGTATTCCAACGGTCCGCCGCCGATCTGCCCGATCCGAGCGAGGAATTCACCCGAGGGCCCGTACACGCGGACCGAACCGGCTTGCCCGTCGGAGACGTAGATCCGGCCGCGACCGTCGAACGCCAAGCCGAGGATGCGCCCGAAGAGATACCGTTCGTCTCCCTCCGTCCGGCCGATGATCAGCTCAATGGTGCCCTTGACCGTCCGGCCAGCCTTCCCGTCCGGAAGCTGGTTCAAAGCAGCTCGCCGGGATGACGCCCGACCCTGCCCTTGCGGCACGGATTGTTGGGCGTCATGTCCGTGCACTCACACAGTTTCCTTTCGCATTCGCAGTCACAAACGATAAACTCCTCGTCCGTATAGCCTTCGCACCAGCAGTTTGGTCCTACGTCGCCTACGGGTGGACATCTCCCCGTCCGGATCATGCATCCCTCCGGACAGCGGTGACCGTTGCACCCGGAGCACTCCCCGAACGCGGCCCCGTAGGCGGCGGAAGGACGTGCGGACTCGAAGACGATGACCGCACCCACCAGACGGGCGAATGCGCGGCGGCTCACGCGGGCGGTGCGAGGGTGGCGGTCCTCGTCCTGAATCCACTCGGCGGTCCCGCGCAGCGCTCTGAACAATGCCGGAAACAACATCTCTTCCCCCTCCAATCTCGGCCGATGCGCCCGTTCGTCAGAAGCTGATCAACTCGCCATGAGCTGTCTGGCGAGCGTACCCGCCAGCCCGGCAGTCAGTCCAACAGCCAGCCTCGACAGCCAAGGCGTAGCGAGGCGGAGCCGATCCAGTTCCGCAAGAATGTTGGAATCCGCGTGGATCGCCAAGCCCCGCGACACAATAATCATGGGCGCGGCTCTCGCAAGTCCGAAGGTGCCGAGACTCGTGACTGCCATCAACGGAGAACCCACGAGGAGACAGGTTGCCAGCACAACGTGCATCGCGGCGAAGGGGATGCGGGTCGCCACCCCCGATCCGAGGGTGGCGCCGAACACGAACGCGTGTACGCCCCGCGGAAGTTGGTCCCATTCGCGCGGCACGACCCAGGTCGAATAAGGCAGGCGCAACCGAGTTCCCGCCACCGCCGCGACCACGCAGACGATAACGAAGAGAAGCAGCGCGATGATCGCGAGATCCCCATTCGGTAGGAGAACCGCGACCGCAGCCAGCGGCAGCGCCGCGAAAGTGCCTCCAAACAACGCTCCGGCCGAGTAGGCGCCGGGACCCGACCAGAAGTGCCTCGGTACCGCGTTGTCTCCACCCAACGGGTGGGAGAGCGATAGAATCGCATTCACCCCTCACGGCGAATGAAGCGCCAACCAGCCCGCCGCGGCCGCGAGCAGTAGTACGGTTGGCAGCACCGCCCCCGCCCCAAGCGCGAATCCGCTCAGAAGCATCACCGCTACTGTTGCACTAAGCAGCAACCGCGAGACATCGGGTCGACGGACAACGCCGAGGGTTCCACGGTCATTTGTGGCTGTTGTCTCGCTCACGGTTGCGTACCGTCGTCAAGGCCTGGAAACGGCGAACGATACCTGCCCGAAGGGGGGGGCAAGGGGAAGTCACCGCATGAGAAGCGAGACTTCGCGCAGCACCCGGACGGGGGTCAAGCGCCCGTCGCGGAGGGCGGGGCGAAGAGCAGCCCGCAGGCCGCGCGCACGGACGATCCCCCGGTGATTCCCAAGCTTGCCCGCCGGCCCGAGAAACGTGATCGCAAGGAACCGATAGCCGCCTTGAACGGAGCGGCCTGCCCGACGCCACCAGCCGGTCACGCATCCGCCTCCGCGGTGCCGAACCGAACGCGGGCGACGCGCTGGACCCCGAGTGCGTCCGTCTGGATGCCGAGGCCGGTGTCGCCCCGAATCGCTCCGAGGCTGAAATCTACCCCGCGAGGCCACATTACAGAGAAAAGGTGGTCCCCATCTGCGCCGTAGACGTCGGCCCCCTGTTCCTGCGGCCCAGCGGGCAGGTACGGCAGGTAGCGTTCGATCCACAACCGACCATCTCTGTCGAACCACAGATTGCGGATAGGAGGCTTCCGGTCCGGGATGTCGTCTTCTCCGTACACATAGTAACGGGATTGCCGCCGCCGCTCGGCCATATAGGCGAGCGTATTGTCCCGCTCGGCAGCAGTCAGCCTCGGTCCCTCCTCGTCCCGCTGGATGGTTCTCACCGGCCGCAGGAGCGGATCGTAGACCGAGACGCGGTATGTCGTGGTGAGGGCCACGGCGAAGCGTCCGTCGGCCGCGAATGCCATGAGCCAATTGCTTCCGTATGGGGGAGGGGCACCGGCATTCGTGTACGCCCAAGCCAGCCCACCCACCGCATCGAGTTCCGCCACCTGCCTGCTTGACATCCGGGGCAGCCGCCAGCCCAGTTCCTCCCATGTTGGCCACAGGGCCCAGGGGTTTGATTTCGATACGGTGCTACCGGTCTCAAGAGAGATACGGCGCCTGCGGCGGCTGCCGCACCGGACGGGCTCTCTGCCGCTGACCACCAGCAGCCCCTCCTCGTCGAGCGCCACCGGATCGGCGACGAGCCAGCGGCGACTCTCTTGGACCGGTATCTCCTCCAAAGTCCCCGCCACGTCATCGCGGGCCGGGTTGGCCCGCAAGACTTTGTCGCCGTCCGATACGATCCATAAACCCCCGTCCGGCAGAATCGCGATATCTGTCGGATAGAGCCGGTACTCAAGGGGACCTCCACCGCTGCGACCGATCCGGAGGAGAAAATCGCCCGAGGGTCCATACGTCTGAATGGAGCCGGCATGCATGTCGGATACATACATGCGCCCTCGGGCATCGAGCGCCAAGCCCAATACCCGCCCGAAAACGTACCGTTGGTCGCCCTCGGTCCGGCCTATGGTCAGATCGATTGCGCCCCTGACCGTCTCCTGCGCCGGAGCGGCCGAATTCGGTTTCAGAACAGTTCCCCGGGATGTCTGCCGCCGCCGCCGTTGTTGCGGCAAGGATTATTTGAGCTGCTATCCGTGCAGATGCACAGCTTATTGTCGCATTTGCAGTCGCAGTAAAGGTCCATCACCTCCGCGGAGCCCGCGCACCAGCAGTTCTGGCCGCCGCACGGAGCCGGGCCGCCGCACGGAGCCGGGCCGCCGCACGGGCAGGCGTTGGTGATGATCGCGCAACCCGACGGACAGGCACCCGCGGGGCCGCATCCGGAGCACTCCCCGAACGCGGCCCCGTAGGCGGCGGAAGGACGTGCGGACTCGAAGAGGATGACCGCACCGACCAGACGGGCGAATGCGCGGCGGCTCAAGCGGGCGGTGCGAGGGTGGCGGTCCTCGTCCTGAATCCACTCGGCCGTCCCGGAGAGCGCTCTGAACAGCGCCGGAAACAACATACTCCTCTCGCCTCTCCCTCTGCCGTGGGGCGCCGCGCCCGTTCGTCAGGAGTTGGTCAAGTCGCCGGGAGCTGTCTGGCGAGGGTGCCCGCCAGCGCGGCGGTCAGTCCAACAGCCAGTCTCGACAGCCAAGGCGCGGCCAAGCGGAGCCGATCCATTGCACTAAGCAACAACCACGAGACATCGGATCGACGGACGACGCCGAAGGCTCCGCGATCATTCGTGGCCGGTGTCTCGCGCACGGTTGCGTACCGTCGTCAAGGTCTTGGAACGGCGAACGATACCTGCCCGAAGGGGGGGGCAAGGGACAGTCACCGCACGAGAAGCCAGATGGAGGCCGCGATGTCCGCGTTGGGTCCCGCGGCCGGATCATGGGAAGCAGGGTCGTCGCCAGCGCGGCCTCGGCATCGGTGTCCGACACGAGGCGGGCCGCCTCGTCGAAGGCGACGGATACGGGCCCCGAGTCGCGGAGTTGCGCCAGATCCGCCTCGGCCGCGGCGCGGGCCGCCTCGATGCTGGCCAGCGAGTCGCGTCGGGCGGCGGCCCGCCGAGCCGCGAGGATGGAGTTCCGGCGCGCAGCCTCCCGCTCCGCCCTCGCGATCGAATCCCGCCGCGCGGCGTCCACGGCTGCCGAGTCGCCGACGACCGCATCCGGTGCGGATGCCGGCGCGGGTTCGTGCGGGGGATGGGGAGGAAGCACGACCCGACGCTGAGCGCGGCCAGCGTCACCAGGAGGATCCGCCCCCGCGGCGTTCTTCCCTCATTATGGGTCGTGTTCGAATAGCCTCGGAGGGACCGATCCAGACTCGGTTGCTCGCCGGAGACTGGCCGGATGCGCCGCTACGCTACGGAACGGAGAAACCGCGATGATCGGCAGCGATGGAAGGGTGTTGCCAACCGAGATGATCGCACCATGCCTGCAAGACCTCGGCACGGCGGGCCCGGAGGTTGGAGCGCTGATATCAGCCGCCGACGCTCGAACAGGTCCGTGCCCCGATAGGCCGCCTCGACTTGGTTGTGAACGACATGCGCACGTGCCGCCTCCGCCACCGCGCGGGGATCACGTCGGCGCTCGTCACCTCCGAGATCGGCGCCTCGCCGATGCGGGGGAAAGACATGGCGCTCAAGACTGGCAAGCCGAAGCGGGGCATGGTGGGGGGAGCGCCATCCGGGACTCAATTGGTCCCGGAGCGAGCTCCTATCGCATGAGAAGCGAGATTTCGCGCAGCACCCAGACGGGGGTCGGGCGCCCGTCGCGGAGGGCGGGGGCGAAGAGCAGCCCGCGGGCCGCGCGAACGGCCGCCGCGTCGAAGGCCTGGTCGCCGGATGAGACTTGGATCGCGGTCGCCTCGACCCGTCCATCGGTCCGCACGAGAAGCCAGATGGAGGCCGCGATGTCCGCGTCGAGTCCCGCAGCGCGGATCACGGGAAGCAAAGTCGTCGCCAGCGCGGCCTCGGCATCGGTGTCCCACACGAGGCGGGCCGCCTCGTCGAAGGCGACGTAAACGGGCCCCGAGTCGCGGAGTTGAGCCAGCTCCGCCTCGGCCGCGGCCCGGGCCGCCTCGACGCTGGCCAGCGAGTCGCGTCGGGCGGCGGCGATCAGCGAGTCGCGCCGAGCCGCCTCCAGCGAGTCCCGGCGCGCGGCGGCCCGCCTAGCCTCGAGGATGGAGTCCCTGCGCGCGGCCGCGGCCTCCCGCTCCGCCCGGGCGATCGAGTCCCTGCGCGCGGCCTCCCGCTCCGCCCGGGCGATCGAATCCCGCCTCGCGGCCTCTCGTTCGGCCGTCGCGATCGAATCCCGCCGCGCGGTCTCCTCGGCTGACGAGTCGCGGACGACCGAATCCGGTGCGGATGTCGGCACGGCTTCGGGCGGGCGCATTGCGCGGGGGATGGGGAGAAAGCACGACCCGGCCCCCAGCGCGACCAGCGTCACCAAGAGGATCCGTCCCCCGCGGCACCGTCCCCTCATTTTGCGAGTCTAACTCTCTCCGCCTCGCTTGGCGCCTTCCCTGCGCCAGGCGATCGACGCGAGGACGGCGAGTCCTCCCCAGACGAATCCGAGGATGACGATCATCATGATTACCGTCGTCGTAGTCATACGCGAGTCCCTCCGAATCGGGCACCGGTCCCCACGGGGGTTCAGCCCGGGGCGGGACCGTTCAGGCCGAGGTCTTCGGCCGCAAGCTGCATGGCGGCGATGACGAAGGCGATGTGCTCGCCCATGTCTTCGCCCAGTTCAGCGCAATTCTCACGCATCTCGTCGCGGCTGATCGCGGCGGCGAACGCCTTGTCCTTCATCTTCCTTCTTACGGACCGCGTCTTCATGCCCGCGAGCCGCGTCGGCCGCACCAGGGCACAGGCGGTGATGAAACCGGTGAGGTCGTCCACGGCCCGGAGCGTCTTCGACATCCGCGTCGTCGCCTCGACATCCGTGTAATCCGCGTGGGCCATGATCGTCTCGAGGATGTCCTCGTCCACTCCCTTGTCGCGAAGGATGGCCACCCCGATCGAGGGATGCTCCGCATCCGGCGCGCGGTCGTGATTGGGCCAGCGCTCGTAATCGAAGTCGTGCAGCAGCCCCGCCACGCCCCAGCGATCCTCGTCCTCGCCGTACTTCCTCGCGTAGGCGCGCATGGCGGCCTCCACGGCCAGCATGTGGCGCCGGAGTCCGGGACTCTCGGTGTATTCGTGGACGATCGCGAGCGCCTCAGCCCGTGTCGGGAGCATCCGTCGTCACTCTCCTTAGGGTGTCCAGGAAGTGCCGGGGTTCGCTCTGGCTCAGGAGGAGCGAGTACCCGTCGAGCGTGGGAATGTACACCACCCGCCGCCGGTCCGTGAGGTAGAGGAGCGCCTTCTCGCCGCTGCGGAGCCGGAACCATCCCGCGGAGTAGTCGCCGAGCGCCGTCCCCATGGTGCGCCGACGCGGGACGAGGTCGGTTTCGCCGCGGAGATCCACGACGCGAGCCTCGTCGAGTTCGAGACGGTCGAGGGGTATCGTCCGGCCCCAGAGGTCCCCCACCAGCTTCAGGCCCGCCGGCGACACCTCGGCGCGGCTGTTCCTCGTGGACCAGGCGGCCCAGCCCAGCATGAGCGTCACGCCGATGAGGATGACGATGATGATGATGAAGAACCAAAGGATGCCGCGCCCGGAGGCCGGCGGAATCGGGAATACCTGCACGATCGTGTTCCTCGCTATGTGCCGCGCTCGTTTGAATCGAGAAGGGCGGCCCGCTTCAGCGCGTCCCGGCCGAACCGGTCCGCCACGGTGTCCATCGTCTTCGCCAGCCGGCGGCGGCTCTCCCGGCCGGAGGTTGCCGGGTCGTCCCCGCCGAGAAGCCCGAGTTGCTCGTCTTCCGGATGGCCGAAGCCGGAGAGGCTGACCCCGATGAGCCGGACGCGGCGGCGGGGATCGTCGGCCTCCCGGAACAGCTCGCGCGCGACGGGCCAGGTGGCTTCCGTCGTGTCCGCCGGACGCTCGAGCGTGCGCTGGCGCGTGTGCGTCTCAAAGCCGTCCCAACGCAGCTTCAACTGCACGGTGCGCCCCGCGATCCGCTTCCCGCGCAGCGACCGCCCGACTCCCTCGCAAAGGGCGAGCAGCGTCCGCTCCACGCGGGCGCGATCCTCCACGTCGCGCGGGAAGGTCACTTCCCTGCCGAGCGACTTTCGCCCCGGTCGCGGGTCGACCCTCCGAACGTCGAGGCCGTTTGCGAGTTCGTGGAGACGCCGCCCCAGCTTACGGCCCACAGAGGCCTCGAGGAACTCGGGCTTGTTGCGCGCCACATCCCCGATCGCCTCGAACCCGAGTCGCGCGAGCCGGGCCTGGACCTTCGGCCCCGCCCCCCAGAGACGGGAGACGGAGAGCGGCGCCAGAAACTCGCGTTCGGTCCCCGGCGGGACGACGACGAGCGCGTCCGGCTTCCTGAGATCGCTCGCGACCTTCGCCACGTACTTGTTCGAGGCGACGCCGACGGAGGCCGTGAGCCGCTCCTCCTCCGCGATCCGCCGCCGGATCCGGGTCGCGATCTCCGGACCGCTGCCGAACAGCCGCCGGCTCGCCGTCACGTCGAGGAACGCCTCGTCGAGCGAGAGCGGCGCCACTTGGTCCGTGAAGGAGCGGAAGATGTCGAAGATCCGTCCGGAGATCTCCGCGTAAAAGGCGATGCGCGGCCGCACGTAGACGCCGCCGGGGCAGCGGCGCCACGCCTGTGAGATCGGCATCGCGGAATGGATCCCGTAACGCCGGGCCTCGTAGTTCGCCGTCGAGACGACGCCCCGGCCGCGGCCCTTCCGGGGGGCGGATCCGATGATGACCGGCTTGCCGCGCAGCGACGGGTTCTCGCGCACCTCGACGGCGGCATAGAACGCGTCCATGTCCACGTGGAGAATCGTCCGCGGCCGCGCTTCAAGCGCCGGCATCTCCCCCCACCTCCCGCTCGTCCAAGATCCGGCGGACCCGCCCCGGGGCGTCGCTCACGAGTCCGTCCACGCCCCAGTCGAGGAGGCGCCGCATGTCGTCGGGGTGGTTCACGGTCCATACGAAGACGCCCATGTCGTCGGCGTGGGCCCGCCGGACGAAGCGCGGCGTGACGATGCGCAGCTTGAGGATGCGAAGCACGCACTGTCGTTCCGGCAGCATGGCGGCATCACAGTTGCCTGGGGCGAGGTGGCGACCCAGACCGAACTTCCCGAGGAGGACGTACGCGCGGAGTTCGTCCTGGTAGGCGCAGCGCCAGCGCGCGTGCCGGCTCGCGGGCTCCACTTCCTCGCGCTCGAAGCCGCCGACCAGGATCCGCTCCCGCTCCCGGCGATTCCGGTTCCTCCGTAGCCACGCGCCCAGTTCGTGCCCCGCGGCCGCCGACTTGATCTCCGCGATCACCGGCAGGTCTCCCACCGCCTCGAGGACCTCTTCGAGGGTGGGGATGCCGACCCCCCGCCCCCGGAAGGGGAAGGTCCGCCCGTTGTCGGTCGTGAAACGATAACCCGCGTCAAAGGCGCGCAGCTCCTCCAGCGTCAACTCCTCCACCCGTCCCGTTCCGTCGGTGGTGCGGGGGAGGCTCGGATCGTGGATCACCATGAGGTGGCCGTCCGCGCTCCGGTGCAGGTCCAGTTCCACGGCATCGGCTCCCACGCGCACCGCGTGCGCGAAGGACGGGAGCGTGTTCTCGGGCGCGAACGCCGCCGCCCCGCGGTGGCCGATGACCCGCAGCGGAGAACCGGGACCGAAGATGTCGTCGGGCAGCACCGGCGACTCAGGGAGGCACGCGCCGTGCTTGGGCCCGCCCGAGCGCGATGGAGAGTACGATCCACATCCCGGCCAGCGGAGCCGTGGACATCGCGACCCACGCCAGCGCCAGGCCGAGCATGGCGAACAGGCTGTCGATGCCGGCACCGGCGAGGTCGCCGCCCCGGTACAGGAAGACATCGACGATCGGTTTCCCCTTGTACTTCTCCGCGGGCGGTACGACCGAGAACAGCGTCTCGCGCGAGGGCCGCGAGACCGCGTACCGCGTCGCGCGGTGGACGGCTTGGAAGATCATCATCACCCCATATAGCGGCCACACGGCCAGCACGACGAAGCCGAGCACCGTGACGAGCGGCAGGATAGCCAGCGTCCACCCGACCCCCAGCTTCCGGATCAGGTGCGTTGTGATGAAGACCTGCGTCAGCAGGGTTCCGAACTGCGCCAGCGAATCGAAGTCGGCAAAGCTCCCCACCCGCTGGCTGAACGTGTCCGTGGCCTCGAGGATGACGTTCGCTTGGGTGAAGTAGATCAACGTGTTCGAGATCGCCATGAACACGACCCAAAGCCCGATGCCCAGCAGGTACGGCGAGGTGAACACGGCACGCAGCCCCTCCAGGGCTCCGCCTCCGATTCGCGTGCCCGAATCACCTCGGCGTCCGCGTTCGGGTCCCGCGGCCCCGCCGTCCGCCGCGTTCGGTTCGCCGGCCCGGTCCGTTCCGAGCCGCGACAGGTCCGACGCCCCGGCCTTCCGGTCGAGGGCCAGCATGACGAAGATCGCGAGCGCGAAGCAGCCAGCCCCGATCAGCATGAAACCGGCGGGCAGGTACGGACTTTCCGTAAGGCCGCTGACCAAGCTTGCGCCGCGCCCTCCCAGGAATGCCCCCAGCGTGCCGCCGATCCCGATGAAGGGGAACATCCGTTTCCCTTGGTCGACGTCGAACACATCGACCATGAAGGCCCAGAATACGCTGGTCGAAAAGAGGTTGATGACGCTCAGCCACACGTAGAATGTGTAGCCGACGCCGCGCGCGAGGCCGGTCTCCGCGTCCGTGCCGATGAGGCCGCCGCCCGCTCGCACGTCTTGGATCAGAAGCGTCGCGAACCCGATCAGGCAAGCGATCACGAACAGGTACGCGACCGGGATGAAGCGGCGGCGGTTCGTCCGCGCTACGACACCCCCGAAGACGAGGACCGCGAACAGAGAGGCCACGGAGGTCACGGCGAAGAGCCAGCGCAGATCCTCCATCCCGCGGGCAACCCCCATCGCCTCCCGCACGGGACGGACGAAGAAGTAGCCGAAGAGAACGAGGAAGAAGAAGAGCGCGGCTAATACCGCAAGACCGGACTCGCCGCGCCTCATGTTGAGGATCCGACGCGCGACGCCGAAGATGCGTTCCAGCAAGGTGGCCACGTTCGCTCCCCCCGTTAGGTTCCCAAGAGCCTCTGAAGAGAATCCCTTTTTCGATCGACCGGCAAGCAGAGCCACGATGAAGCGCCATCCCGGAGCTTCCCCGCGGTGACCCCGACCGCGGAGAGCGAGCCGCGCACGGTCGCCGCGCGGGTGACTGGCGCCCGCCCTGAGGAGGCGGGGCTCGTGCTCCTGTCGGCTCTCTACTTCTTCTTCATCCTGTCGGCGTACTATGTGATCCGGCCGATCCGCGAGGAGATGGCCGTGGCGGGCGGGGTCGAGAACATCCCTTGGCTTTTCACGGGTACGCTGACGGCCATGCTTCTCGTGCACCCGATCTTCGCTGCGGTCGTGTCACGGTGGACCCGTCGACGGTTCGTGACCCTTACGTACCGCTTCTTCATGCTGAACCTGCTGGGCTACTTCGTGCTGTTGAGAATCGTGACCGATGGCCCCGCTTCGGTATGGATCGGCCGGACCTTCTTCGTCTGGATCAGCGTCTTCAACCTGTTCGTGGTCTCGGTCTTCTGGTCGTTCATGACCGACATCTTCCGGGAGCGCCAGAGCCGCCGCGTGTTCGGCCTCATCGGAGTCGGCGGAACCGTGGGGGGGATCGTCGGCTCCGCGATCACGACCTTTCTGATCGGATTCCTCTCGGCCCCGACCCTCCTCCTGTTCTCGGTGTTGCTGCTCGAGGGAGCGGTCCTCTGCCTCAAGGCGCTTGACTCGCGCTGCGCGACGCCGCCGACCGCGGCTGAGGGTTCAGGCGCCGCCGACGGTCGTTCGGACGTGGCGGACCGCGGCGGCGAGACGGAGGAGGTGATCGGGGGGTCGGTGCTGGAGGGAATCCGGCGCGTCTTGGTGTCACCCTATCTGCTCGGGATCGGCGCCTTCATGCTGCTGTTCACGATTGGTTCCACCTTCCTCTACAACATCCAGGCGGACATCATCTCGCGTACGTTCGCGACAGGCGCGGAACGGACCTCGGTCTTCGCACGCATCGACCTCTCGGTAAACCTTCTCACGCTGTGTACTCAACTCTTTCTGACGGGTCGCATCCTGAAGTGGCTCGGCGTGCGCCTCACCCTCGGGATACTGCCCGTTCTCAGCGTCCTCGGCTTTCTGGCGCTGGGAGCGGTGCCGGTCTTCGCGGTGTTCGTCGTGTTCCAGGTGCTGCGGAGGGCGGGGAACTTCGCCTTGGCGGTGCCGACGCGGGAGGTGCTTTACACCGTCCTGCCACGCCGGGACAAGTACAAGGCGAAGAACTTCAACGACCTGTTCGTCTACCGGGCGGGCGATCAGATTGGGGTGTGGTCCTTCGCCGGACTGCGCGCGCTCGGGCTGGGAAGCTCCGCGCTTGCGCTGACCATGGTCCCGCTTGCCGGACTGTGGCTGATGATCGCGCTGTGGCTGGGGAAGAAGCAGGCAGGCTTGGCCGGCAGCCCGTGGCGCAACCGCGTTGCGTTCGAGCGCCGCTGACGCGGGGTTTCAGCACGGACTGCTTGGGTTCACAGCGCGCACAGCTCCACGGCTTCGCGCAGCGAGCGCAGGGGGTCGCCGCTCCGAGGGATGAACTCGTGGGCCATGAACCCTTCGAAGCCCGTGTCGGCGATGGCCCGCACGATCGGGGGATAGTTCAGTTCCTGCGAGTCGTCGATCTCGGCCCGTCCCGGAACCCCGCCCGTGTGGTAGTGGCCGATCCAGGGGCTCGCGTCCGTCAGCGTGCGGATGATGTCCCCCTCCATGATCTGCATGTGATAGATGTCGTAGAGGATCTTCACGCGCGGCGAGTCGACGGCCCGGATGACCTCGAGCGCGTAGTCCATGCGGTCGCCGATGTAGTCGACATGTCCGCCCGACTTGGAGTTGAGGACCTCGACGAGGATCGTGACGCCCTCGGACTCGGCGATGGGGGCGCACGCCTCGAGGCAGCGTATGGAGTTCTCGATCCCGACGCCGTCCTCCATCCCGCGGCGGTTGCCGAAGAAGCAGATTACGTTCGGGACCGAGACCCGGGCGGCATGCGGGATGCGGCGTTCGAAGGCCTCGATGATGCCGGCGTGGTTCTTCGTCTCGTTGAGGCCGTCCTCGATCGTGCCGGCCGCCACGTCGCCGCAGGAGACCGTGAGACCGTGGTCGTGTGCGACGGGCCATTCCTCGACCGTGAGCAGGTCCATCGCGGTGAGACCCACATCGGCCACGCCCCGGCAGAAGGGGACGAGGGGAATCTCCTCGAAGCACCAGCGCGCCACGGACTGCGTGATGGCGTTGGCCGGCCGGCGGGTGCCGGGCGCGCCGCGACCCGACGCTCGCGACCCGCCGGGGAGCGCCGATGCGGAGGTCGCCGTGCCGCCGACGAGGAGACCGAGTGAGGCGGCACCGGTCGCGCGCAGGGCGGCGCGGCGGCTGACCGGCCGGCCGTCGCGGCGGCTGGCCGGCTTCCGGTCGCGGGGAGGGGCCGGATCAGCCATCGAAAGACCTCAGGTGCTCGTAGCTTGCGCGCACCGACCCGATCGGATCGGCCGGCGCATCGTGCTCGACGAAGTAGTGGATCAGCCCCGCCTCGTCCGAACGCTCGAAGATCGCCTCGAAGTCGATGGCGCCCGCGCCCACATCCGCCATCTCGCCTTCCTCCGTGCGGTCCTTCACGTGGCAGAGGTCGAAGCGGCCGGAATACCGGCTGAAGTAGTCGAACGGGTCGCCTCCGCCGTGCACGAGCCAGTAGAAGTCGACCTCGTAGCGGACCAGTTCGGGGTCCGTGTTCTCGATCATGACGTCGAGGAGACGAACGCCGTCCACTTCTTCGAGTTCGAAATCGTGGTTGTGGTAGGCGAAGAGGAGTCCCGCGTCGCGGCACCGTGCCCCGAGCCGGTTGAATTCGTCCGCGAGCCGCCGGTATCCGTCCACGACGGCCGATCCCGTGGCGCCGTCGCCCCCCGGCCGCTCGGGACCCGCTAGGTAGGGGAGGACGAGGTACCGGTGCCCGATCTCGGCCGCGGCGTCGACGGCCTCATCGAAACTCGACCGGAGTTCCTCGAGCGACAGGTGGACGGCGGGGGCCGTCAGGCCCTCCGCTTCCAGCGCGGTACGGATCTCGGCGGGGGAGCGGCCGAAATAGCCGGCGAACTCCACCTCGCCGTAGCCGATGCGGGCAACCGCCGCCAGCGTCCGCTCGACATCGCGCGCCATCAGCGACCGTACCGTGTAGAGCTGGAGGCCCCACGCCTCGGGGAGTGTCCGGATCCCGGCCGCCGCCGCGCGTCCCGCGCGCGCGAGAAGGAGTCCGGCTCCGAGCGAGTTCTGTACGAATCTCCGTCTGTCCATGCGCAGCAATATGTCGCGCCCCCCGGCCGGCGTCGAACTGCGCGGTTCGACGAGCGGTCTTCGCGCGGGGGGCGCTTCGGCCTATTATGGCCGGGCGCGGCGGCGCTCCCGCCGTCCGCGCGTCGATGCCGGCCGGGAGGACCGACTGTGAGACGGCGCAGGGCTCTCGAGATCATCGGTGTGGCCGCGGGCGCGCCGCTGCTGGCGCCGGGGAGCGCCGTGGCGGAGGCGCTGGCGCTCGGGCGGCGCACCCGGTCGGTGGCCGGCCCGGTCGGCGGCGCGCCGCCCGCGACGCTCACGCCCGCGCAGGCGAGGACGGTGACGGCGCTCGCCGAGGTCATCATCCCCCGGACGGACACGCCGGGCGCGAGCGAGGCGGGCGTCACCGCATTCGTCGATGCCCTCCTGACCGGTTGGCTGGACGCGTCGGACCGCGACCGTTTCCTCGCCGGCCTGGACGCCGTGGACCCCGCCGCCCGGGCGGCCCACGGCGCGGACTTCGCCGACTGCACGCCCGCGCAACAGACGGAACTCGTCGGGCGGATGGACGACGACCTCGACCGCCGTCGCCGGGATCCCGAGATCGACGACACTCAGACCTTCTTCTACGACATGAAGCGCTTCACGCTCGCCGGCTACTTCACCTCGGAGCCCGGCCTGCGCTCGCTGGGATACCGGATCATCCCCGGCGCCTTCGAGGGGTGCGTCATCCTCGACCAGTACGGCACCGGCACGCGTCGCCGAGGCGCCGGGCCGTCCCGGAATGAACGCCCGGAACGGAACCGCGCCGGGGGACCGCCGTGATCCGCCGGAGGGAGGTCTGGGAGGCGATCGTCGTCGGCTCGGGGATCACGGGCGGCTGGGCCGCCAAGGAACTCACCGAACTGGGCCTCCGCACACTGGTGCTCGAAGCGGGGCCCATGATCGTCCCCGAGCGGGATTACACCGAACATGTGCCCCCGTACCGCATGCCGTACCGGGGCTGGAACGACCGCAAGGCGCTCGCCGCCGAGCAGCCCGTGCAGCGCGAGTGCTACGCCTGCGACGAAATGGGCCGGAAGTTCTTCGTCAACGACATCGAGAATCCCTACACCACGCCCGAGGGGAAACCGTTCCTGTGGATCCGCGGCCGCCAAGTCGGCGGGCGCTCGATCATGTGGGCGCGCCAGTCCTACCGTCTCAGCGATCTCGATTTGGAGGCCAACGCGCGCGACGGGATCGGGATCGACTGGCCGCTCCGCTACGCGGACCTCGCGCCGTGGTACAGCCACGTCGAAGCCTTCGCCGGCATCAGCGGCCGCCCAGAGGGTCTTCCACAGTTGCCGGACGGCGTCTTCCTGCCTCCGATGCAGATGACGTGCGTCGAGAACGCGGTGAGGGAGGCGATCGCGCGCGACTTCGGCGACACGCGGCTGATGACGATCGGGCGCACCGCGGTTCTCACCCGCGACCACAAGGGACGGAGCGCCTGCCACTACTGCGGCCCCTGCCACCGCGGCTGCCGCACGAAGAGCTACTTCAGCTCGCTCAACGCCACGCTCCCGGCCGCCGAAGCCACCGGCCGAATGACGCTGCGGCCGGACAGCGTCGTGCACAGCGTGATCTGGGATCCCGCCCGCGGCCGGGTCACGGGCGTGCGCGTCATCGACCGACGGACGGGAGAAGATCTGGAGTTCTTCGGAAAGATCGTCATGCTTGGCGCCTCCGCGCTCGAGTCGACGCGGATCCTGCTCAACTCGACCTCCGCCGACTTCCCGGACGGGCTCGCGAACTCCAGCGGAGTCCTCGGCCGCTATCTCATGGATCACACCATGAGCACGGGCGCGAAGGCGACGTTTCCGGGCTGGGAGAACCACGGCTACACCGGCGAGCGTCCGAACGGGATCTACATCCCCCGCTTCCGAAACGTGACGGAACCCTCGCCCGACTTCATCCGGGGGTACGGCTACCAGGGCTGGTCCACGCGGCAGAGCTGGAGTCGCGGCCTCGACATGCCGGGCTTCGGGGCGGACTACAAGCGCCGGCTCACGGAACCCGGGGTATGGGAGTTCGAGCTCGGCGCCTTCGGCGAGTGCCTCCCGTGCGAGGAGAACTACGTCGAACTCGATCCGGAGCGGGTCGATGCGTGGGGGATCCCGGCCCTCCGCGTCCACTGCGAGTGGAGCGACAACGAGCGCCTGATGATGCGGGACAGCGCGGACCGCGCCGCGGAAATGCTGGAAGCCGGCGGCGGAGTCGACGTCCGCTTGCTCACGGATCTCACGGCGCCGGGCCTCACGATCCACGAGATGGGAACGGCGAGGATGGGGCGGGATCCGGCGACCTCCGTCCTCAACGGCTACAACCAAGCGTGGGACGCGCCGAACCTCTTCGTGATCGACGGCGCGGCGATGCCGTCCTCCGCCTGCCAGAACCCCTCACTCACCTACATGGCCCTCACCGCCCGAGCCTGCCACTACGCGCTCTGGGCGAAGAACCGGGGCGAGCTTTAGCAGCCACGGGCCGTTAGAGTTAGACGCTACGGAAGCTGATTTCCGTCGGCGTGTTCGCGGGCGAGGAGCAGAAAGCGTTCGGCGGCCTCGATGGCGGCCCGCGCCTGAGGTTCGCGAAAAGCGGCGAAGGGTACCCCTCCGGGAAGGCCGTTCGGGTAGCGGGTCGGGATATAGAACTGGTCCAGGACTCCGGCGTCTTCCATCAGACGGCCCAGGCCCCCGACCCTCTCCGCATAGCGCTCCGCGAGCGCGACGACCGAGTGACCGATGATCGTCCGGTCGCCGAGTCCGTAGCCGATCGCCTTCACGGATTTTTCCGCGCTCTGCTGGGCGATGAAACACGCCTGATGAAAGAACTTCTCGCGCAGGGCAAGGCGTGCGAACTCGAGATCGTTCTCCGCTTGGGCAAACCACCGGCGCGCCTCCTCGGCGCGATCCCACATGGCGGTCAGACCTCGACGGCGATGGCCGACTGCATGGCATGCCGGAGGAATGGCCGTCCTTCACGCCGCAGGTGCTCGAACTCGGCCGGCTTGTAGACGAACAGGTCCACGCCGACCCCGGCCGCGAGGATCGCCGGAAGGTAGTCCCGGAACCGCTCCACCGAGGGACGCCGAGTCGGCGCGACCACGATCGCGTCGATGTCGCTCTCGGGACCGGCCGTCCCGCGGGCGTGGGATCCGACGATCCATGCCGAGCAGGCGCAGTGCTCACGCAGGAGAGGACGCAGCGCGGCCAAGAAACGGCGCAACGCGTCCGCCTCCGGATTCGACTCGACAGCGGGCCGCGATTCAGATGGAGCGGGCGAGCGCATCGGCGATCTGCTCCATCTCGGCCATCGTGTTGTACATGTGAGGGCAGAGGCGGATGCCGGGGAACCGGGCCGTGCGGAGCGCCCCCGCCACGCCGTGCTCCTCGTAGATCCGGTTGAAGACCTCCCTGTGATCGTCCACAGGCAGCTTCGCGACGACCACGCCCCCGCTCAATCCCGGCACGTCCGAGGTGTGGAATCGCGCGTTCGGGATCCGCTCGCGGATCGCCGCCTTCAGGCTGGCCGCGAGGGCGCGCATGCGGGCCTCGATCGCCGCCGCCCCGATCGCCTGGTGGAACTCGACCGTCTTCCCCACGCCTGCCACGGCGGCATCGTCGCGCTGCCCGAAGGTGCCGAATTTGGCGGCCCCGCCCCCGGCGAGCGCTCCGTCCCAGCCCACGCCCACGACGCTCGGCCACAGTTCGGCGACCCGGTCGGCCCGGACGTAGAGGACCCCGGTTTCCTTCGGTCCGCAGAACCACTTGTGGGCGCTCCCCGTGTACGAGTCGCAGCCCATGGCGTGCAGGTCGACCTCCACGGCACCGAAGCTCTGGGCCCCGTCCATATGCACGAAGATGCCGCGGTCGCGCGCGATGTCGCACAGGCGGCGAGCGGGGAGTTCGACGCCCGAGATGTTCGAGATCTGGGTCACCGCGAGCACCCGCGTGCGGTCGGTGAACGCGTTCACGAAGGCGTCGATGAGTTCGTCCTCCGACTCCGGCACCGGGGGCGTCTCCACGCGGATCACATCGTAGCCCCAGCGCTCCGCCCGGACGTCCCACGCCACGAGGTTCGTGGGATGGTTCTGATCCCACACCACGACTTCGTCTCCCGCGCCCAGCGAGAGCCCGTTGATCACGGCGTTGTTGCTCTCGGAGGTGTTCCGCGTGATCACGATCTCTCCGGGAGAGGCGCCGAGCAGCTCCGCCAGCGCCTCCACGGAGCGTGCGGCGAGTGAATTGAACTTGGCCCGGTTGTGGGACGACGCGTCCCGGTCGATGTCGCGGGTGTAGCCGAACACCGCCTCCTGCACCGGATAGGGCGACGGGCAGAGGTTCGCCGCGTTCATCAGGATGAGTCCGGGGCGGAGCGGGAACTGGGACTTCACCATCTCCCAGAAGGACTCGTCTTCCGTCCCCATGAAGTCTCGCCGCGCCGACAGCTCCCCGAGGCTGAGACTTGGCAGGGACGGCGTCCGCGCCCAAGCCGGAGTCGCCGCGAGGGCGGCTCCCGCCGCCGCACGCTTGAGGAATCGGCGACGGTCGGGCATGCGGATCTCGTCGGTGGGCGTGCGAGTCGTCACGGAAACCTCCCGCGTTGGGGGCCGGCGGATCTCGGCGCGATCCCGGGGCCGGCGGCCACCGTCGTTCCGGCATCAACATACCACGGCGCACTGGTATCCGGCATGGGGCCTCGGGGCGGCCACGGCTGGAACCGCCGGCGTCCGCGCCGCCGCCTACGCGAGAACGCCTCTTCACCTGCGGGCGTGCCCGCCTACCCGGGCGAGTCCCGCTTGCGAATCGGGCCGATCCCGGCCCCGCCGTCCGACAGGAAGAGCCGCGCATCCTCCTGCACGCTGGAAATTGCCCAGTTCATGGTAGTCGGGACTGACGAGCCTCCAACTGGGGTGATAGGGCGAGACAAGCGCCTCGGCGGTGGTGCGGTCCTGGGCGATGCGGTCGACGATGCGCCTCAGCTCGGGGTCTCCAAGCACCACGGCCAGCCAAACGGTGGCCCTTATGACTGATCGATGCGCTCTCCCGGAAAGGCGGTCCCGAGTTACCTTGCCCCTCGGAGCCCTCGGGCCGGTCCGTCTCGCCCCGCCATTCGGCCCACGCCGCGCCGATGACCGCGCCGCGCAGTTCCGCCCCGGCGCGCGGCCCAAGCGCGAACAGGGCGTTCGTCGTTCCGCGTCGCATTTTCCCCTACCAGTCGATGTGGATGTAGGTAGAATAGCACCAAGTGCCGCCATCGCACCGCCCGGTTTCCGGGTCGCGGTAGTCGGACATCCTGCCCCCCGCCGACGCCTCGAAAACCTGTCGTATAGGGCACGTCGAAGTTCGGTGCGTTGAAGTCTCCCGCCGCGCCCTGGATGTGAGTGCTCTCGGCAACGCCGCCCACCGCCGCGTTGCCTTCCGGGCACCGCCAGTCGGAGTTGATCCACGCGCCCGGAACCACCGGCAGCACGGCGGCGCGACCGGACGGGTAGTTCGGGGACGGGTAGCCGGTCGCGTGGCCGTGGTTCCCGCCGCCCAGCACCGAGTCGGCGAGAACGTCGCAGGGCCACTTCACCGGGTCGTCGTACTCGTCCGCGATCGCCACCTAGTCGTCCGTGTACGAGGCCCCCGAGACAGAGGGCCGCCGCCGCGAGGGCCGGGATCATCTCGCGCCACGTCGCCCACCTCATTCGTCAGCCACGATGATCTGGCCGGCGCCGCGGTACCGGAGCCGGTACTCCCTCGCCACGCAGCTCCCGTCCACCTTGCGGAAGTGCGCCACGCAGCCCGGCGCGTCCATGGCGGCGAACACATTCTCCCACGGCGGAAGACCGCCCCCGTCCCGTCCGTCGCGGAACACGGTCTCGGACACGACGGCCGCCCCTGCGCCCCGGTCCCCGGCGGGCGGATCGAGCAACCCCGAGGGCGAGTCGCCGCACCCGGCGAGGGTCGCCGCGGCGAGAACCGCGGGTGCCGCGGCCGCGCGCGCCAGGCGGCCTGGAAGGGGGGAAGGGCACCACCGGAACACCGCCGCGAAGAGACCGGAGCCTGAGCGGCCGATCATTCGATCCTCCCGGGTCAAAGCCAATGCCGCGACCGGGACCGCGCCTAACTGTACCCCTGCACTCGTCGGCTGCGGCGCGCGAGAGCCCTACGTCGTTCCCATCGACCCCCCTCGGCCAGCCGCAAGCCCTTCGCAATGCCCTGCCTTGCACGACGGCTCTGCGGGGCTGGGCAGCACCTTCCGCCGGGCGCCGTGCGCGTTCACCGACCGCCGGACGCCAACAGCACCCGCGCCGTCTCCTGCACGCGGTCAACCGTTGAAGGATAATCTAGAACCATTTCCCCGCTGGGCAGGTAGGGCGACACGAGCGCCTCGGCGGCGGCACGGTCCGCAGCAACCCTCTCGATAACCTGCCGGATTCCCGGGTCTCGCAGCGCGACACCGACGCGCATGGCTTCCGTCACAACGAAGCGGTGATGAGTTCCGGCCAGCCGTTCGCGGGACACCTCGCGGACCTGCGACATCTGTCGCTCCGCGAGGGAGCCGTCCTCAATCATAAGCCGGAGCGCCTCCAAACATCCCGCGATGCGAGAGTGGTGTCCGCCGGGGTCGGCGGCGGTCTCGATCAAGGGCGGAAAGACCACATCCGCGTCAAACTCCGCCAGCTTCGACGCAAAGGGGGCGTTCGGCAGCAACTCGATCAAGAGCGGGATCCCCCGCCGGTCACGCAGGCCAGCTACGGCGTAGGCGAAATTGCCTATGGCTTCACCCCTAGCTTCGCCTTCGGGCCGGTCCGTCTCGCCCCGGATCTCGGCCCACGCCGCCGCGATCACGGCCGCCCGCAGTTCCGGGCCGGCGCGCGGCCCCAGCTCGAGTGCGAGCGCAAGCGCCCGGTCCCGCTCCGGAGTGAGCCGATTGTCCATCAGAGCACGGACGGCGGCGGCCTCCGACATGGCCAGTTCCTCGCCCGCTTGGGCAACCGCGGCCGGCGGGAGCGCCACGAGGAACAGCGTAGCTCCCCAAAACCGTCTGTTCAAAGCCATCGCGTTCCCCCTACCTCCAGTCGACGTGGATGTGCGCCACGTCCCTATACCAGTACCCCGCGTCCGCAGCTCTTGCTGCGCCCTCCATTAGGTCGTATACGCTGTCGCCCCAGTCGTCGGCGTAGAAGTCTCCGGCCTTCCCGAGCACGTGCTGGCTGCCCGGAGCCCCGCCGACGCGGGGATCTGCGTTCCCCACGGGGCAGCGCCAGTCCGATTCGACTCCGATTCCTTCCACTTTGGCGTGAACGGCCAGGGCCCAAAACTGCCCCGCGCCGTTGATGTAGCTCGAGTCGAGATAGCCCATTTCGTGGCCGTGCACTCCGATGTTGGGCTTCCCGCGCCTCCCGTGCGTCGTTACCGAATGGGTGAAAACGTCGCAGGGCCAGTTCACCGGATCGCTGTACTCGTCCGCGATCGCGATCTGGTCGTCCGTGCAGGTGGGCGGCGGCGGGGGCGGCGGCGCTCCGCCGGAGTTGCCCGTGTTGCCCGGCCAGACGGGGGGCACCGGACTGGAACCCGTGCGGACGCAGTTCCCCGACGAATACTCGAAGTCGAATCCCGCGGGGCGGGTGACGGTGATGGGCGTGCCGGGCGCGACGACGTGGATCGGCTCGACGGACCACGCGGTGCATTCGTTGTGGCGGTTGCGTTCCAGGCACTCCCGCGCGCTCAGCGGCCGGGGGCCCAGCCAGCCGAGCACTCCGCGCAGTCCCGCCCACGCGTAGCGGACGGCCCGCTCCAGAGGCGCGCGCGCGCTCGTCTCGGGCCGGCCGCGCAGCCCCCGCTCCCGGAGCACGGCCTCGAGTCGCGCCACCGTCTGGTCCCGTGCCTTCCCGGTGCCCGGGAGCACGCACACGG
>JAAXHJ010000074.1 GCA_012270965.1 Candidatus Palauibacter poriticola
CGCCCGAGCCGCTCTGGAAGGTGCATCAGGAGGCCGAGCGGGTCATGGAGGACGTTGGCGTCCCGGTCCGCCACGTCCAGGGCGACCGCGCCTACTACCACATGAAGCGCGACGAGATCGTGCTGCCCGAGCGCGGGCAGTTCCCCTCGGCCAACCACTACTACCAGACCGCACTCCACGAGCTGGGCCACAGTACCGGCCACGAGAGCCGGATGAAGCGCGACACGCTCATCGAGGGGATCAACAACGGGTTCGGCTCGCCCGAGTACGCGAGGGAGGAGCTGCGGGCCGAGATCAGCGCGATGATGACCGGCGAGCGCGTGGGCGTGGGGCACGACCCGGCGCGTGGCGCGGCCTACGTCGAGGGCTGGATCCAGGCGCTTGAGGAGGACCCGCGCGAGATCCGGCGTGCGGCCGCCGACGCGCAGAAGATCTCCGACTTCGTGCTCGACCGGCACCGAGAGCGCCTGGCCGCGCGCGACCCCGTGGCCGTGGCCGCCGTCCGCACGCCCGCGCAGGGGCCGCAGAGGATCGTCGTTCCCGTGCCGCCCATACCCACCCCGGCGCGCGGCGCCGGCCCGAGCCGCTGAACGACCGATGAGGGGAAGGGAGATGTTCGGCCGCACGGTCGAACCGGACCCGCGCCCGGCCGCGCCACCCAGCCGCAATCGCTCTCCGATGCGGAAAGGCCACCGCCGAGAATACGCCGCGGACCGCGAGCGCGGGTCCATCCCGTTCCCCGAACGCTGCGCCGGGGCGCTGACCGACATCGGCGTCCACGGCGCGGTCTCCTACCGCGACCTCGCGGAGATCCGCTTCGGCGGGCACCCCTACACCACCCGGCGGGCCGTCAACGGCTGGATCGACGACGGACTCGTCGCCGAATCCACGGCCACGGGGCCGAACGGGAACCCGTTCAAGGTCCTGACCCTCACCCCGCTGGGCGTGGCCAAGGTCCGGGAGCACGCCGCCGAGCGGGGGATGGACACCGGGCAGGAGATCGGCATCTCCCGGATCCGGTCCGCCCAGGCCAGCCACGACACCGCCGTCTACCGCGCATGCGCCCGGGAACGGGAGCGGCTGCGCGAGCAGGGCGCCACGGTCAGGCGCATCCGGCTCGACGCCGAACTGAAGGCCGCCATCGCGCGAGCGAGCGAACTGGAGCGGAAAAGGAAAGGCAAGCGGGCGGCCGACGCCGAGCGGCACCGCATGGCCCGCGAACTCGGCCTTCCCGTCGACGACAACGGACGGGTCCTCCACCCCGACGCGCAGATCGAGTACGAGGACGCCGACGGGCGAACCGGACGCGTCAATATCGAGGTCGCGTCCGGCAACTACAGCAAGGAGACCGTCAAGGCGAAGGCGGCCGCAGGGTTCAGCGTGCACGCCAGCGGACCGGCCGCCGCCGGCACGCTCCGCAGCCTCGGGCTGGGCGGAGGCGACGGCGGTTCCTGGCTCAAGGGACCGGCCGACCGCGATCCCGCATCCGTCGAACTCTGACCCAAAGGAGCATCCAACATGCAGCCTTGGAAGATCAGCGCGGGACTCACCGCCGCGCTCACCGGATCGGCGTTCCTGCTCGGCGGGTCCCGCCTCGAATACCTCGCGCCCCACTGGCCGCTCATCCTCGCCCGGCACGGCGTAACGGTCGGGCTCCACGCGGCGTTCGCCGTCATGACCGTCGCGGCCGTCATCTACGGGATCGGCCGCGCCACCGGGCTCGCCGATCTGGGCAGCCGGGTCGATCTCGCCGAACGGTCCGTCCGGCGGGGAGAGGGAGACCGGGACCTCGCCGACGCGCTCCGCAGGGACGCCGAAGGAGACTGGGAGTGAAGCGCGTGACCGACCGACCGACCGTCGAGGGCCTGCCCGCCGACTGGCGCAAGCAAGCCAAATCCCTCCGCCGATACGGCGGCGAGACCCCGGCCACCGCGATCGAACGCTGCGCCGACGACCTCGATGCCACGCTCCGGGAGCGGGACGAGACCACCCTGTCGCTCGTCGAGGCGGCCAGAGAGAGCGGATATTCGAGGGACCATCTCGGTCGCCTCGTCCGCGATGGCAAGATCCCCAACGCCGGACGGCCCAACGCCCCGAGGATCGCCCGCAGGCACCTGCCCCGAAAAGCCCCGGCCCAAGCGCCACTTGCGGAGGAACCGCGCCCGCGCGAGCGTTCAAACGCGCAGATCGTGCAGTCCATCATCCAGAGAGGAATGGAATGATGGCACGCACGAAACGTGACCGGCGCACCTACAGCGCCGGCGAGTGGGGCCGCAACCGGGTGAGGGTCTTCCCCGACCCGAAGACCGGCCTCTACCAGATCGAGTGGCGCGAGAACGGGCGCAGGCTCACCCGGTCGCTCAAACACCGCGACTGGAGGCGCGCGAAGCGGCAGGCCGACGAGGCCGCCGCGGGCTTCGCAGGGCCGGAGGTCAACGGGCGCAGGGAGGCCGAGACCGAGCCGCTCACGCTGGGAACGCTTTTTGACATCTACGGTGAGGAGGTGACGCCCACCAAGGGCGAGACGGCCCGGATGCACGACCGGGCGGGGACGGCGATGTTCCTCGGGTTCTTCGGCAGGGACCGAAGGCCGGAGACACTCTCCCGGCGCGACTGGGACCGGTTCATCCGTGAGCGGCGGGCCGGGCGGATTGGCCCGAGGGGCAAGCCCGTCGCGGACCAGACCATCGGAGGGGACCTCACGTTCCTGATGGCGGTGCTCAACTGGGCCGCGAGATCGCGAGACGAGCATGGCCGCCTGCTCCTCGACAGGAACCCGCTCAAGGGTCTCAGGAAGCCCGTCGAGAAGAACCCGGTTCGCGTCGTCGTCACGGACGAGGAGTACCGGGCAATGCTCGGGGTTTCCCGGCAGGTGGGATGGCGGTTCCATGTCGCGCTCGTGCTCGCGCACGAAACCGGGCACCGAATTGGGGCCATACGGAACTTGAAGTGGTCGGATGTGGACCTCGACGGCGAGACCATCCGGTGGCGCGGCGAGCACGAGAAGACGGGATACGAGCACCGGACTCCGTTGTCCGCCCCGGCGCTCGCCGTGCTCAGGCGGGCGTGGAGGAGGAGTCCCGGAGTCGAGGGCGCGCCGGTGCTGCCCTCGTCAAAGGATCCGGCGGTCAGCGTGAACGCTTGGATGACCCGCGTCTGGTGGAAGCGGGCCGAGCAACTCGCGGGGATGGAGCGGAAGCACCGAAGGGGCTGGCACTCGCTGAGGCGCAAGTTTGCCAGCGATCTCATGGACCAGCCCCTCAAGGTCTCTGCGAGCTTGGCGGCTGGAGGAACGCCAAGGCGGTGCTCGCCTGCTACCAGCAGCCCGACGAGGGACAGCTTCGGAAGGCTCTGGAAGCCCGCTGCGGGGCGCGCGGCTAGAATCTCGCTTGGCGGGAATCAATCAGCGAGAATTCGACCGGCAAAATCACGTAACGCCAAGGATCGCAACAGATAACCAGTTCAGCCGCCAATGGCTGTCCAAGGAAATCGGGGGCACTATACCCGGAGGCTGGAACTCCCGGCCGTGGTTGGATTAACCGCGCACTCCCCCGGAGTCGCCCAAAACGCCTCCTCCGAGAGACGCCGCGTTTTTGCGATTCGCGGGAAGCGTACGGAGGCCCGGGCGGGAACCGCGTCGCCGCACGATTCGTTCCCGGTTCGCCATGTTGTGCGAGAACAACGCGGACGTGCGGCATACGGAGGGGCCGGGGAGGCCGGGCGGCCCCCCGGAACGCCGGTAGCCGTTCGGGCGCGGCGCTACGTTTCTTCGCGTTCGCGCAAGCGTTCGATGATGTAGTCGACCACGGAAAAAACGAACATAACCGCGCCGAAACAGCCCGCGAGCCCGCCGAGTACTCCCAGCGGCAGAATCACCCATTCCCATTCCATGGTCAATGCAGTCTAAGAGGATCGGGAATCCTCCCATCCTCTAGGTCATCGGCCACCTGTTCAAGGTAGCCAGCCAACTCGTCCGCATTCGTGCTTCCCGCAAACATGATCTGAAGCCCGCTATTGCACTCATCCCATTCCCATGCGGCATCCCACATACTCGTGCAGAAGAAAGCGCCCGCCGCAGCCGAGATGGCCCGTATCGCCGTCTTGCCCGATTTGATTCCCTTCGCCACCACTCGTGCGATCTTCGCCGCCTTCACGAACCCGACGAATGACAGCAGGCACATGCCCACCTCGGCCGCGAACTCCCGAGCATGGTGCTTCCTCCCAGACTATTGGTTCGCCCGGGATTCGCGCCCGGGACTCGCGCCCGGGA
>JAAXHJ010000017.1 GCA_012270965.1 Candidatus Palauibacter poriticola
GGGACCGCGCCCGGGACCGCGCTTAACCATACCCCTACGCTTGCCGGACGCGGCGCGCAAGAGCCTCTGGGGAAGCGTTGTGCGGAGCAAATGAAGGTGTCCGGCTTGACGGCGGGCCCCGGACCGACCGTGCCGCCCCGCGACGTTGCGGTGTATCTTCATCGCGTTCGTCCAGTCGATGTCACGCCGGAGAGTCGCCCGATGCGCATCGTTGCCGCCGCCTTCGCCGCCGTACTTGCCGGCAGTACCCTGGCCGCCGGATCCGGGTCCGCAGTCGCCCAGGAGCGGGTGCGGGGGCTGCTCGATCCGCCGCCCATGGATGACAGTCCCGGCATGCGCGTGTACGCCGCGTCGTGTGCGGAGTGTCATTCCGGGCAGCGCGCGGTGCGCGCCCCCGGCCTCACCACGCTGGGAGCGATGACGCCCCGGGCCGTCCTCAGTTCGCTGGAGGGAGGCCGCATGCGCCGGCACGGCGAGGATCTGACGGCGGACGAGCGCCGCGCCGTGGCGGAGTGGCTCACCGGCGAGACTCTGGTCCAGACGCGCCTCCCGTCCTCCGCCTTCTGCGCGAGCGCGCCGCGGGAGGGGGGCGTCGTGCACTGGTCCGGATGGGGTGGTGGGGGCGGCGAGACGGGCTTCGCGGACGAAGCGCGCGCGGGACTCACCGCCGCCGACCTGCCGAATCTCGAACTCGCCTGGGCCTTCGGCTTCCCCGACGTGAGCCAGGTGCGCTCGAAACCTGCGGTGATCGACGACCGGATCATCGTGGGCTCGGCGTACGGCGAGGTGTATTCCATCGACTTGGAGAGCGGTTGCGTACACTGGGTGTTCGCGGGCGACGCCGCCGTGCGCGGCGCGATCACCGTCGGCGAGGGCCCCGGCGGCGGGCAATCCGCCTTGTTCGCGGACTTCCGGACGAACGTGTATGCGATCGACGCGACGACCGGCGCCCTCCAATGGCGCGCCGCGGCCGGAACCCACGCGGATCACGTCGTCACGGGGAGCGTGACCGTGCACGAGGGCCGCGTCTTCGTCCCCATCTCATCGATGGAGATCATCAGCGCCGGCGATCCGACCTACGAGTGCTGCACTTCCAGCGGAGGCGTGGCCGCCTTCTCGGCGGAGACGGGCGAACCGCTGTGGGAGTTCCGGACGGTGGCCGAGGAACCGCGACACACGGGTGAGAACGAGGTTGGAACGCGGCTCTTCGCGCCCTCCGGGGCACCGGTGTGGTCCAGTCCAACGGTGGACGCCGCGCGCGGTCTCCTCTACATCGGGACGGGCGAGAACTACACGCGTCCGACGACGGGCGGGAGCGACGCCATCACCGCGCTCGACATGGAGACGGGCGAGGCCCGCTGGACCTTCCAGGGGCGGGAAGACGACGCTTGGAACATGTCCTGTCTGTCGCCCCGCTTCCAGAACTGCCCGGCGCCGACGGGGCCGGATCACGATTTCGGGATGGCCCCGATCATCGTCACCGCCGAGGACGGCTCGCAGCTCCTGATCGCCGGACAGAAGTCCGGCATGGTGTGGGCGCTGGACCCCGACTCGGAAGGCGAACTCGTGTGGGCGCGCCGGGTCGGGAGGGGGAGTTCTCTCGGCGGCATCCACTGGGGCCTCGCGTCCGACGGACGCCGAGCCTATGTGCCGAACGTCGACAACCCGTTCGCCATCATCTCGGACCCGCGGTCGGGAGCCTCCACGCAGATGAACGCCGACGATCCGCCCACGCCCGGCGTCTACGCGCTGGAACTCGCCGGCGGCGAAGTCCTCTGGCACGCTCCTCCCGATCCGTCCGCGTGTCGGGGCCGGGCCGGCTGCATGCCCTTCTTCTCCGCGGCCCCCACCGCGATCGAAGGGGCGGTGCTGGCCGGGAGCTTGGACGGCCACCTGCGCGCCTTTTCCACCGAGGACGGCTCGGTGCTCTGGAATGTCGACACCGCGCGCGAGTTCGAGACCGTCAACGGCGTGCCGGGCCGGGGCGGCGCCCTCGACGGACCCGGCCCCGTGGTCGCGCGCGGTTATGTCCTCGTCAACTCGGGGTACGACCTGTTCAGCCAGATGCCCGGCAATCTGCTGCTCGCCTTCCGGCTGCCTCGTTAGGCGGCCGGGCCCGCTCCAGGAGGCTCGCGATGCGCGTTCGCTTCTCGTCCCTGTTCCTGTCGGTCGCGACGGTCGCGGCCCTCAACGCCCACGGCGTCGTCGTGCCGGCCCCGCTCGCCTCGCAGGAGGGACGGCCGCTCGAACTCGCGGACTACTACCGGATGAAGGACGCGGGGAGCCCGGCCCTCTCGCCCGACGGATCGCGCGTCGCCTACGTCGTGACGTCGATCCTCGAGGGGGAGAACCGGCGCCACAGCGAGATCCGGCTCGTGGACGCCGACGGTTCCGGCGAGGCCACGCGGGTGACGAGCCCGAGCTTCAGCGCCTCCTCGCCCCGCTGGAGTCCGGACGGCCGCCACCTCGTCTTCACGTCGAACCGGCCGGACCCGGGCGGGTCGGGCACCGGGAGCACATGGTTCCTCCGCATGGACCGGCCGGCAGGCGAAGCGTTCAGGCTTGAGGGGCTGCGAGGCTCGCCGGTCTTCAGTCCCGACGGGCGCTGGATCGCGTTCACCCGGCCGACGCCGCCCCCGCCTCCGCCGGAGCCCGTCTGGGAGTCCGACTTCGAGCGCCGCACCGTCGAGCGGTTCGACGGACGCGAGTACGACTGGATGAACTATCGCTTCGACCGGCGGGGCTACCTTGCCGACCCGCGCGATCCCCACGCGACGCCTCCCCGCGAGGTGTACCTGCTGCCGGCCGGCGGGGGAGAGGCGCGGCAGCTCACCGAACTCGGCTTCGACGCCTCCGGGCTCGCTTGGAGTCCCGATGGCCGACGACTCGCGTTCACCGCCGACGCGCACCAGCGTGATGAACACTCGTACGAGCGGTCGGATCTCTGGGTCGTCGACCTCGACGGCGGCGTGAACCGGCTCACGGACGACGGATACAACTACTCCTCACCGGCTTGGTCCTCCGACGGTGCGCGGCTCGTCGTGCGCGGCAACGAGGGCCTGGACATCATCATCCGCGAGGCCCGTGATCGCGGGGCTCCCTCCGACCTCTTCGTGTTCGACGCGGCGAACGGGACGCGGCTCCGCAACCTCACTGCGGATTGGGACCTCATCCCCGGCGGACCCGCCGTGGGCGGGCACGGCGGGCACGTCTACTTCTCCGCGGGCATTCGCGGCAACACGCATCTCTTCCGCGTCGCCGAGGGAGGGGGACCGGTCGAGCAGATGACGGCCGGGGACCGCCGGCTGGGGAGTTTCTCCTTCTCGGAGGATTTCTCGCGCGTCGCCTTCCGGGCCACGGCGCCGACGGAACCGGGCGATGTATGGGTCGCGGAGGTGGGGGCCGAGGCGGGCGAGGAGGTGCGGCTGAGCGAGGTGAACCGCGACTTGCTCGCCGAGATCGGACTGTCCAGCCCGGAGCGTCTCTCGTTCCGGAGTCGCGATGGCACGGAGGTCGAAGGCTGGATGCTCCCGGCGCGCGGCTACGCGGCCGGGCAGGGCGGATTCCCGCTGGTCGTCCAGATGCACGGCGGACCGCACGGGGCCTACGGAAACACCTTCTCGTTCGACCAGCAGCTCCTCGCGGCGCAGGGCTACATGGTGCTGTACACGAACCCGCGGGCCTCGACCGGATACGGCGAGGACTTCCGCTGGGGGACGTGGGGCGGCTGGGGCTTCAACGACTACGACGATGTGATGGCGGGCGTCGACCACGCGATCGAACGCTACGAAATCGACACCGCGCGCATGGGCGTGACCGGCTATTCCTACGGGGGATATCTCACGAACTGGGTCATCACGCAGACGGATCGCTTCGCCGCCGCCATCGCAGGGGCCTCGATCTCGAACTGGGTCAGCGACTACGGCGTGGCGGACATCCCCCGCACGAAGGAGAGCGAGTTCTTCGGGCCGCCGTGGGAGGAGCGCGGGCTCGAGCACCTGTTGCGCTCCTCACCCATCATCCACGCGAAGGGCGTGACGACGCCGACGCTCTTCGTCCACGGAGAATCGGACCACCGGGTTCCGATCGAGGAGGCGGAGCAGATGTACGTGGCGCTCCGGAAGCAGCAGGTGCCCGCGAAGTTCGTGCGCTATCCCGACTCCTACCACGGGGGATGGACACCGTGGCGCATGATGCACCGGATGTGGGTCCAACTCGAATGGTGGGAGCAGTGGCTCCGTCCCGCCGCGACCTCCGATCAATGAGCCCGGCCGCGCGTCGTTCCGCGGACTCCCACGTCCCGCCCGTCGTGTGTCGGATGAAGCGGACCGTGCGGGGTCGCCTCCTCGCGTCCCTCGCCTCGCTGTTGTTACTGACGGCGTGTCGGGCGGATACGGATCTCTCGCCCGAGCGCTGGGCCGCCGACTACGAGCGGTTCATGGAGGCGCAGCTCGTGGACCGGACGGAAGCGGGAGTCGCCACGGGTGAGAACGGAGCGGTCACCGTCGCCTACAACGGGCTCGCGGCGCGCGCCGGGCTGGAGGCGCTGAAGCAGGGAGGGCACGCCATCGACGCGGCGATGACGACCGCGCTCATGCAGGTCGCGCTCACCGCCGGAGCGCCGATCAGCTACTTCGGCATCATGTCGCTCGTCTACTACGACGCCGAGACGGACCGGGTCCACACGATGAACGCCGAGTGGAACGCGGTCCTCGGAGAGGACGATCCGGCGAACATCCCCGGCGGGGTCGATCTCTCTTCGCCCGACGGGATATACGGCACCGAAGTGAGCGGGCGCACGGCGCTCGTCGGCGGGTTCATGAAGGGTGTGGCGGCCGCGCACGAGCGCTTTGGGCGGCTCCCTTGGGCGGAGATCTTCAAGCCCTCGATCCACGTTGCCGAGCGGGGCTTTCCCATCTCGAAGAAGGTGGAGGGTTACTGGGAGGGACGGGCCGCGGATCTCGCGCGGCTTCCGGAGACGAAGGCGACCTTACTGAAGGAGGACGGCTCTCCGTACGTCGAGGGGGACGTGCTGCGCCAGCCCGCGTTGGCCGCGACGCTGCGGGCGGTGGCCGAGCGGGGGGCCGGCTACATGTACGGCGGCCCCTGGGCCGAGAGGGCGGCGGCCGCGGTTCAGGCCGACGGGGGCCGGATGACGGTCGAGGACATCGCGGCCTACGATGTCATCTGGGACGAGCCGCTCGTGGCGGACCTGGGGGAGGGCTGGGAGCTGTACACGAACCCGCCGCCGAACGCGGGCGGGGTGGCGATGATCGAGGCGCAGCGGCTCGCGGCGGCTTCCGGGCTGCTCGGGGAGGGCCACTGGACGGAATCGCCGGAGGCCCTGCGGACGGCGCTCGACGTGACCCGCGCCTCGCTCCTCGACTTCCTGCCGCCGGAGCTGGCCGCTTCACTCGTCGACGGCGAGTTCACACCGGCCGCGCGGGTCACGCCGGAACACGCCGACCGGCTCTGGAACGTCATCCAGACCGGGTTGCCCTTCGGCAACTGGGCGCCGCGCGGCCCCGGCCACTCCGACGACGTCGTGGCCATCGACGGCGAGGGCAACATCGTGGCGATCACGCACAGCATCAACGCGGTCCTCTGGGGGAAGACCGCGATCGTCGTGGACGGGATCACGATCGGCGATCCGGCCTCCTTCCAGCAGACGCAGCTCGCCCGCATCGAGCCGGGATCGCGGCTCCCGGCGCCCACGCAGACGGGGATCCTGTTCCGGGACGGGCGGCCCGTGCTCGGCTTCGCGTCGATGGGGTCCGGCCTCCACCAGCGGACCTTCCAGGGGCTGCTGAACGTGATGCGGTTCGGAATGACGGTGGACGAGGCGATCGATACGCCCGACTTCTTCATGCCGAACTCGGACCCGGCGACCGGCTCCCTTACCTTCCGTGTGCCCGGCGGGAGATTCCCGCGCGCCGTCCTCGACGGAACGGGCTATGCGTACGAGGAGATCTACCCCATGGAAGCCCGCTTCGGCGGCGAGGGACTCTGGGTCGCGATCCAGCGCGATCCCGAGACGGGCGAGCTGCGGGCGGCGTCCCACAACCGCAACAACAGCGCCGCGGTGGCGTATTGAGCGAGCCAAGCCCGCGGGATCCGCGAACTTGGCAGATGATCGCGGACGTCCGGCGCCGCAAACCGGTTGAGTGCGGCCAAGAGGCGCTCCGCATCCGAAGCGGGCCGCCGCGACGGGCTCGGGACGATTCGGCCGAGCCGAACTGCGGCGGTTGCAGCCTTTGTGTCATCACCGGTACCGCATTTCCCACACGGGCGCGGCAAGTCCCCGCTTGGCCATGTCTCTCAGGTCGGCCGCAACTTCCGGATCCAAGTCGTCAAGTACCTCGTGGCCGTCCGTGGCAATGCCATCGAGGGCCATCAGCAGGTCGGGGTCGCGCACGACCGAGGCCAGCGTGATGGCTCTCTGGAGCACGTAGCGTCCGTCCCACGGCTCGACGAAGCGCTTCTGCGGGGCGCCGAGGTGCAGCAGCGCGACATCCTTGATGCTCGCGCGCATTTCGGTGGGCATCGCGTCGGCAAATCGCTCCACGGCCGAACTCAGCGCAAGCAGCGCGCCAGTAACGTCGCTGCGAGCGGCATCCGGGGACCGGGCCCACTCCACGACGTGGGGAACGATTGCGGGGCCGAACTCCATCAGCGCCTGCCGGACCGCCCCGCCGGAACAGATCATCTGCACCAGCGCCGGGATGCTGGCGGGGTCCCGCAGCGCGATTACATAGTGCATAAGCTCCAGCGAGAGCTCTAGGTATCTGGTGCCTTCGAACCCCGTCACGGTGCAGCCGTCCATGTGCAGCCTAGCCTCGCGGTCCATCGCGCTAATGAGCGCCGCCGACAGCTCGGGCGTCACCACATAGTCGGGGGGGAACCGCCACCCCAACAGATCCTCCGGATCGTAGTCGAGCGGCACCTCGCCCAGCGCGCGGGCAACCGTGTCGCGGTCGTGACTCCTGAGGTCCCGGGCGATTTCGGCTTGGGACCGGGTCGGTCGGTCCTGCCCGGCCAGGGGCTGGGCCGATGCCGTGACGAGCATGGCCAGACAGGCGAGGATGGTTGCATGGCGAATCTGTCTCATGGAAGCCTCCTATCTCCAAGCCAAGTGGTTGTGATTGCCCTTCTCGGGAGGATAGTTGATGGATTCGACCGCGTTGGTTTTCCCCCATTCGTCGATCGCGGTCTTGCGCTCCGTCGTCCATCCCGTGGTGGTATAGAAGTCCACGGCCTGCCCGAAGATGTGATGGCTCCCGTCGGGATTCGGACTGCTCGATATCGCCGCGTTCCGTACCGGGCAGCGGTAGCCCGACGTGTACTTCAGCAAAATGTTGAAGTGAGCCTCGACTACGGCGATGCCACGCGGCAGCGCGGAACTGATGTAACCGTAACCGTCGTGGGAACTGTGGTAGCCGTCCGCGCCGACGCCGATCAGATCGGAATGGGCTCTTGAGAACACGGTGCAAGGCCAGCTGCCCGCGACGCCCCTTTCTGTGTATTCCAGGGCCAAGCCGTCCCTCGCATCGCCGCAGTCCTCCGG
>JAAXHJ010000091.1 GCA_012270965.1 Candidatus Palauibacter poriticola
TGCGTGCCATCGTTCGATTCCTCTCGTTCGATGGACTGCACGATCTGCGCGAAAGAAACCTCGCGACGACGGGGCGCGTCGTCCAGAGTTGGCGTCCCGACCGGCATTGGAGCGGGCGCGCCACGGGGGCGCTGGTTTCTGCGGTTTGTGGAGGAGCCAGATGTGTAAACGCTTCACGTTTACTCTGGCTGGGGGATGCCCCCAGACCCCCGCACGACATCCGCACGACCCGAGCCGGGCCGCCCGACTCATGCCCATCCCCCGGAAGACGGCGGCCGAGGGCATGGACGGCGCGGCGCACCAGATCCGGGAGCGCCAGACCCGCACGGAGCGCGTTGGTGTGCACTCGGCACGGACGGCGCGGCCCGTGGGCGGCGGGTCTTCACCCAAGCGGCGCGTCCACGGCTCATGGCGCGCCGTTTCCGATCCGGGGGTAAGAGGGGCCGAGGCCCCCCGCCAGCCTCCGCAGGGGACTCACGGAGTGTGGCCACAAGGAGTAAGCTGGCTTGTCGCCCTTTGCCTGCGTCAAGCCAGCCCTGGGACGGCTCCGAACACCTCTCCGGGCACCACCCGGAACAGCGTCCACGGGCGGTCGTACGCAATCTCTTCGGCCTGTTGGCCGCCAGCCCAATGGGCGGCCACGGCGACGCCGGACTTACTCCCTGCTCAATCCCTTCAGCGCGGCCCACGATTCCTTGCACTGGTCGATGTCGGTCTCCGAGAGAAGCAGGTACTTCCATTGCGCCGGAGCCCGGTCGGAACCGTTCACGTAGTTCGTCCACCGCCGGGCGGCCTTGGCCTTCGCGGTGACGTCGACGGAGTCGATCTCGCGATCGGACTTCACCTCGATCAGCAGATGGGTTCCGTCGCTCTCGACCGCTATGAGGTCCGGGTTGTAGTCACGTCCGGCGTTGTGCCAGAGAATGGGGAGATCGTTCGGGTGTAGGCGAACCCAATGCGACACGGAATCGTCCTCATCCAGAATGAGCGCCACGGCCCGCTCGGGCGTCGAATCGAACCACACCTCCGGATACAGCGACTTCGCCCAGCCCGTGTAGCCCACGCCGCGACGGAACGGGCCGCGACGGTCCTCCGAGGTCTCGGGGCGGCCAATGCGCACGGAGTTGAGCGTCAGTATTTCGAGCTCGTGCTCGTACGATGGCGGCGGGGCGTTCTCCTGTTGCTCCCTCTCGATCAACCGAATGAGCCGGGCCGCCGCCCGGTCCAGATAGTGGCTCAGGGACTCCTGAGCCCTTGCGCCGAGACCCTCGACGAATGCATCCAGAATCCTGCCGAGATGACGGCTCTCCTCAGCCCGGCCCGGCACGGCATCGGCGGAGAGGACCAAGCGCGCGAGGTCGGATCGCAGCCGGTCCATGGGGAACAGGTCGGCGGAAGCTTCGATGGCGTCAGCGGCTTCCCGCCGAACCACGTGAACCTGCGGCAGGCCGTCCGGACCCACGACCCGCCGAGCCGAAAACACCGTGCGCCTCAACTCTTGGGCCGGGTCTGCCGCGATCTTCTCACCCAGCAAGCGAAACGGCCGCATGTCGGTGAGATCCGCCAACGAAAACCGGCTCCTGATCGTGGTCATCCGAAGCCGCGGAACGAGAATCGGAGCTACGTCGTCCCGTACCCGAAGTTCCGCCCTGAGTCCTCTGACCGAACTCGCGCCCTTGGCGGTTCTACCTTCCAAGGTCGCGACCGTCGCCCCGGCCGGGGTCTCGGTTGCCGTTTCCGCTCCGCCGCCGGAAGATCCGACGGCTGCGGTCTCCTCCGCTGCCATGCCGTCTTGAAGTCCCACCTCTGCGGTTTCGGATCGTACGACCTCGTTCCCCTTCCGGTCCGTGCTCACGACCGCATGCGTCCGATGATCGATGAACGTTTCTTGAAAGACCTTCCTAGCCTTCAGGAGCTTGTCGTAGCTCTCGTGCGCCAAGACCTCCAAGGTGTCCAGAAACTCGACGCCCGTGTAACCGCCGAAGGGAAGGCGGAGGCCGCGGCCAAGCGTCTGCTCCGTCAGGATCTTGGAGATGGACGCCCGCATCGAGGCGATCACGTAGACGTTCTTGACGTCCCAGCCTTCCTTGAGCTTGTCCACCGCGACGATGATTCGGACGTGCGAATCCCGATTCTCGACGGCTTCGAGTTCCGCCAAGTCCGTGTCCGGTGATTTCGAGTGGATTTCGAGAACTCGCCCCGCGTACCTGCCGTCGGCAAACGACTCGGACTTGAGGAGCGCGGCGTAGGCCTGAGCCTCTTGGATCGACTGGGCGACAACGAGCATCACGGCGTTCACCGAGTCGACCGCCTCACGCTCGGCGAACTCATCGACGGCCTGCTGTTTCAGATCGAGCAGTTGAACGCCATCGCGCAGCTTCGTCTGCGCGTCGTCCAAGTCGTCCCTGCGCCCTACGATCACCGGCGTCTTGACGTACCGCTCCGCGATCGCCGCAGCCAAGGGAAACCGGTAGATGATCCGGGGCTCCATCTTCCGGGTCGGCGTGCCCGTGAGGCCGATCAAGGCGCGCGGCGAGAGGTCGCGCACCGCGCCCGAGAACTTCGGGGCATCGTATACATGATGCTCGTCGGCGAAGACCACGAGGTCTCCCAAGCCTCTCAACTGCTCGTAGAAGCCCCGTCCGAGACCTTCCTGAAACTTGTGGGTGCGCCGGCCGACCTTCGTCGTCGGCTTGAGCAAGGACTGGACCGTGAAGACGTAGAGCTTGACCGCCGCCGGATCGTCCATGACGGCCCTCATCGCAGGCGTGTTGAAGTTCTCCGACGTGATGACCACCGGGTGGGACGTGAGGCCCGGCAAGAGGCTCTTCGGATGATTCCTCGTGAAATTGCCCTTGGTCTTCCGGAGAATCGTGCTGCCCGGCGTGATGATCGCGAAGTTCCGGGTTCCCTCGCTCGCGGCTAGGTAGTCCATCGCTGCCGCCATGATGTACGTCTTCCCCATCCCGACGGCCGCGTCGATGACCCCCTCGAACACGCCGTCGGAACCGGACGCCTCATGTTCGCCGACCCGGAGCGCTATCGTCTTGACCGCCCGCTTGTTCGGGGCACGAAGGTCCAGGTTGGAGGCCACCATGTCCAGCGCCGCCTCGTCAACGAGGCTGCCCGCCCGGCCGGTCATGTGGATGCCTCTTCGGGTTCCTCCGACCGGGCAAGCTCCAGTCGCCGCCGCTCGCGGTAGTTGACCTCGTACTCAGCCAGTATGGACGCCGGAATCTTGCGAACAACCGAACCGGGAGCCGCCGCTTGGACGTGCTCCCGAACCGTTGGATCGACGCTTCGCGCGATCCCAGCGCCCCCGCCAAGAGGTCGGCAACCGCGCGTGAAACGTGACCGTCGACAACCGCCAGCCGACTTCGTCCCTTGCGGCCGACGAACGGATGCTCGGGCAGGTAGGCGAAGCCGAGCTGCGCTGCGGTGGCCTCGGCCAGAGCGCCGTTGACGGCCCAATCCGAGAGGTAGACGACGCCGTCCGACTCCTCGAACATCGACGGAGCGACATCGACCACGCGGAAGCCGTCCCCGCCCCGCCAGCCCGTCAGATCGGTCACGCCGCCGGGGTCGTCCCCCTCGACAACCCTTCCGAGTCGCGGCAGGGCGAAGTCCCTGACCGTGTCCTCCAGCCACTCCACACCTATCCAGCGGCGTCCCATCTTGTGGGCGACGGCCGCCGTCGTGCCTGAACCAAGGAAGCAATCCAGAACCACGTCGCCGGGGTTGGAGGCGACATGGAGTATCCGCTGGATCAGCGCCTCGGGCTTCGGGGTCGAGAACGGTGTCAGATCGGGAAACAGCGCCAAAATCTCGCCCTTTGCGGTACCGGTGGTGCCCATTTCCTCGTAGGGCCAGATCGACGTCGGGACGAGCCCTGGCTGCACCTCGCTCCAGAAACTTTTGAGGGCTGGCATGGAGTCCCCTTCCTCCCCGAACCAGATGCGCCCGTCAGCAACTACCTCTTCGTACCGCTCGGGCTTGTAGAGCCAACATCTGCCGGGTGGCGGATCCACCTTCCGACCCGATGGCAGCGTGATGGTAAAGAACTGCTCCTCCCGCCGTCCCTTACCCGCCTTCGCATGCACGGGCGTCGATTTCCAGTCCCCGCGGGGGTCGTCGTCCGGGTTGCGGTATCGCGCCCGCTGCGCTTCGGAAGGAGGCAGCAGGTTCCGCGCCTTCTTCCAGAGCGGTTTGTTGACCGCGTAAACGATCACGTTGTCGTGGCTGATCGAGATGTCGGTCCGGTTCTCCCTCGTGTAGGTCTTCTGCCAGATCACGTTGGCCACGAAGTTGGACGCGCCGAACACCTCGTCGAGGACGCACCGAGCCCGATGCATCTGAACGTCGTCCAAGTGGAGCCACACCGATCCATCCTCCGAAAGCAGACGGCGAATCTGAACCAGCCGGTCCCGGATCATGGTCAGCCAGACCGAGTGTTCAAGGTTGTCGTCGTAATCCTCGAAGGCCTGACCCGTGTTGAACGGCGGGTCGATGTAGGCCAGCCGGATCCGACCGACGTACTCGGACGCGAACTCCGGCAGTTCCGACAGGCTCGCCAAGGCATTCAGAGCGTCGCCCCGTATCAGCAGGTTGTCGGAGCTTCGCGAGTCCGCCGCGCGGGTTCGGCCCACGAGCGCCGCGTCAGGCAAGAGACGCACTTCGGACACCCGGTAGTCGTGGGGTGGAACCCACTCGTAGCCCTCGTTCCGATGCGCGAGGAGGCGGAGGCGCTTGTTGGTCCAGGTCAGTTCCAGACGACCCGAGTGCTTCCGTGTTCGCATGGACAACTCTCGCCCTCGGGATCGGCTGGCAGGATCGGTGGGTGAAGGTGGATCGACCTCCGCGACGCGCTATGGAATTGGGCACCGCACCTCCGGCGTACGCAAGTACCCGAGCGCGAATCGACTCCGCGCTCTGGACGAATCGTCTCGCTGCGGTCAGTGGGGTCCGGCGCGGTCCCCGAGAGGCTGCGTGGACTTGACGTTGGGGTGAGGAGGGTTTGCGTGCCGCGTCTCTTCCACGCGTGAGCGTGAGGCATGGCCTCCGGGATTGCCATGAAATACCCCATTGGGTTACCCTATTCCCATGCAGACCGTCGCCGAGACTCCAACCTTCTCCCGTCAGGCCGACAAGCTGTTCAACGAGGACGAGAGACGCGACCTGATCGACTTCTTGGCCGAGCATCCCTTGGCGGGCGACGAGATTCCCGGTACGGGCGGGGTCCGAAAGATGCGATTCGGAGCCTCCGGGCGCGGTAAGCGGGGCGGCGTCCGCGTGATCTATTTCTTCGGGGGCGAAGGAGCGCCGATCTACGCGCTTCTCGCCTACTCGAAGTCCCACAAGACCGATTTGAACCCCGGCGAGCGCCGAGCGGTGGCCACGCTCGTGGCCGCGATCAAGCTGCAAGGAAAGCAGAGCAAATGAGCACGTTCGGAGAAGACCTGATCCAGTCGTTGAACGAGGCCTTGGACCATGCGAAGGGCGAGGGTCCCGCCATCGTTCACGCCCCGATCTCGCCCCGCGAGGTTCGGATGGAGGCGAAGCTGACGCAGACGCAAATGGCGGCCCTGATGGGAATGAGCCTGTCCGGCTACCGGAAGTGGGAGCAGGGGAGACGCCGCGTAAGCGGACCGGCAGCGGCGCTTCTGCGAATCATTAAGCACGATCCGAACGCGGTGAGGCATGCACTGGTGCCGTCGCCATAAGCTGTGGAGAAGTTGGCCGATTCGGCGTCTAGATCAGTCGCTCAGAGTCCCGCCATTCAAGTCGGTTTTCCCGCTTTCGCGGCACGGTCCAGCAAGGTCCAGTCCAACGGCAGGAAACGCAGATCGTGCAGCCCTGTAAGTAGTTAGCCGATTTCCTGCCGGGATTCTGGCCTCAGGCGATCCGCGTGAACATCGCCACTCCGGGCTGGGAGAAGACGTTCGGCCCGCTCCGGGACGCCTTCAACCACGAGCACGGCTGGGCTCGCCCGGACGATCCGGCGCGTGCCAGCGTGCGGCAGCCGGGCCACCGAGCTACATAGCGGCGACGCGGCTGCGGGCGGGCCTCCGGCTCGAATCCTCACCCCGCGACCTGATCCGCGACTACCCGCTCCAGCGCGTCGAGCACGGAACCGTGCGGAATCGGCACGAGGTCGTGGACGCGCTCCGCGAGGCGGGCCTTGAAGTGCCGCGCCAAGGGATGGACTGCGTCGCCGCTCTGGACCCGGAGACGGGGGACCGGTGGCGGCTGAAAGGAGAACTGTACGGCATTGGATTTCAACGCGAACGATTTGACCGCCCGGCTCGGGAGGCGGCTGGAGACCGAACGCAGGGAGATCGAGGAGCGCTCGCCCCCGGCCCGGAGCGCCGCGTGGATCCGCGGACGGTCGTACGTCTCGCCGCCGCCCGTCAAGATCGCCCCGATCCTCGCCTCGAGCTCCGCGTCCCGGCGTGCGCGCCGAGGGAGGACGCTTCAGCCAGTCGTGGTACCCGGCGGGGGAGAGGCCCGGCACCCGCCACATGGCGCGAAGCGGAAACTCGGCCCGGTGCGCCCTCATGAACGCGTACCCCCGCCGGGGATCGATCCGCTCTCCCTCGCCGGGCACCGCCGCGCAGCGGTGGTCGGGCCGCGGCTCCTTTTAGGATGTCCCGCTCCATCCGGAGCCGCTTGTTCTCACGCTCAAGGCGCCGCGGCTCACTCCGCGCCTCCGTCGTCGGGTCGTCGCTTCGGAACCCCTTGTCCACGTCCGCCCGCCTGATCCAGTTCCGGATCGTCTGCTCCGAGGGCTCGAACTCCCGGAGGATACACTCACCCTGCTGTGGGCAATCGGCTCGCCCGAAGAGCTTGGCCGTCGCGCGCGGGAGACGCTGGCTTCGACCGAGAATCAAGTTGCGTTCAGCACGGTGAGCCTGTGGGAGATCGCGATCAAAGTCAGTCTCGGACGGCTGGAACTCGACCCGCCGCTCCAAACGCGAAAAAACCGCACTTACCGCAAATCGAGACGTTCCTGCGGCAACGTCAAGCCGGTCGGCGCCGGGTGCGGCGCGGCGTCAGGCGGGGATGCCGTGCCTCACGGCGTGGGTCATGGCGTCCACGAAGCGGTCGAGTTCCTCGAGGGTCGTGTAGGTGGACGGCGAGATGCGGAGGCCCGTGAACTCGGCGTGGTTGATCGCGACCGTGAAGATGCGGTGCTCGTTCCACAGCCAGTTGCGGAGCGCGCTCGTGTCGATCCCCTCCACTTGGACGTTGGCGATCCCGCACGCGAAACCGGGCTTGAGGCTCGTGTTGAGCCGCACGCGGTCGTGCCGGAGGACCTGCTCGGCCCAGTAGTTCCGCAGGTGGACGAGGCGCGCCTCCTTGCGCTCTCCGCCGACGAGCTGGTGGAAGGTGAGCGCCTCGCCGATGGCGAGGAAGTTGGCCTCGGGGTGCGTACCGATCGCCTCGAACTTCCGGATGTCGTCGTCGCGGCTCTCGGGGGCGGCCTGCAGGGGCCAGATCTCCGGGATCTTCTCCCGCCTCACGTAGAGCAGGCCGGTGCCGACGGGGGCGTGGAGCCACTTGTGCAGGCTCACGGCATAGTTGTCGCAGTTCAGTTCCGAGAGGGTGAACTGGTGGTGGGCGAGCGAGTGCGCCCCATCCACGATGACCGGGATGCCGTAGCCGCGCGCCATCTCCACAACCTCGCGCACCGGTAGGATCTGGCCGGTGATGTTGATCATGTGGCACATGAGGATGAGCCGCGTGCGGTCGGTGATCTGCTCCTCGAACCGCCGCACGATGTCGGCCGGATCCTCGGCGGGGACCGGGATCTTGAACTGCTTCATGACGATCCCCTCCCGGCGCTCGCGCTGCTGGAAGGTCGTGATCATGCGCCCGTAGTCTTGGGTCGTCGTCACGACTTCGTCGCCGCGCTCGAGGTCGTACCCGTTCTGGAGGATCTGGAGACCCTCCGACGCGTTGCGCGTGATCGCGACCTCCTCGGCGTCCACGTCCCACTGCCGGGCGAGCCGGGCGCGCACGCCCTCACGCTGCGGCTCCAGGATCTGCCACCCGTTGTAGACCGGAAGCTGGTTCGCGAAGTCGAGATCCCGCTTCATCGCCTCGAGGACGTGGGCGGGCGTCGGGCTCACGCCCCCGTTGTTGAGGTTGACGAGGGAGCGGTCGGTGGTGAACGCCTTCTGGATCTCGAGCCAGAACTCCTCGTCCCGCGCGATCTCCTCGGGAGAACCGGGGGTGCGCGATGCCTCCCGGGCCGCGGCGATGGCGGTGTTCCACTTGAAGGGAACGGCGGTCACGGCTCCGGCGGCTGCGGCGGAGCCCCCGAGGCGGGCGAGGAATCGTCGGCGGGTCGGCATGCGGCCTCCTGGCTGGTTCGGCACGGGTCCGGCTGCTGTCAAATAGACCGTTTTCGACGCCGCGAGCAAGTCCGGCGCCCGCCGCGAGCAAGTCCGGCGCCCGCCGCGAGCAAGTCCGGCGCCCGCCGCGAGCAAGTCCGGCGCCCGCCGCGAGCAAGTCCGGAGCCCGCCGCGAGCAAGTCCGGCGCCCGCCGCGAGCAAGTCCGGAGCCCGCCGCGCACAGCGGCCCGTGACCAACCCCACGGCCGCGAAGCGTCAGTCCGCTGAGGTGATCATGGCTAGGATCGGGTCGACCGCGTCCCTGGCCAGCCGCTCCAGTTCATCCGCCGTACGGTTCTGGATGGGGTGGGGGATCCAGACGATGCCGGGCTCGAACCCCAGCGTGCGCGACTGGCTGCGCGCGGCCTCCTCGAACTCGGTCGTGACGACGAAGCAGCCGGGGATCCCGCGTTCATCGAGGTCTCTGAGGTCGTGCAGACCGCACGACGTGCAGGACCCTCAATCGGCTAACGCCTGCACCACGACATCGGCCTCCGTGGCGATCCTCTGCAGCAACTCGGTCGGTGCCCGCCGGGCGTTGGTGGGTTTGTCCGTGCGGATCGTCTCGATGCCGCGCGCTTCGAGGCGCGTCTTCACATGGTCGAGGAACTCGTCGCTGCGGAGCTTACCGATTCCTTGGAGTGCGACGACCCGTCCTTCGAGCGACGGAGGAGGGGCGCGGCGCGGCCGCATCTCGGGGGCGAGTTCGGAGGTGGGGTCGTGCAGGAGGGTCGTTCGCAGGGCGGGGCTGGCCGGGGTTGGAGGCGTCATGTCTCGATCTCTCGGGTGATGGGGTGCGAGTGCTGCCAGGCGCGGCCGCCGGGCCAGCCGGCGAGGATCGCGGAGTACAGTCCGGCCGCGCCGCCGGCCCGGACGAGGAGCAGTCCTCCGGGCGGGAACTTGGGCACGTGGCGGCGCGTCTCCGAGTTCGGCACGCCCTCGGCCAGGCCTCCCGCGCCGCGCGCCACCTCGCCCAGCGGGCGCGTCGTCGCCTCGAGCAACGCCTCGGTGATCCGCGCCCGGTCCCAGCCCGCCTCCCGGTAGATGCCGTAGTGCTCCGGCGAAAGGAGCAGCACCGCGTGCGCCCACTCGCAGATCTTCGGGTGGCAGACGGCCAGCAGGCACGCCGCAAGGGACCCGGTCAGCTCCTCGGGCGTGCGGGACCGCTGGTCCATGATCCCCTGCACGCCCTCGCCCTGGAAGAGGGTGACGGCGCTCACCCCGCGCGGGACGCCGCGCGAGACGGAAAGCGGCTCCCACTCCTCGTCCGACTCGTCCTCCGCGAAACAAAACGTGTACTTGCTCGGCGCCCCGAAGGTCGAGCGGTCGATCTCGCCGGGCCGGCCGCCGCCCACGTTGCGCACGATGAGGTTGAGGGCGCGTCCGATGGTCGCGTTGGCGCGGTTCCCCTGTCCGAGGACGTTGAGCCCCGAGTTCATCCCGATCCGGCGGGCGATGGGGCCGTTGACGATGACGAGGGGCGCGGTGAAGCACGTGCTGCACAGGATCCCGTGCAGCGTGAAGTCGGGGTGGAGCGCCGCCTCCAGCGCCGCGAGCACAACGGGCATGTACTCCGGCTTGCAGCCCGCGAGCACGGCGTTGATCGCCACCTTCTCGACCGTGCATTCGGCATAGTCCGGCGGTACGGTGCCCACGACCTCGTCCGGAGCCCGGGGCGTGCCCGCCAGCATGCGCAGGATCCGTTCCGGTGTGGGCGGCACGACGGGCAGCCCGTCCGTCCAGCCACGATCAAAGCACGCTTCCAGCGCGTCGGCGTGCGGATCCAACGCCACCTGTCGCGCTTCGATGCCCGTCTCCCCGAAGCGCGCCCGCAAACGCTCCGCCGCGCCGGGTTCGACGGAGCGGGAACCGCAACCGGGTTGGAACTCGGGCAGTTCCGCGCCCAGATCCGGAGTCGACGTCAGCTCACGCCATTCCGCCCGGTTCCAGCCCACCGCGCGCCCCGCCTCCCTTCCGTCCTCGAAGCGCACGAGCGTGGGGACGGTCTCGATCCCGAGGCGGAAGGAGTGTTCGAGTTCCGTGTCGTTGACGACGCCGGCCAGCGCGGCGGGGAAGGCCGGGTCGTCCTGGCTGAAGACCGCGACACCGCCGGGACGGCTCGCGAGCCGCTCGAGCACGGGTTCGACCAGCCGGCACGTGGGGCAGTCGCGCTTTACCGCGACCGCGAGCCCGTCGCGCGGGAGCGGAGTGGGTGCCATGCCCCCTACCGGTCCCGGTCAACAGCGCGTGACGAAACCCCGCCGCCTTCGAGCGGCGCCGACGCGGCGCTCCCCCCCGGGCTGTTCCGGTGGATCAGCTTCAACCTGATCGATGTCACGGTCCGTTTCTCCACGTCGAAGTTCGGCACCGATTGTAATGTCCGATCCGGTCGCGGACGACCTTCGCGGGCCTGTCGAGCGAGCCGGCGGCGTGCAGCGCCGCGCCGTTGACCGGCGCCGTGACTGAACGGAGATTCAACGAGGGGTGTTGTGAAGGGATGCGCAGGGATGTTTCACCGTGGAATTGTTTCACCGTGATGGACCCATTCGGAAGGATGTACCTCTCATGAACCGCACCGCACTCGCGCGCCGGCTGACGGGCGGGGTGGTCCCGGGCCTGCTCCTCGCGTCGCTGTCCGGCCTCGCGTCGCCGGCGTCCGCCGACGCGCAGTACATGCCGAGCCAAGCCCCGGTGCCTCCCCCGTTCTTCGCGCTCCGGAACGCGCGCATCGTGACCGGCACGGGGGCCGTGATCGAGAACGGCACCGTCGTCATCGCCAACGGCCTCATCGAAGCCGTCGGGGCCGACCTCGACATCCCCGGCGACGCCTGGCTGATCGACGTCTCGGGCTTGACCGTCTATCCGGGCCTGTTCGACGGCCTGTCGCAGGTGGGACTGGAGGCGCAGGGAGCGGCTGATTTCGGCGGCGTAGGCGGAGGGGGCGGCAACCCCCTCCTCGCCCTCGCGCAGCAACCTCGCACCGTGGGACCCGAGGATCGACCGGCGACGAACTCCTGGGTCAACGCCGCGGACATGCTGAACTCCGAGGCCGGCGGAATCGAGACTTGGCGCAGCGGCGGGTTCACGAATGCGCTCGTGGCCCCCGATGACGGGATCGTGACGGGACAGGGCGTCGTCGTGAACCTCGCGGGCGACGAGCAGGAGATGGTGGTGAAGGCGCCCGCCGCGCTCCGCGTGACGATGAGCGGAGCCGGCGGATTCCGGAGCTTCCCGGGCTCGCTCATGGGCGTCATCGCCTACATCCGGCAACTCTATCTGGACGCGGATCACAGCCGGCAGTACGAGGCGCGCTACATGGCCGACCCGAGTGGCCAGCCCAGGCCCACCTACGACCGGGCGCTCGGTCCGATCCAAGACGCGATCGCCGGCGGGTGGCCGACGGTCATGCCGGCGAACGAGGTGCGGCAGATCCGGCGCGCGATCAAGCTCGGGCGCGACACCGGCGGGCGGCCGGTCCTCCAAGGCGCGCACGAGGCGTACGGACTCGCCGACGAGATCGCCGCCGCGGGCGTCCCGGTGCTCGTCGACGTCGATTGGCCCGAACGGAACCGCGAGGCGGATCCGGAAGCCGACGAGTCGCTCGCATCGCTGAAGCGCCGCGCCTACGCGCCGACGACCCCGGCCCGGCTCGAGGAGGCGGGCGTCGAATGGGCCTTCTACAGCGGTTCGGCCGGGAGCCCCCGCGCCATGATGGAGAAGGTGCGGACCGCGATCGAGCACGGGCTCTCCGAGGAGGCGGCGCTGGAGGCGCTCACCGCCGCTCCCGCCCGCATCTACGGCGTGGACGAGATGCTCGGCTCCGTCGAGGCGGGCAAGATTGCGAACCTCGTTGTGACCGATGGTCCGCTGTTCGATGAGGACACCGATATTCGGATGGTGTTCGTCGACGGCCACAGGTTCGAGGAGGAAGCTCCGGAGCCCCGGCCGACGGAGCCCCCGGCGGCCGACATGAACGGAACGTGGCTCCTCTCCCTGAACAACGACTCGCAGGAGGCGACGGCCGAACTGGAGGTGTCCGAGGACGGTACGATCTCCGGCCTGATCCGGGGCGAGCGCGGCGAGCAGCAGATCACGGACGGCTGGGTGAGCGGCAACGAGTTCAGCATCACGGCCACGGCCACGATGGGGCCGGGCATGGAGGTGGAGATCGTTTACACCGGCACGGTCGAGGGCGATTCGATCGAGGGGAACGCGTCCTTCGGCGGCGCGGGAAACATGGACTTCAGGGGCACGCGGCCCGGGGGAGGTGTCCGATGAGACATCCGACGAAATGGAGCATCAGGCGGGTCGGAGCCGGGTGCCTGGCGCTCGGTCTCGCGTTCGGGGTGCCGGGCGGGGCCGCCGCGCAGGAGCAGCCGATCCTCATCAGGGGCGCCACGATCCTCACCGCGGCGGAAGCCGGGAGGATCGAGGACGGCGCCATCCTGTTCGAGAACGGGCGCATCATCGCCGTCGGTTCGACCTCCGAGGTGGAGGCGCCCTCCGATGCGGTGGTCATCGACGGCACGGGCAAGTTCGTCACGCCCGGGATCATCGACGCCCACTCCCACATTGCGGCGGACGCGATCAACGAAGGGGCCGTCTCCGTCTCCTCGATGGTCTCGATCCACGACGTGATCGACCCGACGGACATCGCCCTGTACCGCGAGGCGGCGGGCGGCACGACGACCTCGCACATCATGCACGGGAGCGCGAACCCGATCGGCGGCAACAACGCCGTCATCAAGCACCGCTGGGGCGAGGATGCGGAGGGCCTCCTCTTCGAGGGCGCGCCGCCCACGATCAAGTTCGCGCTCGGTGAGAACCCGAAGCGGGCCGGGAGCCCGACGCTCCCCGGCCAGGAGGCGCGCTATCCGGCCTCCCGCATGGGGGTGATGGACGTGATCCGGCAGGCCTTCATCGAGGCCACCGAGTACAAGGCCGAGTGGGATACCTACCGCGCCCGGGTGGCCGGTGGCGACCGGAACGCGATCCCGCCGCGCCGCAACCTCACGATGGATCCGCTCGTTGAGATCCTCGAGGGCACGCGCTACGTCCACGCGCACAGCTACCGCGCGGACGAGATCCTACAACTCATGAGGGTGGCGGAGGAGTTCGGGTTCCGCATCCACACCTTCCAGCACGTGCTCGAGGGCTACCGCGTCGCCGACGAAATGGCGGAGCACGGGGCGCACGCCTCCACCTTCTCCGACTGGTGGGCCTACAAGATGGAGGCCTACGAGGCGATCCCCCACAACGCGGCGATCATGACCCGGCGCGGCGTGAACGTCTCCATCAACTCCGACAGCGGGGAAGAGGGGCGGCACCTCAACCAGGAAGCCGCCAAGACGATGAAATGGGGTGGCCTGAGCGAGGCCGAGGCCCTCGCCACCGTCACGATCAACGCCGCGATCCAGCTCATGATCGATGACCGCGTGGGGTCGCTGGAGGCGGGGAAGGACGCGGACATCGTCCTGTGGGAGAACTATCCGCTCTCCTCCTATGCCAGGGTTCGCACGACGTACATCGACGGTGAAGTCGTGTTCGACATCGACGCGGACATGGCCATGCGGGCCGAGATCGAGGCGGAGAAGGCGGAACTGAGAGAGTTGCTCGGCGAGTCCGATGATCCGGACGACGAGCGCGATCCGGGCCGGCGGCCGGGAGGCGGGCGATGACGCGGGGGTCCGGTAACACGACAAAGCAGCCGGGTAACACGACAGATGGGAGGATCGGCACCATGTTGAAGTCGATCATTGGGACCGCGGTGGTCCTCGGTGTGGCCGGACTCGGCGCTCCGGCGGAAGCCATCGCGCAAGACGGCGGCACGTTCGCCGTGCGCGGGGCCACGATCCACACGGTGGCCAACGGAGCGATCGAGGACGGGACGATCGTGCTTAGGGGCGGCCGCATCATCGCCGTCGGACGGGACGTCGAGATTCCGGCGGACGCCGAGATCATCGACGGGCAGGGGAAGCACGTCTTTCCCGGCATGATCGATTCGTTCAGCTCGCTGGGCCTCACCGAGGTCGGAGCGGTCGCCGTGACGAACGACGCGAGCGAACTGGGGCGCTGGAACCCGCACCTCAACGCGCATACGGCGATCCACCCCGCCAGCGAGCACATCCCGGTCGCGCGCGCGAACGGAATCACGCACACAATGGCCGCGCCCGGCGGCGGCGGCCGCTTCGGCGGCGGCGGAGGCTCCGGCATCCAAGGGCAGGCCACGCTCATCCATCTCGATGGCTGGACGGTCGAGGAGATGGAGATCGAGAAGACCGCGGCCATGGTCATCGGCTGGCCCACGCTCTCGACGGGTTTCCGCGCCTTCGCCGGCTTCGCCGCCCCGGGTGGCGGCCGTTCCTTCCGGCGGGCGCAGGAGCGCTTCGATGAGCAGGTGGCGGAGATGGATGCATGGTTCGTCGCCGCGGATCACTACCGGCAGGCGGTGGCTTCCGGGTCGAGCCGCGTGCCCCGCGACATCCAGCTCGAGCACCTGTCGCGCGTCCTCGACCGGGGGATGAAGGTCATCGTGCGGGCGAACGGTTGGCGCGAGATCGAGTCGGCGATCGAGTTCGCGGAGAAGTGGAATCTGGACCTCGTCATCGCGGGCGGAAACGGCGCGCGCGAGATCGCGGGCACGCTTGCCGAGAAGAACATCCCCGTCATCCTAGGGCCGGTGCAGCGGCTTCCGCAGGGCGACGATACCGCGTACGACGATCCGAACACGCTCCCCGGCGTGCTGCACGATGCGGGAGTCGAGATCGCGTTCGCGACTTTCAACTCGTCCGACTCGCGGACGCTCCCCTACGAGGCCGCGAACTCCGTCTCATGGGGACTTCCCCAGGACGCGGCGCTGGAAGCGGTGACGCTGGCCCCGGCGCGCGTGCTGGGCGTGGACGACCGGCTGGGGTCGCTGGAGGTGGGGAAGGTGGGCAACCTGATCGTGACCGACGGGGATCCGCTCGAGATCACAACCCAGATCGAGTGGGTGTTCATCAAGGGCGTGCCGTCGGACCTGGACAACAAACACCGCAGCCTGTGGGAGAAGTACGACAGCCGCCCGGCGCGGCGGGTCACCACGACGACGACCTGACGCCCGGAGTCGGCCGCGGGCTAAACCCGCCCGCCGGCTTCCCGGGGCGCGGGCTGCCGGGCCGCGTCGGCTACTCGTCGGAGTCGGGACGCCGCCGCCGTCTCTTCGTGAGGGAGCGGTGCCGTTTCTCTTGCAGCCGTTGCTCCCGGGAGGCCCGCGTGGGCTTCGTCGGGCGGCGGGGCCGCGGCGTGTGCTCCCGCTCCCGGAGGGCCGCCCGGAGCCGATCCAGGGCGCGGGCGCGGTTGCGGTGCTGGCTGCGGGATTCGCGCGCGGTCACGACGATGCCGGTGGGACGGTGCGTGAGCCGGACGGCCGACTCCGTCTTGTTCTGATGCTGGCCGCCCGGACCCCCGGCCCGGAACGTTTCGACCGCGCACTCCGCGAGCAGTGCTTCGTCCCTGCGTGACTCCGCGGCGCTCACGGTTTCCTCCCCTCCGTTCGCCGGGCGGTTCCCGCCGGCCCGGCGCCCCCACACGATAACCCTTCGATCAGCGTAACTTGTCCACATGAGCGAGTCGACGCACAACCTCGAGACGGCGGATCCCGCGGCCGGTGGCATCGCCGATGGAATCCGCCGCGAACTGGATCCGCGAGCGATCCCTCTGCAGCGGGTGGTCGGGCGCATCGTCACGGCGTGCGTCTCCCTTCCGCTGGGGGTGGGCGTCGGTGTGGCGTGGGCCGTGGCCGGGCCGCCGGCGGGTGTCGTGGGGGCGATCGCCGGCGTCTGGGCGGCCATCACGGGCGGGCTGGGCTGGTGGCTGCACCGTTGGGCGGCTCTGCATCACCGCCACGCCTCGTACACGGTCCACGAAGAGGACATCGAGATCCGCAGCGGGGTCGTGTGGCGCAAGGCGATCAGCGTACCGCGCTCCCGTGTCCAACACACCGACGTGTCGCAGGGACCGCTCGAGCGTCGCTACGGCCTCGGGACGCTGGGCATCTACACGGCGGGAACCGACTACGCCAAGGTCGCCCTCGACGGACTCGAGCACGAAACGGCGCTTCGCATCCGCGATCATCTCCTGCCGCCCGCCGGCGCAGATGCCGTCTGAGCCGGCGGCGTCCTCCGGAGCCGTCGAGCATCGGCTCCACCCGCTCTCCGTCGGCTTCTGGCTCGGGAGCCAGCTCCGGCGGGCGATTCTCCCGCTGATCATCGGGGGTGCGTCGGCCAACTTCCTGGGCGGGGTGGAGATGCGTTTCGTCCTCCTCATCGGGCTCATCCCCCTCGTGGTGGGTTCCGTGGTCCGCTATCTGACGTTCCGATACCGGTACGAGGAGGCGGAACTCGTGATCCGAAGCGGACTCCTGTTTCGGCGCGAGCGGCACGTCCCGTACGCGCGGATCCAGAATCTCGACGCGGTGCAGGGCGTCTTCCATCGCGTGCTGGGCGTCGTCGAAGTCAAGCTACAGACGGGCGGGGGGGAGGAACCCGAGGCGACGCTGACCGTCCTCCCGCTGCCGGCCCTGGCGGCGTTGCGCCAGCGAGTCCGCGAGGGAAAACGGGAGGTTGCCGGGGACGTAGCGGTTGCCGGGAACGTGGCGGTTGCCGGGGACGTGGCGGTTGCCGGAGACGTGGCGGTTGCGGCGGAGCCGGTGGCCGCCGCAACCGCCGAGCCGCCGGTGGATCTCACCCTTGCCGGTTCGGAGGAGGGTCGCACGCTGCTGCATCTTCCCGCGCGCGAACTCCTGCTCCACGGTCTGCTCCAGAACCGTGGCATGGTGCTGATCGCGGCCGCCTTCGGCCTTGCATGGGAGCTGGGGCTGTTCGAGCGGGCCTCCGAGTGGGTCGCGGGGGAGGAGTCGTGGATCGGCCCCGCGGTCGAGGGTGTGGCTGCGGACGTCGTGGCGGCCGGCGTTCTGGCGACCATGGCCGCCATTGCGGCGCTCTTCGTCGCCTTCGTGATCTTTGCTCGAGTGCTTTCCGTCGCGTGGACGCTCGTGCGCCTCCACGACTACCGGGTCGCGCGGTCGGAGGAGGGATTGCGCGCCACGTTCGGCATGCTGACGCAGGTCGCCGCCACCATCCCGCTACGCCGCGTGCAGACGGTGACGATCCACGAGGGACCGCTGCAGCGCCGGGCGGGCCGGGTCGCGGTAGGCGTCCAGACCGCCGGAGGGGGCCAGGCCGGGCAGCCGGGGAATGCGGATCCGCACCGGCACCAACTCGCGCCCATCCTTCGGCGTGAACGCCTGTCCGAGTTCCTCCGGGAGGTGATCCCCGAACTCGAGGCCCCCGAGGTCGGCTGGGAACCCGTGTCTCCGCTCGCGTTCCGGCGCGTGGCGAGGGGAACGTGCTTCGCCGCCACCCTGGCCGCGGTGCCTCTCTACTTCACGCTCGGTGCCTGGGGTGTCGCGTTCCACGCCGCCTTTCTGGCGTGGGCCGTCTTCTACGCGCGGCGGTACGTCGACTGCCTCGGGTGGGCGCTGAAGGACGACATGGTCTGGTTCCGAAGCGGCTGGCTGTGGCGCCGCGCGACCATCGCCCGCTACACCCGCATCCAGGTCGTGGCGCTGCGCGCCTCGCCGATCGACCGCTGGAGGGGGATGGCTCGGCTCCGGGTGGACACGGCGGGCGCGGGGGCCGCCTCCCACAAGGTGGACATCCCCTTCCTGCCCGTGGACACCGCCCGGAACCTGAGGAAGCACCTCGCCTCGGAGGCTGCCCGAACCGCCTTCCGCTGGTAGCTTCCCGCCGCGCGCCGATTGCGTGGTCGCCGAGCTGCGAGCCGGCCGCGATGCCCCGCGATTCTTGGGTTCGCGCCGGGCCGCTCGGCGGTATTGATGCGGACGCGTGAGTTCTTCACCGAGCTTTGACGACGGCGTCGAAGGGCAGCGATTCACGTGCGCGGCCCCCGCGCGGCGGTAGTCCATTCCAACCCGGCCTCCCGCCACCTCGCGGGGAATACCCCCCGTATAACACGGCGAGGCCGGCGGGGGGTGGCTGCCGCCCCCCTTCGAACCTTGGCAACGCACGCCGCCAATGCGCGCAGGATCGCGGTCTACGGGTGCGCCGCGGCGGCTATTTGTCTGCCGGGAAGTTGCGGCCGCTGAGCCGTCCTCCACGTTGACCACATTGTTTCCGTCGAACGCGGTTACCGACGGCAAGACAGACGGCGGGCAGCGGCCCGCACGTCGGCGGTCAGTCCGAACGCGGATCGGTCCCCGCCTCGGCGGACCGTTTCCAGCCCTACCAGGGCTCGTTCGCTTCGTCGGCCTCCACTGCTTCCGGCTCCGGCGAACCCGTGCAGTCGCCGCAGTGGACGTCCGACACGGCCTCTCCGGCGGCGAGAGCCGCGACCCAGTCCCGGAACCTTACGCCGTCGGATTCGTACGTGTAGAACTGCGGCCGCAGCATGATCGTGTGCAGCTCGCCGGGCGCGATGTAGCTCCGGTGGTTGTCCTGGCCCGCGAGCGCCGCGTCGATGCTGGCCTCGTTCGCGTCCAGCAGCGGC
>JAAXHJ010000085.1 GCA_012270965.1 Candidatus Palauibacter poriticola
GGGGAGGGCGTCGGCGGTGGCTTGGTGGTGAACGCCGCGTTTGCGCCGGCCGGGCGGGGTGGGTTTGCGGTGCGGGACGGGGGTGACGCGGGGCTCGGGGTGGAGGGCGTTCAAGGCTGGCGCCACGGCCGACGCCCTCCTCCTCCGCCGACGATGCGCAAAAGCTCCCGTACGACCGCCGCCGGAGACGGGGCGGCCATGACGGTGGAGAGGACTGCGATGTCGGCACCGGTGTCACGTACGGCGCGGGCGTTTTCGGGGGTGATGCCGCCGATGCCGAGACAGGGGAGGCCGCTGGCCCTGCGGACCGAGCGGACTCGGTCGGGGCCGATCGCTTCGTCGGCGAGGCCGGGCTTGGAGCGCGTGCCGAATACGGCGCCGACGCCCAGATAGGTCGCCCCCGCGGCCGCGGCGCGGCGGGCGTCGTTGGGATCATCGGTGGAGTAACCGATGATGAAGTCGGGCGGAGTGATGTCGCGGGCCGCCGAGACGGTGAGGTCGTCGGGGCCGAGATGAACGCCATCCGCGCCGGTGGCGAGGGCGACGTCGAGCCGGTCGTTCACGATCAGCGTGGAGCCGGCGGACTGCGTGATCGCGCGGAGTCGCGCGGCGATCGTCGCAAGCGCGCACCCGTCGGCGCTCTTGTCGCGGAGCTGAATCGCGGGGGCCCCGGCGTCCACGCATTCGGCGACGACGCGCTCCAGCGAACGGCCGCATGCGGGCTGCGGGTGGGTGATCACCATGAGAGGCCAGCCATCCGACATGGGCGAGCCGGGCACGGTCGCGGTTGTCCCTACCGTTCCGCCGACTCGCGGGCGGGGCGTATCCGGTTGATCGCGTTGTTGTGCTCGCGCAGCGTCCGGGTGAATTCGTGCGAGCCGTCGTTTCGCGCCACAAAAAAGATGTATTCGTGATCGGCGGGCCGGAGGGCGGCCCGCAGCGAGGCCGCCCCGGGCGAAGCGATGGGCCCGGGCGGCAGTCCCGGCTGCGTATAGGTGTTGTAGGGGTGATCCGCGACGGAGTCGATGTCGCGGTAGAGGAGACGCGTGCGTGGCTCGCCGAGGGCGTACTGTACGGTGGGATCGGCCTGCAGACGCATGTCGCGCTGCAGCCGGTTCCAGTAGACGCCCGCTACGACCGGACGCTCCTCGTCCCACCGGACCTCCTTCTCGACGATGCTTGCGAGTGTCACGACCTCTCGCTCGTCGAGACCGAGCGCGGCGGCCTGAACTCGCTCCTCGGCCCCCCAAAACGCTCTGTATCGCCCCACAACCGCGCGGACGATGACCGGGATGCCGACACCATCGGCGAATCGATACGTCTCCGGGAACAGGTACCCTTCGAGCGTGGGGCCCGGCACGCCCAGCTCACCGATCCGATTCGGATCCTCCAGGTAGGCAAGGACGGCCGCGGTCGAATCGCCGACGTAGGTGGCCAAGAGTTCCGCCACCTGCGGGATCCGAAGACCCTCCGGGATCGTAAGCGGCGTCGTAACGACGGCGCCGGTTCGGAGCACCTCGAGCAGGTACGTGTATGAGGCGCCGCGCGGAATCTCGTACCGGCCGGCCTTCAGCTGCCGCCCCTGACCGCTGAGACGCACGTACGCGTCGAAGATGCGGGGATGGAAGATCAGTTCCCGCTCCCGGAGTACGCGGGCGACCTCGAGCGACGCGGCGCCATCGGGGACGAGGACCTCGACGACCGACCCATCGGGAACGCTGCGGCCCCGGAACTCGGCGGAGAAGAACCCGTATGCCACGGGTGCGAAGGCGGCGAGGGCGGCGAGCAGCAGGCGAACGCCCGTCCCCTTCGGCAGGCGCTTCATGGTCCCCCGAAGACGCCGGCACCGGCTGGGGTGCTGCGCAGATAAGAGGAGAGCATCAGCGCCGCGGCCATTTCGTCGGTTCGGCCCTTCCGCTCGTCGGTCCGGCCCCTCCGCTCGTCGGTCCGGCCCTTGCGCCGCCGCCGGCCTCGAGGCGGGTCCATGCCGAGGATCTCTCGCTCCGCCCGTGCGGTCGACAGCCGCTCATCCCACTCGACGGTTCGCACTCCCGTCGCTTCCTCCAGGGCTTGGGCGAAGGCCCGCGCCTCTTCGGCCATCTCTCCGGCGGTCCCATCCATCAATAGCGGGATGCCCACGAGGATGGCGGCGGGATCCAGTTCCGCCACGAGTTCGGTCAGCGCCCGCGGAACCGCGGTCCCCGGGGCCCGTCGGTTCGATCTCTCCACCACGCCGCGAGGCGCCGCGATCGTTCGGGTCGGATCGGTGATGGCCACCCCGATGCGCCGTCGGCCGTAGTCGAGCGCCATCAACCGACCGCGGGGCATGCTCAGTGCTCCAGGCCCTCGGCGCGCGATGCGCCGCCGGTCCGCGACGTGCCGCCAACCCGCGACGCGCCTCCAACCCGCGCCGATTGGATCGACTCCGCGGATCCGAACAGGAACCAGCATGGCTCCGCCCCACCGCCGCATTGCACCTCGGCGACCTCTACCGCGCGGTTCGCCAAGCGGCTCAGGACGCCGCGCAGCAGTGCGGCCGCGAAGTGGCACCGAACGGTCCGTGCCGCGTCATCCGCGGTCCCCGCCGCGCTCTCGGCCGAACGCGCGCCGCCGTCCGCCGACCTAGCCATGGCCTCCGCCGAGTCGTGCCAGGCGATGGCGGCGGATGCTCCCTCCCCCGGCTCGAACGATATCGATCCGAGGCCCGCCTTCCGGAGGATCTCGTCCAGGAAGGCCCAGAACTCCGCCGCGGGGAGCGCGTCCGGCGCGTCGCCGAGCAGCGCGACAGCCTCCGCGCCGGTCCGGTCCCCCGCCTCGTACAACGCCGCAATGCCGGCGTCGCCCAAGGTCGCGCAGCGGTGAAGGAGATCCGCGAGGACCGACCTCGGTAGGATCACGGAAGGGGCCTGCGTGGGGGAGATCATCGCAGAAAAAGCTAGACAGGGAGCCGCGGCCGGACAAGTTTGCCGCTCCATGCTCCCCACCCGGATCATCGAGAGGAAGCGAGACGGCGGGCGGCTCTCCTCCGAGGAACTCGCGGCCTTCCTGCGCGCATATCTTGCAGGAAGCGTCGCCGAGTATCAGATGTCCGCCTTCCTCATGGCCGCCTTCATTCGCGGGCTGGATCCCGCCGAGCTTTCCGTGCTCTTGCGGGAGATCATCGAGTCCGGAGTACGCCTGCGGTTCACGGAAGACGGTCCGCCGGCCGTCGACAAACATTCCACCGGCGGCGTCGGCGACAAGGTCTCGCTCATCCTCGCGCCTCTCCTGGCCGAAGCCGGACTTCGAGTCCCCATGATGTCTGGTCGCGGTCTCGGACATACCGGGGGGACGCTCGACAAACTCGAGGCGATCCCCGGCTTCAACGTGTCCCTGGATCTGGCGCGGTTCCGGGCCGTTCTCGATGAGGTTGGGTGCGCCATGATCGGCCAGACGAGGGAGATCGCGCCGCTCGACGGACGTCTCTACGCCCTGCGGGATGTGACGGGGACCGTACCCTCCCCACCCCTGATCGCGGCCTCGATCATTTCGAAGAAGGTGGCGGAAGGCATCGGGGCGCTCGTGCTCGACGTGAAGTGTGGACGCGGTGCCTTCATCCCCGACCGTGAGGAGGCGCGTGGGTTGGCGCGCACCATGGTCGACCTCGCGACCGCCGAGGGGGTGCGGACGAGCGCCCTCCTCACGGCAATGGACGCCCCCCTGGGCCGCACCGTCGGCAACGCGCTGGAAGTGTGCGAGGCGATCGAGGCCTTGAGAGGTGAAGGACCGCCGGATCTGCGCGCCGTCACCCTCGCGCTGGGCGCCGAGTTGCTCGTCTCCGTCGGCCGGGCACGCGACGTTGAACAGGCGGGGGCGGAACTCGGCACGATCCTGGACGGCGGTTGGGCGCTCGAGCGCTTCGTGCGGCTCACCGAGGTCCAGGGAGGGGATCCGCGGGTGGCCGACGACCCCGGGCGCCTCCCATCGGCCCCGGTCCGCGAACCCTTCCGGTCGCCCGGCTCCGGTTGGCTCGATGTGCATGCCCGCAGGGTGGGCGTCGCCTCGGTGGAACTCGGGGCCGGCCGCCGGCGCGTCGAGGATGCGGTCGATCCGAGGGTGGGGTTCGAGTTCCACCGCAAGGCGGGCGACCGGGTTTCCGAAGGCGAACGTCTCGTTACCGTCCACGCGGCGGACGCGGCAAGCGCCGCGACGGCCGCCCACCGCCTCGCGGACGCGATTCGGCTCTCGCCGAAGCCCCCCGCCCCGCAACCGCTGATTCTGGAGCGAATCGCCTGAACGGTTTCTGCGAAACTCCAAGGGCTTCGGCGCTGCGGAGTGGCCGAGACCCGGCGGCCATGAACCGTTAGTCGTAGTGGGGCGTGAAGGGTCGCCGGACGGGGGCCTGCGCGCTCCACGGACCATGAGCGTCGCACATCTCGGTCGGTTCCGTCCCCTCGAGGTAGATCTCGACGTAACGGACGTCGATCGGACACCAGCGCGTCGACAGCAGGCCCGTGGTCTCGTCCACCGTCCGCTCGACGAGGCCGGCCGGCCGCGCCCACGCGTCGGGGTGTGCGTGCGTCTCGTAATAGTGCGCCAGCACCGCCGCTCCGACCGGTGCCGCCGTCCCTCCCCCCGTCGCCCCCGGATAGATGCGCCGGGGCCGGTCGAGCCCGATCCACGTCGTCGTCACGAGGTCCGGCGTGAACCCGACGAACCAGGTGTTGGTCGCGTCGTTCGTCGTCCCCGTCTTGCCCGCCACCGGTATGGAGAAGGGAATCGCATAGCGAGACCTCACCGCCAGCGTCCCGGTACCTTGGTCCACCGCGTCCCGCAGCATGGACTGGGCAACCCAAGCGATGTTCGGCTCCAGCACCCGCTCACGCTGGACGCGGCTCTCCCAGAGCACGCGGCCGTCCTTGCTCTCCACGCGGAGGATCGAGCGGGGCGAGACCCGCACGCCGAGGTTCGCGAAGGTGCTGTAGGCGGTGGCGATCTCGATCGGACGGACATCCATCGAACCGATCGCGGCCGACGGCACCCGCGGGACGTTCGATCCGATCCCCATGCGTTCGGCCATCTGCGCGAACGACTCCTCGCCCACGCGCTGTCCCAGCTTGACGGCCACGACGTTGATGGACCGGGCCAGTGCCCGCCGGAGGGTCAGCGGGCCCTTGAAGTCGTTCTCGAAGTTGCGCGGCGAGTAGGGATCGCCGCCCACGTTCTCGAGGTAGTACGGCTGGTCGTAGATGATCTCCGAGGCGGGGATGCCGGACGCGATCGCCGTCGCGTAGACGAACGGCTTGAACACGGAGCCGGGCTGCCGGATGGCCTGGGTCGCGCGATTGAACTCGGAGTCGCCGAAATCGCGCCCGCCCACCATCGCCCGCACGTCGCCGGTCGCCGCGTCCAGCGCGACGAACATCCCTTGCACATAGGGCATCTCGGCACCGCCCCGGCTCACTTGGTACAAGCTGTCGGGCGGCCACGCCCGCACTTCCTCGAAGGTGACGCCCCTATAGGCCGGATGGCGGTCCACCCACTCCAACTGGGCGACCAGCGCGGAATCCGCGACCGCCTGGAGATCCGGGTCGAGCGTCGTGTAGACTCGGAACCCCTTCTCGTAGACGTCGGTCCCGTATCGGTCGTAGAGCCGTTGCCGCACCCATTCCACGAAGTAGGGCGCGTCCTGCTCGATGCGGGCCCCCCTCGCGAGTTCCAGCGGGTACGCCTTCGCCGCCTCGGCGTCCTCGATGCTCACGAGGCCCTGCGTCGCCATCAGTTGAAGGATGAGATTTCGCCGTCCGATGGCGCGCTCCGGGCGGCGGATTGGGTTGTACCCCGCCGGATTCCGGGGGATGGCCGCGAGAAGCGCCGCCTCCGGCAGATTGAGCTGTGCGGCGGTCTTCCCAAAGTAACGCTCCGCCGCGGCCTGAACTCCGAACACCCCGTCGAAGTTGATCTGGTTGAGGTAGGCTTCGAGAATCTCCCACTTGCTGTACGCGCGCTCCAAGTCGATCGCGACCCGTATCTCGCGCAGCTTCCTGCGCACGCTGATGTCGCGCCGGTTCACGGAACTCTCGAACATGTTGCCCGCGAGCTGCTGCGTGATCGAACTGCCGCCCGCCGCCCCGTACCCCTGCATCAGGAAATCGAAGAAGGCCCGCGTCGTCCGCAGCACGTCCACCCCCGCGTGACCCCAGAAGCGCTTGTCCTCCACCGCGATGAAGGCGTTGTACACGTGGCGCGGGAGCCCCTCCATCCGAATCGGCGTCCGCCGCTCGATCGCGAGTTCGGCGAGAAGGGATCCATCCGCCGCGAAGAGTTTCGTCGCCTCCTTGGGTTCGAACGCGTAGATCTGGGCGATGGAGGGACACGCGTCGCACAGGTGTGTCCACGCGCGCCACGCCACGCCTCCCGCCACTCCACCGCCGACCAGAACCGCGAGCCCCAGAGCCCGTCGCGGTATGAGGGCGATCCGGCGCCCGCCCTTTCGCCGTTGGCCCGTTGCTGGCGTCCGCCGGTCGGTCGCGCGCGTCGGCCGCCCCTTTCGGCGCTTGCGGGGTGTTCCCTTCCTCGCGCCCCGCGATCGGCGTGCGGCTCGTCGTCGACGGATCATCCCCGTTCCCCCCGTGCGATCTCCCGGCCGTTCACTCTTTCCTCCCTCCGACCCGCGTCACCGTCCCGGCGCGGCGCGGAACCTCACCCCTCGCATCGGACCGCCCACGGCCCGATTCTATCGTCACGCCGTCCCGGGCGGGAGCCACCTGCGACGGGACGATAGGGGAATATACCGGCACCAGGCGCAGATGTTTCTTCCCGTAGACGAACAGATCCACCGCATCGGCGAGGGGACCGAGTCCATCGTCCCCGAGGACGAACTCGCGGCCAAGCTCGAGCGTTCGGCGCGAAAGGACCGACCCCTTTTAATTAAGCAGGGGTTCGATCCGACCCGGCCCGATCTCCACATCGGCCACGGCGTGTCGATCCACAAGTTGCGGACCTTCCAGGAACTCGGCCACCGCGTGGTCTTCGTGATGGGTGACTTCACGGCTCGCGTGGGCGACCCGAGCGGAAGGGACGAGACGCGGCCCATGCTGTCCGAGGAGGAGATCGAGTCGAACCTGGCGACCTACGAGGACCAGCTCTTTCGCATCCTCGATCCGGAGGCGACCGAGATCCGGAGGAACAGCGAATGGCTCGCCGGCCTCGCCTTGGCGGACGTGCTGCGGCTGGCGTCGCAATACACCGTCGCCCGCATGCTCGAGCGTGACGATTTTGCCGCCCGCCACCGGGAGGGACGTCCCATCAGCCTCGTCGAGTTCCTCTATCCGATGATGCAGGCGTACGATTCCGTCGCGCTGCGGGCCGACGTGGAATTGGGGGGCACCGATCAGCTGTTCAACCTGCTCCTGGGGAGAACGCTTCAGGAGCGTGCGGGCCAGGAGCCGCAGGTGTGCCTCATCATGCCGCTTCTGCGCGGGACCGATGGGCAGCGGAAGATGTCGAAGAGCTACGGCAACTACGTCGGCATCGCGATGGAGGCGGGGGAGACATTCGGGCGGGTGATGTCGATCCCCGACACGCTGCTCGACGAATGGCTCGTGCTCGTATCGAGCGCCTTCGGCGAGGAACTCGCCACTCGCCGGGCGCAGGCCGGGACCGATCCGCTCGCCGCCAAGCGGTGGCTGGCCGGGGACCTCGTGGCCCGCTACCACGGAGCGGCGGCCGCCGGCGAGGCGCGGGCGGCGTTCGACCGCCTGCACCGGCGCCGCGAAGTGCCCGAAAACGTGCCCGCCGTGTCGCTCCCTCTCGGACGGCGGGAGACGCTCTGGATCGCACACGTCCTCCGCGATTCGGGACTTGCGGACTCCTCGTCCGACGCGCGCCGCCTCATCCGCCAAGGGGCCGTACGCGTGGACGGGAGCGTGATCCGGGACGGTCAGACTCACCTCGCCGCCGGCGAGTACTTGGTGCAGCGCGGCAAGCGACGGTTTGCGCGGGTCGTGATCGACTAAGAGGGTTGGGTCATCCGCGAGGGAGCCGAGGTCACCGGGGTGCGGCTGCCCGCGGCCCGCATCCGGGCGTCGTTCGCGCCAGCCGGCGAAGAGGGACCGGGCGACCTTCGGGAGGTCGAGTTGCGGTCCGGCTCCACCGGCCGCTCCCGGCTCTGCTACCTGCCGGCGGGCGCGGACGTAACGTTGGCGCCCACCTACGGTCCCCATCCGGGCGAGGCGGCCACGCTGCGCGCCGAACCCGGGACGGCCGCGCGCCTGATCGTTCCGGTCACGGTGCCGGGATCGGTGGCGGGTCGGGTCGTGAACGGGAGCACGGGCCGGGGTTCGCGGGCGTGCCCGTCGTTCTGGTCGGTGCCGATGTCCGGGTCGTGTCGGGCAACGGCGGCCGCTTCGTCATGGAGGAGCTGCTGCCGGGCTCGTACCAGGTGCGGGCCGACTGCGGAGGGTTCGAGTCGCCGGCGCGGTGGGTCGTCGTCTCCGAGGCGCGGCGGGTCCGGATCCTCCTCGTCCTCGAGCCCGATCCCCGAGCCGGCCGCACCCCGCGCCGCTGCTATCGCCGAACCTTCGACAACCACGCTCGCCTCGCGGGTCTTGCACGGGTCGAAGTTCGCGTTCATGTTGCCCGATCCCGTTCGTCGGGGAAGTTTTGCGTGTGCGCCGAAAGGCCGCACGCCACGTATCGGAATCATCGAGCTTCGGAGTTGTGGCGAGGAGTGGAGTTGCGGCTCGCCGCAGGCCGTGCATCCGGCATCGCGGCGTCCGTTGCGTCGCAAAACGGTTCCGCCAATCGTTGTACAGGAGTAGCGACACGACGACGTGCAGCTTTTTTTGGTTGGTCTCGGCGCGGCGTACTGACCCGGTCGCGTCGGGCGGGGGTTCGGCCCTCGAACAGGTTCGGGTCGCAGAGGATCCCACTGCCACAGGAGGGAGATCCATGTTGTTTCACTTGTCAGGACGGCGGCGGCGCGTGAGCGCGCTGGCCGCCACGGCAGTGAGCGCCTGGCTTTTTATCGGCGCGGCCCCGCTGCTCGCTCAGGGAGCGGTCTCGGGGACGGTGACCGACGCGGAGTCGCTGGCCCCGGTGGCCGGGGCGCAGGTGTTCGTTGCGGGAACGGTGATCGGTACGCTGTCGGGCGCGGAGGGCACGTACCGGTTGGAAGGGGTGCCGGCGGGCGAGCAGACGGTGACGGTTCGCCTGATCGGCTACCGGGAAGCGTCGCAGACGGTGACGGTGGCGTCGGGCCAGGTGACGACGGCGGATTTCGCCGTGGAGCAGACGGCCCTTCGGCTCCAGGACATCGTCGTGACGGGGGTGGTGGGCGAGACGCCGCAGGTGAAGCTCCCGTTCACGGTGGAGCGGCTGTCGGCGCAGGACCTTCCGGTCCCGGCGGCGGACGCCTCATCGCTGCTTGCGGGTAAGGCTGCGGGCGTCTCGGTCATCTCCGCTTCAGGCCAGCCCGGCCAGCAGGCGTCGATTACGCTGCGCGGTCCGACGTCGATCAACGCGTCCGGCCGGAGCACGTCGCCGCTGATCGTGATCGACGGCGTGATCCAGGCCGACGGTGCCACGCTCTCGGACGTGGGGGCGCTGGACATCGACCACGTGGAGATCGTGAAGGGGGCGGCGGCGGCGTCGCTGTACGGTTCGCGGGCGCAGAACGGCGTGATCGAGATCACGACGAAGCGGGGCACGGGCCTGCAGACGAACTCGCTGACGATCACCGGCCGCGGCGAGTACGGTTTCGGCCAGCTGGTCGGCGACGTCGGGCTCGTGCGGTCCCATCCGTACGAGATGAACGCAGCGGGCACGAAGTTCATCGACAGCGAGGGCAACGAGGTCGACTTCCGCGACCTGAACCGCCCCGGCTTCGGCTCGGCCCGGCTCTACAACCAGATCAATCCGGGCGAGGCGGCGACGCCTCAGACGGCGTTCGCGAACCAAGCGTTCCCGAACGAACTGTTCGACCACATGGACACGTTCTTCGATCCCGGCGAGACACTTGACGTCTACGGCGCCGTGACAGGCCGGTTCGGCGAGTCGAGCTTCCGGGTGAGCGTCAACCAGTTCCGCGAGGCCGGCGTGGTGAGTTGTTCCGCCTGCGTGGACAACCTGGCCACGCTCAACGCGGACCGCGTCGCGCAAGGCCTCACGGCCTTCGATGTGGGGATTCCGGACGACGAGGGCTACGAGCGGCAGAACGTGCGCCTGAACGTCGACACGCGCTTCGGCGACCTGGACATCGCGGCGAGCGGCTTCTACTCGCGCTCCGACCAGGATGACAAGGCCGTGTCGACCGGTGCCTTCTCCCGGCTGACCTTCATGTCCCCCGCGCTCGACATCGCGCAGGTCGATCCGACGGACGGGTATCCGGATATCAACGCGGATCCGCAGTCGATCGAGCCCAATCCGCTCTACCTGTTGGCTGTCAATGACAGCCGGGATGAGCGGACGCGGACGATGGGATCCGTCGACCTCAACTTCTCGCCCGCAGCGCTCGACTGGCTGTCGCTCGAAGCGAACGCCTCGTTCGACCGGACCGACTTCAGCGACTACGCGATCCGGCCCAAGAACGAGCGCACGGAAGGCGGCGGCGGCACCGGCAACTTCACCGGCGGCAGCCTCCGCGAGTTCAACTCCACCAACGAGGCGATCAACGCCTCGGTGACGCTCGGCGCGAGCCAGACGTTCATGGACGGCGACCTTACGGTGCGCGGTAGGGCCCGCTACCTGATCGAGGACCAGAGCTACGAGTCGAACGGCGTCTTCGGGAGCCGGTTCTCGGTGCAGGACGTGCCGAACTTCGGCGCGATCATCGGCGAGACCTCCGGGAACAACTTCCAGAGCGCGGTCAAGGCGGAAGGGCTGTTCGGGATCGCGAGCCTCGATTACCGGGGCCGCTACATCATCGACGGTCTCGTTCGGCGCGACGGCTCCTCGCTGTTCGGGCCGGATGAGCGGTGGCAGACGTACTACCGCGGCTCGGTCGCGTGGCGCGTGGCGCAGGAGGACTTCTGGAACATCGACGCGATCGACGAGCTGAAGCTGCGCTTCTCGATCGGTACGGCGGGCGGGCGGCCGAACTTCGCGGCGCAGTACGAGACGTTCGGCGTCTCGGCGGGCGCGATCTTCCCGATCAACCTCGGAAACCGCGCGCTCAAGCCGGAGCTCACGAGCGAGAAGGAGGCGGGACTGAACTTCGTGTTCTTCGAGAACCTCGCCCTCGACCTCACGTACGCCTGGAACACGACCGATGACCAGCTCCTGCAGGTTCCCCAGCCGGCGTTCGTCGGCTTCTCGAGCCAGTGGCAGAATGCGGGCGCGATCGCGGCGGAGACCTACGAGGTCTCGCTGCGCTACGCGGTGATCGACACGCAGGACATGGGCCTCCAGTTCCGACTGAACTGGGACCGGACGCGGCAGGAGATTACGCGCCTGGACGTTCCGGACTACTCGTTCGGCAACTTCTACGTTTCGGAGGGTCGTCCTCTGGGCGAGCTGTGGGGCGAGCGGTGGGCTAGGAGCTGCGCGGATCTGGCGCCGATCGGCATTTCGGCTTCCGACTGCAACGCCAACTTCCAGGTGAACGACGATGGTCTGCTCGTCCCGACGGGCGGGGCCGCCTTCACCGAGGGCTTCAGCCAGAAGCTCTGGGGAACCCAGGTCGAGGTCGCCACGGACGCCGGCAGCAACTCGTACCACTGGGGTCTGCCGGTCAAGGTTCAGGACTATTCGCCGGCCTGCGTCGCGAAGAATCCCAGCGACTACACCGAGAAGTGCGTACTCACGGAGTTCCTGCCGTTCGGAAACACGACGCCCGACTTCAACGCCTCGTTGGCGACGAACTTCCGGTATCAGAACTTCAACGTGAACGCGCTCTTGGAGACCTCTCAGGGCCAGTCGATCTACAACGGCACGGCGCAGTGGTCGCTGCGCGAGCTGCGCGGCGAGGACACGGATCAGACGGGGAAGCCGCTCGAGCACAACAAGCCCGTCGGCTATGCGTCCGCGGTCTACTCGGTCAACGCCGACAACGACTGGTTCCGCGAGGACGGCAGTTGGATCAAGGTACGCGAGCTTTCGCTCGGTTATACGCTGCCCGACAACATCGTCGAAAGCCTGTTCAGCAGCGTCTTCGACAGGGTTACGCTGAACGTGATCGGCCGGAACCTGTTCACGATCACGGACTACCGCGGTTACGACCCCGAGGTCGGCTATACCGGCGGACAGTTCGGGAGTGCGGCGCTTAACCGGGTCGACGGCTTCGGTTATCCGAACTTCCGGACGTTCACCTTCGCAGCCGAGTTGGTATTCTGATTCCCTGCCCGTGGCCGTGGCGGGCCGTCCTCTCCGGAGGGCGGCCCGGCCTCGTTACGAGAAGCCGGGGATCGGGAGACACCGCCTGAACAACGGAGAGATCATGAAAAGGAAGCTGACGCTACCGGCCTTTGCGCTGGCCCTGACGGTCGGCTTTTCGGGTTGCGACCTGCAGGTCGACAACCTGAACGAGCCGGACCGGGCGCGAGCCCTGGCCGGCCCGGACGATGTGGAGACGCTCATCGCGAGCTCCTTCCTCAAGGTCTGGGAAATCGGACACTACTGGAACAACGCCAACTTCGCGTTCGGCCACATGTCGAGCCGCCACACGGCGACTTGGGGCAACATGGGGATGAACGACCTCGGTCGTGAGCCGCGCGAGCCGCTCCCGAACTCGCCTTCGTACCGCTGGGCCTACGTCTTCGAGGCTAACTGGGGCGACGCCTACGGCGGGATCTCGGGGGCGTCGGATGGGATCCGGGCCATCGATGCGGGTCTCGAGATCGGCCCGGGCGGCGAGCGGAACGCTCGCGCCCTCGCCTTCGCGGCGGGCAGCCAGGCGATCCTTTCGTGCCTGCTTTCGCTCTGGTACGACCAGGCCTTCATCGTCGACGAGACGACGGACTTGGGCGGCGAGCTCGAGACCGTCGACTACAACGCCATGTTCAACTACGCCATGGGCAAGCTGGACGCGGCGGAGTCGCAGGCCCGGGGGTCGTCGTTCACGCTCACCGAGACGTGGATCAACGGGAATGCGTGGGACAACAACCAGTGGGCGGACTACCTCGTGGGCTGGAAGGCGCGCTGCGCGGCCAACCTGGCTCGAACCGACGCCGAGGCTTCGGGCACGAACTGGGGCCAGGTCATTTCCGACGCTCAGAATGGGATTGGGAATGTCGTCGTCCTAGGTGAGGACTCCTCATCGGCCAGCCCGTGGTACGACGGCCTCAAGACCCTCATGCAGGAGAACGAGACCTGGCATCGCATGCACATGGACTGGGTCGGCATGGCCGATCAGTCCGGTGAATACCAGGACTGGCTGTCGATCCCGACGCCGCAGCGAACGGCGCGCAGGATGGCGTTCGGCGACGACATGCGCTTCCCGCCGGTCAACGAGAACGGCGCTACGTCGGACATCATAAGCCCGTCGGCCGCTTCGTTCGGCCCGCGGTCACGCTACAACTCCACGATCATCTTTCGGCCGGAGCGTGGGACGTACCGGCAGTCGCACTACGGCGACATGCGGTATGATGCCTACACGCTCAGCTGCAGCTTCTGCTTCTTCGGCGACATGGAGCACATGACGACGCAGGAGATGGAGGGCTACATCGCCGAGGCGCACTACCGCATGGGCAACTTCTCGGGTGCCGCGGAGATCGTGAACAAGACGCGGATGGAGGCCGGGCTGCCTCCGGCTCCGTCGAACCCGACGGATGCCGTGCCCTCCAACGGCGCGGGCGAGTGCACGCCACGGAAGCGCTACGATGTGCAGGGACGCTGCGGCAACCTGCGGGACGCGATGTGGTTCGAGCACTTCGAAAACGTGTTCAACGTGTTCGGCGGACTCGAGTTCTGGCACGGTCGGCGTAACGACCTCCTGCCGGCGGGTACGGCGCTTCAGTTGCCGATCCCTGCCGCAGACCTCGAGGTCCTTCAGCGGGACGTCTACACGTTCGGCGGTGGTGGTGCGAGTTCGGCCGGTGATCCCACGCCCGCGATCGTTCCCGGGAGTCTGGACGCGGCGCTGGAGCGGGCCGCCTATGCGCTGGAGCGGATCAAGGCCAGCCAGGCAGCCGACCGCAAGGCGCGGGATCTCGTCGTCCGGTAGAAGACAGACGCCCGGCAAGGCCGGGTAGGGGGGTGGTGGTTCTTCCCCCGAACGTTCTGAATCAGGGAAGGCGGTTGTTTTGGACGACAGCCCCCTCCAGGGAGCGTGCACGCCTCCCGGTGCCGTCTGTGACGGTTCCGGGAGGCGTGCGTTTAGCAGCGATGGCCGGGGAGCGCACGTCCGCGCTCCGCGATGGTTCCCCCTACAGGAGAGGCAATCCATGTTGGCTAGGTCGTCAGGACGGCGGAGGCGCGGCAGCACGCTGACCGCCACGGTAGTGAGCGCTTGGCTCCTTATCAGCGCGGCCCCGCTGCTCGCTCAGGGAGCGGTTTCCGGGACGGTGACCGACGCGGAGTCGCTGGCCCCGGTGGCCGGCGCGCAGGTGTTCGTTGCGGGAACGGCGATCGGTGTGCTCTCGGGTCCGGAGGGCACGTACCGGCTGGACGGCGTACCGACGGGCGAGCAGACCGTGACGGTGCGCCTGATCGGCTACCGCGAGCTGTCGCAGGCGGTGACGGTGGCGTCGGGCCAGGTGGCGACGGCGGACTTCGCCATCGAGCAGACGGCTCTTCGTCTCCAGGACATCGTCGTGACGGGGGTGGTGGGCGAGACGCCGCAGGTGAAGCTCCCGTTCACGGTGGAGCGGCTGTCAGCGCAGAACTTCCCGGTGCCGGCGGCGGACGTCTCCTCGCTTCTGACGGCGAAGGCAGCCGGAGTATCGGTCGTTTCCGGTTCAGGCCAGCCGGGCGCCGAGGCCTCGATCATGCTGCGGGGTCCAACCTCCATCAACTCGTCGGGCCGCTCGCTATCGCCGCTGATCGTGATCGACGGCGTGATCCAATCCGAGTCGGCCTCGCTCTCCGACATCGGATCGCTGGACATCGACCACGTGGAGATCGTGAAGGGCGCCGCGGCGGCGTCCCTGTACGGTTCGCGGGCGCAGAACGGCGTGATCGAGATCACGACGAAACGCGGCACGGGGCTGCAGGCGAACACGCTGAACATCCTCGCCCGCGGCGAGTACGGCATCAGCCAGCTCGTCGGCGACGTGGGGCTGACGCGTTCCCATCCGTACAAGATGAACGCGGCGGGAACGCTGTTCATCGACTCCGATGGCAACGAGGTCGCCTTCACGGACCTCAGCCGCCCCGGCTTTGGCGCCCCGGTGCTCGCGAACCAGATCAACCCGGACGAGCCTGGCGATTCGTACACGGCGTTCGCGAATCAGGCGTTCCCGCACGAGCTGTTCGACCACATGGACACGTTCTTCGATCCCGGCGAGACGATGGACGTCTACGGCGCGGTGACGGGCCGCTTCGGAGAGTCGAGCTTCCGGGTGAGCGTGGACCAGTTCAGGGAGGGCGGCGTCGTGCGCTGCACGGTCTGCATCGAGAACCTTGGCGCCTTGAACGCGGACCGGGTGGCCCAGGGCCTGAGCGCCTTCGACGTCGGGCTGCCGGACGATGACGGGTACGAGCGACAGAACGTGCGCTTGAACGTCGACACGCGCTTCGGCGACCTGGACATTGCGGCGAGCGGCTTCTACTCGCGCGCCACCCAGGACGACAAGGCGCTCGAGAACGGGGCGTTCAGCCAGTTGACCTTCGCCTCGCCGGCCGTCGACTTGGCGCAGATCGATCCGGTGGACGGATACCCGAGAATCGATGCGGACACGCAGTCCATCTCCAGCAACCCCCTCTACCTGCTCGCGGTCGTCGACAGCCGGGACCAGCGTACGAGGACGATGGGTTCGGTCGACCTCAACTTCTCGCCCGCGGCCATCGACTGGCTGACCCTCGAGGCGAACGCGTCGTTCGACCGGACGGACTTCTCCGACTACGAACTTTACCCGAAGAACGAGAAGACTCGGGAAGGGCCGACCGGCGGCAGCCTGCGCGAGGGCAACTTCGAGGACGAGGCGATCAACGCCTCGGTGACCTTGGGGGCGAGCCGGACCTTCATGGACGGCGACCTTACCGCGCGCGGGAAGGCCCGCTACCTGATCGAGGATCAGAGCTTCGCCTCGAACGGCGTGTTCGGAAGCCAGTTCTCGGTGCAGGACGTCCCGAACTTCGGCGCGATCATCGGTTCCACGACGGGCAGCAACTCCGTCCGGAGCATCAAGGCGGAAGGGCTGTTCGGGATCGCGAGCCTGGACTACCTGGGCCGCTACATCGTCGATGGCCTCATCCGGCGCGACGGCTCCTCGCTGTTCGGACCGGACGAGCGGTGGCAGACGTACTACCGCGGCTCCTTTGCGTGGCGCATCACGCAAGAGGACTTCTGGGGCATCGATGCGATCGATGAACTGAAGCTGCGCTTCTCGCTCGGAACGGCGGGCGGCCGGCCGAACTTCCAGGCGCAGTACGAGACGTTCGGCATCTCCGGCGGCGCCATCTTCCCCGTCAACCTCGGGAACACCGCGCTCAAGCCGGAGTTCACGACGGAGCGCGAGGCGGGAATCAACTTCGTCTTCTTCGACAACCTGGGCCTCGATCTGACCTATGCGTGGCAGACGACCGATGACCAGTTGCTGCGGGTGCCGCAGCCGGCCTTCGTGGGCTTCTCGAGTCAGTGGCAGAATGCGGGCGAGATCTCGGCGCAGACCTACGAGGTGTCGCTGCGCTACGCGCCGATCGACACGCAGGACATGGGTCTGCAGTTCCGGCTGAACTGGGACCGGACGCGCCAAGAGATCACGCGTCTCGACGTGCCCGCCTACCGCCAGGGGACCTTCTTCGTGTCCGAAGGCCGTCCGCTGGGCGAGATGTGGGGTCACGTGCTGGCCACCACCTGCGCGGATCTGGAACCCGTCGGCATCGCGACGTCCGACTGCAACGCCAACTTCCAGGTCAACGATGATGGCCTCCTTGTGTGGACGGGCGGAGCCGATTACACGGCGGGATTCAGCGGGAAGCTTTGGGGCACGGACGGTACGGTGCCCACGACCGAGGGTGGCGAGGCGACGTATCTGTGGGGCATTCCGATCAAGGTCCTGGACTACTCGCCGGCGTGTGTGGCGAAGAACCCGGGCAACTACATGGAGAAGTGCCAGCTCACCGACGTGCTCCCGTTCGGGAACACGACGCCGGACTTCAACGTGTCGTTCGGGTCGAACTTTCGTTACAAGAGCCTGAGCGTGAACGCCCTCGTCGAGTCGTCGATGGGCCACTCCATCTACAACAACACCGCGCAGTGGGCGCTTCGGGATGACCGGGGCGAAGACGTGGACCAGACGGGCAAGCCGCTGGAGTTCAACAAGTCCATCGGTTACGTCGCGGGGGTCTACCTCTCGAACAACGACAACGCCTGGTTCCGCGAGGACGGCGACTGGATCAAGGTTCGCGAGTTGGCGCTCGGCTACACTCTGCCCGAGGGTGCGGTCAATGCGCTGTTCGGCAACATCTTCGACCGCGTCACCCTCAACGTCATCGGCAGGAATCTGCTCACGATCACGGACTACCGGGGATACGACCCGGAGGTCGGCCGCACCGGTGGCGAGCTGTCGAGTTCCACGCTGCAGCGGTACGACAGCTTCGGCTATCCGAACTTCCGCTCGTTCACCTTCTCGGCGGAACTGGTGTTCTGATGCCCCTCCGGCAAACGGAGGTTGGACGGACATGGACTGAGTTTACGGAGGGGTCATGAACAGGAAGCTGACACTGCCGGCCGTTACGCTGGCGCTCGGAGTCGGTCTTGCGGGCTGCGACCTTCAGGTCGACAACCCGAACGAGCCGGACCGGGCGCGCGCGCTGGCGAGTCCGGATGACGTCGAGTCGCTCATCGCCAGCTCGTATCAGCAGGTGTGGGCGATGGGACACTACTGGAACAACGCGAACTTCGCCTTCAACCACATGTCGAGCCGGCACACCGCGACGTGGGGCAACAACGGCCAGAACGACCTCGGCCGGGAGCCCCGCGAACCGATGCCGAACTCGACCTCCTACCGCTGGTCGTACGTCTTCTCGGAGCACTGGAACGACGCCTACGGGGGGATCGCGGCGGCGTCGGACGGGATCCGAGCCATCGACGAGGGTCTGGAAATCGGGCCGGGCGGCGAACGGAACGCCCGGGCCCGCGCCTTCGCCCTCTCCAGCCAGGCGATGCTGAGCTGCCTGCTCGCGCTGTGGTACGATCAGGCCTTCATCGTCGACGAGACGACGGATCTCACGGGCGAACTCGAGACGGTCGACTACAACAGCATGTTCAGCTACGCGATGGGCAAGCTGAACGAGGCGGAGTCTGCCGTGCGGGGGATTTCGTTCACGCTCCCGGACACGTGGATCAACGGGAACCCGTGGGACAACAACCAGTTCGCCGATTATCTGGTGGGCTGGAAGGCGCGTTGCGCGGCGAACCTGCCCCGCACGAATGCGGAGGCGGCGGGGGCCAACTGGAGCCAGATCATGGCGGACGCCCGCGCCGGCATTGGGAACGTCGTCGTGGTGGGCGAGGACCGTTCGTCCGACACGGCCTGGTACGACGACATGAAGGCCAAGGCTCAGCAGAACGGAACCTGGCACCGGATGCACATGGACTGGGCCGGCATGGCGGACCAGAGCGGGCAGTATCAGGACTGGCTCTCCTTCGAGACGTCGAAGCGGACGGCGCGCAAGATGGACTTCGGGGATGACCGGCGTTACCCCGCCGTGAACGAGGATGGGACGCTGGGCGAGAGCGTGAGTCCCACGGCCGCTTCCATGGGTCCGATCCACCGCTACAACGCGAACATCATCTTCATCGCCTCGCGCGGTACGTACCGGCAGTCGCACTACGGAGATGCGCGGTACGACCACTACACGCTGAGCTGCAACTTCTGCGAGTCCGGGGACATGGAGGAGATGACGAGCCAGGAGATGGACCACTACGTCGCGGAAGGCCTGTACCGGACGGGCGACTTCGCGGGGGCCGCGGACATCATCAATGTGACGCGGATGCAGGCCGGGCTGCCGCCCGCGCCGTCGAATCCGACGGATGCGGTACCCTCGAACGCAAACGGGGAATGCACGCCGCGCAAGCGGTACGACATGCGGGGACGCTGCGGCAACCTGCGGGACGCGATGTGGTTCGAGCACTTTGAGAACGTGTTCAACGTGTTCGGCGGGCTCGAGCACTGGCACGGGCGGCGCAACGACATCCTGCCCGCGGGCACGGCGCTGCACCTGCCGATGCCGGCCGCGGATCTCGAGGTGCTGCAGCGGGACATCTACACCTTCGGTGGGAGCGCGGGTGGTGCGGCCGGCGATCCGACGCCCCCCTCGGTCGTCCCGGGCAATCTCGACGCAGCGCTGGAGAGGGCGGCCTTCACGTTGCATCGCCTCCAGCGCCACCAGAAGGCGGCGCGCGCCAGCGAGGATCTGGTCGTGCGTTGATGGTTGAGCTGAAATGACCGGGGGGCGCCCAGCGGGCTCCTCCCGGCCTGACTTCAGATAAAGGTCGGTCGTATGCGACGCACAAACGGATCTCGCTGCGAAAAGGAGAGTGGTATGTTGTTCAGGTTGTCAGGACGGCGGCGGCGCGTGAGCGCGCTGGCCGCCACGGTAGTGAGCGCCTGGCTCTTTGTCGGCGCGGCCCCGCTGCTCGCTCAGGGAGCGGTCTCGGGGACGGTGACCGACGCGGAGTCGCTGGCCCCCGTGGCCGGCGCGCAGGTGTTCGTTGCGGGAACGGTGATCGGTACGCTGTCGGGTGCGGAGGGCACGTACCGGTTGGATGGGGTGCCGGCGGGCGAGCAGACCGTGACGGTCCGCCTGATCGGCTACAGGGAAGCGTCGCAGACGGTGACGGTGGCGTCGGGCCAGGTGGCGACGGCGGACTTCTCCGTGGAGCAGACGGCCCTCCGCCTGCAGGACATCGTCGTGACGGGGGTGGTGGGCGAGACGCCGCAGGTGAAGCTCCCGTTCACGGTGGAGCGGCTGTCGGCGCAGGACCTTCCGGTCCCGGCGGCGGACGCCTCATCGCTGCTTGCGGGTAAGGCTGCGGGCGTCTCGGTCATCTCCGCTTCAGGCCAGCCCGGCCAGCCGGCCTCGATCATGCTGCGCGGTCCGACGTCGATCAACGCGTCCGGCCGGAGCACGTCACCGCTGATCGTGATCGACGGCGTGATCCAGTCCGAGGGTGCGTCGCTCTCCGACGTGGGGGCGCTGGACGTCGACCACGTGGAGATCGTGAAGGGGGCGGCGGCGGCGTCGCTGTACGGTTCGCGGGCGCAGAACGGCGTGATCGAGATCACGACGAAGCGGGGCACGGGCCTGCAGACGAACTCGCTGAACGTCCTCGCGCGCGGCGAATACGGCTTCGGCCAACTGGTCGGCGACATCGGCCTCGTGCGGTCCCATCCGTACACGATGAACGCGTCGGGGACGAAGTTTATCGATTCGCAGGGCAGCGAGGTCGATTTCCGCGACCTCAACCGACAGGGTTTCGGCTCGGCCCTGCTCTACAACCAGATCAACATCGGCGAGCCGGGAACCACGGCCACCGCGTTCGCGAACCAGGCGTTCCCGGGCGAGCTGTTCGACCACATGGACACGTTCTTCGATCCCGGCGAGACGATGGACATCTACGGTGCGGTCACGGGTCGCTTCGGCGAGTCGAGCTTCCGGGTGAGCGTGGACCAGTTCCGCGAGGCGGGCGTGGTGAGTTGCTCACAGTGCATCGATAACCTGGCCACGCTCAACTCGGACCGCGTCGCACAGGGGCTGGCGCCCTTCGACGTCGGTGTTCCCAACGACGAGGGGTTCGAGCGGCAGAACGTGCGCCTGAACGTCGACACGCGCTTCGGCGATCTGGACATCGCGGCGAGCGGCTTCTACTCGCGCTCCGACCAGGACGACAAGGCGGTCACGACGGGCGCCTTCTCGCGGCTCACGTTCATGTCTCCCGCCATCGAACTGACGGGCGTGTCGCCGTTTGACGGGTATCCCGATATCGACGCGGATCCGCAGTCGATCGAGGCGAACCCGCTCTACCTGCTCGCGGTGAACGACAGCCGGGACAGCCGCACGCGGACGATGGGCTCGGTGGACCTCAACTTCTCGCCGGCGGCCTTGAGCTGGCTGACGCTCGAGGCGAACGCCTCGTTCGACCGGACGGACTTCCAGGACTACACGATCCGGCCCAAGAACGAGCGCACGTCGAGCGCCAGCGGCACGGGCGAACTCACCGGCGGCAGCCTGCGCGAGTTCAACTTCACCGATGAGGCGATCAACGCCTCGGTGACGCTCGGCGCGAGCCAGACGTTCATGGACGGCGACGTCACGGTGCGTGCGAAGGCCCGCTACCTGATCGAAGACCAGAGCTTCGCCTCGAACGGCGTGTTCGGGAGCCGCTTCTCGGTGCAGGATGTGCCGAACTTCGGCGCGATCATCGGCGAGACCTCCGGGAACAACCAGGTCCGGTCAATCAAGGCCGAGGGACTGTTCGGGATCGCGAGCGCCGAGTACCGGGGCCGCTACATCCTGGACGGTCTCGTTCGTCGCGACGGCTCCTCGCTGTTCGGGCCGGATGAGCGTTGGCAGACCTACTACCGCGGCTCGATCGCGTGGCGCGTGACGCAGGAGGACTTCTGGAACATCGACGCGATCGATGAACTGAAGCTGCGCTTCTCGCTTGGAACGGCGGGTGGACGGCCGAACTTCTACGCCCAGTACGAGACGTTCGGCGTGGCACAGGGCGCCATCTTCCCGATCAACCTCGGAAATCGCGCGCTGAAGCCGGAGTTCACGACGGAGCGCGAGGCGGGACTGAACTTCGTGTTCTTCGACAACCTCGGCCTCGACCTGACGTACGCGTGGCAGACGACGGACGACCAGCTGCTGCAGGTTCCGCAGGCGGCGTTCGTGGGCTTCTCGAACCAGTGGCAGAACGCGGGCGAGATATCGGCACAGACGTACGAGGTCTCGCTGCGCTACGCGGCGATCGACACGCAGGACATGGGTCTCCAGTTCCGGCTGAACTGGGACCGGACGCGGCAGGAGATCACGCGTCTGGACGTGCCCGACTACACGGTGTCGACCTACTACGTCTCCGAGGGTCGTCCGTTGGGTGAGATGTGGGGCGAAGTCCTGGCCACCAGTTGTGCGGACCTGGCACCGGTCGGCGTGTCGGCTTCCGACTGCAACGCCAACTTCCAGGTCAACGACGACGGCCTCCTCGTCTACACAGGCGGGAACGACTACACCGAGGGCTTCAGCAAGAAGCTGTGGGGCACGCAGGGGACCGTGTCCACGCCGGACGGCGACCGCACGTACCACTGGGGGCACCCGTTCTACGTGGAAGACTACTCGCCGGCCTGCATCGCCAAGAACCCGAGCGATTACGAGGAGAAGTGCCGGCTGACCGACTTCCTGCCGTTCGGGAACACGACGCCGGACTTCAGCGCCTCGTTCGCCACGAACTTCCGGTACGGCAACCTTAGCCTGAATGCGCTCCTCGAGTCGTCGGTGGGTCACTCGATCTACAACAACACGGCGCAGTGGGCGCTTCGCGAGCTGCGGGGCGAGGATGTGGACCAGACGGGCAAGCCGCTCGAGTTGAACAAGCCGACGGGCTACGCCTCGGTCATCTACAACGTCGGGTCGGACAACTCTTGGTTCCGCGAGGACGGAGACTGGCTCAAGGTTCGCGAGCTTTCGCTCGGCTACACGCTGCCGCAATCCGTCACCTCGTCGGTGTTCGGGAACGTGTTCGACCGGGTCACGCTGAACGCCATCGGCCGCAACCTGTTCACCTTCACCGCATACCGCGGGTACGATCCCGAAGTCGGCCGGGACGGCGGGGAGGTCGGGAGCGCGACCTTGAACCGCTACGACAGCTTCGGTTATCCGAACTTCCGGACGTTCACCTTCTCGGCGGAACTCGTCTTCTGATGCCCTCCGCGAACAGGGGTCGGACGGACATGGATTTGAGTAATGGAGGGGTTATGAAAAGGAAGCTGACGCTGCCCGCCACCGTGCTGGCGCTTACGGTCGGCTTTTCGGGTTGCGACCTGCAGGTCGACAACCTGAACGAGCCGGACCGGGCGCGAGCCCTGGCTGGCCCGGACGATGTGGAGACGCTTATCGCGAGCTCCTACCTCAAGGTCTGGGAAATCGGGCACTACTGGAACAACGCCAACTTCGCCTTCAACCACATGTCGAGCCGCCACACGGCGACGTGGGGCAACATGGGGATGAACGACCTCGGTCGTGAGCCCCGGGAGCCGCTGCCGAACTCGGCCGCGTACAGCCCGTCGTACATCTTCGAGGCGAACTGGGGTGATGCCTACGGCGGCATCTCGGCAGCCTCGGATGGGATCCGGGCCCTCGATGAGGGTCTTGAGATCGGCCCGGGCGGTGAGCGCAACGTGCGTGCCCGCGCGTTCGCGATGGCGAGTCAGGCCATGCTGAACTGCCTGCTCGCGCTGTGGTACGACCAGGCCTTCATCGTCGATGAGACCGTGGATCTCAGCGGCGAGCTGGATACGGTCGACTACAACGCCGTGTATCAGTACGCCGTGAACAAGCTGGATGCGGCGGAGGCGGCGGCCCGCTCGTCCTCGTTCACGCTCCCGGATACGTGGATCAACGGGAACCCGTGGGACAACAACCAGTTGGCGGATTACCTCGTGAGCTGGAAGGCGCGCTGCGCGGCGAACCTGCCGCGAACCGACGCCGAGGCTGCGGGCGTGAACTGGAGCAAGGTCATCTCGGACGCCGAAAACGGGATTCGCGAACTTGTCGCCATAGGCGAGGACCGTTCTTCCGGCACTCCGTGGTGGAGCGGCATCAAGATCTTCATGCAGGAGAACCGGACCTGGCACCGCATGCACATGGACTGGGTCGGCATGGCGGACCAGAGCGGCCAGTACCAGGATTGGCTGACGTTCCCCACGGAACAGCGGACGGCGCGCGAGATGACGTTCGGCGATGACAAGCGGTTCCCGGCCGTGAACGAGCACGGTACGCTCGGCGAGCCGGTGAGCCCCTCGGTGGCCTCGTACGGTCCGCGCCACCGGTACAACGCCACGATCATCTTTCGGCCGGAGCGCGGGACGTACCGGCAGTCGCACTACGGCGACTCGCGGTACGACGACTACACGCTGAGCTGCAGCCGCTGCGAGTTCGGCCCGATGGAGTCCATGACGCACCAGGAGATGGACACGTACGTCGCGGAAGCCCACTACCGATTGGGTAACTTCGGGGCCGCCGCGGAGATCGTGAACAAGACGCGCATGGAGGCGGGGCTGCCGCCCGCGCCGTCGAACCCGACGGATGCGGTTCCATCGAACGCGGACGGCGAGTGCACGCCGCGGAAGCGGTACGACGTGCAGGGACGCTGCGGCAACCTGCGCGATGCGATGTGGTTCGAGCACTTCGAGAACGTGTTCAACGTGTTTGGCGGACTCGAGTTCTGGCACGGACGGCGGAACGACATCATGCCGGCGGGGAGTGCGCTGCAGTTGCCCATTCCGGCCGCGGACCTCGAGGTGCTGCAGCGGGACATCTACACGTTCGGTGGCGGGGAGCCGAGTTCGGCCGGGAATCCCATCCCGCCCACGATCGTGCCGGGGAGTCTCGACGCGGCTCTGGAGCGTGCGGCATACTCGCTGGAGCGTCTCCGTAGGAGTCTGGCGACCGAGGTGCGAGCGGCAAACGCCGATCTCGTCGTTCGCTAGCGCCCCCCGACGGAGGCATTTCCGCGCGGAGCGCCTGCGGGCGCTTGCGGGTTGTCTTGAGGTGGGCGGCGGAGGCCACCGGGGTCATCTCGGTGGCCTCCGCGCATCCGGGATCCGACGTGTCGGACGTGTCAGAAAAGGCGGACTTCGGACGTTTCCTCGTTGTGCGGCGGCGACGCGGAGCGTAGCCTCTCAAGCGAGATGCATCGCCGCTCGAACGCGGCGGAACTTTCGCCACGGGCTGCTGGCTTCCGGCTACGACGACGGTCCCGAGCAAGACTGCAGAGGCGTACATGAAGGCGTACATGAGACTGAGAGCCACGCACTTTCTGGCGATATGCGCGGTCCTGATCGGTTTGGCCGGCGTGTCTGCGACCGGGTGCCTGGACCTCGCCGTGGGGCCCACGGTTCCGGCCGTCGATTCGGCGGAAGACACGGCACTCGATGAGCCGGGCAACACGAATCCGGGCAACAGCATCGTCCCGACCCTCCCGGAGAGTCGCTAGCAGCCCGGGCGCCCGGCGCGCCTTGGCGGGGCCCGGCGCACCATCCTCCGGCGTCGATCCCTCCCTGCGGGCGGTGGCCCTCGGGATGGGATCGAATCTCGGCTCGCGCATCGGCCATCTCCGGACTGCCGCCGAGCGTCTGGCGAAGACGATGCTGATCGAGCCCCGGTTCTCCAGGGTCTATGAAACCCAGCCGGCGTACGGTCTGGACCAACCAGCCTACCTGAACGCCTGCTGTGTCGGCTGGACCCGTCTCGATCCCGGTGCCCTGCTCGCCTCGCTCAAGGAACTCGAGTCGCGGGCGGGCCGCGACCTGGAAGCGCCGAGATTCTCCTCCCGCCCTCTCGATCTCGATATCCTCCTCTACGCGAACGAAGTGGTCGAGACGCCGCAGCTCGCGATTCCGCACGCCGCGCTCGCGGAACGGGCCTTCGTTCTCCTGCCGTTGGCGGAAGTGGCCGGCGACTGGCGACACCCCGCCCTCGGGCGCCTGATCGCCGACTTGGCGGCCGCGCTCGACCCGGAGGGCGTCACCGTCACGGAGTTGAGCTTGACGAATGCTTCCGATGGGGGCTCATGAGCCATAGGACGCTGGAGGTTCGGACCGCGGGAGGCGGGAGCTACCCGATACATATCGAACCGGGCCTGCTCGGCGAGGCGTCGTCGGTCTGCCGTCGACACGCGCCGGCGCACCGATACGCCGTGATTGCGGATTCGCAGGTCGCGCGGCTCTATGGGGCCGAGTTCGTCTCCCGCTTGGAGAAAGACGGTCTCGCGGCCGGTCTGTTCTCCTTTCCGGCCGGCGAGTGGAACAAGAGCCGGGAGCAGTGGGCCGCACTGAGCGATCGCATGCTCCACGCGCGCTTCGGTCGCGACTCGGCCGTCGTCGCGATCGGAGGCGGGGTCGCGGGCGATCTGGCCGGTTTCGTGGCGGCCACGTACATGCGCGGCGTTCCCGTCATTCAGATTCCCACCACGCTGCTGGCCATGCTGGACAGCTCCGTGGGGGGGAAGACGGGCGTCGATACCGAAGCGGGCAAGAATCTGATCGGGGCCTTCCATCACCCATCGGCCGTGCTCATCGACCCCGCCGTACTGGAGACGCTGCCTCGACACCAGCGCTGCGCCGGGCTGGCGGAGGCCGTGAAGACGGCGGCGATTCTCGATGCGGAACTGTGGGACTGGATGGTGGGCGGGTCTTCGGCTCTGTCGAGCGGCGATCCGGAGGCAGCGTCGGAACTCATCGAGCGCGTCGTGCGGCACAAGGCGGCGGTGGTCGGCGACGACCCGCTGGAGCGCGGCCGGCGCGAGATTCTGAATTTCGGACACACCGTCGGGCACGCGCTTGAGGCTCTCGAGGGCTACAAGCTCCTCCACGGCGAGGCCGTCGCGGCGGGCATGCGCGTCGAATCGCGTCTCGGCGAACTGCTCGGGATCACCGAGCGCGGCACCTCCGAACACGTCGCCGTACTGCTGGAGGCGTGCGGACTCGGCGGCGATTGGGAGACGGACCGCGAGCCAACCGAGATTCGGGATGCGATGTCGAAGGACAAGAAGGCACGTCTGGACCGGATCCGCTGCGTATTCCTGTCGCGGCTCGGCGAAGTGGCCACCGACGCGGATGGACGGCACAGCTTCGGTCTCGGCGAGGAAGACCTCGGACAACCTCTCGCGACGGCTTTACGGCCGGCCCCGGGGGGTTGAGATTGTCGGAAGTGATCCCAGCCGAACCGTCACCGACCTCCACGCTCAGCGTCGCCGACCTCTTCGCCCGACACGCGGAGTTGAGCCCGCACGCGCCCTGCATGCGGGCGGGGGACGGGTCGTGGAGCTATTCCCGCGTCTTCGCGCAGGCGCGCGCCCTGGCGGTGGGCCTCCGCAACCTGGGGGTCGAGCCGGGGGATCGCGTGGCGGTCCAGTTGCCGAATTGGCCCGAATTCGTGGTCTCCACCCTAGCGGTCGCGGAAGCGGGCGCCGTCCTCGTGCCCATCGGTCCGAACTGCTCGGCGCGCGAACTGCGCTTCACGCTGCGCAACTCCGAGGCCGCCGTCGCGATCTCGGCCGAGAACTGGAACGGCGTGGACTATCTCCAGCGTTTCGAGACCCTCCTCACCGGGCTGCCGGACCTGCAGTACGTGGTGACGGTCGGAGAGGAGGATCTCTGGTACGACGACCGGATCTTCCAGTTCGAGGACCTCATCGCGAGCGGCCGTGGCCGGGAAGTCCCACCGACGGAGGTGGATTCGCGGCGCGATCCGTGCGCGATTCTGTACACGCCCGGAACCACGGGGGCTCCGAAGGGGGTTGTCCTCACGCACGACAACCTGGTGCGGACCGCCCTCGCGACGGCCGCGCGCATGGAGTTGGACGCCGACGACCGAACGCTGTGTATCGTCTCGCTGCCGAACATCTTCGGGCTCACCGCCCTGCTCACGACGCTCGGCACGGGAGGGGCGCTGGTGCTGCAGGAGGCCTTCGACGCGGCTGGCGCGCTCGCGCTCGCGCGGGAGCACGAGGCCACGGTCGTGCACGGTGTCCCGACGATGTTCGTGATGCTGTTGCGGGCGCTGGAACAGGGCGGGGCCCGGCCCGACTCGCTGCGCACCGGCGTCATCGCGGGCGCCCCCGTCGGCGACGACCTGGTGCGCGACGTGCGCCGCCGCCTCATCCCCGACCTCGAGAGCGCCTACGGCCTCACCGAAACCTCCCCCACGGTCTCGATCACGACCCGCTCGGATCCCGAGCCGAAGCGGGCCCACACGGTGGGCCGCCCGCTCGAGGGAGTCGAACTAAAGGTGCTTGACGAGGCCGGCGGGGAACTCCCCACCGAGTCCGTGGGCGAACTCGCCGTGCGGGGGTTCAACGTGATGCGCGGCTACTTCCGCCAGCCCGGCCAGACTCGAAAAGCCATGACGGAAGACGGCTTCCTGAAGACGGGCGACCTTGCGATGGTCGACCCCGAGGGTTACCTGCATATCGTCGGCCGCTTGAGCGACGTGATTCTTCGTGGGGGGCACAGCGTCCACCCCGCCGAAATCGAAGCGCAGCTCCGGTCCCACCCCGCGGTGGAGGAAGCGGTGGTTCTCGGGGTTCCCAACGATGTGCTGGGCGAACTCATCTGCGCCTGCGTGATCACTACCGAAGGGGCCCTGATCACGGCCGACGAAATCCGCGATTTCTGCCACGAGTCTCTGGCGGAGCACAGAGTGCCGGATCTCATTCACTTTCTGGATGAGCTTCCGGAGGCCTCCAGCGCACAAGCGCGCCGCGTGAAGCTGGCCCGCATCATACGCGCCGAGGCCGATTAGCAGCCCGCGGGGCTGCACGACCAGATCGCCGCGGCGGTCGCCGGGCAAAGCGGCCCGCGGCCGGACCGGCGAGAACGCGAACGGTGGTCCGTAGACCCCTCTCACCATCCCCCCCGCCACCGGGGGCGAGGCGGAGGGGCCTCACCGGGCCGTTCGCGACAACGAACGGAACAGAGGACATGAACGACATGTACACGCGGGCGCCTCACCGGCGCCCCTCCGCCGATATGGCGGACGCCGCAGCACTTCTCATCGACTTCGACAACGTGACCATGGGGATCCGGTCCAACCTGGGACAGGAACTCCGCAACTTCCTCGATTCGGACATCATCCGCGGCAAGGTGGCCGTCCAGCGGGCGTACGCGGACTGGCGACGCTATCCCCAGTACATCGTGCCGCTCTCCGAGGCGTCCATCGACCTTATCTTCGCGCCCGCCTACGGGTCGTCGAAGAAGAACGCCACCGATATCCGACTCGCGATCGACGCGCTCGAGCTGGTGTTCATCCGTCCCGAGATCGGAACCTTCATCCTCCTCTCGGGGGACTCGGACTTCTCGAGCCTCGTGCTGAAACTGAAGGAGTACGGGAAGTATGTGATCGGCGTGGGGCTCCAGGAGTCCACTTCGGACATCCTCGTTCAGAACTGCGACGAGTACTACAGCTACAACCGGCTGTCCGGGCTCTCGTCGACCGATGAGATTCAGACGAAGAAGCACGATCCGTGGGAGTTGACGAGCAGGGCCGTCGCGCGCATGGCCGAGCGCGGCGACGTGATGCGGTCGGATCGCCTGAAGCAGGTGATGCTGGAGATGGACCCGGGCTTCGACGAGAAGACGGCTGGCTTCTCCCGCTTCAATCGGTTTCTGAGTGAAGCGGCCAAGCGCGATCGAATCGTGCTGCGGAAGCGGGAGAACGGCCAGTACGACGTCGCCCTGCCGTCCGGCGTGGCGTCGGCGGCGGTGGCGGGTGCCGGCGCGGTATCCGCCAAGGGAGAGGCTGCGACGGCGAGGAGCCGCGGGCGGCGCGGCCGTCGCGGAGGCCGCGGCCGCGGGCGCGCGTCCGCTCCGAAAGCCCAGGAGGAGCGGGCACCCGCGAAGGCCGGAAAGCCGTCGGCGAAGGCCGGAAGACCATCGGCGAAGGCCGGAATGCCATCGGCGAAGGTGCCGGACTCTCGGGCGGCGACCGTCGAAGGCGCCTACGACGCGCTGAAGCGCGCGGTGGCCGAACTTTCGCGGGACGGAGCCCCGGTCCGCGATTCGATGGCCAAGCGCCAGCTCCTGCAGTACGACGCCACCTTCGACGAGGGCAGCTTCGGCTTCAGCAAGTTCAGCCTCTTCCTGCGGGCGGCGCACGACGCCGGCGTCGTCCGGCTGTCCCGGCAGGAAGACGGCAATCACTATCTGACCGTCGCCGCCGCGCCCGCCGCGCCGGCACGCGAGGCGGAGCCGGCGCCGGCCGAGAGCGCGGAGGAAGCGGGTGGGCGGTCTCCTCTGTCCGCTGCGGCGAGGGCCGCGCGCAAGACGCTCGGCCGCTTCCGGCGAGGGCCGGCGACCCGCGGCGAGGCGCCGCCCGCGAGCAAGCCGGCACCGCGCAGCGAGACCGCGCCCCCGAGCCGGGAGGCGGCCCCGAGCAAGAAGGCACCCGCGAGCAAGCCCGCGGCCCGGAGCAAGCCAGCAGCCCCGAGCAAGAAGGCCGCCGCGAGCAAACCAGCGGCCCGCAGCGAGGCGGCGTCCCGCAGCAAGCCTGTACCCCGGCGCGCGCCATCGTCTCGGGCGGCCGCTGCGGACACGGCGGGTCAGCAAGAAAAGCCGCCTCGCTCCGGACGCGGGGCCAAGGATCCGTCCGGCGCGCAGGGGGTGAAGACCGCCGCGAGCGGCCGGGCGCATCAGGGTCGGCCCGACCGGCGACGCGGCGCGTCCGACGGGCGCCATGGCGCGCCAGGAGCGCGGGAGCAGCCGGCCTCGGGAGCGAAGCGCGAGCAGGCGCCGCCGAAGCGGGAGCCCGCGGCGTCGGTGCCGAAGCAAGAGCCCGCGGCGTCGGCACCGCAGCGCGAGCCGGAAGCCCGAGACGGCCAGCCGAGCGCCCGTGAGGAGACGCCTTCCCGGCGAACGCTGGGGCGTTACCGGTCGGGATCCCGCGGACGGACGGCCGCGCCAGGCGCGGCGAAAAGGGCGGGTGCGCCCCGTATCGGCCCGGTTGCCGATGAGCCACCGGCCACGGGGGCGACGCAGAAAGACGGAAAGCCCGCGGACGGTCCGACGCGCGGCACGCCGCCGGCCCGCGAGGCCGGAGGGGCCCGCAAGTCGTCCCGCGGAGCCGCGAAGCCGGCCGCGAAGCCTACCGCGAGACCGGCCGCGAAACAGAGGGCGAGACCGGCTGCGAAGCCGGCCGGAGGACCCGTCGGGCACATGGTCCGCAACTACGCGGGCGTCGGGAAGCGGACCGCGGAGGTGCTCTTCGACCACTTCGGCGACCGCGTGTTCGAGGTCATCGACTCCGAGCCGGCGCGCCTGACCGAGGTGCTCTCGGAGGGTCGGGCGAAAGTGGTTCGCAAGGCCCGGCGCGCCGAGCGGGAAAGCTGAACGACCCGGCCGGCCCGGATGCCGGATGCGGACCGATCGGTGCCGGCTTTCTGTCCCGCCCCGCCGTCGAGGTGGCCCGGGCGCTACTTGGTTGCACGGTGCGTTCCGACTGTGCCGGCGAGCGGACGGTCGGCCGGATCGTCGAGACGGAAGCCTACACCGGGCCCGAGGACGAAGCCTGCCACGCGGCGGAGCGGATCGGCCGCACCGCGCGGAACGCGCCGCTGTTCGGACCTCCGGGCACCGCGTACATCCACCGCAACTACGGCATCCACTGGCTTCTGAACGTGGTCACGGGACCGGAGGGCTTCCCGGCCGGCGTGCTCCTGCGAGCGCTCGAGCCCATCGAGGGTCTCGATGTCATGCGGCGCCGCCGCGGCCGCGCCGAACTCACCAACGGTCCGGCCCGGCTCGCCCAAGCGCTCGCGGTGGGCCCCGAAGTGCAGGGGCATCGGCTCGATCATCCTCCGCTTGCTCTGCATTGGGGAGAAGCTGCCCCGGAGGCGGCGGTACAGGTGACGACGCGGATCGGGATCTCGCGCGCGGCGGACCGACCCCTCAGGTTCTACGATCGACGGAGCCGCTGGGTCTCGAGGCGCTAGCATGCCGCGGCCTCCGCGTCGGCGCCGCTCGAACGCAGCGGGCTTCGCCACGCTAAACGCCGGGAGGATGTGAATGGCCGAAATCGCGCTACAGGAAGTCGGCACGTACGGCTTCGCCTCGCTTCTCCCCCCGTTGCTGGCCATTGGGCTCGCGATCTACACGCGCCAGGTCTTCCTCTCCTTGGCGGCCGGGATCTGGCTCGGACACACGATTCTCTCCGGCTGGGACCCGGCCGCGGGCGCCGCGGGCGGGATCGATGGCGCGATCGGCGTGCTCGGCGCCGCGGGCAACGCGCGGGTCATCGTGTTCACATTCCTCATCGGCGCCCTCATCGCCACGGTGGAGGCGAATGGCGGCATGCGGGGCTTCGTGCGCTGGGTCGAGCAGGCCCGGTGGGTGACGAACGCCCGGCGCGCCCAGATCATGGCTTGGCTGATCGGGATCGTCGTCTTCATCGAATCGAATCTCACGATCCTCGTCGCGGGCTCCGTGTCGCGGCCCCTCTTCGACCGCTTCAAGATCTCGCGCGAGAAGCTGGCCTACATCGTCGACTCGACCTCGGCGCCCGTCTGCATCCTCATCCCGTTCAACGCGTGGGGCGCGCTGGTCCTGGGGATCCTGACCGAGCAGGGCGTGGCCAACCCGCTCGGCGTCTTTCTCGTCGCGATTCCGCTCAACCTCTATGCCGTCGCGGCCCTCGTGCTCGCGGGTCTGACCGCCTTCCGGGGCTGGAACTGGGGTCCGATGCAGAAGGCCGAGGCGCGCACGCGGGACGGACGTCTCCAATGGGATCACGCCGTGGCGCTCGCCGACCCGGAGGAAATCGCGCCGCCGCCGCCCGAGGGCGTTGCGCTCAAGCCACGCAACATGCTGATCCCGATCGCGGCCATGGTCGTCTCCATGCCCCTGTTCATGTGGGTCACGGGTGGTGGGAGGATCGCCGAGGGTTCCGGCACGACGAGCGTGCTGTGGGCGGTGCTGGCGGGGCTGGCGCTCGCTTGGCTCCTCGCCCTGGGCCAGCGCTCTCTCGACATCGAGGCGCTGAGCCGCGTCGGCCTCAAGGGGGCGGGCGCCCTGACCGGCATGGCGGTCGTGCTCTGGCTCGCGCTCTCGCTCGGCGATGTGACGAGGTCGCTGGGGACGGGTCTCTATGCGGCGGGCGTCGTGGGAGACGCCTTCCCGCTCATGGTGCTGCTGCCGCTGGTGTTCGTCGTCACGGGCGGCATCGCCTTCGCCACCGGGAGCAGTTGGGGGACGTTCGCGATCATGCTCGCGGTGGCCATACCGCTTGCGAACGCCCTCGGCCTGCCGCCCGCGCCGTTCGTGGCGGCGGTGCTGTCGGGCGGCATCTTCGGTGACCACTGCAGCCCGATCAGCGATACGACGATCATCGCCTCACTCGCGTCGGCCACCGATCACATCGAGCACGTCCGCACACAGATTCCGTATGCGCTCGTCGCGGGAGGGATCGCGACGGTGGGCTTCGCCATCGTCGGGGCGCTGATGTGAAGCACGTCCTACCCGTTTCATGGACGGAGGCCGGCGGGCGCGCGCGCGTCGGCGGGGTGGCCCTGACCGAACTCGCGGCCCGATTCGGGACGCCGCTGGTGGTCGTCGACGAGAGCCACCTCGAGGATCGCCTCGCCCGCTTTCGCGCCGCCTTCGGGGCGGACGCCGGACTGACGTACGCCGGCAAGGCCTTCCTGTGCGGCGCCCTCGTGCGGCTCTTGGACCGGAAGGGCTGGCTCGTGGATGTCGTCTCGGGCGGGGAACTCGAACTCGTGCGGCGGGCCGGGTTCCCGATGCGCGACGTCATCCTGCACGGGAACGCCAAATCGACCGCCGAGTTGGAACGGGCCATCGACTACGGGGTGGGGCGGATCGTCATCGACCATCCGGACGAGGTCGATGACCTTGGGAAAGCTGCGGCCGCGGTCGGATCCAAACATCGTCCCGAGCTGCTCCTGCGCCTGAACGTGGACCTGACCCCGGAGACTCACGAGAAGGTGCGGACGGTGGGGCCGGGCACGCAGTTCGGGATGTCGCCGCCCGACGCCGCGTCCGTCGCGCGCCGGATCACGGGCTCCGGGCGGTGGCGTCTGACCGGCGTCCACATCCACGCGGGCAGCCAGATTCGGGATCCCGCCCTCTTCTCCCGCGTCGCGGAGGCGGCGGTGGGATTCGTCGCGCCGTTGCGGCGCTGTTTTCCCGAGAGGGTCGACTTGGATCTGGGGGGAGGGCTCGCGGCGCCGTACCGTGACGGGGAAGAGGTGCCCTCGCCCCGGGAGTACGCAGAAGCGCTGCGGGGCGGCCTGCAGCGGGCCGGCGCGGAGGCGCGGCTGGGGGCGTACCGGCTCATCGTCGAACCGGGCCGGTCCGTGATCGCGAACGCGGGCCTCACCCTCTACACGATCCACGCGCGCAAGCGTCTCGACGGGGCCGGGGAGGCGCTGGCCGTGGACGGCGGGCTCTCCGACAACCCGCGCCCGTCGCTGTACGGGGCGAGCTACGAGGTGCTCAACGCGTCGCGCGCGCGCGACGAGGCCGGGCGGACGTTTCGCGTCGTGGGACGGCACTGCGAGTCGGGCGACGTGATCGCGCCGGCGGCGACGCTGCCCGGCGACACGGCCGTGGGCGACGTGCTCGCCATCCCGGGCACGGGCGCCTACGTGTTCGCGATGTCGAGCCGGTACAACGGGGTCGGGCGCCCCGCCGTCGTGTTCGTACGGGACGGCGCGGCGCGGGAAGTGGTTCGCCGCGAGACGGACGACGATCTCCTGGCGTGCGACCTCACGCTCGGCAGCCCGGAGCCGGCCTGCGGCACCCGCCCGGAGCCGACGCGCGGCGCCCGCCCAGTCAACGTCGCCGCCGGTTCAGCCGTCGCGAGCGCGGTACGCCCGTGAGTGACGGAGGGCACCCCTTCGCCCAACTCGGCCTCTCTTCCGATCTCGTCGAGGCCGTGGCAAGGGCGGGCTACGCCGAGCCGACCGAGATTCAGCGCCAGGCGATCCCCGCCATCCTCGCCGGCCACGACGTTCTCGGCACCGCCCACACGGGCACCGGAAAGACGGCGGCCTTCACCCTCCCGGCGGTGCAGCGGCTCGCGGCCACGGAACAGTCCACCGCTCCGCGCGGCCTCGTCATCACGCCGACGCGCGAACTGGCACAGCAAGTCGGCGCCGCCGTCACGACGTACGGTGCGGCCTCCTCGATCGAGTCCGTCGTCGTGCACGGCGGCACTCCGCTGGCGCCCGAGAGGGCGGAACTCGCCTTCGGGTGCGACGTGCTCGTCGCCACGCCGGGCCGCCTGCTCGACCACCTCAAGCGCGGGAACGCGGACCTGTCCCGCGTCGAGGTTCTCGTGCTCGACGAGGCCGACCGGATGCTCGACATGGGCTTCATCGACGATGTGAGGGAGATCGTGCGCCACACGCCGGACGACCGGCAGACGCTCCTCTTCTCGGCGACGATGCCCAATGGCGTCCGATGGCTCGCCCACCAGTTGATGACCGACCCCGAAGAGGTGCAGGTGGGTCGGGAGACCGCGGCGGAGGGCATCCGCCAAGTCCTCCATCCGGTGGACTGGTCGCAGAAGCACGCACTCCTGCACCACCTGCTCGGCCAATGGCCGGAGGGACAGGTGCTCGTCTTCACGCGCACCCGGGTGACGGCGACCTACCTCGCCGACTATCTGCGGTCGCACGGCGTCGCGGTGGCGGGGCTGCACGGCGGCAAGCACCAGGACCAGCGCGACAAGGCGCTGCGCCGCTTCCGGGAAGGCTCGATCCGCGTCCTCGTCGCCACGAACGTCGCCGCGAGGGGTCTGGATATCCGCGGCATCCGCCACGTCGTGAACTTCGACGTGCCGGAAGATCCCAGAGACTACGTGCACCGTGTGGGCCGCACCGCCCGCGGCGACGACACCGGCGACGCGGTAACGCTCATGGCCGCGAGCGATTGGGTCGAGATCCGCGCCATCGAGCGTCTCCTGGGCGAGACGATCGAGCGCCGCGTCGTCTCCGGCTTCGAACCCGACGTGGAGCCGCCGCCCCCGGAGGAGTCGGAGGTCGAGCGCCCGGAACCCACCGCCCTGAGGCGCGGCATCCGGCGGCGACGGTAGGCGGGCTGCCGGCGCCGGCCCGGCTTTCGCTCCGCGCGGAGCGGGGCCCATATTCGGTTCGTCGGTTCGTCCGTTCGTTTCGGTTCCTCCTGCGCGGAGTCTTCATCATGTCCCTCGGGTTCTCCATCGCCCCCCGCTCCGGCTCCCGTCTCCACCGCAAGTCCATGGCCTCGAAGGTGTCGCTGATGGCCCGGCACGTGTCGCTGATGGCCCCGAAGGTGTGGCTGGCGGCCTTGCTGCTGGCACTGCTGCCCCCGGTCGTCGAGGCCCAGCGTACCGCCAAGCCGGTCCTGCACGGACGTCACTGGATGGCGATCACCGGCAAGCCGCTCGGCGCCACCGCCGGGGCGCGCATGTTCCACCAGGGCGGGAACGCCGTCGACGCCGCGGCCGCCATGCTTGCCGCGACCTCCACGATGTGGGACGTGCTCTCGTGGGGTGGGGAGACGCAGGCGCTCATCTATCATCCCGGAGAACAGCGCGTGATCGGCGTCAACGCGCTCGGCGTGGCTCCGACCGGCGCGACCCCCGAGCACTACCGCGCGGAGGGCCACGACAACTTCCCGCCCGAGTTCGGTCCACTGTCGGCCGTGACCCCCGGCACCCCCGGCGGCCTCATGACGATGCTCGCCGAATGGGGCCGGCTGAGCCTCGCCGATGTGCTTCAGCCCTCGATCGAAATGGCGGACGGATACCCGATCGAAGCAGACGCGGCGCGCCGCATCCGGAATACGGTGGAGGAGATTCGGCAGTGGCCGTCGTCCATGGATGTCTACTTCACCCACCCCGACGACGCGGAGAACCCGGGCCCGCGGGAGGGCGAGATCTTCCGGCAGCCCGGCCTCAAGCGGACGCTCGAACGCCTCGTGGAAGCCGAGGCTGCGGCGCTGGCGGGAGGCGCCAGCCGCAGCGAGGCGATTTACGCGGCCTACGACGCCTTCTACCGGGGCGACATCGCGGCGGACTTCGTGGCGGGCGCGCAGGCGGCCGGGGCGCTCATCACGATGGAGGACATGGCGAACTGGCAGGTCTACCTGGAGGAACCCGTCACCGCCAACTACAAGGGGATCGACGTCTACAAGCTCACGACCTGGGTCCAGGGCCCCGTGATGCTGCAGGTGCTCAACATGGCCGAGCAACTCGACCTCAAGGCCATGGGATACAACAGCGCCAACTATCTCCACGCCCTCTATCAGGTGATGAACCTCGCCTTCGCCGACCGCGACTTCTACTACGGCGACCCCTACTTCCCGCCCGCGGAACCGATCGAGGGACTCCTCTCGAAGGACTACGCGAAGGCCCGGCTCGAAACCGTCGACTGGGACCGGAACGATCCGCACGCGGGGCCCGGCGATCCCTATCCCTTCCAAGGGGGGGAGAACCCCTTCGCCGACCTGCTCGAGCGCTGGGGGACGCGGGCCGCCGTCACGACGGAACAGGGAGTCGAGTTGTCGCTGGATGATCACGCGGACCTCGACGAGGACTTCTATCTCGGCACGACCTCGGTACAGGCGGCGGACGCCGAGGGCTGGGTCGTCTCCATCACGCCCTCCGGCGGCTGGATCCCCGCCGTCGTCGCCGGGGAGACCGGGATCGGACTCTCGCAGCGGGCCCAGAGCTTCGTGCTCGACGAGGCGGACAACCCGTACAACGTGATCGAGCCCGGAAAACGCCCGCGCGCCACGCTCACGCCGGGCATGGCGCTCAAGGACGGCCGTCCCTTCCTCTCCTTCGCGGTGCAGGGCGGCGACGGACAGGACCAGAATCTGCTCCAGTTCTTCCTCAACGTGGTCGAGTGGGACATGAACGTACAGCAGGCGGTCGAGGCTCCGAACATGAATAGCTACCAGATGCGCGGTTCGTTCGGCCAGCATGAGACGCGCCCGGGACGGATGCTCCTGCAGGACGCGACCCCGCCTTGGATCCGCTCCGCCTTGGAGTCGATGGGATACGACCTCACATTCTCGGAGCGCACGTCGGGGCCGATCAACGCGATCTTCTTCGACTGGGAGAACGACGCCTTCTGGGGTGGATCGAGCCACCACGGCGACGACTACGGCATCGCATGGTGACCGTTGACTACAGTGTTTTCCAACACGGAGATGAGCCTGAAGGGGGCCTCGGGGCCGGGCGGGGGCGCGGGGCCGGTTCAGGATGTGGAGGCAGTGTCGATGCGGACGGCGCGACCCGCAACGGCCGGGGCGCGCGGCGGCTTTTTCGTTGATGCTCATCCGGTCCCTCTCAGGCGGCGGAAGTGTTGGCGTCGGCGAGGGCGCGGGAGAGTCGGCGGCGCGCCTCTCGGACGGCCTTGGCGGCCTCGAGCCCCGAGGCGGCCAGGGCGGTCTTGTCGAGCTGTTCGAAGGTGACGCCGTCGCGGAGGAAGTCGTTGACGGCGGGGGCGGAGCGGGCGGGGATGTGGGCGCGTCCGAGCCACTTGCGGACGACGGCTCCGTTCTTGGACTCGACGAGGGCGTTGTCGTGGGAGTGCCGGGGCCGGGACTTGGTGAACTCTCCGACGTGGAGCTTGTTGAGCATGCCGGCGACGTGGTGGTTGACGTACTCGGAGCCGTTGTCGGCGTGGAAGGCCTTGATGTGGAAGGGGAAGGCGGCGAGGAGGCCTTCGAGGTCGGGGAGCATGAAGACCTCGGTGATGCGGACGACGGAGCCGATGTGCTCGAACTGGGTGACCTGGTCGACGACGTTGAGGACGTACAGGCCCTTCTCGCCGTCGAGGTCGCCTTGGTGGACGGTGTCGACGCGGACGAAGCCGGGCCGTCCCCGCGGGTCGGGTTTGCGGCGGATGCCGATGGGGGCCTGGACGGGTCGGGTCTTGTCGAGGGAGAGGTCTCCCAGGCGGTGGTCCCGCCACTTGCGGAGGTTGTAAATGTGTCTGTTGGAGACGCCCGCGAGGCGCTCGGAGCGCCCGTCGCCGTGGACCTCGTACCGGCGGCGGAGGATCTCCTTCATGGCGGGTCCGGAGAGGCGGCCGTGGGCGTCGTCGACCTCGGCCGGCAGGGCGGCGTCCCCGGGCGTGTAGCGGCACGGGAAGGCGTTGCCCGGGGGCTTCTTGCGGCGGTCGCGGATACCGCCGGTCCTCCGGTGCCGGGCGATGAGCCGGGTGATCCGGGCCCTGGAGAGCCCGGTCACCTTGGCGAGGTAGGCCTTCACCAGCCCCTTGTCCCGCTTGCGGAGGTGGTGGTGGCGGAGCCTCTCCAGCGAGCGCCGGACGAAGGTGTACGCCCAGTCCCGGTCGTCGAGCTCGAAGTTCACCGGCTCGCCGCCGTCGGAGGAAGGCGCGAACCTGCTGAAGGGTGCGGATCCGTTCGGTGTGAAGCGTCACGATCACGCCTCCATGATCTCATCGCCCCGCGCTTCGGGCTCACCTCCCGGTAGAAACCCGGCCCCCGTTCAGGTTCATGTGCCGTTGGACAAGGCTCACACTTGCTACACCCTCTCCGCAGCATTACGCTCCCTGCGTGAAAGTTGATTCTGATCCACACAACATCAGCGAGATCAGCGAGGAAGCCATGTCAACGGTCAAAACAAGCCTCCGGCGTCACCTGTGGCTGTTCGTCCTCATCGCCGCCGGTCTCACGGCCACGGCGGGAGCCTACGGAGCTGCCAAGTTGGTCGCGCAGGAAGGTGCGTGCCCAACCTGGCGAGCCTGCTATCGCGCGAACTGCAAGGATGCTTGTAAAACTTTCTCCTGCAATTCTCTATCCTGCCCCGATCCCGGTCAGCAGGGCTCTCGCTGCTACGTCTGCGCTGAGATTTACTGATATCTTTACTGATATCAATACGGAATCATGAATGCCGGGCGGGGACGGACAGGACGACCTTTCGACAAGGCGTTCCGTCGCTTGTTCGTCACCTAGGAGCTTGCGCCGCAGAAAGCGCGGCGGGAACTCGCGAACAGGCCCGGTGACGTGTCGGCCCGGCCTGCTGGCCGTTCCAGCGGGGGGTGGGCGGAATGGTGCCCTCCGGGAGGGGCGGATGGCCGCCGGAGGCGACCGCAGGGACGCGTTCCGGGGCAACCCGGAGGCGCGCGAGGCGCAGTTCGGCCCGCTCACGCCGCCGGAAGGACGTGCGGGCACCGCACATTGAGCGCGAGATACACGAGGTTCCACTCGCCGCCAACGTTCTCCAGACCCCGGAGGCTGAACCTCCGGACTCCATCGCCTCCCTGATCCAGCCGATGGGCGCCTCGGCAACCCACTTGCGCTTGGCGTACACGGCACGGCCCCTCCGGAGTCTTCAGCCTCCTGGCCATGCGGGCCCGCGCCGGGTGCTTCTCCGCGCCGGGCTCGCCGGCCCGCCCGCCCTCGCGGCCCGGCCCCATCCAGCCGTCGATCCCCCGCGCCTCCAGCGCGGCCAAGTCCTCTCGTTACGGTAGCCCGTGTCGGCCGGCACCTGGCCCGGGCGTCTCCCCGCACCATCGGACACCTCATCCACCAGTTCCGCCAACCGCCCCCGGTCGCTCGCGTTGTCCGTCACCGCCGTCCCCACCTCCAGCCGACTCTCTCCGTCAACGACCGCCCGCACGTTGTAGCACTGCTGGCAGCCCCCGGTGCTCGTCCGCATGATCCGGCTCCCCGGATCCCGAAGTTCGTCCGCGCCCTCTCCTCCGGATCCCCGTACACATACTCTTACGGTCGCCCCCCCTTCGGGTTGCGCGCCCGTCCCGGCTCCCGGTCCCGGGCATCGTTCCACGCCCGCGCCTCCGCCTCCAGACGCGCCTTCGCCGCCCGGATCGCCGCCAGATGGTTCTCCCGACGCTCGTACTCGTTCACCGTCGTCTCTTTCGGCGAGGATATCGGGCGCACGCTCCAGGAAGCGTCGCATCTGGAGCCCGACCGAGTTCGCGTGCACGCCGTACGCCCCGGTCACCCGCCCGGGCGTCCTCTCGCCCGAGAGGATCTCGAGCACCACCCGCGCCTTCAGCTTGGGCGTGTAACGCCGCCGCGCCATGTCGACCTCCTTCCGGTCGTCCGCCGGGTTCCACCTTGGGGGTCATATTCTCATCGACGATATCCACACTTGCCACACCCTCCGCGCACCGCCATGCTGTCGACCGGTAAGCTGATTCTGGTCCACACAGCCTCAAGGAGGAAGCCATGTCAACCGTTACAACAAACCTCCGGCGTCACCTGTGGCTGTTCGTCCTCATCGCCGCCGGTCTCGCGACCGCGACGGCAGCCTATGGAGCTGCCAAGTTGGTCGCGCAGGAAGGTGCGTGCCCAACGGCGAGCGCCTGCTATCGCCAGAACTGCGAGAAAGCGTGCAAGACGATGTACTGCATCTCTAGTTCGTGCCCCGATCCTGGGCCGATCGGTAGTTACTGCTATGTATGTAGCGAGATCTACTGATTGTAGACGAATCGTTGAGGCGTTGAACGGAACGCCCCTCCCTTCGGCGGAGGGCAAGCGAAGCGCGGCAGCGGCACCGGATCCGGAGGTTCCGGCGAAGGCGACGCGGCGGCGCTTCACCGCTGCGTACAGGCCTTGGGTCGTGGAGAGCGGACGCCTGCGAGACGCCGGGCGAGATCGGAGAGCTGCTACGGGCGCGAGGGCTTGTACGATTCGCATCCGTCGTCGTGGCGGAAGGCGGCGCGGGAGGGATCGCTGCGGGGGCTGGCGAGGAAGCGCGGGCCGAAGCCCTCGGGCCGGAAGCGCGAGGCGGGGAGGGTGCGGAAGCTGCAGCGGGAGGTTGCGCGGCTGCGCCAGGAACTCCGCAAGGCGCGCATCATCATCGATGTCCGGGGAAAAGTTGCGGGGCTGCCGGGCGTGAGCCCCGGGGACGGGAGACGCTCTTCAGCACCGCGGGCTTGGCCGGGCACATGGGCGTGCTCGCGGTGTGCGGGCCCCTCGGGGTTGCGCGCACGACATTCCACCGTCGCCGGAGGATGAAGACCGGGCGGCGGCGGTCCCGGCCGGCTCCCGCCCGGGCCTTTAGACGCCGCGAAGCGGGCGGAGGTCTTCCGTGTGCTGTGCTCGCCGCGCTTTGCCGACCGCACGCCCGCGGAAGTGTACGCGACGCTACCGGACGAAGGGACCCACCTCTGCTCGGAGCGGCCGACGTACCGGATCCTGGCCGAGACGGAGGCGGTCCGGGAGCGCCGGGCGCAGCGCGGCCATCCCAACCACCCGAAGCCCGACGTGGTGGCCCGCGCACCCAACGAGGTGTGGTCGTGGGACATCACCCCGCTGCCGGGGCCCGAGAAGTGGCGGTACTTCCACCTGTATGTGATCTTGGACATCTTCAGCCGCTACGTCACGGGCTGGATGGTGGCGGAGCGCGAGACCGCCGGCCCGGCGGGACACTTGGTTGGCGAGACGTGCCTCAAGCACGGTGTGCGGCCCCGGGAGCTCACGCTTCCACTCGGACCGCGGGTCTCCCATGACGGCCAAGTGCACGGCACAGCTCCTGGCCGACCAAGACGTCATGCGGTCGCTGGGCCGTCCCCGGGTCTCGAACGACAACCCCTACTCGGAGGCGCAGTTCGAGACCGTCAAATACCCCCGGGCTTCCCGGGACGGCTCGGCAGCGTCGAGGAGCCGAGGGACTTCTGCTGGAAGTTCTTCCGGTGGTACAACACCGACCACCGGCACCGCGGCATCGGCCTGCTCACACCGGCCCGGCCGAGGTCTGAATCAATCGCGCACTCCCCGTCGGCGCCGCCGATGGCGCAGAGTCGGCCAACGGGAGGAGGGATGGCTCATTAAACTCGTCAAGTGTCGCGCAGTCGTTGGCAGCTTCGGACCTCACTCCTGCAACCGCCAAGTTGAACGAAGGAGTTTTTCGATGGACCACAGAACATCCAGAGCACCCACAGTGGTATCATTATGCTTTACGCTATGCGCCGGTCTCACCGCAGCCGGTTGCGGGCTCGGCTCGCACGACGGTGACGGCTTTGATCGGTATGATGATCCTGTTACGGATCAGCACATCACCCTACAACACGATCTAATTCTCATCGAGGAATTGGTTATTTCGGCGGGCGTCGATTCGGTTGGGCCTTGGGCACTCGCCAAACCGCGCGCCGTCTTCGAAGCCGACGACGGTCGGATATACGTGCTTGACTCGGATTGGAAGCATGTGTTCGTGTTCGGCTCAGACGGCGCTCCGTTGGATCGGCTGGGAGGAGGCTACGGTTCCGCGGACGGCGAAATGGTTCTCCCCGTCGATATGGATACGTATAACGATACCTTCTACGTGCTCGATTACGAACTTGATCGCGTATCTGTATTCGACCTACAGGGCCATTTCCGCTATAGTATTTCATTGCCATATCCGGGACGATATATCGCCGTATCTCGCGAGGGGCTCTGGGTTCAATTGATGCAAACCAGATCTGCGAAGTTGGTCGACTTCTACGATCACGACGGTAGCCCACCATCTCTCGTTGCCCAAGAGCACATTACAGATTCACCGTACCTCGAGCACGGAATACTCGGAACTATCGGCCGGCTCCGTGAAGGCAACGGGATTGCCTATGTCCACGGCAGCGGTGCCTTTCTGCAGTTCGTACGCAGTCCAGCTGTGTCAAGCATTGTTTCACTGGGCTCGCTTTCGGAATGGAAGCCGCTACCCGATGATCCGTCGTCGCGGTTACCAGTGGAGGAGCCCGTGGCCGTTCTTACGTGGGAGGAGGATCGAGTGATGATCATCAGTACCACGCTCACGGCGCCCCGTCAAATGACCGTGAGGATCATCGAGCAAGATGGGACGCTGGTGACTGGAAGTGTGTTCCGTGACATGGATCGGTTTCTGCCCGTCGATGCTGGCAGAACGCCAGGGACGATATTTGTGTCGTTTTTGGATGGACCGGCGCGTGTCGTCAAATACAGCATTCATGCCGACACACCCTAGAGACACTGGAGACTATAGTGAAACGACATATTGTTGCGTTGCTTATTGTTTGTACGTGCGGGATATTAGGAGGGATCGCACTGTCGTCGATTGAGAATTACGTTGCCGACGCAAGACATGCCCTCCTTCGGTCAGGGTCGATGGTACCCAGCGTTGAGATCGTTGACGCTCGACGACAACGGTTCAATTTGCGAAGCGTCATGGTGGCCGAGCGAGCGAACTTTATCGTTATTCTCTCAGCGACGTGCCGGAGATGCTTGGGAGAGCTTGCGTCGTGGCGGGACGCCGTCGCTGACAATCGCGACCTGCGACCGATCGTGTTGATCGAATCAGAAAACGCTGACTACTTGCAATACATCGACGGATTGATACGACCGCAGTACGCGACATATCGGATACGAGGGACGGACATGGAGGCACTTGGCGCACTTGCAACGCCGGTGGCCTATGAGGTGAACCCGGATGGACGTGTAGTGAGTCGTGCCATAGGTGTCGAGGCGGTCCTAGAGTTACGATATGACTGATAATATTTGAGAAGAGAACTGCAACCTCGTGCATTAAGTCGTCCGGCCGTTGTCGAGGCGGCGGCGGGACGGTGGAGTGGCGGCGCGGACGCGACCGGTGTCCGGAACCGTCACTGAAAGTCGGAGGATTGCCGTGCCGACGCTGATCGACGCCCAGTGGGAGCCAATTCGACACCGCTTTCCGGAGGAGCGCGCGCCGGGTGTTCGAGGCGGCGCTGTGGATTCTCAAGACCGGGGCGCAGTGGCACATGCTGCCCCAGTGCTACTCCAACCACGAGACCGTGCATCGGCGGTTGCGGGCGTGGTACCGCACGGGCGTGCTGGAGGCGGTGCTCGCAGACGTGGCCTCCCAAGCGGCGGGACATGGGCGCCGTGCGGCTCGCGGAGGGCTTTATCGACGCCACGTTCGTCCGCGCCAAGGGCGGGGGCGCGGAGGTCCACAACAGCAAGGTGGGAAGGGGGTGTGGATCGCGGCGGTGGCCGATTCTGGTGGGGTCCCGCTCGCGATCCGAACGGCGTCGGCGAGCCACGGGGCGAGTGTCGCCCGGTGCAGGTGACGCTGGACCTATCGTTTCGCGGAGAGCCGTCGAATCCGGTGGGCGACAAGGCATACGACGGCGACCGGCTGGACGGGGAGCTGTGGTTTGGCTGGTGAAGCGGCTGTTCACTGTGGCGTCGGTAGCGCCGCCGCCTGCTCGTTCGGTGTGAGTATCATCTGGAGAACTTTCTCGGACTAGGCCGGTTCGCCGCCCTTTGCCTGCGCCTGAAACAGGTGCGAGATAGGTCCTAGTAGTTGACTGAGTTCATGTCCTCTGGCGACGCGGTGATACATCTGGCATTTTGTGGATTACTGAATAGCGGTGGAGGCGGAGATGGACGGGGGCTGGAAAGAGGCGATTCCATGAGGATGCAGGGGGTAACCGTCGCACCACCCTTGCCGGCGCCGGATCCAGAGGTTGGGGCGAAGATGATTCGGCGGCGGCTCGCGGTGGCCTACGAGCTTTTGATCGTGCAGCGGGTGGACGCCCGTGAGACCACGGCGGCCGTTGGAGAGCTGCCTCGGCGCGGCGCTCCGACAGCTCGCGCCCGCCGTCGTGCCGGAAAGGCGGCGCGGGACGGGTCGCTGCGGGGGGCTGGGGAGGAGGTGTGGAACCGACGCCCTCGGGCGGGAAGGGCGAGAGGGGAAGGGCGCGGAAGCTGGCGCGGCACAACGCGGGGCTCCGCCAGGCGCGCACCATCACCGATGTCCGGAGAAAAGTTGCGCGGCTGCCCGCCGTGAGCCCTGGGGACGGGAAGCGCTCTTGAGTAGGGTGCCGCGCGAGGCCGGGCAGGTGGGCGTACGGGCCGCGTGCGAGGCCCTCCGCGTCGTGCGCGACACGTTCCACCGTCGCCGGAGGCCGAAGACCGGGCGGCCGCCCCCGTCGGCTCCCGCCTTGGACGCGGCGGAGCGGGCAGAGGTCGTCGGGCGGGGGGGCCGCGCGCCCCACTTCGCGGACCGCGCGCCCCCGGCCCTGTCCGCGACGCTGCCGAACGAGGGAACCCGCCTCTGCTCGCAGCGGGCGATGTACCAGATCCTAGCCGAACGCGGCGGCGGCGGACATCAACCGCCTCCCGGGACCCGTGACGTGGCTGTCCTTCCACCTCCACGTGATCCCGGACATCTTCAGTCGACGATAAGGAGGGTTCACTACACTGAATCGACAAGTCCCTCAATGTCGTTGGCAGGTTCCGCAGTCGGTGGGGGATTCCGCAGGGAGGAACGTCGGTGGACACACATTGAGGGGGGTCAGGTTTGCGTGTGATGAGAGTTGATTTTCGAGTGAAAGGCAAGTGTCATCTAAGTGCGCTTCTATTCTTGGTCGCGTGTGATTCTTCAGCGAGGCGCTATGGCGAAGAGTTGTTGTTTTTGGACGATTGGGTCACCGTAGCGGAAGTGGGTGTGTTTGACGGTCGCGCTGAGGAGGTGTTCGGATCGATTCGCGATGTCATGTTTTGGGAGACCGGCGCCTTTGCAGTCCTCGACCGGACGGCTCTAACGACTCGAGTCATTGGATTTGATGCCAAGGGTCGGTATAGGTATACGCTCGGCCGAAGCGGGCCCGGACCGAACGAGTTCATAGATGCCACCGCGTTGATTAGGATCGCGGACGATTCGCTTGCCGTGATAAACAGAGGATCGCGGACGCTGCAGGTGTTCGTTCGAAACGGAGCATACGTCTTTGGCGAAGCTGCACGACTCACCCTGCCATTCTTTCCAGAAGATGGTTGTGCAATGAACGGAAGGATATTCCTTCTGGGCGGTATGGGCGGCCGAGCCATCCACGAGATCGATCGGACCGGTGCCGTGGTGAACTCATTTTCGGAGAGCGACTTCGGTGGAACGATCAGCGAGGATGAGCCGAGGGCGGTTGCATGGGCGGTCCGTGATCAGGCGCAAGGCGGATACTTGAAGTGTGCGGCGGAAGTGGGCATGGTGATTCACGTGCCCTACGAACTGGGCTGGTTGCGGGCGTACAAGACGAACGGAAGTGTCGCGTGGCACAGTTCGCTCAACGGTTTTGTGAAGACGCGGATCGTTCCGGCAATCGGTGGGAGCGGAGCGATAAAGACGGCCTTCGACCCCAACTTCAATTTCAGCCATACGATATTGGGGGTTGCGGTGTTGCGAGGTCGATCCCTTGTTATTTCTGTCGGGCTCAACGTTCCGCGTGGTCAGACTCCAACGGAGAAGGGTTGGCTTGTGCTTTGTGAACTAGAATCTGGTCGCGAGACGGGACGCCAGGAATTCGCAGGGGTCGCGATCGCTGGTGCAGGAGATCGGCTCGCGCTCGTATACGAGAATTTTTTTCCGATGCTGACCATCTTACACGGACCTTTGTCTTTGCGGCGAACTGATTCCGAAACAGGTAAGTAGAGTCGTCGGAGGGTTGCCGGGGTGGGGGATTAGGACTGGGAACTGGAGGTGGTGAGGAAGGGCGCCTGACCGAGTTGCGGGAGGGTATGCCAGAGCTGTTGAGGAAGTCGATGACGGTGCGGTGCGGCGAGTTTGTGCGGGTAGTGAGCCCGGATCGTGCGATCGTTCCCGCTCGGTTCGTCCGGGAGGGTGGTCTCGACCGGACGGGGGAGGCCCGTTCGCCAGTGGGGGCATAGTTGTGGACTATGGAAAAACACCAGCCGGCGCCCCACGTTCAGGGGGACTTGACAAGAGTTCACCGCTGAACGGAGGACACCCGGATGGTGCGTGGAAACGACCATATCGGACGCCGGCCGCGCGTACAAGGCTCGCGGGCCGCGCCGAGGGTGCGCGGAGGCGGCGGGCGGATCACCGACGGGGGCGGCCTGGTCGCGGTGCGGAGGCTGTGGGACGCGCTGGGGCTGGGGGGGTGGATCGACCGGCGGAGCGGGAGCGTTGCCGTCCGCTACGGGCCGTCGCTGATGGACGACCTGCCGCTTCTCGAGCGGCGGGGCGTGCGCCGCGTCTTTGGCTGGTCGCGGGTGCCGCACCCGGCCACGTTCGGGCGCTGGCCGCGGTGCGCGGCGCCCGTGCTGTCGCCGCTGTTGGACGAGCTGCCGTGGCGGATGGTTCGGCGGCGCTGGGAGATGTCGGGCGGGGCG
>JAAXHJ010000012.1 GCA_012270965.1 Candidatus Palauibacter poriticola
CCAAGAATGGTAGAGACAAGCGACCCCTGGAGGCACGGGTCGAGCGTGCGAATCCACGCTCGGCCCTCTCTCTATGGGCCCCACCTCCGCGATCCTGTAGGTTTTCGCAAGAGCCGGATCCCAAAACGGAGGGGGAAAGGAATTGCGAAACCCGTGCGTGGTCGCTTGGCCGCTGGTCGCTGCCGCCCTCCAACGCGGGACCGTTCGACTGCCCCTCGCGCGAGAGGCTGCCGTAAGCGGGCGCAGGGCTATGCTTGCGGGCCTCGTTTTCCTGCTTTGGGCCACGCGGTCCGCGTTGGCTGTGCAGGAGGCGGTGGTGATCGGGGACGATCCTGAGCCGCCGTGCGTAATAGAGTTGACGCCCGAGGGTCCGGAGCTTCGAAGCGGCGGGTTGGAAGACGACTGGCCGTCCTCCGCGAGCGATTTGTCCCTCTTGCCGGACGGGCGCATTACCGTAGTGGAAGTGTTCGCGAACCGGTTCTTCGTCGCCTCACCAGACAATTCGGCCGGTCGCTGGGTTGGCCGCGAGGGCGAGGGGCCGGGCGAATATTCCGACGTCAGGTGGGTGCGGCCACACGGGAACCGGCTGCATGTGTTCGATCGCCTACTCATGCGCCGCACGGTGCTGCACGATACCGATTTTTCGGTCGTCGACACCCACCCTTTTCAACCGGTGAGTGCCCTGCGCGATGTCCTGATGTTGACCGATTCCTCGTATGTAATCAACGGCGGGGTCCAGACTCCCCGTAGCGTCGGATACGCCCTTCACCTCTTCAATAGAGGCGAGGTGGTCCGATCGTTCGACGAGGCGCCCTTCGTGCGCGGGCAACGGTCGATCCCCGGTCCCGGGCGTTATCTAGCGCTCTCGCGGGATGGCGGAGTTTGGTCGGCAGTCCGGACGGAGTACCGGGTTGACCTGTGGGACGCGGCTGCGGGAATCCGACAGCTCTCGGTGATTCGCGATGCCCCTTGGTTTCCCGCCCATGACGGCGGCATGGCGCTGGATCCAAACGGTCCCCTCCCCCAACCGGTAGTCGGGGGAATGATGGAGGATACCGCCGGGCCGGATTTGGGTGGCTATCATGGTTCCATCCGAGCAGCGGTGGAGGGAATGTCTCGTGAGAACACCACCGGGTTCCCCCCCCCCGCGTGGGGCGAGTATACGATTCCCATGGGCTGCTCTTACAGCGTCGGCAGGCTTGAGGTGCTGGATCCGGCGGCGGGGCGCCTTCTCGCATCGCAGACCCTTTCGACGTCCCGATGGATCCGTTTGACGAGGGCGAGGGGAGACGATGTGGTGCTGTCGGTCGCGAGAGACGAATTCGATTTCTCCATCGTACAGCGGTGGCGGGTGGCCTTGCGGCCGGTGAACGTGAACGAAGGACAAGGAGGTAGGCGATGCTCACGCGGATGACGGATTTGTCGACGGTGGTGCTCGCGGGAACGCTTGGGGCGGTGTTCGCTCCCAGTCCAGCGGCCGCGCAAGCCCCGTGCGTGGTCTGCATCGACCGGAATCTCGAGAGCGAGGGCGTGCCGGGTGAATACCATACCGCCCAGGATGGTCAGTATGCGGACAACGAAAGGGGAGGAGGCACACACCCGACGGTCGCGTGGCCCGGCGACTGCGAAACGAAGCACCCCACGCCTTGCGGCGTTTTCGATAGATCGGTTCCGGTGACATTGGACGCCATTGCGGCGGCCGTGTCAGAGGGTGACGCTTTGGAGGCGTACCGGATCGTCCTGCGCCAACCGGAGGAATCCCCCGTTTACTTCATGGCCGAACGGACGGCCATTCAGGTTCGGGGGTGTGACGGCCATGTCGCCGTGCACATTCCGCTCGGCCACCTCACGACATCGGCGGCTTTGGCCGCCGCGGCGCCGTAACCGCGTAAACCGCCTTCGCCCCCGGCCTTCGATCCCGCCGGTGGGGGGGCGCGGCCCATTGCCCGCGCCGTTATGCGCTGAACGGGACGGAAGGTAGCCACGGCGTCCCGCTTCGAGGTCTCGCCCCGGCGGTCGTAGATCCGCGTTGTGTCGGTGGACGCGTGGCCCATGCAGTCGGCCACGGCGGCGAGGCGGCGGACGCGGGCGGCGATGGCTTGCCCCGTCAACGCCCGGTCCGCGAGGGCCTCCCCGGCCTTCGTGACGGGCGAGAGAACCGGCCCCGGTTCCGTTCCCCGAATCTCGATCCTTGCGGCGAGGCCTCCGCCGTCCCGCCCATGACGTGGGCGAGGCGCTCGCGGCGTCCCAGCGGGATTGCGTCCCGAGCGGCCCCGAACAAGCGCCGGACCTGAACGGGGGAGACGGCGCGGCCGGGGGCGCTCGAACCGGGGACGCGGCGGAGCGCATCCCTGGTCCGGTCGAGGGCGTCCGGTCGAGGCACCTGGCGATCCATGCGGCCCGAAGAGCTCCCCGGTCGGCGGCGAGCTGACACCTTCCTTGAGCCTTTCAATCCGAGTCCCGATGAGGAACGAGCAGTGTTCGCCCTGTTCGCCGCAAGAGCGGATACGCTACGCGAGCAACTGATGATGGCGGGGGATTGGCCGGAGAGCTCTGCCGGGACGCAGGGTCTGAACGTGTCTCGCGAGCGCCGCGAAGGCATGCCAAGCGAGCGAGAACTGGTCGGCGATCATCGCGTCTCCACGGAATGGAGGAGGTGTGATGATCATGTAAGAGAAGCGTTCGGTAACCCTCGGGAGCGGGTCGGCAAAGGCAACCGGATGCGACGCCTGGAGTCCCGCCATTTAGCTCCGGTTTTCCCGCCTTCCCGGCACGGTCAAGCAGGGTACAGTACAACGGCAGGAGTGGCAGATCGCGCAGTCCCGGTTAGACTTACGTGATCTCCTGCCGGGATGTTGGCCGTTAGCAATCCACCTACGCGGCACCGAATTCCGCGCAGGCCAGCAGGACGCCATCCGTCATGTCGTGAGGAGCGACGGGAGACTCCTCTTCGTTCAGAAGACCGGCCGGGGTAAGAGCTTCGTCTACTTCATCGCGACGAAGTTGCTGCGCGAGGGTGGGGCCGGCGCAACCATCCTGGTGTCTCCCTGAAGGTCGAGCGTCCCGAACCGCTCCGCGACCGGGTACAGCAGCTGCGACTCGTCGAGCTTGCTGATCGTGTTGTCAAAGTCGAACCGCTCGATGACGTCCCGCATCTCGTCGCTGAACCCGACGATGTAGTTGCGCAGGTTCGCGGCCATTGCGGGCGCGTCGCCGAGTAGGCGCTCGAAGTCGTACCGCGACGTGTTATGGAACGCGAATCCCGATGCCTTCTTAAGCTGCGCATCCATGTCCTCCAGACCCAACCCCTGCAGCTCGGCCTTCCGCGCCAGCACCTTCTCCTTCGTCGGCGCGAGCACGCAGTCGAGCCGCCGCAGGACGGTCAGCGGCAGGATCACGTTCGAAGAAAGGGACGGCATCGTGGACCGTCTGAATCTCGAGGACCACCACTGATGGCGGACCGCGGAATCAAGGTGAACATGACTCCGGCCCACCCGGGCGATTTCGTTCGCGTCGAGGTCATCGACGAGCTCGGTTTGACCATGACGAAGGCCGCTGAGATCCTCGGTGTGCGGAGAGAGACCCTCTCTTCGCTCGTGAACGGCAAGGCCGCGCCTTCGCCGGAGATGGCGTTGCGCGTCGAGAAGGCGTTCGGTGTAAGCATGGACATGCTGCTACGGATGCAGGCGTGGCATGACGCCTCGCGGATGCGGGCCCGTGCGGGTGAAATCGCGGTCGAGCGCTACCAACCCGCGGGACCATGACTCAGCCCTCTGCCGGTGAAGTTGCCTCGCGGCGCAGCCCCCGACATCTTCTCGCACCATGATTCGCGCGTCCGACCGCCGACCCCTCCGCGCCCGCGGAGCGACCTGCGCCCGCAGCACCTGCGCCTGTAGCGCGTGCGCCTGTACGTGTTCGTGTCCGTGCGACGCGTGGATCCGGGTGTGTTGATGCGCTGAGTCCCAAGCTCAAACCGTTCTCAAGCCGCCCCGGTCCGCCGACCCGGGCGGCTTTTTTGTGTTCAATCCGAGAGGAAACCCATGCGTCCCACGCTGCCGAACATACACGTTCTGTACGACAACCCCGCCTGGATTCCGCCCCTTCTGGAGGCGCTCGAGAGGGAGGGCTTCCGGGTCCGTCTCGTGCACGTGAACGAGGGGCTCGTCGACCCCTCGACGCTGCCCCCCGAGGGCATCTGGATCAATCGCATCAGCCCATCCTCGCACACGCGCGGCCACGTCCACACGGTGGAGCTGGCCCGCCAGCTCCTGTACTGGCTCGAGTCCCACGGCCGCCGGGTGATCAACGGGCTCGGTGCCTTCGAGCTGGAGATGAGCAAGCTCCGTCAGGATCTCGTCCTCCGGCGGCACGGGATCCGCACGCCGCGCACGGTGCTGGCGGTGGGGAGGAGGCATCTGCTCGAAGCGGCGGCCACCTTCGACGGCCCGTTCATCACGAAGCACGACCAGGGCGGCAAGGGGCTGGGGATCCATCTCTTCCACAACCCGGGAGAACTTGAGCGGCATCTCGACGGCGACGGCTTCGACGCCGGGCCCGGCGCGAGGATGATCCTTCAGCAGTACATCCGCGCCCCGGAGCCGTTCATCACCCGAGTGGAGATCGTGGGCGGCCGCTTCGCCTTCGCCATGCGAAGTTCCACGGCGGACGGCTTCGAGCTCTGCCCCTCCGATGCGTGCAATCCGATGCCCTCCGGGACGGACGAGGAAGCGACGCTCGAGGTGTGCCCGGCCGGTCCGGGTCTCTTCAGCCCCTCGCCGGTCGCGGAGGACGACCCGCTGGTGCAGAGGTACATTCGGCTCTGCAACGAGGAGGGGATCGAGATCGCCGGGATCGAATTCGTGCGGGACGCGTGGGGCCATCGCTACACGTACGACATCAACGGCACGACGAACTACAACCAGACGCTGGGTGCCCGGATCGGCGTCGACGGCATGGGCGAGGTGGCCCGTTACGTACGCCGAACGGCGACCCCCGACGGACGGCTGCGGCCCATCGCGTCTTGACAGGTGGATCCGGGAGACGGCCGGTTCCATCCAGGCGGCGAAAGGTGTTACGCTTCGTCTCCCATGACGTGGGGATACACCGCCTCGACCGTTCGGAGGGCGGCGGCGCGGGCACCCTCCGCGTCCTCCCTCGAGTAGAACCCGGTCGGCGTGAGATCCTCCGCGCCGTAGAACGCGAGTTCGCGGTCCCGGCGGAGGTGGCGGGACGCAGCCGCCAGTACCTCGACCTCGCCGAAGAGGTCTTCGGGTAGCCTGTTTTTCTCAGCGAGGAGGACGCCGGACACATCGTGCACCCGGGGTGGGTCGACGCCGCACGAGCGCAGCAGCCCCTTGAGCGCGAGCTCCAGAATCTCCTGTGATTCCCGAACCACATCCGGCCAGCCCTCCCCCTCGAACAAGACGTCCAGCGCCCTGAGCCGGAGTTTCGCACGCCGGAGATAATCCCGGGCAAGCTCGACGTTGCGCATCAACCGGGCCGAACCCAGTACGGCTGCCCGTGGAGGAGGCGGCGCGAGATCAGGCCCGCCGAGATCATTCGCCGGATGTCCGCGAGCCGCTCCGACACCGACCAACCTCGTTCGTGCAGGACCAGCCCGTCGGTCGCGACCTCCGCCCACGTACCGGAAGGCACGGCTCCCTCGGGCGGCAGGTGGACGAAGTGTGGCTCGACCTCGTGGCCACGCCAATGAAGCACGGGCTCGCCGTCCCACCGCGCATACAGCTCCCTCGTGATCGGGAAACGTTGCTCGGTGATCAGTAGGACGTCGAAGTCGGAGGTTGCTCCGCCCTCGCGGCGTACTCGGGAGCCGAATGCGACGACGCCGACCAGCGATTCGCCGAGCAGCCGGGCCGCTCGCTCGATCAACGCGGAAGCCTCGGGGTCCGGCCGAGCACCGGGAGACGCAAGCTTGCGCGCGCAGTACTCATTGAGCGACATCGACGCGGCCCGGGCGGCCGTGCGCAGCGCACCGTGCAGGCCGGGGTCGATGCGGAGCACGAAGCGGCCCGAGGGATCGGACGCCTCAGATTTAGTATCATGTGACATGTCTGTATGATATCGTCTCACGTGCGCCGTGTCGACGGTCGAATGCGGCAGCTGCGGGCTGTGGCAGGTCCCCGTCGGCCTGCGGTGCATGTTGGAGGGGATGAACAACGTGTTACCATCGACCTTTCCGGGAAGGGATTCCATGACCGGTGGGCCCGGATGGCCGGGTGGGCATCAGGGCAGCACAGTGAGGCGCGGACAGACATGCTCCACGGGGCGAGACACGGATGGGTCGAGGTCGTGGCCGGAGTCATGTTCAGCGGCAAGTCCGAGGAACTGATCCGGCGCGTGCGGCGTGCCCTGATCGCGGGGCGGCGCGTGCAGCTGTTCAAGTCCCGCCTCGACGACCGCTACGGCGGCCAGTTCCGCATCTCGTCCCACGACGGACGGGAGATCGACGCCGAGCCAGTGTCCAGTTCCGTACAGGTCGCCGAGAAGGTTCGCCCGTCGACCCAAGTCGTCGCCATCGACGAGGCCCAGTTCCTGGACGACGGGATCTGCGAGGTCGTGGACGCGCTGGCGGATGCGGGGATGCGCGTGATCGTGGTCGGCACCGACATGGACTTCCGCGGCGAGCCCTTCGGCCCCATGGGGCCGCTCCTGGCGCGCGGCGAGCGGATCGACAAGCTGACCGCGATCTGCGTCGTGTGCGGCGATCCGGCGACGAGGAACCAGCGCCTCATCGACGGCAGGCCGGCGCCCGCCGAGGGCCCGACGATCCAAGTGGGGGGCGCGGAGTCGTACGAGGCGCGCTGCCGCCGCTGCCACGACGTGCCGCAGCGGGACCGCGGCCAGACGGAGCTGTCGCTGCGGCGCGAAACGGAGGGCTGGGAGGGGGTGTAGCACGGGGCGGGTGACTGGTATCTCGCGTCGGGTCAGCGTTCGACCCGGAAGGCTTGCGAGCGCGTCATTCCTTCTGGCCGGAGAACGCCTCCGCGACCCCTGCGTCCTTGTGTTGAGCGATGTCGGACCCCCTCGAGCACCCGAGGTTGAAGACCGCGCCGGGATCCACGACCCGTTTCTCCCCTCCGAGGTCAGCCGCCATGAGCCGTCGCACTTACTCGGCCAAGGAATGCCGAGGTGACTGGCGCGACGACGCGCCCGGTGCAACATCTCGGGTTCGAAGGGCACCTGGGTTCGTGTCATCAGGATGTGTACATCACGATACGTGCTCGCGGCTCCCGCAACCCCGACCACCCCGCGCTACCGGCTTGATCGGGCAGTTGGCCCAACCGAATGCCCCGGGCGGGCAACCGAGCATTAGTCTCCCGGAACGCGAAGGACGGGATACGTCTCGCCGGGGCGCAGGCGGTCCGCGAGGAAGCCCCAGTTCGCGAAGCCGTCGTCCGACTGCGGCTCAAGCAGGCTGAACAGGAGGCGTCCCAGCGGCTGGCCGGTCCGCGCCAACATGTCTCCGGGGGCCGGCGTGACGCGGCCCGTCTCGTAGCGGCCGAAGAGCGTCTGCTCGTGCCGTCCCTGGAAGGGCCGCTCGGCCGTCCGGACCGAATCGATGCGGAACGCCTCCACCTCCAGGGGCGTCGCCCCGGCCGGCTCGAGCGCGACGCCGTGCGCCGCGAGCCGGGTCGGGACATCCCCCAGATCCGCGGGAATCAGGTAGGCCTCCGGGACACGCTCGCGCAGCGTCGGCGCGAACGCCCCGTACTCGTACATCGTCTCGACGTACTGCGTGTCGGCCCGCAGGAGCAGCGGGCGCCCGGTGAGGGGGTGCGCCTCTTCGACGGTGGTGCCCATGAGGATGTCGACGGGGGCGGCGGATCGCTCGGGGGCGGCGCGCAGCGCGAGCGAATCGCCCGCCACGCTGGCGGCATCGGCACCCGCAACGATGCGCCCGACCTCCTCCGCGTGCCCATGGACGTAGTTGAGAATCTCCTCCACGAAGTAGAGCGTGGCGAGCACGCGCTCCTCGAACGTCGCATAGGAGTAGGCCTCGCTCAGGATCGCGATCCGGTTGCGGAGACCGATGTAGTTATTGTTGAACCGCGGGCGGTGGTCGAAGGTGTACCAGCCGGGCGCGTCGCCGCCGCGCGCAAACGCGTTCCCGTAGTAGTAGTACTCCCAGCCGTACTTCTCCCGGATCTCCCCGGTCACGTGGGGGAAGAGCCCCTCCCGCAGGAAACCGTCGATCTCGGCCGGCGTGTTGGGGTGGAGCGGAGGGGAGTAGGTGAGGTGATAGGCGTGCCGCGTCCCGTTCGTCGTATGCAAGTCGACGGTGACGTGCGGATCGTACTCGTTGAACAGCCGCGCCACCGACCGCGCCTCCGGCGAGTCGAGCTTCATGTGATCGCGGTTCAGGTCGTAGCCCTGGGCGTTCGGCCGCTGCCCCATCCCTCCGACCGGCCCGTGTTGACGGCCGCGGTTCGTAAGGTTCACCCGTTCGTTGCCGTCCGCGTTGTAGATCGGCGCGATGAGCAGGACCATCGATTCCCGCCACTCTCGGCGGCGTCCGGCAAGGAGGTCGCGGAGCAGCATTTGGAGCGCCTCCTTCCCGCACACCTCGCCCGCGTGAATGTTGCCCTGCAGGTAGACGACCGTCTTCCCCGACGCGCGCACAGCCTCCGGACTCGCATCTTCGACCTCACCCACCACGGCCATGGGAAGCGCCCGTCCCTCGTTCGTAAAGCCGAAGGTCGTGTAGTGGATCGACGCATCGCTCGCCGCGGCGCGCTCCAAGAAGTCCACAACGTCGGCGTACGAGCTGGTCTCCCGGTATGCCGTCCGCTCCGCGCGGGTGAGAAACGCCTCGCCCGCCGGCACGGGACCTCGGCACCCCGCGACCGCCGCCCCGCCCGCCACCGCGACCGACGCCCACCCGAGTATGCGTGCGCTCATGCGGACCTCCGCCTCTCAGAACCCTCTCAGAACAGCGTGTCGAGGGCGTCGCCGGGGGTCAGGGCGGGAATCGGCGAGCGCCGGAAGTCCGAAACGTTCCTCGTGATGATGTGCCGGACGCCGAAGGCGCGCGCCGCGGCCACCTGCATCGCGTCCTCGAAGTCCGCTATCGGAAGTTGGGTCGCGTACCGGATGGCCGCGGTGCCCGAACGCGTCACCGCCACGAACCGGGTCAGCTGTTCGATGAAAGCGCGCGCGTCGGCGCCGCAACGTTCGGAGGCCACGAGGTAGTAGAAGTTCGACAGCGTGTGCCACGCGACGAATGCCTTCTTCGGCCCCTTCTGCAACCGGTCCAGCAACTCGGTCGCCGCGTCCGAATGCGGACGGCGGTCGAGTGCGACATCGATGAGGCTGTCCGTATCCAGAAGCATCAGAGGTGGTGGATTTCGTCTTCATCTTCAGCTTTCCGGATCACGTATACAGTGTTGCCCGAAGCGTATACGTATATACAGAGTTGGTCAAGCGAAACGGTCGGCTCTGGCCGCGTACCCGAAGCTGAGCGAGGCGCGGCGGTTCAACGAGGTGCGGGCGGGGGGCTACGCGGGCGGCTGCGACCAGGTGAAGCGCCACGTGCGGGAGGTGCGGCCGCGGGAGCCGGAGGATCCGGTCCGGCGCTTCGAGACGCCTCCGGGGTTTCCGGATCCGGGCCTGCCGGCCGTACCGGGCGAAGACGAAGGGGAACGTGGAGAGCCCGACCGACCGCTTCGAGCGGGAGCGGCCGTTCCCGATGCCTCCGGCCGCGCAGCCCCACCGTTCGCGGGCCGTCCCGCCGGAGCCGGAGCGGGAAGCTCCGCGGGCGCCGGAGACGGCCACGCCGCAGATCGTCGAGGTCGAGCGCCGCCCGCCGGCCGAGTACGCGAAGATCGCGGGCGGCGTGTCGTGAATTGGCCCTCGCGCAGGGAGCGGATCGCCGCCCAGCTCGCCGACCTCAAGCTGCCCGGCGCCCCGGAGGGCCAGCCGGCCGCTCGCGCTCAAGACTCCGGCCGGCGCAGCCGATGAACGAGTTCGATGAAAGCGTCATTCTGCGGGCGCACTGATCCCGGGCCGAGGTGGCCGGGCACCGCATCGAGCGCGGCCACCATGTGGGCGGCGGGGACCCCGTGCGGACCGGTGGTACGTGGTGCCCTCCTCCCGGAGAGTCTCGACGGGTGCCGACCGGTCGGACCGGGGGTTCCCACACGATCAAGGCGGCGGAGGTGG
>JAAXHJ010000088.1 GCA_012270965.1 Candidatus Palauibacter poriticola
CAACGGCCGCGAGATCGCCGGGGCCGCCGTCGACTGGAGCTCCTCGGACTCCGCCGTCGCCGCCGTCTCCGCCGCCGGGCTCGTCACCGCCGCCGCCGCCGGGACCGCCACCATCACCGCCGCCTCGGGGGACGCTAGCGGGACCGCCGCCATCACCGTCACGGCGCCGCGGCCGAACCTAGACATCTCCGGCATAACCGTGAATCCCGCCAGCCCAACCTCCGTCGACCCGATCACCGCGACCATAACGGTCAGGAACACCGGCACCGCGTCGACGGATACCGCTTTTTCCGTTCGAATCGTGCTCTACGACAGAACAACCGATACCTATCTCGCCGACCGCGAGGACAGCATGGAAGTAGGCACGCTGGCCGCCAATACGTCCACAACCGTACAGTTCACGATCGACCCCATTGCCGCAGGCGATTATGCCATCATCGCGGACGCGGACGTCTTCGATGTGGTTGACGAGAGCAACGAAGACGACAACGTATACCAACAAGACATCGCCGTGACGGCCGGTACGCAAACCATCACGACCGTCGAAGTAGCAGCTCCGTACGCACGGGTCGCGACCGGAGGGACGGCCCAGCTCACCGCCACCGCCAAGGACCAGAACGACAATGACGTTGCGGGCGCTACGTTTACGTGGTCATCGCTGGACACGTCGGTGGCGACCGTGTCCTCGACCGGCGTGGTGACCGGCGTCGCCGCCGGAACCGCCGACATCACCGCAACTGAATCGGGCGGCGTCGCCGACACCTTGGGCATCACCGTCGCAACGGTCACGGGCGTCACCTTGGCCCCCTCAGCAGACACCATCTCCGTTGGCGACACGCTGCGGCTCACCGCCAGTGCAACCGACGCGGGCGGCAACGATGTCGGCGGCGCCGACTACACTTGGACCTCCGACACAACGAACATCGCGACCGTGGATGCCGCCGGTCTGGTCACCGGCATCGCCGTGGGAAGTGCCACCATCACCGCCACGACGGACTCCGTGAGCGGGACCGCGCAGATCACGGTCGAGGCGACTACCGGTACCGGCTACGACATATCCATACTTTACGGCCAAGATCAGACGGGGCCGCCCGATGTCGAGCTTGACGAGTCTCTCGAAGTTGAGGTCCGAGACACCGCCGATAGTAGTCTGGTCCAAGGCGTTACGGTGACATTTGTCCCGGACGCCGGCCACGGCAGCGTGGATCCAACGACCGCGGTAACCGACGGCACTGGCTGGGCCTTCGCGTATTGGACGCTTGGCCCGAACCTTGGACCGCAAAGGCTCGTGGCGAAGATCCCCGGGGATAGCGTCGTCTTCAGCGCCACCGCGGAGGCCGCGCCGACCGAGGGGCCGAACCTCTACGTCGAAAACGTGACCGTCTCGCCAGCAGAACCGACTACGACCGATTCCATCACTGTAACGTTCGTGATCGGCAACGACGGCACCGAGGCGGTGTCCGACAGCTTCAAGGTATATGTCGAGGCGTACGATTACGGCATGGACGATACGTACCGCACGGTAGATCTGATCGTTTCCGACTCCATCCCGGTCGCCGGCTCGATCACGCGGACCGTTGCGCTCGCACCGTTCGTGGAGGGAGAGTACGATTTTATAGTAGACTTGGATCCTGACGATGATATTTCTGAGCTTGATGAAGATGACAACTTCGGATATTCCGAAGCCTTCACCGTAACGGGAAGCTGAGCCCGCGAGCGTGAGGTGCATGTCGTCGGGACAAAAGGGGAGCACCTGACTCGAGGAGGCGGCAACGTCGGGTTGCGTCTCCGGTCCTCGCCTGCGCGACGCGGAGCCGATCCCGACGCGCGGTCCCCTGGTTTTCGACACGCTGGGGCCGCAGCCGACCTCACTTGGCCGGTTGACCGACGTACTCGGCGATGCGCGGCTGGAAGGGAGTGATGGTCCCCGGCCCGGCTGCCGCGAGTTTCCGCTCCCTACCGGACGCAGGGACCCCGGTACTACACGCGCCCGCAGAAACGGCGAGCGCCGAAACGTGGGACGATTCGACGGCGAGAACGGCTATCGATAGCGGACCAGCTTCCACGCCAGGTTGACGTCGGGTTCGGTGGTCTTGAAACGCCAGCTGACGGCGAGACCCTCCGGGTTGTGGGCCATGAAATAGAACTGTCCGCCCGCATGGGCCTTTCCCACGAATTCCTCCGCCCTGCCGAACGTGAAGTCGTATAGAGGCCCGTAGAGCGACCACGAGTCGCGCACGAAAGGGATCGCGGGGAGGTCGGCGCCGCGCGCGCGGTCGTCGAGCGCGATCGACACCAGCCAATGGAGCCGGGCCTCCACGGGATCCCAGTTCGGGAGGACTTCGCGCATCCGGCCGACGAGACCCGGCGCGGTCCAAGGCTGGCTGCGATTCGACCAGCTCCGAAAATGGTGTCCGTACCAGCCTTCGGCCACCCCGTGGATCACCCTACGGCTTGCCGCCTCGAAGCTTTCGCCGCGTTCCCCCATGAGACGGGCGACGAGCGAGCGGAGAAAGCCATCGCTTTCGCGGTAGCCATAGAGAAAGTCACCACTCGAGGGCAGGCGCCACGCCACCGGGTCGCCCAACACCCGGTCGGTCGGATCCAGATTAGCGTCCAGCCGAAGTCCCGCGGCCAAGCGCCGCTCCTCGTCCACCACCCAATCGGCGATCCCTTCGATGCTCCATATGGCTGAGAGCCGGCCCACGTTGCCAAGGTGCCAGGCATGGGCAAGCTCGTGGGCCAAGAGCTTACCGTACCACCGCCCATCATCATCCGAATCGAAACGCCGAACAAAAACCGCGGTCGTGCCGATGTCTTCCGGCGCGTGCACCGTGACTCCGGTCGCATCGCCGCCGCTGCCGTCGTGGAACATCACCAGCATCTGGCCGGTGGCCTCCGACGTCAGCGGCGGACTCCCGCCGAACGCCGCCTCGTAGACGCCCTGGGCCGGGGCTTCGCCGAGACGCGTCAGAGTCTCGTGGAAGGCCTGCGAGCGGGAGTCGTTCCACAGCCAGCCCCCATCCTCCTCGAAGACCGCAAGCACGATGTTGGGAGGATAAAGGCCCACAACGACATAGCTTCCGGTGCGCGATAGTCGCTCCTGCGTGACCCACTCGAAGCGATCCCCGACGGCCAAGGGCGACTCTCGCTCATAGATGCTTGCCGGATTCCCGACGTTGCTCGCGGCCGCCCGCACGTGCACCGGCGGTGGGCGGGGCGCGGCGAGTTCCGGTGCCGCCACCACCCGCGAGGGGCCGGCTCTCGCGCCGGCGAGGCTTACATCCGAAATCAGGTAACGATAGTCGTCGCCCCCTCCGTATTCTACGCGCTCGGGCCTCTCCTTGGCGGCGTCGATGACCGCCCGGTCCAAGCCCGCCAATGTAAAGCCCGCGCCCGGATCGCTCACGATGCGGAAACATGCGTCGTTTCCATCAGTCCGGTAGTGTTCGCCGACCTCCAGCACCGCCAGCGGACCAGCCAAGCGCTGGATCCCGGTACTGATTTCCGTGTGCGCGATCCCGGCCGGGATGGCCAGATTTCCACTGCCGATCGGGCTCCCCGAACAGGCCCCCCCGTTCAGCGGCGGCGCGAGGACGACCACTTGCGCGCTGTCGCCACCCAAAGCGGTGACGGACTCGCCGTCCACCGTGATCCGGGATGCGGGGATCCGGTCCACCGCGTAGCCCGTGATCGTTATCTCATCGCTCTCGGGCCACTGCGGCTGCTCGAGGCTCAGGACGACCGGCATCGACGGGATCGCCTCCACGAGCGCCGACTCCCGCCGGTCTCCCGCTCGCACGGTGATCCGGATCGATCCGGGTCCGGTGATCCGGACCGCTAGCCCGGGGGGGGCGCTTCGGCGCGAAACGACCGCCACCGGCCTTCCGGAAACCCAGCGCGACTCGCTCGCCTCGTGGGACCACTGCCCCCCCGCCGGCGGGGTCACGGGCAGGACCACGGTCGTATCCAGCGACCCCGTGGCCACGTGGGTTACCGAGAGCATCGGACCGGAGGGGTCCGGAGGCGGTGGCCCGGTCGGCGGGCCGGAGTCGCCTCCGCACGCTGGCAGGCAGAAAGCCCCGGCCGCCGTCGCCCACACTCGTACCGGCCGGGCCACCGGCCGTCGGCTCACGGTCTTCCCCGTCCCCGGTAGCCAGCTCACCTGCGGCCCTTCCTTCCGGCGTCCAGCTTCGATTCCGGAACCGCCGCGCCATCCGTTACGACTCTCGTGTGACGGCGCAAGTCGATCACCGTACCTGGTGCCCGGTCGGCCGAGGGCGATGGCAGCTTGTAGGGGTCGGCCGCCATTACATCGACCTCGTAGCCATAATCGGCAAAGGACTGAACGGTGATCGCGCTCAGGGGATTGGGCGCTCCGATCCTGAAACCTTCCGTCATCAACTCGTCCCCGAACACGGATCCCCGCCAGTACGCGTCGGAACCGAATGCGCCGTCGTTCTGGAGTGGTACCTTCGGGCCCGCGTAGCTCGCGCCACCGGCGTCGTCGAAGGCTTCGATGGCCTTCGGGCCCCGGAAGTGGGAATCGGCCCCGGGAGAACCGTTCAACCGTTCCTGGGACGGGTTGCCCAGGAGGTCCTTTCGCAGGTAGGCGAAGTCGTTCTTGCCCAGCACCGACCCCATCGCCGTCATCACGAGGCCAATGACGTCATCCTTCGTGGCTTCGGGCCAGATGGCGAAGATGTAGTCCAGGTCTATGCCGACCGCGACCACTATTGGAGTGAAGTAGTGCCGCCCGGCGGCGGTACCCCGAACCCAGCAGAGTTCGGTGGTGTAGATGTACTGGCCCCCGTCCAAGAATTCGACTTGGATCTGTACGTCGTCGATCCGGTCCCCCGGTGCCGGATTCCGAACGTCTCTGCAGTTGGGGTTATCCTGATCCGACCAAAAATAGTCGGGCAGATCTCCCACCAGGACCGATTCCCATCGTTCCGCGGCAGCCGTCACGATGTCTTCCTGCAGGATCGTCGGCGTTTCCCGGTAGACCACTTCTATGTCGAATCCCTCGGGCTCCCCGATGGTGGCCCGCAGCGTGACGTCCGAGTAGGCGTCGTATCCAACCACGTTCACATGGTAGAACCGCGGCCGTTCCGTCTCGGGCAGGTTGATTACGCAACGCTCCTCCGACGCCGGATTGGCGCTCGCGCAATCGTAGCGAGTGTAATCGGACGGCCTCTCTCCTCCCGTAACGTAAAGGTCGGGATCGCCGCTCCCGCCGGACAGCTCGACGCGCAGGGCGGCCTCCATGGGCGCGTTACCGGGAATCTCCACGCGGTACAGCGTCTCCGAATCGGTGGCGCCGGCGATCTGGGTCGAAGTTGCAAGGGGCAGCTCGTCCTGTCGAAGCACGAGTACTTCCGCCGCCACTTGGTTGTTCTCCTCGTTCGCTTCCTCGATTACGTTGCCCGGGTCGGCCGTAACCGTGAACTCGCGGAAGCCAGCCTCCACCGGCCCCACGTCCACGAACGTGACATCGACTTCATCGCCGCTGGTGAGCACCGCGATCTCCTGGGTGGCGATCTCGACCCCGTCGACGGCCGCCTGCACGACTACCCCCGAGGGCGTGGACTGGGGGCCGTCGTTTCGGACGGTCACCCTGAACGTGTGCAGGTCGAGGGAAGTGGGATCGTTGCGGCCAAAACGAATCGTCTGGCCGATCAGGAGATCCGGCATGGGCGGAGGGGCGAGAGCGGTGGCTCGGATCTCGATGGGCGCGTTGCCGGAGAGCGAGGCCACCAGCGTCTGAGTGCCCGCCGTTGCGCCGAGCGTCCAAGTGGTTGACGCGACTCCACCGCCCGCCGTTTGCGCCGAGCCGGGGTCTACCGAACCGCTCCCCTCCGCCGGGACGAAAGTCACGGAAGCCCCGTCGACGGGCGAGCCGCCCGCATCCACTGCCCGCACCGTGATGGGATCGGTGAGCGCGGTGTTCACCCGAGCGCTCTGGCTTCCGCCGGCAACCAACTGCACGGCGACAGCCACCGGCGGGGGCGGCGGAGGCGGTGGCGGGGGCGGAGGTGGCGGGCCGATGCCACTTGAGTCTCCGCAACCCGCGAGGGCCAGGGCGAGAAAGATCTGAGTCGCCGATGCCGCGCCAGCGGTGCCGGTTGGCTTGATTCCGTGCATGTGTTTGCCTCCTTGTGAAGTAATCGGGGCACCACGGTACAGGGACATGCCGCTCACGTCTAGCTTAGCTTAGAACTCAGAGCCAACGGGGAGCGTATCCGGGATCCGAAGCGTGGGGACGTGGAACGAGACTGGAGCTTCAACGGCTGACCGCGTTCCCGCGTGAACGTCCCGGCGGCTGACGTGCGACGCGTGGACCGTTGAGATGGCGCCCGCGCCGGACGGCTCGGTGCCGGACGTGGGGCACCGCCGACGGTCGACGCGGGCTCGGCGTCTTGCACCGGCAGGAGGGATCAACCCATGAACGGCGACCAGCCGCGGACGGGCGACCGGCTCGGGCCTCGACCGGGTTCTCCGGGGGCAGTACGAAGACCTGGCCGGGACGGCCTGAGGCGGTCCCCGCGGGCTTACCCTTCCAGCAGCGTCTCGATGTGGGCGGCGGTGGCGCGCGCCGTGCCGTCAAGGTTGTAGCCACCCTCGAGAAGCGAAACGACGCGCCCTTCACAGCAGGTGTCCGCGTAGTCCATTGCGATCCGCGTCATGCGCCGGAAGGCGTCGTCCGTAAGCGCGAAGCAGCCCAGGAGGTCGTCGACCCGGCTGTCGAAGCCCGCCGAGACGATCACGAAGTCCGGGTCGAAGTCGGCGACGGCCGGGGAGAGCGTGTCGTCCCAGCGGCCCAGCATGTCCGCGTCCGTGGCGCCGCAGTCGAGGTGCACGTTGATGTTGAGCCCGCTCCCCTCGCCCTCGCCGGTGAGGGCCGGGTCGCCGGTGCGCGGATAGGCGGCCCAGTCGTGGGCCGAGAAGAAGAGCACGGACGGATCGTCGTAGAAGGCGTTCTGCGTCGCGTTTCCGTGGTGGTAGTCCCAGTCGATGACGAGCACCCGCTCGAACCCGTGCACCTGCTGGGCGTACTTCGCGGCCACGGCGGCGTTGCCGTAGTAGCAGAACCCCTCCTCCGCGCCGGTGTTGTTCGCGTGGTGGCCCGGAGGGCGGATCGCGCAGAACGCGTTCCGTACCTGCCCCGCGACGACCGCATCGATCGCGGTCAGGGCCCCGGACACGGCGAGTTCCGCGACCGGGCCGGAGACCTCGAGGTCGCGGATCGACGCCACGTGCCTCGGCGTGTGGTGCGCTGCGATGTGCGGCATCGCCTCGGCGGCCGGCGCGAGCGGCACCGTGGCCTGGTCCAGGCCGCGCGCAACGAGTTCCTCCCGGATGCGCACGAGGCGGTCGGGGATCTCCGGCGGGCGCGCGCCGTCCGGCCGGATCAGGACGTGGTCGAGGTAGCGGGGATCGTAGAGGAGCCCGGTCCCCGTCGCGGGGGTGGAAGCAGGGTCGCTCAAGGCACCCAAGGGGCCCTCCGGATCCCCCGAGTCCCGGGCCTCCCGGCCGGACCAAGCGGCGGCCGGGAGCAGGCCGATGCCCGCGACACCCAGCGCGGCCTCTTCAATGAACTTCCTTCGCGTGCGGACGGAATCTCTCGGTGCCGGTGCGCGCATGGCGGAACCCCCTTTCCGGAAACTAGACTTACCCTAACTCGAGCCTGATGGGGGCCGCGAGACCCCTCGCGAGCGTCTGTCGCGGTCGTCTTCGAGACCGGCCCTCCCAACCCCGAGGTGCCTCATGGTTGCCAGGAACGCGCTCACGCACCCTTCGCTCCGAACCCTCCGGCTTCTGGGGGGCGTTGCGGGAGGCATCGCCCTCTTCCACGGTTGCGGTGGAGCGCCGGGAGAGGATGAGACCGAAAAGATGACGGCTGCGGAGGAGGTGCCCGACACCCGGATCGTGGACCGGCTCGCCGCCGGAGACGCCGTCTTCGGACTCTTTTCCGGCGATCACACGCCCGAGGCCGGCGCCGCCATGGCCGCGAACCGTCCGCTCGATTTCGTGTTCTACTCGCTGGAGTCCGGTCCCTTCGACATCCCCGCGCTGGAGAGCTACGCCGCCGGGATGGCCGAGGCCTCCGGCCAAGACGCGCCGCACCCGATGCTGCTGCGGATCCCGCCGATCCGGGACGGGCACGACGAGGCGCGGGACCGTGCCGCGCAGGGACTGGCGGCCGGCGTTTCGGGAATCGTCTACCCCCACGTGGAGACCGCGGAGGAGGCAGCACTCGCGGTGGATGCGCTCGGCGACGCCGCCTGGCCCGGCAGCCCGGACGGACACCTCATTAGCTTCCTCCTTATCGAAGACCAGATCGGAATCGACAACGTGCGGGCGATCGTCTCCACCTCCGGGGTCAGCGCCGTCTCCCCCGGGCCGGGCGATCTCCGGCGCGTCTACGATGGGGACATGGAGAAGGTCGAGGAGGCGATCCAGATCGTGCTCGTCGCCTGTCTCGAGTTCGACGTGCCGTGCGGGGTTACCGCGGGCGTGGACGACATCGCGATGCGGATCGAGCAGGGGTTCCGCGTGATCATCGTCACCCAGCCGGAAGCCGTCGCCCTCGGAATGGCCGCCGCCGGCCGCTAGCCACAGGGGCACCGGCCCCGAGCCGGTTGTTCGCGCAGGAGGAAAGATGAAGCCGCTCAGCCTGATCACACCCGTCGTCGCGCTCGGCCTTCTGCCCGCGGGCGCGCTCGCGCAGGACGGCTCCGGCGACGGAGCGGGAACCGATCCCGAGGCGTCGCGCTGGGAGTCGAACCATTCCATCGTCGTGAACGGGGAGACCGTCGAATACCGGGCAGTCGTCGGTAGCGTCATCCTCCGGGACAACGAGGAACACGCGACCGGGGAACTCTTCTACACGGGGTACTTCCGGACGAACGGTGGAGACCCCTCCACGCGCCCCATCATCTTCGCCTACAACGGGGGGCCCGGGTCCGCGTCCTTCTGGCTTCACATGGGGATCATGGGGCCGCGCCGCGTGGTCACGCCCAATGTGGGGCAGCAGGCGCCGCCGCCGTACCCGCTGGTCGACAACGGATACACGGTGCTCGACATCGCCGACGTCGTGATGGTCGACCCGATCGGGACCGGGTTCAGCCGGCCCGCGGGCGACGCCGAGGGGACGGATTTCTGGGGGATGGACGAGGACGCCGCCTCGCTGACCCAGTTCGTCCGCCGCTTCCTGAGCGAGAACCGGCGCTGGAATTCGCCCCGCTACATCCTCGGCGAGAGTTACGGCACGACGCGCTCGGTGCTGCTCGCCCGCCACCTGCAGGGCGCGAACATCGACCTCAACGGGATCGTGCTCGTCTCCGCCGTCATCGACTTCAACACGCTTCAGTTCCCGGATGGGTCCCACATCGGCTTCATCACGAACGTCCCGCCCTTCGCGGTCGCGGCCGAGTACCACGACATGTTGCCGGGAGGGCGCCCGGACAATCTCGCGGCGTTCATGAAGGAGGTCGAGGCGTGGGCGCTGACCGACTACGCGCAGACGCTGCTCGCCGGCACCGCCGTGGATCCCGGGCAGCGCGCGCGGGTGCTGCGGCAGATGCACGAGTACACGGGGCTGAGCATGGAGTACCTGGACAAGGCCGACCTGCGCGTCTCCGCCCCGGAGTTCGAGAAGGAACTGCTCCGGGACCGGCGGCTCACGCTGGCGCGGCTCGACACCCGGTTCACCGGGCCCACGGGAGATTTGCTCGACACGACTCCCGACCACGACGCGCAGTCCTCGGCCATCAGCTCCGCCTACACATCCCTCTTCAACACGTACGTGCGCGATGAACTGGGCTACGACGGCGACCGCGAGTACTGGCCCAGCGGGATGGCGCGCCCTTGGAACTGGGAGCGGGAGGGCGGCCGCCGCGGCCCCTTCGGCGGCTCGGCGCTCAACGTGGGACCGGACCTCGCGCACGCGCTCGAACGGAACCCGCGCCTCGAGGTCCTGCTCATCAACGGCATCTACGATTTCGCGACGCCGTACTTCCCCATCGTGTGGTCGCTGGAACAGCTCGGCCTGCCCCCGGATCTACGCGACAACATCACCCGCGCCGACTTCGCCGCCGGCCACATGATGTACGTCGAGGAGAGCCTCCTCCCCCAATGGCGCGAGACCCTGGCCGCGTTCATCACGCGCACTTCCGTGGACGGCCTCGTCCCGTAGCGAAGCACCATCACCTGCACCGTGCGGTTGAGGGCGCGATGACGGTGACGCGCATCATTGGGTGCGGGTTGGATTGGGCCCTAGTCCGGAGCTATGATGTGCGAACCATGCAACTTACCGAAGGTACTTGGCGGGACGCGCAGCGGATGCCCGACGATGGCAACCGCTACGAGTCGATCAACGGGGTTTTGCACGTGACCGCCGCCCCCAGATGGCGACACCAAGTGGTCAGCACGCGGCTCCTGATGATGCTGTACGAGGTGTTGGATGATCCCGGACACGGCGAGGTCGTGGCCGCCCCCGGCGTCGAGTTTCCGACCACCGGCGAGGGAGTGCAACCGGACATCCTCTTCGTCTCCAACGAGCGGCGCCACATCGTTAAGGAAGCGGGAATCGTGGGGGCGCCCGACCTCGTCGTCGAGGTTCTCTCGCCCTCCACCGCCGAGCGCGATCGCGGCGCGAAACGGCGGCTCTACGAGCGCCAAGGCGTGCGCGAATACTGGATCGTGGACCCCGCCGAGAACCAAGTCGACGTGTACCGCTTCGGGGCGGGACCGGCGGTGGATTTCGAGCCCGAGAGCTTCCACCGCCTGCTCCCCGTCCGGCTCGGCGACACGCAAGTCGGCGTGATCGACCTCTCCTCCATCTTCGCCCCCGCATTCGGCGACGGGCGCCGCTGACGGACGCTCCTTACGCACCCCCCATGCGGGTCAGACGGGCGGAGACCCGGCCACTCCGCCGCCGTTACCAGATTGTCTCGTAGCGGGCGGGGGCGAGGTCCCAGGTCTGGCCGTAGACGTGCAGACGGGTGGTCGGTCCATCGGGGCCCACGAGCGGTCCCCCGGCGTGGGTCCACGAGAGGAGACTCCCGCGCAGGTTGAGAACGCGTCGGCCCTCGTCGTTCCGCCGCCGCGCGTACTCCGAGCTGCGGTGCCCGATCGTGCAGTAGGCCACTACGGTCACATCCGCGTACCGGTCCGGGTCCCGCTCGAACTCCTCGGAGGTGATGGCGCCGGGAATCCGGGAGATCTCGCGCTCGCGGGACGTCCGGGCGTCGACGAACACGACGCTCCCGCTCTCTAGCAGCCGTCCCACCTCTGCCACGGTGACGGCTTCCACCTCGGGGAAGCGCCGTTCGACTTCCTCCGCCATCTCTTCCACGCGGGCGAGCTTCTCGGCGTCCGTCAGGTCTGCCCGCGGAGCCTGGCCGCCACAACCGGCGGCGCCAACGAGTGCGAGGGCCGGTGCCAGGACAAGACCCGCCCTGTGTCGTCTCATCGTCGTTCTCCCGGGGGCCGTTCAGGCGGCGCGGGCGGTCTTGATGCCCTCGGCGAGCGCTTCGACGAGCCGGGGGATCGAGTGCGCCGGGGTGGCGCAAAGCGCGACCCGCACGGCGCCCTCCATGGGGACGACGTACACCCCCGCCTCGCGCATGGTCGCCGCCGTCACCTCCCCGTCGGGCGTGAACACCGAGACGAAGAAGCCACCCTCGTAGCGGGGGTGGGAGAGCCGCGCGCCCCCCGCAAGCTCGTTGAAGGCCGCGACGCGCTCGCGGAGGAGGCGAATCATCCCCGCACGCTCCGCATCCGCACGCCGGCGCAGTTCCGGATCCGCGAGGAGTTCGGTGGCGGCGAGAAGTCCGAGGTGGTTGCAGTTCGACCACGTGGCCCGGCACGAGAACCCGAGCGCGTTCGAGATCCGCCGCCGCTCCTCCGCCTCCCGGTGGAGCGCCACGAGCGCGCCCACGCGCGCCCCGTAGAGGGCGAACGACTTCGACACGGTCCAGCCCACGAGCACCGTCGCGGACTCCATCATCCGCGGGGCGTGGCCGATCCAGCCGTTGGACCCCTCATCCCCGAACTTCGCGTACGCGTGGTCGAGGAGGAAAGCGACGGGACCCCACCGCCCGGCGTCCCGCACGATCTCCGCCACGGCCTCCCACTCCCACTCGTCGAGGGAATAGCCGGTGGGGTTGTTGCATGGGAAGTTGAACAGCACGAGCGACCGCCCCTGCCGCTCGATCTGGCCCTCGAGCGCCGCCGCGAACGCCTCGAGATCGAGCCGGATTCCGGCATCGAACATGTTGAAGGTCTCGACCGCGCGTCCGGCATGGGTCGAAATCGTATGGTACGGACCCCAGTAGTAGCTGGGGGTGAGCGCCGCCTGCCCGGGCTCGAGGAAGTTCAGGATCGCGTGGTGGATCGCTCCCGTGCTCCCAGGCGTGGCGACGGCGACCGCCTGCCCGGCCAAGGCGCCCTCCCCGCACAGGTCCCCGATAACCGCCTCCAGGTAGGGAGGATCGCCGGAGATCGGCGCATAGCCGGCGGCGCGCGCGTGCGGCACGCGCCCCAGCGCCTCGGCGGCCGCGGGCATCACCGCGAGGCTCCCGTCGTCGTTCATCAGCGCCCCAAGCGTCGAGTTCAGGATCGACTCGCCCGCCGCGGCCCGCCTCACCGCCTCTCCGTGCAGGGCGAAGATCGGGTCGTTGCCCTCGCGCGTCGCCGCTTCGGGTATGAGACTGCCGGAGGAACCGGAAAGGGTCGTCATCGTCCGCTACCGGACCTTGTTCGAGAAGTTGCCGTGTACGCTGTACCGGGTGATGGCACCGTCCTCCCGGTGGAAGATGTACGCCTCTCCCTGCTCGCCGTCGTCGCGCACGCGCCGGAACGTGTCGCCGCTTTCGCGTCGCAGCTTCGTCATCGCTTCGAGCGGATCGTTCGTGGGGACGCCGAGGGCCGCGAGACCATCGTCCCACCGGAGGATGACCGTCTCTCCCCACGTGGACTGATAAAGCCCCTCGTACTCCGCCAGGGATGCCGGACTCGCGGTTCCACCGCCCGGATCGTTCCGAATCTCCTCGAGGGCGGCGCCGAGCGTCGCCATCAGCTTCGTCCACACATCGGTGGGATTGCCGAGGGCGTTCATCATCACCACCCCCGCCAGCTGCTTCGCCGGAATGAGCTGGAAGGTCGAGCGGAAACCCGGGCAGCTCCCGCCGTGGCCCACCGCGCGCTCCCCGTCGCGCCGGGAGACCGCGAACCCGAGCCCCCACATCGTGTCGAAGTCGGGATCGACCCAGTGCACGCGGTGCATCTCCCTCAGCGTGTTCGCGTCGAGGATCTCCGTCCCCCCGTCTTCCAGCAGCCGGAACTGCCACGAGGCGAGGCGCGCCAGATCCTCCACGGTGGAGGCGAACCCCGCCGCGGACGCCATCCCCAGCGCTTGGAAGAAGGGGGCCTCGGCCCGTTGGCCGTCCCGCTCGAGCCGCGAATACCCGGTGGCGTAGCGGCCGCCCCTGTGCTCGGCGGGAATGTCGGTGTACGTGTCCGACATCCCCAGCGGCTCCAGGATCCGGGCCCGGATGTAGTCGTCGTACGCCAGCCCGGAAGCCTGTTCGACCAGTTGCCCCGCCAGCGCCATCCCCAAGTTCGAGTACTGGAAGTAGCGGCGGCCGGGATAGAGCGTCTCCTGTCCGGAGAGCCCCTCGATGATCTCGTTCCGCGTCGGGAAGGGATGGTCGGGGCCCGTCCAGTAGGGGTGCGCCGATTCGCGCGGGAGCCCCGAGGAGTGGGTGAGGATCCCCTCCACGCTCACGCTCGGACCATCGGGGAACACCTGCTCGAGGTCGTACCATGGAAGGTGCGCCGAGACCGGATCGTCGAGATCCAGCTTGCCCTCGTCCCGCTGCTGCATCACGCCGATCGAGGTGAAGAGCTTCGAGATCGAACACACCGAATACATCGTCGACGGGGTGGCGGGAATCTCGGTCTCGCGGTGCGCGTACCCGTAGCCGCGTGCCCAGACGAGATCCTGGTCGTGTACGAGTGCGGCGGACACGCCGGGGATCTTCTCGTACGCCATCTTCGCGTCGAGCCAAGCCTCGAACAGCGCCACCGCCTGCTCGAAGCGCGGATCGCTCACGGGATCGCGGCTCCCCTGGGCACACCCGGACGCCGGGGCCGCGAGAACGACGGCGATGGCGAAGGCGGCGGCGCGACGCTGCGGGCGGCCTCGGGACTGAAGGGTCATGGGGCGCCTCCTTGAGGGCGGGGTAAGACCTTGGCCTCCGGCGGCGAGGCGTTGCTCAACTCTGGCGCGAACGTGGAGGGAGCGCCACCCTTCGGCATGGCTCTTCCACCTGTCTTCCACCCGCACGAAAGGACCGAGACATGCGGAGACTTGTCCTGGCCGCGGCCCTCGGGCCGGGCCTGGCCGCAACGCTCGCCATCGGAGGCGCGGCCCCGGTGAGCGCGCAGGACTCGCAGCTGCTCGCCGTGGGCGAGATGGCGCCGGATTTTTCGCTTCCGGGCGCGACGCGGTACGGGGCGCTGGAGAACCCGATCCGCCTCAGCGACTACCGGGGCGAGACCGTCGTCCTCGCCTTCTTCTTCAGAGTCAGGACGCGTGGCTGAACGGTTCAGATGAGAGCGTACCGTGATCAGTACGCAAGTCTGTTCAACGAGGGCCGGAACGTGGTCCTCGTCGGCATCTCGAACGACCCGGTCGACGAACTCGCCTCATGGCTGAGGGACGAGGACTTCCCCTTCCTGTTCGCGAGCGACGCGGGCAACGACGGGGGCACGTACGTGGAGTTCGGCGGAGGGTTGAGAGACAACAGCATGGTGGACAGCCGCGCGGTGATCGTCGTGGGACCGGACGGCCGCGTCGCCGGGGTGATCCCGGCCTTCAACCAGGTCGACCCCGCCGCCTACGAGGAGCTGGCCGCCATCATCGACGAGGTGACCCCGGAGCCCGTCGACCCGTAGCAGCCCGTATGTGGACGCTCCCGGGTGGCGAAACCCCGCGTCAGCGCCGAGAGCGGTGAAGCGCCCGGCGGGGGCGGCTACGGTCCCCCGGCCTCCGCCGAGAGGATTCCGGTGACGGCCCCGACGAGATCCTGGTCGGGGCCGACGCCGGTGTAGGCCACCTTCCCTTCCGCGTCGAGGATGACGACGATCGAGGTCGTGGTCGCCGAGTAGGCGCGCACCGCCTCCCCATCCGCATCCCACAGGTAGGGGTATCCCGCGCCGTGCGCCTCCGCGTGGCGCCTGACGCGGCGCAGCGACTGCGCCACCGCGACCGCCACGGCGACGACGTTGACCCGGTCTCCGAAGTCCGCCTGTACGCGGTCGATCTCCGGCTGGAGCCCCTCGCACTGCTCGCACCACGCGGCCCAGAACTCGAACAGCGCGGGCTTGCCGTCGGCGTCGTCGAGGAGCCGGACCTCGTTGCCATCCAAGTCCTGCAGGGTGGCGTCCGGACCCTGCGTCCCGTGGGCGAGGCTCACCTGCCCGGCGCCCGCCTGCGCGTGGAGGGGCGCGGCCGGCGCGAGCGCGGCCAACGCCGCGAGCCATGCGGCCGGTGCGTAGCGGAGGATCCGTCCCGGTTTCGTGTTCACATGAAGTATCCCGCCCGGATGAGGTAGAACTGCGCCATCCCGATCATGATGACGGCTGCGGCCCGTTTCATCCAGATCATCCACGTCCCCGATTTCGGCAGCACGGCGAGCGTCCCCGAGAAGAGGCCGACGGCGATGAGCACGGCGGTCATGCCGATGGAGAAGGTGAACAGGTACAGAAAGCCCATGAGTCCGGCCTGTTCGGCGACGACCCAGGTGAGGACGACAGCGAAGGCGGGTGCCCCGCACGGCGCCGCCACGATACCCGAAGTCGCCCCGAGCATGAACACGGCGCGGTAGGATCCGCCGCCCCGGCTGCCCGCCCACGCGAGGAGGCGCCTCGGCACCGGGACGGGGAAGACGTCGAGCATGAACAGCGAGAAGAAGAGGAGGAGGTTCCCGGTCGCGAACAGCGCCCAGAAGCTCGCCCCCACCGAACCCAGCACGGTGCCGCTGAGGCCGGCGATGACGCCCAGCACGGAATAGAGGAGCGCCAGCCCCATGGCGTAGGTCAGCGTCAGGCCGACGGTGCGTCTTCGCGATTGATCCTCGCCCGCCGTGCCCGATATGACCGAGAACGTGATCGGGATCATCGGCCAGATGCACGGGTTCGTGCTCGTGAGGACGCCGGCCGCGAAGAGCGCGCCGAGGGCGAGGAACGGGTTGTCGGAGAGCGCGGGGAGGAGGCCGCCCGCAGGCTCGACCTGCGCCGCCGCGAGGGCCACTGCCTCGACGGTGCCCGTCCCAAGGAAGCTGGCCACCATTGCGGCAATCACGGGACCAGCGGCTCAGCCGGGGGGGCGCCGAAGACGATGATGCCGTCCTTCACGACGAGATCGATGTTTCGCAGGTCGGCGATGTCGGCCAGCGGATCACCGTCCACGAGGATCAGGTGAGCGCGGCGACCCGGCTGCACGGTGCCGAAGTCGTCCTCTCTCCCGAGCCAGCGGGAGCCGTTCGCCGTCGCGGCCCGCAGGATCGCGGCGTTCGGCACGCCGGCCTTCGCGTACGCCTCGAGTTCGTTGAACAGGCCCACGTTGTCCGTGCCCGCGAGCAGCGGGACCCCGACCTCCACCGCGCGCCGCACGAACTCGCCCATGCGCTCGTACGCCTGCCCGGCCGCATGGAACTCCTCGAGCGAGAAGCGCGAGCGGTCGCCGTCGTCGATCTCCTGGATGTAGAGCGTGGGGTCGAGCGCCGTCTCCGTCTCGGCCATGAGCTCGAGCAGCGACATCACCTCGGGGCTCGCCGGATCGATCTCCCGCCAGTCGGCCTGCATGCGCCCGATCGGGTTCCGTCCACCATCGAGCGACATGTCGCGTCCGTCGACCTGGATCTCAAGCGGGAGGAAGTCGCGCCATACGCGGATGTGGTTGAACCCGCTGATGCCGGCTTCGATCGCCTGCCGCCAACTCGTGCGGACCCCGATGTGGCCCGTGACCGGGAGTCCCTGCACGCGCGCCTCCGCCACGACGGCCGCAAGCACTTCGGGGTCGAGGAGGAAGTACGCCTTGAGCAGATCGACTCCCTGCGCCTTCAGCGCGCGGACGAGCGCCGGAGCCGCCGCGGGGTCGTCGATGCTCACGTCCACCAGGGGGTGGTAGCCGGCGGGGCCGTCGATCAGCGGGCCGGCCGTGTACACGTCGGGGCCGGCCAGCACGCCGAGACGCACGGCGTCCTTGAAGTCCATCGCATCCTGGATCGCCGAGCCGGGATCGCGGATCGCGGTGATGCCGGCGGCCAGCAGGTCGGCGCCGGCGAGGGGCTGCCAGTAGTGGTAGTGGTTGTCCATGAGGCCCGGGAGCAGCATGCGGCCCGCTCCGTCGATGACCGGTGTGCCGGGCCCGGCCTCCGCGACTTCCGCATCGTCGCCCGTCCGCACTTCGGCGATCCTTCCGTCCCGGACGAGGACCGTCGACGCGGGAACCGCTTCGTCGCCGGTGCCGTCGAACAGGCGGACGTTCGTGATCAGGAGATCGTCGGCGGGATCTTCGGCGACCTCGAACCGGGCCTCGAAGGGAATCGGAGTGAACTCGCCGCTGGCCAGATCCAGCCGCTGCATCCGCCGCCCGCCGAGGACGAGCAGCCACTCGCCGGACGGATGGAAGGCGAGCTGCTTCTGGTCGAACGGGCTCGTGTGGAGCCGGCGTGGTGCGGCTCCTTCCCCGGTCAGATCCGCGAAGACGATGTGATCGACGCCGTTGTGTGTTTCGACGTGCGCGCGGCGCGATCCGTCGCGGCTCCACGCGACGGCCATCTCCCGCTCCGGCGTGTCCGTGACCCGTTCGAGCGACACCCCCTCCAAGTCGAGTTCGTACAGATCCGTGCCGTCGAAACGTCCCGTCTCGAGGAGGATGCGACTCCCGTCCGGCGAGAGGGCGAACGACCACTCGTGCCAGTTCCGCGTGTGCGTCAGCTGTTCCGGCTCCCCACCCGCGAGCGGGATCCGCCACACGTGCGCCTCGTACTGCGAGCGGTCGTCGACGAAGAAGAGCTGGCTTCCGTCCGGGTGGAACTGCATATGCCCGACCGACCCCGGCACGCGATGAAGGAAGCGGACGCCCCCCGTGGCCAGGTTGCGGACGAGAATGTCGGCCCCCTGGCGGGATCCGGCGGCGTAGGCGAGGAAGCGGCCGTCCGGCGACCACGCGGGACGCGTGTCCCACGAGGCCCCGTCCGTGACCTGGCGCGCCGCGCCCCCTTCGGCGGGAAGCATCCAGATCTTCCCAAGGATGGAGACGGCGATCGTCGACCCGTCCGGCGAGAACGCCGGATCCCGCGCCCCGATGTCCACCGCGGCGTACGACTGCGCCCAAAGCGCCCCGGTTCCAGCCGCGGAACCCGCTGCGACCGCGCACCCCGCGACGGCTGCGGCGAGCCCGGCCCTCCGCTTCCTCAAACCGTTCAGGGTGCTCATCCCGGCGACTCTCCGTTCAGGACGCTCATCCCGGCAGCTCTCCGTTCAGTTCCATATACACACGCCGGATGGCGCGCAGCTTCTGGCTGTCCCGCAGCGACCATTCCTCAATGTCGCCGAACGTGACCGCCTTCGCCGCCTCCTCGGCGCTCAGGCCCTCGCCGTGAAGCCGCGTCGCCTCCTCCACGACTCGCTGCACCGCGTCCCGGAACGACACCAGCTCCGCCTCGAGAATCGCCGGCGACTCCATCACTCCGTGCCCCGGCACGTACACGTACACGTCCATCTCGAGCGCGCGGTCCAGCATCGAGACCCACTCGGACGGGTACGCCGAGCGCATGGCCGGGAAGATGTGCTTCAGATACGTCTCGCTCATGAACAGCACCTTCCCCTCGGGCAGGTAGACCACGAGGTCTCCGCCCGTGTGGGCGCGACCGAGGTGTAGGAGCCGGATCTCGCGGCCGCCGAGATCGAGCACCGTATCGGGGCCCACGATGTCCGTCGGGACGACGACCGGCGGTGCGCCTTCGGGCCGGTTGGGGTTCGACGCGCTCGCCTCCAGGATCGCCGCCGAGGCCGGGTGCGCGAGGAAGCGCGCGCCGGCGGGGAAGGCCGAGTTTCCGCCCGTGTGGTCCCCGTGATCCGAGGCGACGATGACGTGCGTGATCGGCTGGTCGGTCATGCCCGCGATCATGTCGACGAGCCTCTGCGTCTCTTCGGGGTTCGCCTGCCCGTCCGCGACGAGTACGCCCTCCGGAGTGATGACGATGAGGCTCACCGTCGTGATGACCTCGCCCCCCGTCCGGTGGATCTGCTCGTACGCGTACACATCCTCCGCGACCTCGGTCACCCTCGGATAGTCCGCGTCTGTGAACCCGTGCGCATAGGGATCCGATGTCGCCGGCCCCGCCCGCATGGCACCCAACGAAGCTTCCTGCGACGGGCCGCAACCGCTCGCCGACACAAGCAGGAGCCACCACAGAGTCCGCCGCTGAGTCATCATTCATCGACCTCCGGTATCGTGCATTAGGCTGCCCCTCGTGGATCTTCTGAACATGCCGGAGCGTTTCCTCGAACGAAAGCGATGCGACACTCCCCATTGCGTGGTGATCCGACGGCCCGTTGCTCGATATTCCAACATCCAACGGCATATCTTACCTTGCATCGTCTGCACGGCGTTTCTTCTCAGGAACGCGCCAAGCTCGCCCAAGAAGACCTCTCCGGGCGGACCAAGCAGCTACTAAGGGCGACCCTCAGCTTGCCGGAACCGGACCACGCCGAGGCTCGGAAGCGGTCCCGGTCCCGCTTCCTGTCGCTTTGCAATCGAAGCGTACCGCCGCGAGGAAATCTCGGCAGGGAAAATGGCGGGAACTCGTACGCCTAATCGATGAGGCGGCCGACCCTGACGCCATCCTCGAAGAGGCCGGTCTCGCCGAGTCTGAGTCGCTGCCTGTGATGGTCGGCGGCCACGAACCCGTGTAGCCTCGCTGCCGCCTCGAAACCGCCCTTCCCCGCAGGGCGTGCGCCACGTAGCGCTCGACGCCAGTGTTCTCATCAGCTTTCTCATCCTTGAGCGCTGCGACCTCCTCGGCACGCTTCCCAAACACCGGTTCATGGTGCTCGTGAACGGATCATGGGCCGCGGAGAGGCGGCTTGCTTGGCGACGGCGGAATACCGCCGGTGGCTCTTCGCGTGCGATGAACGTCGCCGGGTGCGTCGCATTGCCCTTGAACGCGTTGGCGAGGGACGGATCCTTACGACGGTAGGCATACTTATCCGTGCCATCCGCAGCGAGATCATCACCGTCCCGGAGGCCGATGCTTTGAAGGCGGCGCTCGAGCGGAACCGCTCGGGCCGCCCGCCGCCCGAGCCCTCCGCGCATGGCGGGAGGACGAACCGGGCGACGGCCCCGTGTTCCGCCCCGTCGGGAGAATGCGGCACCATGGCG
>JAAXHJ010000043.1 GCA_012270965.1 Candidatus Palauibacter poriticola
AGGGTCAGGGTCGCCATGGACTCCGCCCATCCCTCAGCCGCCGCCTTCGCACGCTTCCACGCCCGATGACGAGGGTAGTCTCCCCTCCCGGACCTCATTCTCACGCCGCGCGGTGGCACCGCCGCGCCCCAGGACCGCCCCGGAGCCGTTCAGTTACCCGAATCCCCGTCCGCGCGGCTGCCCCCGCACGCCCCCACGAGCCTTCGTTCCTTCGTCACACGATCCGACGGCACAATCACCACCCGGATGCCGTCTTCAGGTCGCCACACTCGCACCGTGCGAGAAATGATGGGGTAGATCCGCCGCGCCAGCGGAAACCTCCGGCGGCGGGGTTCGTAAGCTCCGCAGAAAGTCTGATCCCTTACGCCATCCGGAACGAGGATGCCTGAAGAAACCGTCGCCCGACTGCTGGGCGTGACTCATCGGTACGGACCTGTCGTCGCGTTGGAGGAGGTGGATCTCGAGGTCCGGCGCGGCGAGGTGCTGGCGGTGCTGGGGCCGAATGGGGCGGGCAAGACCACCGCGATCAGTCTGCTGCTCGGGAGCCTGCCCGTGCAGACCGGAAAAGCGACCGTCTTCGGACAGCGACCGGGCGCTTCCGGGGTTCGAGCGCGCAGAGGCGCGATGCTCCAAATCTCGGGCGTGCCGAATACGCTGACCGTAGGTGAACACATCGACCTTTTCCGAGCCTACTATCCCGCGCCGGCTTCGGCTTCCCGTCTGCTCGCGATGGCGGGGCTCGAAGGACTCGAGCGACGGAGGTTCGGCAAGCTCTCCGGAGGACAAAGGCAGCGGGTCATGTTCGCACTCGCTCTGTGTGGCGACCCGCAGCTTGTGTTTCTCGATGAACCCACGGCGGGCCTGGACGTGGAAGCGCGGCGCGGATTGTGGGAGGAGATTCGCGCACTCAGCGCGTCGGGGCGGACCACGGTGTTGACGACCCACTATCTGGAAGAGGCGGACGCGCTCGCGGATCGAATCGTCGTTCTCCATGGCGGACGGATCATCGCGGAGGGCTCGCCGACGACCATCAAGTCGCATACGGCCGCCCGCTTGGTCCGTTGCGTGACCGGGGTGCACAGCGACCGCGTGGCCTCTCTTCCGGGCGTCGTGAGGTCCGAGGCCCGGGGCCGGTATCTGGAAGTTACGACCTCACGACCGGAGGATCTTGTGCGCGTCCTCCTCGACCTGGACCCGGACCTGCACGACCTCACCGTCGTCGGCGCCGGACTCGAAGAGGCCTTCCTCGCCCTTACGCGAGCACCCGACGCCTCGGAGCCTGTCGCATGACGGCGGCAACACTCGCGCGACGTGGGCGCATCTACGTGCTGGAGGCCCGGTACCAGTTCCTGATGGTGCTGCGAGAGCCCGCGTTCGCGATCCCGACCCTGCTCTTTCCCGTCATCTTCTATCTGTTCTTCGGCGTGGTCATGGGCGGGAGGAGTTTTTCGGCCGCCGCGCCCACCTACATGCTGGCGACCTACAGCGTGTTCGCGGTCATGGGGCCGTCGCTGTTCGGTTTCGGCGCCGGCCTGGCCATGGAACGCGACTCCGGCGTCCTCCTCCTCAAGCGTACCACGCCGATGCCCGCGGCGGCCTACCTACTCGCCAAGGTGGCGATGGCGTTCGCCTTCGGGGCGGCCGTCGTTCTGGGGATCTTCGTCACCGGCGCCTATGGAGCCGGCGTGGTGCTGTACCGCTGGCAGTGGTTCGCCCTCTCCGGGATCGTGCTCGCCGGGGTGATCCCCTTCTGCGCGCTCGGGCTGGCCGTTGGAGCATGGTCGAAGAGTCGCGCCTCGGTGGCCATCACGAATCTCGTCTTCCTGCCCATGGCCATACTGTCCGGGCTCTGGATCCCGATCGCGATGTTTCCGCCAGCCCTGCAGGACTTCGCCAACGTGTTGCCCGCCTATCACCACGCGCAGCTCGCACTTAAGGTCATCGCGATGGACGGTGGACAGGCGACGGCCCTGCACGTCGCCGTACTCGCCGGGCAATCGATCGCCTTTCTAATCGTCGCCGCGGTCGGCTTTCGGCGGGCGGAGAGCGGGGCCGTCTCGATCCGCGCGGGGGGGATGTCATGAACACGGAGCACCACACCGCCACGCGAAGTGTGTGGATTCTCCTCTTGGCCGTCGCGGGATTCATGGGCGCCCTCGCGACGCTGCCGGTCCCGGGTGACGCGGCCGCCCCGCGGGAGGAGGCTCCGGAGGAGCGTTTCGCGATTGCCGACGTGACGCTGTTCGACGGCGTGACGTTCAGGCGGCACCACGATGTGTGGGTGGAAGACGGACGGGTGCGGCGCGTCGGCGCGAAGCTTCGGCTTCCGGACGACCTGCCCCGCGTGGACGGACGCGGACATACGCTGCTCCCCGGCCTCATCGACGGCCACGTCCACACGTTCGGCGGGACACGGGGCGACGCACTGCGCTTCGGCGTGACCTCCGTGCTCGACCAGTTCACGGACGCCGGCCTCCTCGCGGGAGCGAGAACGGCCCGAGACGAAATCGCGCGTACGGCCGAAGCCGATCTCTTTTCGGCCGGGATGCTGGCGACGGCGCCCGGCGGCCACGGCACGCAGTTCGGGCTGCGCGTGGAGCCGCTCACGGGACCGGAGGGCGCCGACGTCTGGGTGCGGGCGCGGAAGGCGGAAGGCTCCGACTGGATCAAGATCGTTTCCGAGGATGGGAGTGCGTACCGCGGCGAGATCCCTTCTCTGGAGCGCGAGACGATTGCGGCGCTCATCGCCGCCGCTCACGCGGAGGGGATGCTGGCCGTGGTCCACGTCAGCGACCTTGAAGCGGCGCTGGAGGGGGTCTCGCTGGGGGCCGATGGCCTGGTCCACATCTGGTTCGACGCCGCGATCTCCGAGGAGGACGCCCGCAGCTTCGCCCGGACGGGCGTCTTCGTCGTTCCCACCCTTTCCGTCATCATGGGATTGTTCGGCGACTCCACCGGTCTGCGCGTCCTCGACGAGACGGACGAATCGCTGGTCTCGCCGATGCAGCGGCAGACGCTGAGCAACCGGTTCGAGATGCCCGGGGGGTCGGACCCCGAGGTCGCGCTTGAGAACGTGCGGCGGCTCCATGCGGCGGGCGTGCGGATCGTCGGGGGCACGGACGCGCCGAACCCCGGGACGGCGACCGGCCTCTCGATGCACGGAGAGCTTCGCCTCCTCGCGCGGGCCGGCTTGGAGAGCCATGAGGTGCTCGCCGCGGCTACCTCCGTTGCCGCGGACGCGTTCGCCGTCCCCGAGCGCGGGCGCATCGCCGAAGGCTACATCGCCGATCTCCTGCTGGTGCGGGGCGACGTGGAGGAGGACCTGGCGCGCACGGCCGACATCGTCACGATCTGGAAGGACGGCTATCCCGTCGCGCGCGAGGCCGCCGCGATGGCCTTGTCACCGGAGATCGCACCGGCTCCGGAGGGGCCGGTCGTCGTAGACTTCGAGGACGGGCTCGACTCCGGCTTCGGGTTCGGCTGGCAGGTGACGACGGACTCGATGAACGGCGGCGCCTCCACGGCGGATCTGGCCGTCGAGGAGGGGGCGCTCGTCGTGCGCGGAGAGATCCGGACAGGGTTCGCCTTCCCCTGGGCGGGCACCATCTGGTTTCTCGGCGCCCAACCGATGCAGGCAGTCGATTTCTCCGACCGCAGCGTCCTGCGCTTCCGCACTCGCGGAGACGGACGGAACTACGCCGCGATGCTGTTCGGCGCGGGGGCCGCAGCCACCGTGCCGCCCACGGTGCCCTTCGTCGCCGGATCGGAGTGGACCGTGGTCGAGATCCCGCTCGAAAGCTTCGCCACCGCCGACCCGTCGATCATCTCCGGCCTCGCCTTCGTGGCGCAGGCCCCGCTCGGCTCGTTTGCCTTCGAACTGGACGACGTGGAGATCCGGTAGCGGCCGAAGAGTCGATTCCGTGGCATAGTTGCTTGAAAATCAGTTGTTGATGTGCGGATTTTCAAGTATTATTGTTCAGTATGTTCATCGAGCGACCGATACCGGCACACCGCATCCGGGAAGAATTCTCGGTGCACCCGTGCGTCGCGCTGACCGGTCCGCGCCAGTGCGGAAAATCCACCCTCGCCGGACGGATCGCAAGCGACGACCCGGCGAGTTCCTATTTCGATCTTGAGGCCGGGGTCGACCGCCGGCGTCTAGCTACCCCCGAGCAAACGCTGGGCCCTCTCGGAGGACTGGTGGTCATCGACGAAATCCAGCGGTCGCCGTCTCTCTTCGAGACGATCCGGGTGCTCGTGGACCGGCCCGCGAACCCCGCCCGGTTCCTGCTCCTCGGCAGTGCCTCGCCCCGGTTGGTGCGAGGCGTCTCCGAATCACTCGCGGGTCGCGTCGGTCTCGTCGACCTCGGGGGATTCCACCTGGGTGAAGTGGATGCCGGAGAGTGGCGGACACTCTGGACGCGCGGCGGCTTCCCGCGCAGCTACCTTGCGCCGGATGACCGCCGATCAGTGCTTTGGCGGCGGAGCTTCATACGCACCTTCCTCGAACGGGACATCCCGCAGCTCGGCATCACGATTCCGGCCGAACGACTCAGGCGATTCTGGACCATGATCGCCCACTACCACGGACAGACGTGGAACGGAGCGGAGTTTGCCCGCGCCCTCGGAACTAGCGAGGCCACCGCGCGCAGGTATCTGGACATCCTCACCGGGGCCTTCATGGTGCGCGCACTCCCGCCATGGTTCGAGAATCTGAAGAAGAGACAGGTGAAGGCGCCGAAAGTGTATGTCCGCGATACCGGATTGCTGCACGAGTTGCTTGGATTGTCGGGGGAACGGGAACTTGCGGGCCACCACAAGGTCGGCGCGTCCTTCGAAGGGTTCGCGTTAGAACAACTGCTTGCCGGTCTCGATACGCGGGACGCCTATTTCTGGGCGACGCACGGGGGAGCCGAACTGGACCTGCTCGTCTTCGGAGGGGGAAAGAGGTACGGCTTCGAGTGCAAGTTCGCCGACGCGCCCGGCACGACGCGGTCCATGCGCGTCGCGTTGGAAGACCTCGGGTTGTCGCACCTCTGGATGGTCTATCCGGGCAAGGAAGCCTATCCGCTCGAAGATCGGATCTCGGTGCTCCCCATCTCTCGGGCCGGGGCGGTGGCGGCCTCGCTCTCGCGTTGATCTCCGGCGGCGGTCAGCGGACGCCGACCTGGCCCGCGACGGCGGCGGTCAGCCTCTCCGGATCGTAGCCGAGACCGTTCTTGAACACGATGCGGACGTTGCGGATGTCCGAGGGCCGGAGTTCGATGTCGCCCTCGATTACGATCAGGTCGGCGAGCTTGCCCGCGGCGACCGTCCCCAGTTCACCATCGAGGCCGAGAATCCGCGCCCCGTTCGCACTCACGATCCGCACGGCGGCCGCCGGTTCGAACCCCGCCTCGACGAGTATCTCGAAGTTGCGCTGATCTCCGTAGCCGGGCAGCGCGCCCCAGGCCGGATCCACTCCCGCCGCCAGCACGCCTCCCGCCTCCACGAAGGCGAGTTCGAAATCGAGCATGTTTTCGAACAGGTCGATCATCCACGGCATCTCCGTCGTGCGGAAGATCGACCGCCGCTCCATCTCCGCTTCCACGACGTGCTCCGGCAGCGCTTCCAGGTCGCGCTCCGCGAGGTCGGGCACGAGCGGCGTGGCCTGCTCGGCGACGGCCAGCGTGGAGGTCATGGCGACGCCCGCGTCGACCATCTCGGAGATCGTCGCCGCCACGCGGGGGTCCTCCATGTCCAGCTCCGCTACGCTTCGCTGGTAGTTGGGGCTGCACCGGTCCGGTTCGCGCGTCGTGTCGTACTCGGAGTTGGCCCACAGACCGTGCTCGAGGTTGTCGATCCCCAACGCCGTCGCCTCACGGAAGCCCACCGAGCACAGGTGCGCCGTCACCTTCATCCCCTGGCGGTGCGCCTCGTCGATGATCGTGCCGAGCGCCTCCCGCGTGATCTGCGTGTAGGCCTTGATCCACTCCGCCCCCTCCGCGGCCCAGTAGCGCACGTACCGGCGCGCGGCCTCCTCGTCGCGGATCGCGTACATCCCGAGATCCCGGAGCCGCTCGTCGGGACCGGGGCTGATGACGTAGGGGGCGGTGATGAGGACTCGGGGGCCCGGCGTCTCTCCGCGTTCGATGGCGCCCTTGAGCGAAAGATCCTGGTACGGAGCGACGCTCCCCGTCGTCCGGACGGTGGTGACGCCGGCGCCGAGATAGAGTCGCGGACCCGAGTACTGCATCTGCGACGCACGCGGGGTGGACTGGTAGTAGAACATGTGGTTGTGGAGCCCGACCATGCCGGGCATGACGGAGTAACCTTCCAAATCCAGCCGCTCCGCGCCCGCGGGGATCTCGACCTCGCCCGCCGCGCCGACGCTTTCGATCCGGTTTCCGCGGATGACGATGGTCTGTCCGGGACGCGCGGGTCCGCCGGTGCCGTCGAAGAGGAGCACGTTGGCGAGCGCCACGACCGGCGCGGAGACGCTGAGGTAGGACCGGACCTCGTCGGAGAGGGCGTCGCGGTCCTGCGCCGCGGTCTGGCCGAGGCCGAACAGGGGCATCGCGAGCGCCGACAGGCATCCGCGACGAAGCCATGCGTCGCGAAGAGACGCTCCCTCGGGCATGATGTTCTCCTTGTGCCGGGTCGTGATCCTTCTCAGCGTAGACCCGGTCGGGGGGGCCGGAAAGGCCCGCGCCCCTCGAGAACCTTCGCCGAACGCGGGAGCCACATCGTGCGCGCTGCCAGAGTCCTGTTCGTACTCGGTTGGGTCATGGCCGTTTTCGCTCCGCTCGCTGCTCCTCTCGCTGCTCCTCTCGCCGCGCAGGAACGGTGGCTGGCGGTCGAGGGAGCCACGGTGTTCGACGGCACGGGCGCCGTTCATGAGAACGCGACCGTTCTCGTCCGTGGGGACCGCGTCGAGCGAATCGGGCCGGCGGGGCAGGTCGAGATCCCGGCCGGGGCCCAACGCATCGATGCGACCGGGAAGTTCCTGACGCCGGGGTTCATCGACCTCCACTTCCACTACTCCCCGGGCCCGCACGCCTCGATCGACGGGACGGGCACCGACGCGAACCCGGAACTGCCGCTCCTCTTCCTGGCGAACGGCGTCACCACGCAGCGGGAGATGGGGCAGTGGATCGCGGACAACGAGAACTGGCTCGCCGCCGTGCGGGCGCTGGGGCTCCCGGCACCGCGGCTCCTCTATTCCGGACCCGTCCTCGATGGGCGGGGCACGGCCTATCCCACGATCTCCCGCGTCCTACTGGACGATATGGACGCGCGGATGGCGGCGAACGAGCTGATGGATCGGGGCGCAACGTCGCTGAAGGTGTACTTCCGACTCTCGCTCGCCCAGGTCGCCGCCATCATCGAGGAGGCCGACCGCCGCAACGTGCCGGTCCACGGCCACCTCGAGATCGTGGACCCCGCCGCCGCCATCCGCCTGGGACTGGACGGGATCGAACACACGAGATCATTGGGACGGGCCCTCGTCTCGCCCAAGCGGGCGGAGGAGTTCCGGCAGGCGGTGCTGCGCGAGAGCATCCATCGCGGAGAGGGCGGGCTGGCCCTGTGGGCGGCGCTGGCTCCCGCCGGGCCGCGCGCCGACGCGCTCATTGAACTCATGCTCGAACGGAACGTCAACCTGGACGGCACGCTGGCCGTCTTCGAGCCGGAGTTCGGCGAGGAGGGCCGCGAGGTGCAGTGGGCGGCGATGCGGAACATGGCCGCGTTCACGGTGCGTTACGCACGGGCCGGCGGACCCGTCACGATGGGTTCGCACGGCTTGGTGGCCAACGCGCCCCCCGGGCTCGCCTTCCAGCGCGAGATGGAGACCCACGTCGAGGCCGGGATGACGGCGGCGGAGACGCTCGTGGCCGCGACGCGGGCGGGCGCCGAAGCGCTGCGGCTGACCGACAGGGGCACTCTGGCGCACGGCATGCTGGCCGACATCGTGCTGTTCGACGCCAGCCCGCTCGAGGACATCGCCAATGCCCGCCGCGTACACGCCGTGATCCTCGGCGGCCAGGTGCTCGACCGCGACCGACTGCTCGCCACCGCGGAGGGCTTGGTCCCCTGATCGATTGCCGGGCGTCCGGCGACGGCGCTCCGGCACTCTCAGTGGGCGCCCCGGCCTCCGGCGGCTCTCGGATTCCTGCGACACGGCGCTGTTACATGACAACGGGAACCCTTCGGCCATGACGGCGTGTCACGGCCGTGCAACGAAGACCGTTTGCATGTCGGTTACATGAAGCGATTCCTGATCGGAGCCGGACTGGTGGTTGTCGCCGCGTCGCCCGCCTCGGCGGCGGAGTGGCGCGGCGTGGGTTCCGCGACGATTGCGGCGGCACCGATACGGCTGGCCTCGCTCGACCTCGGTACGACCCGCTTCGCACGACGTCGACGCGGTCGTCGCGGAACTGGCGGTGTTCGAGGCGCTCGGCCTATCGGGACGCCCGCTGCTGATCCTCGGGGCGCAACCGCTAGCCCGCGGCCGGTGGCCGGCTAGCTTCCCCACGCGGGGCCTTCGATGTGCACCGTCACGATGTCGGCGCCGTGATACTTCTGGTGTCGAACCGATGTCGCGATGTGCTGCAGGAGCCGAAGCGATAGTTCGTGCTCCTGCGGTTCCGCCGTGCCGTGGCTGCCGAGAACCGCGATCTGGTCCTCGATATTGCCCTTGCCGCCGGCGGCGACGAACTCGAGTTCGGCACCGTTGCCCCACTTCCTGGCGCTCAGGCGCAGGCGGCGATCTCCTTCCTCATCCCCCTCCGCTTGATCGAGCAGGAGCAGCAACGTCTCCTCGGAGGCCTGAAGCAGGCGGTCGCTCATCTCCATCGGCCACTTTCGGCGGATCGAAAACTTGTCGAGGAAGTTTCGGATCGTCGGGAGCGCCTCGACGTTCAGCGTCGTCTCCACGCGCAGGGGCCGCGCCCCCACGAACTCGAGCAGGACTGTGAGGATGATCGCGACGAGGCCGCCCGCCGTCATGCCGTTCTCCAGCAGCGGCGCGAGGTGGGGGCCCAGGTATTCGGTGAAGAAGGCACCCTCCTGAAACCCGACCCCGGCCCAGAACGAAACTCCCACGATGGCGGCCTTGCGATAGTCGATCCCCTCTTGAATCACGACCCTCATGCCGATGACGAAGAGGATGGCGATGAGGACGAGGGCATAGGCCGCGATGACCGGATCGGGGATGGCGAGGACGATTGCGGCGACCTTGGGCAGGAAGGCCAGGGCCACGAACGTGACCCCGATGGACACGCCCACGCGGCGCGCCGCCACGCCGGTGATCTCCGCCAAGGAGATACTGGAGGAGTACGTCGTGTTGGGAACGGTTCCGATCAGTCCCGACAGGAGGTTGCCCAGTCCGTCGGCGGCGACCGCTCCCTGAACGGCCTCGAAGTTCGTCGCCCGCGGGGTGCGCCACGACACGCGCTGAATGGCGACGGCGTCGCCCACGGTCTCGATGGCCCCGATCAGCGTGACGAACACGAACGTCGGGAGCAGCGTCCAGAAGGCGGCGCCGAAGCCGAAGTCGAAGCCCGGCCAACCACTCGCGGGTAGCCCAAACCACGGCGCGTCGACCACGCGCTGGACATCGTAGATGCCGAACAGTCCGCCCACGACGCATCCCACGGCGATCCCGATCACCGGCCCCCACAGCCGCATCACGCCGCTGGCGCGCAGGACGATGGCGAGCGTGGCTAGCAGCGTGGCGAGCGACGTAATCGGCGCGGCCAACTCCGGTGCCCCCTCCGGAACCTGCCGCACGAGGTCGAACAGGATGGGCATGATCGTGACCGCGATCAGCATGATCACGGTGCCCGCCACCACCGGCGTGATGATCCGCCTCAGGAGCGCCAAGTGCCGCGAGAGCCCGAACTGGAACAGGGACGAGGCGATGACCAGCGACGCGAGGAGGCCGGGACCGCCTTCGACGAGCGCGGTGACGGATGCGGCGATGAACGCGCCCGACGTACCCATCAGGAGGACGTAGCCCGCGCCGAGGCGGCCGATGCGCCGCGCCTGCACGGCGGTCGTCACGCCGCTCACGAGCAACGCCGCGAAGCTCGCCCACGACAGGTAGGCATCGGCCCCGCCGGCCGCCCGCACCACGATCGCCACCGTGATGACGATGCCCGCGATGGTGAGCACGACGTACTGGAGGGCGAGTCCGATGGCGATCCGGTACGGCGGCATCTCGTCGGGCTCGTACTGGATCGCGTGGTTGAAGTCGCGGGGTTCTGCCGTCATCGGTCACATCCATCGTTGGGGAGCGGAGATGCCGAACGCACGCGCTCGAAGCTCAATCCGGCGGCATCGAACACTAGCCGGCTGCCTCGTTCCCGGAATTCCTCGTATCGCTTCGTGAGGAGTTCCACATCCGGATAGTCGGCGCGCCGATGCGGTAGAATCAGAACACGGCCGTGAAGTTCCTGGATCGCATGCTTGATGGTGGGTCCGTCACGCTCTTCGAGCACGTCGGGTCGAATCTCGATGATGTGTCGCGGCGATCAGACGGCGGCCGAGCGGGAGCGGGCGTCGGGCCGCACACCCACGAAGAAGCGGTCGAAGACGGCATGATGCAGCCTGCAGAGCGCAATGGCAAATCCATCATGGCGGGCTTGAAGATGCCCTGCTGCGAGATGACGTGGAAGTGGCGTCCCTCGGAGACGAAGCCAGCAGCGAAGGCGTGTGCGCTCGTACTGCTCCGCGGCGATGGTTTGTCCATTTCGCAATGGTACCGAGGCTCGATGAGCCTGGCAATTGGCGGCAGCGAGCCGGCGGCAACGAAGCCGACGGCAGCGAGTCGGCGGCACCGAGGCGGGGGTGCGGCGTCTCTGGTGCGGGTGCAGGTTGGTGGTGTACCGCAAGCCAACGCGCGAGGTGTCGAATGAAATACTCTTTGTTCCTTCTCCCGCTCGCGTGGCTCGGATCCGGCGTGCCCGAGGTCGGGGATCCGAGGCCGCCCGGAGCCCACCTCGGTCCCGGACTCCCGACGGCGGCGGACACTTATCCGAAGAATCCGGCCATCGACGCGCTCAACTACGCGTTCGCGCTCACGCTCTCCGACGAGACGGACATGATCTCGGGCGAGGCGACGATCGACCTCCGGTTCCTGGAGGCGGGGATCGAGCAGGCACGTCTCGACCTGATCGAGGAGAAGCCCGACGGCACGGGCATGCGGGTCCGGGCCGTGACGGGGGCGGACGGTCCGCTCGCATTCGAGCACCGGGACGACGCGCTCTTCATTTCGCTCGCGCGGCCCACGGAACCCGGCGACCGCCGCCGGCTCACGGTCGCCTACGAGGGCGTTCCGGCCACCGGCCTCATCATCGGGCCCAACAAGTACGGGGACCGGACCTTCTTCAGCGACAACTGGCCGAACAGGGCGCGCAACTGGCTGCCGGCGATCGACCACCCGTACGACAAGGCCACGAACGAGCTCATCGTCACGGCGCCGGCTCACTACCAGGTCATCTCCAACGGGCTGCTCATCGAGGAAACGGACTTCCTGGACGGCACCCGACTCACGCACTGGAAACAATCGGTCCCGATCGCGACCTGGCTATACGCCCTCGGCGCGGCCCGCTTCGCCGTACAGACGGTGGACTACTACAACGGGGTGCCGATCCAGACGTGGGTCTACGCCCAGGACCGCGACGCCGGCTTCTACGACTTCGCGGTGCCGACGAAGCAGGCGATGGAGTTCTACGGCGACATGGTCGGCCCGTACTCGTACGAGAAGCTGGCGAACGTGCAGTCGAACAGCGTGGGCGGGGGGATGGAGGCGGCGACCGCGATCTTCTACGGCGACGCCTCGGTCACGGGCGAACGGGACGTGCGTTGGCGCAACGTCATCATCCACGAAGTGGCGCACCAGTGGTTCGGGAACGCGGTCACCGAATACGACTGGGACGACGTGTGGCTCAGCGAGGGCTTCGCGACCTATTTCACGCTCATCTTCATCGAACATCAGTACGGGCGGGACGAGTTCGTGGAGCGTCTGAAGGTGAGCAGGGACGGGATCCGCACCTTCATGGCCGAGAATCCGGACTACAGGATCGTGCACGACAATCTCTCGGACATGAGCCGCGTGACGAGCGGGCCGGGGACGTACCAAAAGGGATCATGGGTGTTGCACATGCTGCGCGGCGTCGTCGGCGAGGACGCGTTCTGGGCCGGAATCCAGGCGTACTACCGGGAGTTCCGGGACCGGAACGCGACGACGGCCGACTTCCGGCGGGCCATGGAGGAGGCAGCGGGTCTGGACCTGCGCGTGTTCTTCGACCAGTGGCTCTACGGCGGCGGGTGGCTCGAGTTCGAAGGCGGCTGGAGCTACGACGCGGAAGCCGGGGCGATCCATGTCGAGATCGAACAGGTCCAGGACGGGCGCTACGCGTTCCGAATGCCGGTCCAGATCGGGATCCACCCGCCGGAGGGGCCGAGCGAACGCGGCGTGCATGGGAGCGCCGAGCAGAGCCGCATCGAGGTGGTGCGGGTCGACGGGCGCCGCCACCGGTTCACGATCCCGGTCGAGGCCGAGCCGCGCGACGTGGTCCTCGATCCGAACACATGGCTGCTCATGGATGCCGACTTCGAGCGTCGCGAAGCTGGGCGGTAGCTTGCACGAGGCGAGTCGCGGGGAACAGCCTTCGACGTCAAAGGACTCGGCTGGGAAGGGACGGACTTGGCGATCGATCGACGCGACTTTCTGAAGGCGGCGACGGCTGGCGCGACCGGAATCTCGCTCGGCGGCGTCTCCCCCCTCGCGGGCGCGCCCCTCTTTGCCGGCACCATCCCCGAGCCCCGCTCGACCCCTCTGCGCCGGCGCGCCGGCCAGGCGCCCGATGTGGTCGTCATCGGAGCGGGCAACTTCGGCATCTGGACGGCGCTCAATCTCCAACGGCTCGGCGTCGCGGTGACCGTGCTCGATGCGTACGGCCCCGGCAATTCGCGCTCGACCTCCGGCGGCGAGACTCGCGGCGTGCGCTCCTCCTACGGCGGCCGCGAGGAGGGCTTCGTGTGGAACCAGTGGGCCAACGAGGCGATCCAGCGCTGGATCCAATGGGATGAAGAGGGTCGGGAACTCCTTCTCCCACGGGTGTTCTATCAGTCGGGCGATCTCATTCTGCGCGAGGAGATGATCCCCTACCTCGAGGACACGATGGCTCAGTGGGACCGGCTCGGGGTCGATTACGAGCTGCTCGACGTGGACGAGATCAACTACCGCTGGCCATGGATCCGGACGGAAGAAGGCGTGTCCCTCGGACTCCACGAGCCCAACGCCGGGATCGTGCGGGCGCGGCGCGCCATCGAGTCGGTGGCCGGGCGCTTCGAGATGGAGGGCGGTGAAATCCGGATCGCCCGCGCGGGGCTCGGAGGCTCGGAGGGACGCCGGCTGAACAACGTGACGCTGGGGGCGGACGAGTCGCTCTCGGCCGCCACGTTCGTGTTCGCCGTCGGCCCCTGGATCGGGAAGACGTTCCCCGAACTCATCGGGGACCGCGTCCGCATCCCGATCGGCAACGTGTTCTACTTCGCGGTGCCGGACCAACGCTTCATGTTCCCCAACATGCCGAGCTACGGCGTGCCGGGGTGTACGGGCTGGCCCGCGCTCGGGCCGGACCACCGCGGGTTCCGCGTGCGGGTGGGCGGGCAGGCCGGCGACGATCCCGACACCAGCGACCGCTGGGTTCCGCCCGAGGCGCACGAACGACCCCGCCAAGTCCTCGAGCGCTACTTCCCCGACATGGCCGGGGCGGCCGTCAACGAGACGCGCGCCTGCCACTACTGCTTCGGCCCCAGCCGCAACTTCCTGATCGACAAGCACCCCGACTTCGACAACGTGTGGCTCGCGGGCCTCGGGACCGCCGAGTCGTTCAAGCAGGGACCCGTGCTCGGCGAATACATCGCCAAGCGCGTGCTGGAGATCGAGGACGATCCCGAGCTGGCCGAGCACTTCCGGTTCTCCATGGAGGCCCCGGAGGGCGGCGGGCGGGAGCCGGACCCGGCGTCGGAGGACCTCGGCGGTTGAAGACGCGACGATCCTTCGCGGGGGCGGCCGTCGTGGCGGTCGTCGCCGGTGCTGCGGGAGCGGGCTGTTACGGACCGCTCAAGCTTACCCCCTCGGACCATGCGACCGTCCTCTCCGAGCAGCGGCTGCGGGCGGAGCATCCGGCGACTCGGGGCCCCTACGAGGTGCGGCGGCTCTTCTACGGGAGCGGGACGGACCGGCGGCGACCCGAGTACCGGGATTCCGTCGCGATCGTGACCGAAACGGTGGACGCTTCCAAGCTCGTGTCGCTCGGCGCGACGGCGAAGGAGCGCAACGGCTACTGGGGCTTTACGCCGAAGGAGTTCCCCATCAACGGCCGCGCGTGGTATCCCGAAGGCGAGCCCCGCGACGGTCGCCTCTTCCCGCTGGTCCTCATCGTCCACGGCAACCACGACATGAAGGACTTCTCGGACCCCGGCTACGGCTATCTGGGGGAGCTGCTCGCGAGCCGGGGATTCGTGTTCGCATCCGTCGACATGAACTTCATCAACGGGAGCATCCGCAACGAGAACGACGGGCGGGGCTGGTTCCTGCTGAAGCACATCGACGCGTTCAAGCGATTCGCGGCGGACGAATCCACCCCGTTCTTCGGGAAGATCGACTTCGAGCGCATCGCCCTCATCGGACACTCCCGAGGGGGCGAAGCCGTGGGGCACGCGGCGGCCTTCAACCGGCTGGCGCGGTATCCGGACGACGCCTCGCTCGAGTTCGGCTTCCACCACGGGATCCGCGGGATCATCGCGATTGCCCCGGTGGACGGTCAGTACCTGCCCACCGGCCGGCTCGTTCCCGTCGAGAACGTGAACTACATGGTGTTTCACGGCTCGCACGACGGGGACGTGACGAGCTTTCACGGCCTCAGGCTCTACAACCGGCTCTCGTTCACCGACGGCGGGGATTACTTCAAGACCGCGATCTACATGTACCGCGCGAATCACGGCCAGTGGAACACGGTGTGGGGGGACAAGGACAACGGCCCCCGCAGCGCCCGGCGCCTCGATCTGCGGGGACTCATCGACGGCGAAGCGCAGCGCGAGTTCGGGGAGATCTACATCTCGGCCTTCCTCGAGACCGTGCTGCGCGACAATCCGGACTACGCGCCGATGTTCCGCGACCACCGCGCGATCGGGGGCTGGCTGCCGGAGACGATGTACATCACGCAGTTCGAATCGAGCAGCTTCCGGCCTCTCGCCACCTTCGAGGAGGACATCGACGTCACGAGCGGGACCGCGCACGGCGTGACGCTCCGGGGGGATTCGCTCGGCGTGTGGCGCGAGGAATTGCTCGACCTCCGGTCGCGGAACCGGCCCACGACGTCGAGTTCGCAGGAAAGCAACGCCTTGCGGCTGGGCTGGAACAACCGCGTCGCCGGCGGGGAGGACGACTTGGGGACGCCGGCGAGTTACGCGGTGTCGCTGCCCCCCGGGCTGGGCGCGGAGTGGGGGCTGAGCACCGCCTCCCGCCTCGACCTGCAGCTCGGAGCCGTGGAGGGCCGGCCGGGGCCGCGACGACCCGAGGGGGAAGAGGATGATCCTTCCGCCGCCGGAGGGGACGATGGCGAGACCGGGCGAGGAGAGGACGACCCGGACGCGAGTGATTCGGAGGCGGAGGATCCGGACGGCGACGATCCCATCGACCTCTCGATCGTGGTCACGGACGAGGCGGGCGCGTCCGCGAGCGTGCGACTGTCGGACTACGGGCCGATCCGCCGTCCGCTGGAGACGGTGGTGAGGCGCCGCAACGACGCCGACTCCTTCGACCATCAGTGGGAACTCGTGCTCCAGTCCTTCTCCATCCCGCTCGCCGATCTGGTCGAGGCCAATTCCGCCTTCGATCCGGCCCGGCCCCGGGAGATCCGCCTCCTCTTCGACCAGACGCCCGCCGGCACCGTAGTCGTGGACGACATCGGTTTTTCCGAGAGCTGGCCCGGCGGCTGACGACACGCACCCCTGCGAGGACATCCGCATGCCACACGACAACTTGGACGGCGTCGACCCGGTTCGGCGCGAACTCGGCCGCCGCGAGCATGAGGGCAGGCAGGTTCACGCACTGGTCGCGGCGCGGGTGTGCGGCGTGGACCGGGAGGAGTTGTGGGACGCCTTGACCCACGCGGCCCGGATCCCGAAGTGGTTTCTGCCGATCTCCGGCGACCTGCGCCCGGGCGGAAGCTACCAGCTGGAGGGCAACGCCGGCGGCGAGGTCATCGCGTGTGAACGGCCGACACGCTTCGCCCTGACGTGGCGCATGCACGGAGACATCAGTTGGGTGACCGTGACCCTTTCGGAGCTGGCGAAGGGCCGCACGGAGGTCCGTCTCGAACACCTCGCGCAGTTCCCCGAAGAGTTCTGGGAGGAGTACGGACCCGGGGCGGTCGGGATCGGCTGGGACCAGGCGCTGTTCGGGCTCGAGCAGCATTTCGCTTCGAACCCGTCGGTCGTCCCGGAGACGGCGGAGTCGTGGATCGCGTCCGTCGAGGGGCGCGACTTCACCCGCCGGAGCAGCGCCGGCTGGTGCGAGGCGTCGATCACGCTGGGCACCGACGAGGCCGCGGCCCGCGCCGCCGCCGACCGCGTGACCGCCTTCTACACCGGCGAAGCCGCACCGTAACGGCAGACGCCCCGCAACGTCAGCGGAAGCTGAGGCCGAAGCGGTGGGCGTTTCCGTCCACGTCGAAGGCTTGGAACGCGTACTCGAGGGTGAGGGCGTCGCCCGTGAGCGCGAGACCGAAGGTGAACGGGCTCCTCCGGTCCTCCACCACGCGCTGGAGTCCGGCGCGGAGACGGAACGTGTAGCCTTGGACGGGCCAGTAGGAGATCTCGACGCCGCCGGCCGGAACGATCTCCCCATCCCGGCGGCGGGCGATCTGGCTGGTGAGGAACATGTCCAGCTCTCCGACCTCGAAGGCCTCCGTCGAAACGCCCAGGGCAAGTTGCGTCGGAACTCTGAGTTCCCGCCCCCTGTGGTCCAAGTCCGACCCCAGGTTGCGGACCGCGAGACTGACCATCGTCGGCCCGAAGCCTCGCGCGACGCCTACGTCCAGCAGCGTCACGCGCTCCGTCCGGCCGAGGAACTGGTACTCGAGGTGCTTCGCCACGACGCCCGCGTTCACCGCACCGAATACTTCTCGCGCATGGCCGAGCGATACGACGAACTCGGTCAGCGGCGGGCCGTCGCCCCCAAGGGCCGGCAATTGAAGGTCCGGTGCCCCGGGGAATCGCTTGGTGTTGTAGCGGAGGTACTGCAGGCCGACGGCGAAATCCCCGAGTCCTACGGATCCGGTGCCCGCGAGCGTGGCCAGCGTTCCCTCGGTTCCGTAACGCTGGAGGCCCGCCGCGATACCGTCGGCTCGGTGGATCAGAGCGGGCGCGTAGAAGATCGACTCCGCCCCGGCGCCGAGCAGGTAGGGCGCGTTCCCGTAGGCCGCGGCCTCCACGCCGGCGGGAGCTTCGAGCACGAGCCCGGCGTATCCGGCGAAGCGCGACTGGGCTTCCGCCGCACCCGCGCCGATGGCCAGGACCGCGAGCGGCAGCGAAACCGCGAGCGGCAGCGAAACCGCGAGCCGTGCGGCGGGGAGTGGTACGGCCTGTACCGGCACGCGCCTCAGTCCCACAGGCGCTCCGTTTCGATGAACTCCCGGAACCCGTCCGGATCATCGGCGGCGCGCTCGATGCGGGCCACGCCGCGCTCGATGTCGGTCATGCCGTTCGCGATCGAGATGCGGAGGAAGTGCTGGCCCTCGGAGCCGATGCGGCAGAAGGAGGCGCGGTCCATCGTGGCCACGCCGTACCGGTAGAGCAGGAACATCTGCAACATCCCCGCCGGCGTCGTCCGCGCGCGGGACTCCGCGGGCATGGCGTGGTGCGCCTCGAACACGCCCAGCCGGTCGCACATGCCGGAGACGTTTGGGAAGACGTAGAACGCCCCCTTCGGCAACTGGCAACTCAGGCCCTCGATCGCGTCGAGCGCGGGCACGATGAAGTCTCTCCGCCGCTCGAACTCCCCCACCATGTGCGCCACCACACCGGCGGTGGCCGGATCCTCGTACGCCGCCCGCCCCCCTTCCTGCAGGAACGGCGGCACGCACGACATGATGTTGATGTTCAACTGCTTGAAGACATCGGCCTCGTCCGGCGTCGGCAGGACGGCCCAGCCGAGCCGCCACCCCGTCATGGCAAACCCCTTCGAATGGCCGCTCGCAATGACCGTCCTCTCCGCCATGCCCTCGTGCGACGCGATGCTGTGGTGCTCGAGGCCATCGAAGAGAATGTGCTCGTAGATCTCGTCGGAGTAGATCCGGAGATCCGGGTGACAGCGTTCGCGGATCACCGCCGCGATGCCCGCAAGTTCTTCCGCCGACAGCACGCCTCCCGTCGGATTCGACGGCGAGCAGAGGATGATGAGCCGCGTGCGCTCGGTGAGGAGTGCCCCGAGGTCGCCCGCCGTGAACGCGAAGCCCTTTTCCTCCGAGAGATGCAGGGGCACGGGACGCGCCCCCACGAACGTGGCCCACGACTCGTAGATGGGGAATCCCGGACTCGGGTAGACCACCTCGTCGCCCCGGTCCACGTACGTCTGGAAGGTGTAGCCGATGGGCGGCTTGGCCCCGGGCGTGACGACGACCCGATCCGCTCCCGCGTCGATGCCGCGCGTGGCCGACACGTGGCGCGCGATCACCTCGCGGAAGGACGGGAGTCCCGCCGCGTCGCAGTACCCCGAGTTTCCGGCCTCGAGTTCGGATACGGCGACCCGATTCAGGTGCGGAGCGCTGCGGAAGTCCGGCGCCCCGATGTTGAAGCCGATGACGTCCATCCCGCGGTCGAGACAGACCTGGATGTCGTCGTTGACCTTGAAGGCGTTCTCGGTCCCGAGGTCGGCGAGTCGCTGCGCTAGGACGGGCATGCCCGATAATGTCCTCGCCGCTTCCCGGGTGCCAGTGGATCGGACCTCAGTCCGTTTGATGCTTCCTACGCCGCCCCATACGATGGCTCCATGTCGAGTGGCCAAGCAGCCCGTGGTGAGACCCTGCGGCAGGGCTCTTGTTGCGATCTCCATGGCGCGTTTCGCGGGCTGCTGGGCCGCATCGGCACGGATTCTCGGGACACCTCGGAGGACCCATGGTTCGCAACGCCCTGACGGATCGGATCGCGAGCGCCGGACTCTGGGCGGCGCTGTTGCTTCCCCTGCTGCCCGTTCCCGGCGACGCGCAGGAGGCGCGGCGGCGCTGGGAGCGGATGAACCAGATGCGGCGCGAGAAGTTCAATGTCGTGCTGCCCGAGGTCATGCGCGAGAACGAGATCGACATGTGGATCACGATGCGCCGTGAGGGGCTCGACGATCCGCTCACCCCCGATTTCGGCCCCGGCTACGTGAATCCCATCGGCTACTACATCTTCACCGACCGCGGCGGAGAGCGGATCGAACGCGCCGCCCTGGGGATCGGCGGATACCTGCTGGCCGGGAACGGGGCCTACGACATCGTCACCGGCAACTTCGATCTTCGAGAGTTCGTCGCCGAGCGGGATCCGGGGCGGATCGGCCTCAACATGGGGTCGAACATCGGTGCGGCCGACGGACTGTCCCATACCGGCTATCGGCACCTCGCCGAGACGCTGGGCGAACCGTGGGCGTCGCGTTTCGTCTCCGCGGAGAAGCTCGTGTCCGACTTCAGGGCGCGTCGCGTCGCATCGGAGATCGCGGGCTTCGCCGAGGCGGGTGAGATCTCGCGCGAACTCGCGGAACGCGCCCTCTCGAACGAGGTCGTCACGCCCGGCGTCACGACGCTCAGGGATGTGGCGTGGTGGCTCATGGACCGGCTGCTGGAGCGCGGCCTCGGCTCCTCCTTCGGCTTCCCATCCATCTATATCACGGGCCCCGAGGGCATCGAGGCGACATCCAGCGACCGAATCATCCAGGGCGGCGACGTCATGATGATCGACTGGGGCGTCTGCCACCTGAACTTTTGCACGGACATGAAGCGCGTCGCCTACGTGATGCGGCCGGGGGAGACGGAGGCGATGCCGGGAGTGCAGAACGCCTTCGACCGAGCGATCGAGGCGCGGGAAGTGTCGCGCCGCGCGATCCGGCCCGGCATTACCGCGCGCGAGAACATGGACCGGATCGGTGCCGCGCTCACGGCGGCCGGTTTCAATCCCATTCCCTTCAACCAGCCCACGGATGGGCCGCGGACGGACGTGACCTGGGAGGGACACCACTCGGTCGGCAACCTCGGACACGGGATCGGCCCCTCGATCGCGACCTGGAACCCGCGCCGGCTCACCTTCGAGGTCGTGCCGTCGAATCTTCTCGCGATCGAAATGTTCGCGTACACGGCGGTTCCCGAGTGGGGGGGCGCGAAGTTGCGTGTGCCGTTGGAGGATGATGCGGTGGTCACCGAACGGGGCGCCGAGTGGCTCTATCCCGCGAACAGCCGCCTCCTCCTGATCAAGTCCGATCCCGCCGCGAAGCGGAGCGTATCGTGACCCGGGCCGTCCGCGGGAGATGACCACGCTTCACGAGCTGCTCGTGCATGCGAGTCGCACGTTCGCGGTCGGGATCGAGATCCTCCCGCGCCCGCTGCGGGACGAGATCACCGTGGCCTACCTGCTGTTGCGCGTCTCCGACTACCTCGAGGACAACCAGGAAATCGCGGGGGACGAGAAGGTCTTCCTGCTGGAGGAGTGGCGGCGCGCGCTCGGCGGAGGTCCCGGACGCGCGGCACTCATTGATCGTCTGGGAGAGGCCGCGGAAGACACGCCGGACGCGGCCGTGGCTCGGCACGCGGCGCGCGTTCTCGAAGGGCTCGACCGTCTGGCGCCGAAGGCGAGCGAGATCATCGTGCGGCGCGTGAGAGAATCCAGCGCCGGGATGGCGCGGTGGACGGAGCGGGGCTCGGAATTCGGCAGCGAAGAGGATCTGGACGACTACATGCACGAAGTTGCCGGACGGGTGGGCCATCTGCTCACGGAACTGTTCGCCCATCGGCTGCCGGGCGTCGGAGGGGACCGCGAGCGAATGATGGCGCTGGGCCGGAAGTTCGGCCTCGCGTTACAGACGGTCAACGTGATCAGAGGGCTGCACGAAGACCGGCATCGCGGCTGGGTGTACGTGCCCGCGTCCTTCCTCCCCGACGACGGCATGGATCCGCGCGAACTGTTCGAGCCCGCGAACCACGCGGCGGCGATGACGGTGCTCGAGCGACTCGCGGAGAAGGCCGACCGCCATCTGGCGGCGGCCCGGAGTTACCTGCGGATGATCCCGAGACGGTACCACCGCGTGCGCCTCTTCTGCCTGCTCCCGCTCCTCTTCGCCGTGCGGACCCTCGCCATCAGCCGCACGAATCCGGAGGTGCTGGACCAAGAGACGAAGATGTCCCGCCGCGAGGTCCTCGCGATCACGCGCCGGGCGAAGCTCTTCGGCTTCTCCAATCGCTGGATCGCGCGCTACTGCCGTCGGCTCGCCGCACGAGGTGTCCGGGAGTATTCTCCTCGGCTGAACCGGGAGGAAGCATCGTGAACAGCGCGCCGCTCCTGCTGGGCGTGAAGGATCCCAAGGAACGACCCTTCGCCACGTTCATGTATCAGGTGTGCCTGGAGCTGGTCGGAAACGAGCTTGTCGATCAGTTCCTCTTCCCCCGATCCCGGAAGATCCCACAGATCCCGCTGCTGTGGCTGAAGCACCGGATGAAGAGGGCCGCGCTGGAGTGGATTCCGGGATTCCACAGCGCCGTTACCGGAAGCTGAGGGCGGATTGGTCGCGGCCGCCGACCATGATGAACGCCACGTTCCCCATATCGCGGATGTTCTCGTCGGGCCGGCCATAGATCGCGATGATGTCCGCGAAGCGACCCACCTCGACCGTCCCCACTTCATCCTCGATCCCCACGATTTCGGCGTTGAGCCCCGTCGCCGCCGTGATCGCCTCGAGCGGCGTGAATCCCGCCGCGATGAGGTTCTCCATCTCCAGCGCAATGTAGCCGTGCATGCTGTCCGTCCCGATGCCGACCTTGACGCCCTTCTCCTTCGAGCGGCGGAGCTGCCCGAGACGGTCCAGACGCCGTTTCGCCCGTCCCGGGTTCTCTTCGAGGGCCCGCCAGTGCACCTGGCGGCCGCGTTCGAGCCAGTCGCGAATGTCGCCGGCTTCGTTGTCGAGGAAGCCCCACTCGTTGAAGACGCTCTGGAAACCGATGGTGTACGTGTTCACAAACCCCACGTCGCGACTCGCCATGAGATCCATCAGCTCTTCGTTGAGGTTCCCCCCATGCTGGATCGAGTTGACTCCCGCCTCGACCGCCAAGCGGATGGACTCTCCGTTCGCGTGCGCGGTGGCCTCGATCCCGAGCCGGTGCAGCTCGTTCACGGCGGCGTCGATCTCTTCCTTCGTGTAGTTGCTCTCGCCCGGGGCGTACGGGGTGCCGTTGTTAGGCCCCACGCGCGCGCGGTCGGTGATCGTCAGCTTCATGTGGTGCGCCCCCATCTCGTAGTTCTGCCGCACGAATGTGCGCATCTCCCAAGGTCCGTTGGTCGTCCGGTACTCTGCCGGGCCATGGCCGGCGGTGGTCGAGATGAAGTTCCCGCTGGGATAGATCCGGGGGCCCGGAATGATCCCCTCCTCCACGGCCTGCGAGGCCTGTATGTCGTTGTAGTGGACCTCGCCGACCACGTAGACGCTGGTGACGCCGGACATGAGCTGAACGCGGATGTTTCGGACGATGCGCGCCATCTGCATGGCGTCGTGCTGCTCCATCCCTTCGAGCTGACCCCGGAGGGTGCGAATGTCGGGCCGGATCGAGAGGTGGGCGTGCGCGTCGACGAGCCCGGGCATCACGGTGTGTCCGCTCAGGTCGACGACCCGGGCGCCGTCCGGGATTGCGACGGCCGCGGCGGCGCCCACGGCCTCGATCCGCTCGCCGTGTACGATGATGACCTGATCCTCGCGCGCCGGTTGGCCCGTGCCGTCGATGAGCCGACCAGCTCTAATCGCCGTCACTTCCTGGGCCGCCGGGGGGCGGGAGGCAGCCATCACGCCGGTGGCGCCGTACGCCGGGGAGGGAGCGGAGGGGACAAAGGCCGCGGCCAGCACCGCGGTCCGCAGGGTCATCGCTGTCGTTCGCATCGGACGCTCCTCGAGTCGGCGGGTGGTCATCGGGCGGTATCGTTTGAAGATTGCCGCCTTCATCCGCCTGGGGCCAGAATGGCGGCGGTTCGCCACCGGTCCCGCGATCTTCGCCGGCCCGCCGCACGGCCCTATCCGCTCGCCCGGCGGCCGACTAACTTCGGCACCCCCGCGGGGTGGAAGGAGCCCCCCGGCCGCCTCCTCAACGTCACGGCTTGCATGCTAGAAGACTCGTACCAAACCCGCGGCTTGAGCTTCGCCTTTCTGATCGGACCGCCAAGAAACCTCTCGCGGCAGATCGGGATGGGCATCCACTCAGCGGTCTGCGATGTCCTCGGCGTCGACGACATCGGGTTCAAGTATCAGCCGGGAGAGCCGCAACCAAGCGGCGAGAGAACGTTTTCCATACATCTGACGCGAGAAGATGGACGGCAGCGCTTCACCGTAGAGATCGACCAGCAGGCGAACCAGCAGCCGATTCGACTGCTGCTCGGCTACGAGTGGCCCGCTTCGAACGAGGTCGTGTTCGGCGATTTCGATGCCACGTGCGATGCTGCTTTCAAGGTCTTGGGTGACGGGTGGCAGCGTGTCCTGGCCGAGGCTCGTATCCGTGGACAGGTTCACGCTCGCGGCGGGTCCGCTGTCTCATTCTTGAGCAGAGACGTTCTTGGTGTCTCGAAGGGAGATCGGATCGACGAGCACCTTTCGTTTACGGCCATCAAGTACGAAACCGTGGCCGCGGAGTTCGCCCGCGGCGCGGAACTTACGAATCCGAAACGTGATGTGTCCGTGGAGGTGCTCCGGCAGGATCCGCGCTCGCTCTATGTGGAGGTGATGTCCCAGTGGCCCCAGGTCGCGATTTCCGCCGACGGAACCGTTCGCGTTGACCCGGGGACCATTCGTAGCTTCCAGTCGTCACCAAGTGAGTACCTACTGGATACTATCGGCTACACGGAATCGGTCGTCCTGCCCTTCTTGGACCGAGCTCGACCGCGGCCGCGATGAGGTCATGAGAAACACGGCGACGGAAACCCATGTCACGCTAACCGGCAGCCTTGCGCCGGTGACGGAGGCCGCATCCTTCGTGCGAAACGAGCCCGTTGGATCCTGGCCGACGATCTGCAACACCTCGATGATAACGGATTCTGGGCAACATATGGATGAAGAAGAGGAATCTTGGGCAGATCTTGCGTCAGCAGCCCGAACTGAATGGGCGTCGGAAAACCCGTTTTGAGCGAGTTGTTGCCCGGCGAAATCTACCGCGCCGTCGTGGGAGCGAATAAACCGCGACCTGTTGTGATCGTTTCTCGATCACGGTTTAACCGGGGCTCCTACTGCCTTGCGATACCGTTTACGACAGCCAGGCTGACAGAACGGCGGAAGCTTCCGAACTGCGTGTACTTCCGGAAGGGCTCGTTTGGGCTCACCAAGGCGTGTGTCGCACAAGCCGAAGCCATGACTCTCCTTCGAAGAGCCGATCTGGTTGAACCTGTTTCTCGCCTCGGGAAGCTCGGTCAAGCTCGGATGGCACACCTCATTTCTGCGGTTGGTTACATAATCGGCGCGGACTGCACGCCAACCTTTCCGGGGCAAGATTCTGATCGTCGGTAGCCGTACGCGACGCGTCGCGCTGCTGGCCCTCTTCTTTCTGTCGGGGGTCAGCGGGCTGATCTATCAGATCGCCTGGGTTCGGCAGTCCGTCTTTACGTTCGGGGTCAGCGTCTACGCCTACAGCACGGTCATCGGGGCCTACATGATCGGCCTCGCGCTGGGCAGCTACGCGATGGGCAGGCGAATCGACGCGCACGCACGGCCCCTGCGCACGTACGCGGCACTGGAAGTGGGGATCGCGGCGCTCGCCGCGCTGTCGCCCTTCCTACTCGGGGCGCTGCACGCGATCTACCCGGAACTCAGCAACGCCCTCCCAGCCGGAGGCTTCTGGCTCACGCTGGGTCGGCTTGTGTTCTCGCTCGCCGTCCTTACGCCGACGACCTTTCTCGTCGGAGCTACACTGCCGGTCATGAGCCGGATCTACGCGACGCACGGCGGGCGCGTAGGGAGCGACGTGGGGCGGCTCTACCTCGTGAACACGGCGGGTGCCGCGCTGGGCTGCGTTCTTACGGGACTCGTCTTTCTCCGGTACCTGGGCGCGCGGGAGACCATCTTCCTCGGTGCGGCGATCAATCTGTTCGTCGCGGGGGGGGCACTCGCCCTCACCCGGTGGGTTCGGGCCCCACGGGCGGGCGGGGCGGCGAGCGAGGCGGGCGATGTCGCGATGGACTCGGCGCCTGTGGCCGGAGGGGGTACCGGATCCGCGGGGGATGCGCTCCCGATCTCGGCCGGGGCGTTGCGCTACGTCGCGATTGCGTACGCCATCTCCGGCTTCATCGCGCTCGGCTACGAGGTGGTGTGGGCGCGGATCCTCTACATCCACTCCTCGCACGCGTCGTACTCGTTTTCGCTCATGCTGACCGTCTTCCTCGCCGGGCTCGCGGTCGGGGGCGCCGGGGCGAGCTGGATCCTGCGGCGGAGACGGGCGGCGCTGAGACACTTCGGCGTGATCCAGCTCGCGCTCGGACTGCTCGCCGTCCTCATCCTCCACGCCTTCGCGCAACTTCCCGCGCTTCACCTCGCGGATTGGTTCGGTGGCTACACGGTCGCCTACGAGTTCCTCATCGCCTTCGTCACGGTCTTTCCTCCCACCGTCCTTCTCGGGGCGCTGTTCCCGGTCGTCGGGAGCCTGTACACGCGCGAGCGAGCGCGGGTCGTGGGGCGTCGCATCGGCCGCGTGAACGCGTTCAACACGCTGGGAGCCATCATCGGTTCGCTCGGCGCGGGGTTCGTGCTGGTGCCACTCCTCGGGTTGCGCAACACGACGGTCGCCTTGGCGGTGCTGAACCTCGCCCTCGGAGCGATGGCGCTGCGCTTCGACCGCGGGGGCCGGCGGGCGCTGCGATTCGCGCCGGCGGGCGCGCTGGTGGCCACGATCGCGGCCGTCGCCATCCTCCCCACCGGCTTTTACCTCGGCTCGTACTACACGGAGACCGACCGGCTCATCTTCTACAAGGAGGGCGTGGAGACCACGGTCGCCGTGCTCGAGATCCCGGAGGACAACTACAAGATCTCCTTCGTCAACGGGCGCGACGAGGTGCCGACGGATCGCGCGAGCATGTTGGCGTTCCGGCTGCTTGGACACCTCCCGCCCCTGCTCCGGCCCGGAGCGCGCAATGCCCTGGTCCTGAGCTTCGGCAACGGGATCGCCACCGGGACGATGAACACGCACGACATCCCCGTCATCGACGCGGTGGACCTCTCCCCCGAGATGATGGAGGCGGCCGCGGTCTACTCGGAGGAGAACTACAACGTTCTCGACAGCGACCGGCTGCGGCTCCACGTCGAGGACGGACGGAACTTCCTGCTCCGGGCGGAGGAGTCGTACGACATCATCTCGGTGGACGCGACGCACCCGGCGAACGCGAGTTCATGGGCACTGTTCACGAGCGAGTTCTACCAGTTGATCGAGAGCCGGCTCGCCGCGGACGGCGTCTTCATGCAATGGATCCCCATCCACGGCGTCCGCGAAGACGACTATCGCGACATCCTGCGGACCGCTTGGGATATCTTCCCCAACATGGTGCTGTGGTCGACCGGATCGACGCACAGTTACGTCGTCGCCACGCGGGAACCGATGTCGTCCGTCGTAATGCAGTCGGTGCTCACGCGGGCGGCGGCCAACCCGATCGTCGTCCGGGATCTCGGACCGCCGGAAGCGATCACCGGCTACGTGGCGATGGCCGAGGGGGACCTGACCAGCTACATCGGGCGCGGCCCCGTCATCACGGACAACGACGCCTTCTTCATGCCGGCCCGCTAGGGCGGGAGCAAAGTGCCATGCTCGTCAAGTTGACGTCCCACGGAGGACGCGCTGTCGGTGAGCTACGAGGGCGAAAGGCCGCGATCTCGGGCTTTCCGAACACGGAATACGTCGACGTAACCGAGGAGAACGGGCGCATCGTGCTGACGCCCATGCGGCCGACCGGGGCGGACGCGGTGCGGGCGAAACTGGCCGCACTGAGGTTGTCCGACGCGGACGTGGCGGAAGCCGTCGCTTGGGCGCGCCGGGCTGAACGACGACGGTTCGCACGGTCCTCGAGGGATCTGCCTTGCTATCCCCTCAGTACGAGACGCCGGTCGCTCGACACAGCCAGCGCTGGAATGGCGCGGCCGTACGGCACAGGGTGGCGAACCGGTCCAGGAAGCCGCCCGACACCACGTCGTCTTCGCTCAGTTGCACGACGGCGATGAAGTCCTTGCGCCGCAGGTCCCGGATCAGAGGGTGGTCGATGCTGAAGCCCTGCGGGGCCCGGACGAGCGAGTCGCCCGAGAGTGCGAACGTCCTCCGAAAAGCCGCGCCGCGCGACGCCCGCTTCCAAGCTTGCGGATCCTCGTCGATGGCCTCGCGGATCTGCCGGAGCGCCGGCCCGCCGGGGCGCCAAGAGCCGCAACCCATGAAACAACGCCCCGGCTGAAGGTGCAGGTAGAAGCCGGGAGCATGGGCGTCCCTGCCCGCCTCGTGCCGGAACTGGATGCCGGTGTGGGTCTTGTACGGGGTTTTTTCCTTCGAGAAGCGGGTGTCGCGGTAGATCCGGAAGAGCGAGCCGCCATTCGCCCTCGGGACCGCGAGAAAGTGGGGGCTGATGCGCTCGAGGGGCGCGGAGAAATCGGAGATGAAACGCAGAGCAGGATCTCTGACGTCCGCCTCGTATCGTGACTTGTTGGCGAGAAACCACTCGCGGTGGTTGTTGGCGGCCAACTCGCTCAGGAAGCTGAAGGTGCGGGGCGTGAAGTAGGCTGCGGTCATTGCAGGGTGGCTCGCCGGCTGGGGAGACAAGTATGATGGCCGGGGCCGATAGCTACGGCGTCGGTCCGAGAGAAGCAAGAAACGGGGGATCCACCATCGACCAGACAACGGCCCGCCATGACGCGCACCGAACTCAGCCGTAGCGTCGACGCTCCGGCCGGAGTCGTTTTTTCGACCGTCGCCGACATCGCCAACTTTTCCGAGGCGGTGCCGCACATCGAGCACGTCGAGTTCCTGTCGGAGGAGAGGTCGGGCGTGGGCGCCCGCTTTCGGGAGACGCGGGTGATGGGCGGCAGAAGGGCGGCCACGGAGTTGAAGGTGACCGAATACGTGCAGGATGAGCGGGTTCGTTTTGTGTCCGACCAGGGCGGTACGGTCTGGGACACGACGTTCACCGTCGAGCCGGGCCCGGATGGCGGCGGGACACGGCTGGTGATGGTGATGGAGGCGAGGCCCTACCGGCTTGTCGCGAAACTCGTCACGCCGCTCATGAAGCAAGTCGTGGCCAGGGCGATTGCCGCGGATCTTGATGCCGTGAAGGCATACGCCGAGGCGGCCGGATAGCCGCTCGACGGCGATGGTGCCAGTGCTTGTCGATTTGATTCCCTTCGCGCCACGGATCCCCACCAAGAGCGATCCACGTCGTTGCCGCGCTCCTGGCAGCGATGGCGATCTGGGCAACGCCGGGGGTCGCGGGCGCACAGGAGATTATCGAACTCCCGGGCGAAGACTGCTGGCTCGAGGTCGACTTCGAGGAGGTCTACCGCGTCGGTTCCGCGCTCGAAGAAGCGTGGCAGGAGTTCGGCAACATCGGCCGGGTGGGGTTCGACGACGCCGGAAGCCTTCACGTGTTCGATTCGCCTGGCTGCGCGGGTCGTTGTCGTGAATCCGGAGGGAGACTTCATTCGCGAATTCGGCGCAGAGGCGAAGGGCCGGGCGAATTCCACTCGGCGCTACCGCGGACTGAGAGATCTCGAGGGTCGTGAGGAGCGCTCCGTCTCCCGGACAGCGGACCGAATGGTGGTATCGGGGACCGGCGGCGGAGCCCGGGCGCGCGAGGAGATCGAGACGTTCGAGTTCGCCGCAGAGCTGTTGAGGAAGCGATACGCGGGGCCAGTGCTCGGGACGCTCGCTGCGCTGGCGCACGCAACGGCGATGCAGGCCGCAGCGCAGGAGCTGCCCCTCGCGCGGACGGACGGGAGTCGGTGGGCCGAGGTCATCGAGATCTCCCGCGGGAAGCTCGACTCGCTGCGGCGGGCAATGTCGATCCCCGGCCTCTCCATCTCCGTCTCCGTGGACCGCCGGGTCGTGTGGTCCGAGGGGATGGGATACGCGGACCTCGAGCTTCGGAGCCCCGCCACGCCGCTCACCCGCTACCGGATCGGGAGCATCTCCAAGATCTTCACCGCAGCCGGCGCCGCGCTCCTCCACCAGAGGGGAGATCTCGATCTGGACGCGCCCGTGCAGACCTACGTCCCCTCCTTCCCCCGCAAGCCGGAGGGGGAGATCACCACGCGCCTCCTCGCGGGACATCTCGCGGGGATCCGGCACTACGTGGACATCGAGGCGGAGTACTACCGCACGCGGCGCTACGAGACGGTCTTCGAGGCGCTCGAGATCTTTCGCGACGATCCGCTCGTCGCGGTTCCCGGGACCGAATGGTCATATTCGAGCTACGGGTTCAACCTCATGAGCGCGGTGATCGCGGCGGCTTCGGGACGAGGGTTCCTGCAGTACATGGACGAAGAGGTGTTCGAGCCGCTCGGAATGCTCCATACGGGCGGAGACCACAGCGACAGCCTGGTCGTGAACCGTGCGCGCCCCTACGACCGCGCGCCGGACGGCCGCATCATCAACGCCCGCCACATCGACAACTCCCACAAGTGGGCCGGGGGCGGCTTCCTCTCCACGACGGAGGACCTGCTGCACTTCGCCCACGCGCACCTCGAGCCGGGCCTCTTCAGCCGGGAGACGCTGGACTTGGTGTGGACATCTCAGCGCACCGCCTCCGGCGAGGAGATCGGGGTTGGCATCGGCTGGCGCCTCATGCCGCCCTCGCGGGTGGGCGGTCGGCGCGCGGTCGGACATGCGGGCGGCGCGATCGGCGGCAACGCGCTGCTCATCATCTACCCGGACGACGGCGTGACCGTCGCCGTCGCCGCGAACATCGCGGACATCGGCTATCCGCAGGGCGGCGCACTCGTGTTCGGAGACGTGATTTACGAGATCGCCGACATCTTCATCGAGGCTCGCTGAACCGGTGCTCCGCAGCCCGTCCGGCGGTGGGGAATGGAGCCGATCGGATTCGAACCGACGACCTCCTGCTTGCAAAGCAGGCGCTCTCCCAACTGAGCTACGGCCCCGTGATGCGAGCGAGACACGGAGGTCCCCCCGGGGGGTGAAGGATGGGGCCCCCGCCCCCTGCTCGCCAATTTCAGCCGGTGTTCTGGCAGTCGGCCGGGACGTCACGCGTCTCGAGGGCGGCCGCGATTCGCAACCCGTCCCGGATGTGCGGGACGAGTACCGCGCTCGAACCGACCGTGAGTGCAGATCGCGCGTGGCGCCTACCAAGTACCGTGCCAGCAGATCGGCCTCGTCGTCAACATCGGTCGGCGCGCGTACGACCCGGAGCGGCCCCGAGTGCACGTAACGCTGCGGATCCGGCGCAAGTTTCCCGGTACGGAACTCTCCCTCGATACGGCTAGCGCGGCCGCCACTGCCCGTCCCTACTGCCACGTCCGGCACCCAGCCTCGGCGAGCGCCCGCTCGTACGCTTCGATTTCGCACGCCTCAAGCCCGCCAACCCGCCGGAAACCATCGCGGAAATTTCCCTTATCGGACAACAAAGGATCCGCACGAGAGGACGCCCGATGCCCAACCCCCCTTCGCACCCCCCCGCAAGCGCGGCATGGGTGGAGTGTCCGATCTGCCCGCCGGTCCGTGAGCACGACCCTGGGAGGCCATCGAGGCCGCGTGGATCGACCCCGGCCGCCCCCCGACGCTTGCGGTCGAGCACGGGGAGCGGATCGCCGACGCGATTGCGGACGCGCTCTCGCCCGCCACCCGCCGCGCCTACCGGTCGGCCCTTCGCGGCTTCGCCCGGTCGCCGCACTCGCGATGAACATGAGCGCCCTGCTCTTCCCCGAGGCGGGCGGCGATTTGACGAGAAGGTACTGCTCGCCCCGCTTCTCCCACGCCCGTTCCCGCATCGGACGCATCCCGAGCTCGTTCGAGCGGGTGGTGCGCCCCGTCCGGGCATAGCGGACGGAGACGGATGGAATGCCTTGGCCGGAGGTCACTTGAACAACTCCGCGTGAGTGCCGGCGCGGACGAAGTTGATCGAGCCGCCCGGCTTCGGGGAATCGCCGACCTGATAGATTAGAAGGAAATCGCCGCCGACATGGCATTCGCGGTGATTCGCCCATCCGCCTTTCAGCGCGTGGTCCCTCCGCTCGGGTCCGAGCGGAGCCTCGTTGGCGATGAGGTCGAGCATGACCGCCTTGAGACGCTTCATGTCGTACCGGCCGGAACGCGAAAGGCGCTTCCAATCCTTGAGGAAGTCACGGGTGAAGTCGACCCGCCGTGGCGGGCGCGCCCGCTTACCGGCCGCCGACTTCTTCAAGCTCCGCAAACATCTCGTCCGCGTCGGCGAATCGCGCCGTCCCCCGTCTCATCATCTCCTCCGACTCGGCCATCGCCCGTCGCGTCTCGGCGTTCGGCACCTTGAGTTCGAGGGGGAACGCCTGATCGACCGCGATGCGGTGGAAGAACAGCCGTACGGCCTCCGAGGCCGTCAGCCCCATCGCCGCGAGCGCCGCCGTAGCCTTCCGCTTCATTTCCGTGTCCATTCGGACGTGGAGCATCGAACTGTGCGTCTTCATCTGACCATCTCCTGTGTCGCAATTGCGACATAAGTTGTCATTCTGGCGCGCCCCGGTCAACCCGAACCGGTCAGGCAACCGTCTCGGAAGCCGTCATCTTGGTGTACAGATCGAAGAGTTTCTCCAACCGCTCCGTATCGTTCCGGAAGCGCCGACCGATGTAGATGCGCTCCAGCACTTCGTCGTTTCGCTCGTGGGCGGCGCGGAGATTCTCCGGCATCCCACCGGGAGCGTAGAGATCGGCGATCGTAGCGGGGAAGTGCGCCTCGCGCGCCAAGAGGATGTTCTCAGCGCAAGCTGTCAGATCCCTTCGGTTCGTCGCAGTGAGAATCGGCAGCGGGAAGGTGTTCCAGCCGATGGTGTTCGAGTAACGATGGGGCGGCAAGTGAGTTACTGGGCCGTGAGCGCACTCTGGTCGCGGTTCGCGGACCGGGAGCGGGGCCGGTGAGGGAGTCGCGGCAAGCCGTCCGGGACGTGCTCGAACGGGGCGGGGCGGAACGGCTCGGGCTGGACCATTGGCGCTGCGGAGTCTGCGGATCGGGGACGCTCAAGCTCGGGCGGGGTCGGGAAACGGCGCTGACTTGCTGGGGCGGCGGGTGCTCGCTGGCGGAGCTGACGGCGTGGCTCGGACTCGGGACCGGACGCGTTCCCGTCCCCGGCCTCCGGATGTGGCGCGGCCAAGTCTTCGACGGCCGGCAACCGGCCTCTCCCGTCTCGGGCCTCTCGGTCGGGGGCGGAAACGTGCTTACGGGCTGCCGTGGGGCCGTCCGGGGCCGTCCGGGGCCGTCCGGGGCCGTCCGGGGCCGTCCGGGGCCGTTCCGGGACGGTTTCGACCCCGCCGGGGGAAAACAACGGTCACGAAGCCGGGGTGGCGCGCAAGAAACCGATGCGGTGCCGGGGAGTTGCGACGGCTCCGGCTCCGCGCCTACGCTCACTCTCGGACTTGGGCGGCTCAACCTCGGAAGGCTGGTGGCCATGGCGGAATCTCGCAGGACGTTCCTCAAACAGTCCGCCGCGACGGTGGCCGCCGTTTCCCTCACCGGCTGTGCTCCGGGGACGACTGGCGAACCCGCGGCCGAGGTCGACGGAGACGCTCTCTCGCGGCCGACGGGTGCCGCGGCGGTCCACCTCCCCGACGAGACCCTGCGGGCGGTGGCCGAGACCGTCCTCCCCGATGAACTCGGCGACGACGGGCGCGAGCGAGCGGTGCGGGCCTTTGAGCGCTGGTCCGAGGCGCTGGAGCCCGTCTCCGAGCTGAGCCATCCATATCTCGTGCCGGAGATCCGGTATTCGGGTCCGGACCCGCGGCCGGGGTGGGCGGCGCAACTCGAGGGTCTCGAGAAGGAGTGCGAAAGCCGCCGCGGGGTGTCCCTCTCCGAACTCGACGTACCCGGCCGCCGGGGACTTCTCGCCAGGCCGCTCGGGGAAGCCGGACCCGACCTCGGGGCACCGCAGAACGCCGACCATGTCGCGGTGGCCCTGCTGGCCCACTTCTTCGGCTCCGCGATCGCGACCGACCTCTGCTACGGGCGAGCCATTCGCAAGGAACTCTGCCGCTCGATCGAGGGGGCCGAAGACGAACCCGCGCCGCTCGGAGTCGCGCCGTGAGCCCGGCACGCAGCCCGGCCATCATGCGGGCGGCGAGGCGGGTCGTCGAGAGCGACGTGTGCATCATCGGAGGCGGCATCACGGCCGCCATGGTGGCGGAACGGCTCGCCGAGCGCACCGGAGCTTCGATCACGGTGGTCGAGGCCGGCGGGCGGACGGCATCCCTCGAGGAACGGACCGAGACCCGCGGACGGATGCTCGCCTACGGCGAGAATCCTTGGCCCAACGACCATATCCGCGGCCAGACGGGCACCGGCGCCATGTACAATTCGATGGTGGTGGGCGGCTCGGCGATGCACTGGGGCGGCGCGGTCCCGCGCTTTTCGCCGGAGGACTTTCGGCTGCGCTCGCTGTACGGCGTCGCCTCCGATTGGCCCATCTCCTTCGACGACCTGGAGCCGTACTACCAGGAGGCGGAGGACCGCATCGGGGTCGCGGGCGAGCAGGGTCCGCCCGAATACGACCCCCGCTCGAAGCCTTACCCCATGCCCCCGCTGCCGCTTTCCTACAGTCTCGCGCGCATGCGGGACTGGACCGATGGGACGGACATCCCCTTCTGGACGCAGCCTTGGGCGCGCAACACGGAGCCCTACCAGGGGCGGAACGTCTGCCGCCGCTGCGACACCTGCTCCGTCTGCCCCACGGGAGCCAAGTACACGCCCGACTTCACCTTCGACAGACTGCTGGAGGCCGGGCGCATCGACCTCGTCACCCGTACCCTCGTCCGGCGCCTGAGCTTGGAGCCGGGTTCGGACCGGATCGAGGTCGCGGAAGCCGTCAACCGTGACGCGCCCGAGGAGCCCGTCGAGTTCCGCGCCGGCACGTTCGTGATCGCCGCCGGCCACGCCTGGAGTTCCCACCTCCTCCTGCTTTCGGCGAACAGCCGCTTCCCGGCGGGGCTCGCGAACCGCACCGGGAACGTGGGACGGTACATGACGGGGCACTGGTACCTTGCCGGCTTCATTAACCTGCCGCTGCGGCTCTATCCCGGCATGTTCGTCTACAACAGCCTGTTGTCCCGCCGCTTCGCAAGCCCGGGAGCGCTCGACCGCTACGTGCGCCACGACCTACGGCTGTGGGAGTCGAACGTCGGCCGCGCCCCGCGGCTCACGGGCGAAGAGGGACAACTCCTGTGGGGCGACGAGATCATGGCCGACTGGAGGGCCCGCACGGCGTCCGAGTCCACCGCGCGCATCCGCGCCTACTACGACCTCCTCCCGAACCGCAACAGCCGCCTCACGCTCGACGCCGGTAAGGCGAACGAACTGGGCGACCCCATGCCCCGGATCGACTACCGGCCCGCGCAGGAGAGCATCGAGCTCGAAGACCACACGCTCGACACGATCTCGGGACGCTTCGAGGAGCTGGCCCGGGCGGCCGGAGGCTCCATGAGGAGCATTGGACGTCCGTCCGAGCTGTGGGAGCACCCGGGCGGCGGGTGCCGGATGGGGGATGATCCGGCCACAAGCGTGGTGGACCGCTGGGGCCGCACCCACGACCACGAAAACCTCTTCGTCGTGGGCGCGCCGACCATCGTCTCCGGCGGCTGCGCGAACGGAACACTCACCTTCTGCGCCCTCTCCCTCATGTCCGCCGAGGAGATGCAAATGGAACTTCCTCAGGCCTGACGGGAAGGGGCGATCATCACCGCAGTTCGAGGCGGTGCGTCCTCCCGATCCGCCGGGCATCTCTTTCTTCTACGCCCGCTGCGGAAGCGAAACGCGGCCAGCCGCCAACCGCCGCGAGTGCCCCGGGGCGCCGGGAAGGCATAGGGCGTTTCGCGCACGGGCATCGCCATCGGAGAGACCTCGATGCCTGCCGACAGGAATGCGGGATCGTACTGGAACACGCCGAGCCCCCGCCCGGCAGCCCACGACACCGCGCCGATTCGGCGGCCCCACAGGTTCACGTTGGCGTCAGTCGCTAGACTCGTCGGCCCACGACCAGGGACCCCCCGATGCCCCCTTCCGGGGGCGCGCGCGCTGCCGTTCCCTGCCACCGTAGTCCACGCGCTCAATGGGTCGGACCTCCCGCGGCGGTACGGCGTTCAACAGATCCTTCCCCAAGCCAAGAGCAATCGCGACGCGCAACAGGCTGCCCAAACCGCCCGGCTGGCCGGCCTTGATACGGCGAAGCGTTCGCACTCCCACCCCCGCGTCTTCGGCCAGCGTTCGCTGCGTCACGTTTCGCGCGAGGCGCAGCTTCGCCAGATGACGTCCCAGTTCGATCCGCAGCGCACGGGAAGTCAGGTCTTCATGTGTCATGGCCCATATCGTCGCCGGATGCGCGACACGACAAGGGACCATATGTGACATCGTAAAGACCGGAAAGAAGCTATATTGGGCCACATATGGCTGTTTATCGTACGCTGCCGTCGGTTTACGGCCGCTTTTCTCCGGCGGTGACGGCGAAGCGGAGGTAGTTCTCCCGGGGCGGGAGGCTGCACACGGAATACGGCGTGAAGGCGCACGGCGCGTTGTACGTGCGATTGAAGTCGATCACCGTCCAGCCGTCGTCATCCGGGACGGGCGCGCGCATGTAGCGGCCCGCTTGGTAGGTGTCGGTCGTGGCGGTCGAGTCCCACAGGCTGATGAAGTAGGAGCGGCTCGAGGCCGTCGCGAAGGCCATAAGGCGGTGCTCGTCCCCGTTGACGCGGAAGACGAGATCTCCGGGCGCGGTGTTCTCGAGCGTCCCACCCCTCACATCGGCCAGCGAGACCGTGCGCGGCTCCGGATAGGGCTCGAAGCGCGCCGTCACCCGCCACTCGTTCGCGATGGGGAAGTACTCGGGAAGCTCGAAGGCATCGAGGCGGGGGGCATCCGTGTCCCACACCCGAAGCCAGAGCCGGTCCGTGCCACGCTCCGCGTGGACCCGCATCCCGAGCGACCCCAGCGCCAGCCGGATCGTCCCCTCGCTTCGGTCGTCCGGCAGCGGGATCGGTTCCGCAACGGGGTCGCCGGCCGCACCGGATACCGGATCCCTCAGACGCAGAGCGCTCCCGGTCTCGGGGACGAGACGCACGACCCCATCCTCGAGGTTCAGCGTGCCGGCCAGCGGCGGCGCGTCTTCCGCGGGCAGCACGATGTCCAGCGCGGGATCGGAGCCAAGAGTGTTCGCGCCTTCCCGCAACTCGAAGAGTCCATCCCAACTGATGACGCCCGCATTGGGATTCGCGAGGCTATTCCGTCGCCCCTCGCGCCACTCCTCGTGTTCCGCCGCCAGAACGCCGGAATCCACCGGCGGCGGATCGGGCCACGCGTCGCGGATACAGCCCACCGCTGCCGCGCAAAGCAGCGGCACGACCAACCCGACACCTGCTTTCCAGCCGATACCGGTCCACCTCTCCGCCGTTCTCATGTCGGCAGCATGCGCCCGGCAACCCGGCTCGTGCAACCCGACGGCGAAAAACCTTAAGAAAGTTTCTTCGTTCCTCGACGCGCAACAAAAGCGAACCGCATCTCGCTTTCCTTGACGGCGTGCCGGAAGGGGCGTAGCGAAGTTCCTTCGTTAGCCGCGAGCTAACGAAAGCGAATGGCTATTTCTCTTGCTCACCGGGCGGCGGCTTGAGATATTCGTCGACGTTTCAGTAGGCACAAGGTTCCCGGAGCCACCCAAGATGAGACGCGAAGCGACAGGCACCTACGACGTTACGGTCGCCGGCGGGGCAACCGTCCGGGCCTTCATCCCCGCACCTCTCCCACCCTCGCCCGATGTGGACCTTCGGGAGGGACTGCGACGGCCGTTCGAAGCGGCCGTCGCCGCCTTGGGGCGGCTCGATGCGGTAACGGAACTTCTGCCCGATGCCGCGTTCTTCGTCTACGGATACGTGCGCAAGGAAGCGGTGCTCTCATCCCAGATTGAAGCCACGCAGTCTTCACTTTCCGACCTCATGCTGCACGAAGCGGGAGGGGCACCCGGTGTACCACGGGACGATGTCGTAGAGACGTCGAACTACGTGTCGGCGTTGTTTCACGGGATCCGGCGCCTGCGGGAAGACGATTTCCCGCTCTCGAATCGCCTCATGCGAGAGGTGCACGCCAAGCTGCTCGCGAGCGGGCGCGGCGCGACGATGACGCCGGGCGAGTTCCGGCGGTCGCAGAACTGGATCGGGGGCTCGCGTCCCGGCAACGCGGCCTTCGTTCCGCCGCCACCGAGTCACGTGGAAGAGTGCATGGCCGCGCTTGAGCGGTTCATCCATGCAACCGATGATGATCTGCCCGCTCTGATCAGAGCCGGACTCGCACATGTGCAGTTTGAGACGATTCATCCGTTCCTCGACGGAAACGGGCGTCTGGGTCGTCTACTGATCACATTGATGTTGTGCGATGCCGGGCTCCCGCGCGAACCGCTTCTGTTTCTCAGCCTCTACTTCAAACGGCATCGGGACACCTACTACCGACTCCTCGACGAAATGCGCACGACGGGAGACTGGGAGGCTTGGTTGCGGTTCTTCCTGGAAGGCGTGCGGCAGGTGGCGGAGGCGGCCGTCGCGACGGCCCGGTCCGCGAGCGAGATTGTCGCCGCCAACCGCGCCCGCATCGCCCAAGAGGGACGCCGGGCAAGTTCGGCCTTGCGGGTCCACCGGGCCCTCGCGGAACGCCCCGTCGACGGGATCAACGGCATCGCGAATCGCACGGGCCTTTCCGCTCCGACGGTCGCCGCTTCCCTGAGGCTGCTCCGGGGGCTGGGCTTGGTCAGCGAGGTGACCGGGCGCCAGCGAGGCATGATCTTCGCCTACGACAGCTATCTCGATGTGCTTCGAGAGGGCGCGGAGAGGCCGCCGGGATAGCCTGGGACCGGCCTCGGCGCGCACACACCCGGAGACGATCCGCTTACGGAACCAGCGCCTCCAAGGGCAACTCGATGTCCAGCGCGGGATCGGAGCCAAAGGTGTTCGCGTCTTCCCGCGACTCGGAGAGTATCACGGTCGTGATGCCTTCCTGGGCGGGTACTTCTCGGCGTTCAGGCAGAGTTTCTCCTCTGCCGCGTCCAGCAAATCGATGTTCGCCACATCCGCGAAACGGAGGATGCCCAAGAACACATCGGCCATCTCCTGCCTCACGTCCCCGAGGCGGGTGCCAACGGCATCCTGACCCCACCGAAAGAGCGCGAGAAGTTCCCCCGCCTCGCTGGCGACCAGCGCCGCGAGATTTCGGGGCGTATGGTGTTTCTCCCAATCCCGGGCTTGAGCGAAGTCCCGTAGCCTCGCCTGGAGCTGGCTGATCGAGTCCGGCGTCGCGTCCCTCACGGTCTCGCCGTTCATCCACGGAACCTGTTCTCGTTGTGCCATTCCAAGTAGCTGCGTCCCGGTTGATTCTCGGGGCGTGTGGGCACCCACAGCTTGGTCCCCCGCAGTTTGAGGTAATTCTCGCCGTCGTTGAAGTCCGTTCGCATGTGCTCGCTCACCTCGACCCGATAGTCCGGCGTCACCGTTACGTACCCCGCGTCGAACAGCCTATGGACATCGGACCTCAGCAGCATACCGTTCTGCACGTAGTTCATCGGTGTAACGGAGAATGGTTTGATATGCGCGGCGTCGAGCGCTGGGAGGGCTCGCTCGCGAGTCACCGCGCACGTCCGTTCGTACACATCTGTGACGACGCTCCGGAAGATACCCTGTCCCACACGATGTCTTGCTGGCAGGAGATCCGTATAACCGCCCGACAACTCCATGCCCGTTTCGACCTCCCTCTCCGATACGCGAGCCGCATGTAGCCGATCCGACACCTGCCTCCACAGCGCTCGACCCAGGGAACTCTTGAGATCGTACCTGGCTCCTCGCTGTGTGCTTGGAGCCCAGTCAGCCGGTTGGCGGAACCAGTGTTCTTCGGCCCAAAAGAACGGTTCGGTCAAGAGTATGCAGCCGATCATGTAGTCGTCCCAGGGTCGTGGAGAATCCGATCGGAGTTGGGCTGTGCGTTCGCTCACCTCCTCCAGATTCTTGGCGCCGTTTCTTTCCCCGAACGCTTCCCAGGCGAGACTGATCGGAAGCGACGTGTAGTGCTCGAAAAAGCCGCCACCAACCATCGCGTTGTGGGGGCTTCGAAGTTTGAAGAGCAGCGGTTGGCCGCGCTGAAGCACGCGGAACTGGCCTCCCCACGGCTTGGGAGTCCAGAAGTTCACTTCCTCGACCGGCTCGCGGCGGGACAACGCTCGCAGGTGGTCGAACCACCGCTTGTCCGTGACCGCGACGTATGCGTTCAAGGCCTACCTCGTGTATTCGCTCGCACGGACCGTGCTATCCGGCTCCGTCGGAACCCCACCATGGGTCTCCGAGAGCTGCTCGCGCAACCCGGAGAATCTGCGAAGCATAGAACTAGGATCCCGTCAGGGAACCAATCCCTCCAGGGCGTCCGGGTCGCGGGGGAGGGCATCGGTCAGAACCTCGGCGCCGTCCTCGGTGACGAGGATGACCTCTTCCACGAACACCGAAACGCCGAGGTCGTGGTTGTAGTACCACTGTTCGACGGTGAACACCATTCCGGGCGCGAGCGGTTCGTCGAGAAGAGCCGGATCTCCCGTAGAAAGCCCGATATGGTGGCCGAAGAAGGAGGGCGTCTGCATGTACGCCTCCTCCTCATCGGGGATCGCATCGTACGCCACCCGCGTGAGTTCGCGCAGGGTGGCGCCGGGGCGCACGGCCGCGATCACGGCCTCCGCGGCCCGCGTGCTTACGAGGAGCTTCTGCCGCTGGATTTGGGTGAAGGCGCCGTTCGCCGGGAAGGTGCGTCCCACGTCGCTCACGTACCCGTTGACCTCGCATCCCACGTCGAAGATCACGAGGTCGCCGTCTTGCAGCCGCCGGTTGCGTCGGTCGTAGTGCGCCGCGAGGACGCGCCACGGCCACAGGCTGTTCGGACCCGACTTGATGATCGGCGTGAACGGGATGGACTGGGCGCCCGCACGCCGGCAGGCGCGCTCGAACTCGCCCTGGAGCGTGCGCTCGCCGACCCCCGTCCGAACGCGGGCGGCGGCGGTCCGGATACCGGCCATGGTGGCGTCCGCCGCACGCCGCATGCGCATGATCTCGGCGGGTGACTTCACCATGCGCAGGCGAGCGACGACCTCGAAGGCATTGACGAGTTCGGCCTCCGGGTGGTCGTCCCGGAGGCGCCGGATGAGGGAAGCGGTGGCGTCGAGGCTGCCGACGAGCGGCACGACCGGATCGGGGACGGTCCCCGGCGCGCCGGCGTTGACCCTGAGCACCCCGCCCGTCTCCACGCGCTCGCGCAGGAAGCCATCGAGTTCGGTAATGTCCCGGTAGTCGTCGGCGCCCCCGATGCCGCGGATCTGGTAGTCCTCGAGCAGCGGGCGCCCCGGAAAGTCGTTCGGCCGGCCCGGGTTCTCGAAGCGCGGATCCCGCTGCGGCATGAAGAGGATCGAAACGTCCCGGCCAGCATCCAGCACAAGCATCGAGCGAGGGACTTCCAGCCCGGTCAGATACCAGAAGTCTTCGAGCTGCCGGAAGGTCTCGCCGTGCGTGATGCCGTCCGATGAGGGAACGAGCAGAAGACCGCCCCCGGTGGCGCGCAGGCCGTCGAGGATGCGGTTGCGTCGAAACTCGTACTCCTGAGGGCGAAAGCCCGGCCGAACCCATTCCGTGTAGCGCTGCTCGGGCTTACAGCAAGCAATCTACGGGGCACGGCGCGGGCTGCGGAAAACGATGGCAAAGGGGGGCGACGATGGGACATTTCCCCGAGCCGGCTGGCGGTGGCGGTGCTGGCCGGGACGCGGGACCGGGCGGAGGCAAGTGAGGGATGGGGTGTCCCGATGGACAGGCAAAACGCGCTGCGGAATCCGAACCGGGTTGCTCCCCGTTGTTGCACGCCGAATCCGGTTCGGGTTGCTCCGCAGTCGCAAGCGGATATAGAGGTTTCGATTACGAAAGCAAATCTCCGGGATGGTGGTCGGGGCCGTGAGGCGCTCTCGCCCGTCCGTGTCCGGAGGTGGTGGCGGCCTGCGAGCGGCTCGGGCTCGAGCTCCGGCGGCCCGGTGGGGAGTGGTCGGGGCCGTGTCCCCGGTGCGGCGGCCGCGACCGCTTCCACGTCCGCGAGGGGCGAACCCCTCGAGGCCGCGCTGGTCCATTGCCGGGCGTGTTCTGGCGGACCGGGGGGCGGACCCGTCCCCGGTGTTCGAGGCTGCTCGGGCTCGGGGCCGCCCGCGCTCCGGTCTCCGGCCTCCGGATGTGGCGCGGCCAAGTCTTCGACGGCCGG
>JAAXHJ010000096.1 GCA_012270965.1 Candidatus Palauibacter poriticola
TCCGCAGGTCGAGCGGACGGGGCGGGCGTTCAAGGCTGGCGCAACCGCCGACGCTTCCCTCGCCCACTCTGGCGGGGATCCGCGATGCGGGCGGCGGGCGCCCCGGTGGGGGCGGCGGGCGCTTCGACGCCGGCACCGGGGCCCGACGGTGACTTACAGGCCCAGCATGTCCAAGCGCAGGTAGACGATTCGGCCGAGGAGGCCGTAGGGGGATTCGCCCGGGTAGTTGAGCTGCCAGAGCTGGCCCACGTTTTCGTCCGGGAGGGCGGTGGGCAGCACGTCGGTGACGTTGTTCGATCCGATGCTCACCCGGAAGGCGCTCCCCACGTCGACTCCGATCTCGAGGTCGAGCATCGTGCCCGCGTCCACGGTCACGGGATCCTCGAACAGCGTCGGGGTCATGAGTTCGCCGAGGTGCGTCAGCCGGGCGCGCCCGCTGATCCCGGCAGCCAGCCGAACGTCCCCGTTGAGTCCAAACCGCATGTTGGGCTGCGCCTCGGTGATCGCCGCGGTTTGCGTCTCGCGCACGAAGTTTGGATTGCGGTTGGCGGTGATTTCGGTCTCGTTCAGGTGCAGCGTCGACCCTAGGTCGGCCGATCCCCAGCCGCCCCCGCGGAACCGCCACGTGGCCGCGACATCGAGTCCGTGCGTGCGCGTGTCGATCGCGTTGGTCCAGAACGCCACGCCCGCCACGTTCCGACCCTGGAATTGCGCGTTGGGACGCAGGCCGTGGCTTGAGTTGAGTCCCTCGGTCACCACGATCGCGTCGGCGACGGACACCCGGTACGCGTCCGCGGTGAACAGGAACCCATTGTCGGCGGAGTAAACGAAACCGGCCGTAAGGCTGCGGGACGTCTCGTGACCCAGCGAGCAGGAATCGAAGTCCTCGCAGGCGATCGCGTGTCCCTCGGGGAGGAATCCCGTCGTCTGCAAACCCTCGGAACTGCCTTGGAAGATGATGGTGTTGAACCCTCTCTGCGGCAGCCTCGGTGCGCGGAAGCCGGTGGAGAGGGCGGCGCGGAAGGCGGCGCCGGACTCACCCAAGGCCAAGCGGCCGGCCACCTTGAACGTGAGCGAATTGCCGGCGTCGCTATAGTGCTCGAAGCGAACCGCGCTGGAGAGGGAGAGGGCGTCGCTGGGGTTCACGTCCGTCAAGTCCGCGTAGAAGCCCGTGCTCGTGCGCGACTGTTCGCTCGCCGCCGCGCTCTGCGGACTGTACCCGGGGTAGCCCTGCACACCGCAGCTGGCGACGGCCGATCCGTCCGCGTTGAGGTGGTGGGCGGCCGGAAAGCTGCCGGCCGTGTTGCTCGGCCCGCAGGCGTAGGAGGCGAGATCACCCGCATCGAGCCAGTAGCTCTCGCGCCGCAGCGCCGCCCCGAAGGCCAAGAGCGAGGCCGTGCCGTCGATCTCAACTTCACGCGTGACATCCACGTTGAAATCAACCTGGCGCAGGTTGGCCGCGCCGCTGAACACCTCCGACGGACCCGAATTGGCGGCGATCTCCTCCGGGGTCGCACCCGGATGGTTGAACAGGTACTCCGCCGCGTAGGCCGGGTTGATCGTGTTGAGCGCGGAGAAGGCGAACTGTCCCTGGCCGAACCCGGCGCTCACATCCGTGTCCCAACGGCCCAGCGGGGCACGGAGGCCGAAGACGCCCGACCTGTCGGTGAGTTCCGATGCCTCGAAGGGGAGGAACCCGTCCGGATGTACGTACGACACGTTGCGCGGCACCCAGTCGGCCTTCCTGTACAGCCCGTCGCTCACCGCGTCGCGGCGGGTCAGGCCTCCGAAGCCGTAGAACTCCGCCGCCTCGCCCACCGGGAGCACCGCGTTGAGCATGAAGCCGCCGCCCTCGTAGTCCGGCTCGCCGTACCGCGCGAGCTGGGCCCGCTTTCCGCCGTCGGCACAGGGCGCGTAGTCATCGGACGGGCCGAAGCAGGTGGGGGCGAGGCCGGCGCGCACGGTCTCCGCCTGCCGCCCGTACTCCACGGTCAGGTTGGCGAAGCCGCGCCCAAGCGGAATGCCGGCGTTGGCCGATTGGAGGAGGCGCTGGCCGTCCCCGCGCGACGTGCGGCTAACGTAGGTGGAGGCCCGCACACCGCTCGGATCGTCCTTGAGCACGATGTTGATGACGCCCGCGATCGCATCCGAGCCATACTGCGAGGCGGCACCCTCGCGGAGCACCTCGATGCGCTTGATCGCATTGATGGGGATGGCCCGCAGGTCGGTGCCCGTCGTACCCAAGCCAAGTCCCGCCAGCACCTTGGCGTAGGCCACGCCGTGCCGTCGCTTTCCGTTCACGAGTACGAGGACTTGGTCGGGATTCATGCCGCGCAGCGTCGCGACGTGCAGGGCGCCGCCATCGCCCACGGCGTAGCGTCCGGAGTTGAACGAGGGCGCGATGCGCGCGAGCGCCGTGCCCAAATCGACCTCGCCCAGCCGCGCCAACTCCTCCTCCCCGTAAATGTCCACGGGGACGGCGATGGTGGAGGGATCCACGACTCCGGCGCGGGAGCCGACGACGACGAGCAGATCCTCCAGCACGGTCACCGTGTCGGCGCGCTCCTGCGCCTCGCTCGGTTCGGGCGTCAGGGCGAGAATGGAGGCAGCCGACCAAAGGGTGCCGAGGAAGACAAGCGAGATCCGACGATGCCGCATCGCAACCTCCCGTCTCGGGACTCTTCTGCGGGGCGCTGAGCCAACCTAGCGGATGGAGACGCGCCCGCGCCACGTTGGTCACCACGCGGCGTTCCCGGCCACCTTTCGGACGCCAAGGTCGGCGCCGCCTCGTCAGCGGATATAGCATGGCACCGCCTCGGCGACGGCCCAGGGGTGAATGATCCGGAGGGCGAGTCCACCGGCGCCGTCGTCCTGCCACTGGACCTGCAGCCCCTTGAGCGCGCGCTGGGCGCCGGCCTGCGGGTCGGTGATGGGGAAGACGCCGTACGGACCCAGCACCGTCTGCGTCTCGGCCGTGAACAGAAAATCGCGGAGCGCCGTCCGGTCTGGTTCGCCCGATTCGAGAATCGTCTGGTCGAGCCCTTCGGCCGCCAGCTCGACCGCCGCGAAGCCGCCCGCCGCATGGTAGCCCGGTGTCGAACCGTACGCCGACTCGTAGCGGCTGACGAAGGTGTCGCTGTCCGCGATGAAGCCGGAGGTGCCGAGAGCCGGCGACCAAGGCGTGTTGCCCACCACGCAGCGCGCCGCCGCGCCGACCTCGTCGACGAAGTGCGGTTCGCCGGGGCCGAGGAGCAGGCTCATGAGGCGTGGCGTGTAGCCCACGGCGCCGACGGCCGTGGTGAACGCCACGGCGTCGGCCGCGTACCCCCCGCCGATGAATAGATCTCCTCCGGCGTCGCGCGCGGCGGACGCGAGCGCCTCGTGGTCCGCGCCCCCCACGGGATAGGACTGGTCCAGCACTACGTCGAGGCCGTGGTGGCGGGCCGCTTCGCGCACGCCGCTCGCCACCGACGCCGGAAACGCGGTATTCTCCCACACCAGGGCGATGGTCCGCGCGCCCCCGAATATGGCCGCCTCCACCGAACCCTCCAGGTAGCTGGATCCCGGGTTCAGCAGCTGTACGCTCCACTCCCGCCCCCGGTCCGCCCAGATGTCGGGCGCCGCCGCCATCGGCGCCACGACCGGCACGCCGGCGGCCTCGGTCACCTCGAGTACGGCTTCAGTGATCGGGCTGCTGTAGGGGCCCAGCAGGGCGTCGATCGTATCGGATGCGATGAACTCCGCGTACAGGCGGACGCTCGTCTCCGCATCGCTACCATCATCGCGAGTCTCAAACCGAACGGGCCGCCCCTGAATGCCGCCCTGCTCGTTGAGCATCTCCACCGCGAGACGGTATCCGCGCGCGACGTCCGTGCCCGCCACGCTGTGCCGCCCGCTCTCGGCGACGGCCGCCGCGAGGGTGATCAGCACCCCGTCCGGGTCGGGCCCCGCCGGGTCGTCTACGCAACCGGCGACGGTCAGCCCCAAGGCGACCACGGCCGGCGCCAAGGCGGCCAAGATACTCGGACGCATATGGTTCATGAGTGTTGCTCCCATGTCGAAGGCACACTGGTTTTCTTTGTCGAAGGCGTACCGATTCCGATTTCGCCCGTTCTAGTTCCGCGCGCCCGCGACGTCGCGGGTCGCTACCGCAACTCCACCTCGTCGCCGCTCAAGGTGCGAATCCTCGCCACGAGCGCCGGTTCCGGTCCCTCGTCCACCTCCAAGTTCAAGGACAGCGCTCGAAGCGTGGATGATACCGCGGAGGCGTTCGGATGTTCGGCCCTCAGGGAGAGCAGCCGCCCGCCCGGCGGCGCCGTGCGGGCCGGGTGGGGGGTCGTACCCCAGTCGATGAAGAAGGGCACGATGCCATCGTGGGGGAAGGCGGTGAGATCCGTGATCTCCCAGCGCAGCTCGGCGCCGGCCGGCCGGATTCGGGAACCGGAGCGCACCTCGCCAAGGGACACGCCCCGGCTGGCGGTGCTGGCGGCGAGCGCGCGGAGGTTGCTCCGGCGCGCCGCCCACGTGACGAGCCGGGGTTCGGCAAGCGACTCGATCCCGAACGGGAGCGACGCCTGCCGGGGAGGGGATTCGGGATCCGGGCCGAGGATCTCGAGATAGACATCGGGGCCAAGCGAGAGCAGATAGTTGGCGGTGCCCAAATCCTCGTGGCGCCCGCCGAATACCGCTTCGACGCCGATGCGCTCGGCCACCCACGCCACGCCTTGGCTTAGATCGGCGGTACCCAGGAGGAGATGATCGAGGCTCGCCCGCACCCCCCGGAGGGCGGTCGGCGGTAGCATGGCCATTTCGTCATCCTCCCCCGCGCTCGAGTTCCACGCCGAGTCCGTCGGCGATGCGATTGACGAACGCATAGTACGCGGCGACGGCGCAGATGTCGTGGATGGCGCGATCATCGAAGCCGTGAGCCCTGAGCGTTTCGACATCGGAGGCGCCGACCTCGCCCGGGACCTCGGTCAGTCGTGCCGCATAGTCCAGCATCGCGCGATCCGGCGCGGACAGTTCGGCCGCCGCATGGTCCGTGGCCAGCGCCGCGATGAGGCGCTCGTTCCCTCCGTTGGAATCATCGGTGCGGGTGCGGTCCGCGGCGAGCAGGCGACGGAGACCCTCCCCGTGATGGACAATTCAATAGTGACAATCATTGAGGCCCGACACAGTGACCGCAATCATCTCCCTCTGAATCCGGGACAATGGCCCCGGTCCGTACATCAGCTCCCGGTAAAGGTCGTAATGGAGCGCGATCACGCGACTGTGGACACCGTGGATGCGGATGATGTTGTCGTCGTCGGGTACGCGATCCTCCGGCGGGATCCCCTTCGGATCGGGGTAGTCGATGAAGGCCACGCTCAGGATCCTCCCCGATCGAGAAGACGGGCGACCTCCTCCACGTCCTTGTCGCCCCGTCCGCTCAGGCAGATGACGACGTTGCGGCCAGCCCAGCGCCCGGCCTCGCGCCGCAGGCCCGCCAGCGCGTGTGCGCTCTCCAGCGCCGGGATAAGGCCCTCGAGCCGGCACAAATCCTGGAACGCGGCAATCGCCTCCCCATCCGTCACCGACTCGTAGCGCACCTGCCCCGTCTCCTTGAGCCAGGCGTGTTCGGGACCGACGCCGGGATAGTCGAGGCCGGCCGAGACGGAGTGGGCGGGGATCACCTGGCCGTCGTCATCCTGCAGGAGAAAGCTGTAGTTGCCGTGGAGCACGCCCGGTTCGCCGGCCGTGAGCGACGCGGAGTGGCGGCCCGTGTCTAGGCCGTGGCCCGCCGCCTCGACGCCGACGAGTTCGACGCGTCCCGCCTGGTCGCTCCCGCCGGCCTGGTCGCTCCCGCCGGCTTTGACGCGCCCGCTGGCTTGGTCGCTCCCCCCGGTTTCGCGCGCTCGCGCGTCCCGGCGACCCGCGGTGCCCGTCGCCCCAAGCGCCCGATTGTGCTCGATGAAGGGCGTGAAGATGCCGATCGCGTTGGAACCGCCACCGACGCAGGCGAAGATGGCGTCGGGTCGCGTGTCGCCCTCGGCGAGCTGCCGCACCGTCTCGTCACCGATCACCCGCTGGAGGTCGCGCACGAGGCCGGGATACGGCGCGGGGCCCACGACGGAGCCGATGATGTAGTGCGTCGTGTCCACGTTCGTGACCCAGTCGCGGATCGCCTCGCTGGTGGCGTCCTTCAGCGTGCGGCTTCCGCTCGAGACCGGGATCACCTCGGCCCCGAGCAGCTCCATGCGCTCGACGTTGAGCGCCTGGCGGCGCATGTCTTCCTCACCCATGTAGACGGCGCACTCGAAGTCGAGCAGCGCGCAGGCGGTGGCGGTGGCCACGCCGTGCTGGCCCGCGCCGGTCTCGGCGATGATCCGGGCCTTGTGCATGCGCCTCGCGAGCAGCGCCTGGCCGACCGTGTTGTTGATCTTGTGCGCGCCCGTGTGGCACAGGTCCTCCCGCTTGAGCCACAGTCCAAGGCCGAGGTCCGCGCCGAGGCGTCGTGCCCGGTAGAGAGGCGTGGGGCGGCCCACATAGTGCGCGAGGCTGTCCTCCAACGTGCGGTGGAAGCCGGGGTCGCCGCGCGCGTCCGCCCACGCCTCCGTCAGTTCGTCGAGGGCCGGGATGAGCGTCTCCGGCACGAACTGTCCGCCGAACTCGCCGAACCAGCCGGGCTGTCCGGCGACACCCGTGCCCCGGGATCCCGTCGAGGCGCTCACGCGCCCACGCGCCCGCCTCCATCCCACTCCTCGAAGGAGAGTTCGACGGGAGGCATCAACGGTGCGGGAGGCGCGTCGCGCACGGCCGCGAGAAAGTCGAAGATCAGCTCGCGCGACTTCTCGCCGGGGGCGCGCTCCACGCCGGAGGACACGTCCACGATATCGGGGCGCACCGCGCGGATCGCGTCCCCGACATTCCCGGCGTTGAGTCCGCCGGCGAGCACGAGCGGACAAGCGCTCCGGTCCACCTCATCGAGCCAGTCGTACTCGATGGCCGTGCCGGTCCCGCCGGGCGCGCGAGGTGAGAAGCCCTCCACCAGGATGGCGTCGACGACGGGGGCATACGTGTTCCAGTGCCGCGCCAGCTCGCGCCTAGATGTGGGCCGAACCGCCTTCCAAACATCCAAGCCGTCCTGTTTCAGGGCGCGGCACATCTCCGGGGGTTCCGATCCGTGCAACTGGACGATCGGGAAGTCCGCGATGTCCCGGTGCCGCCGGATACGCTCGCTGCCGGCGTCCACGAAAACACCCACGGCCTGCATGGGACCTAGATGCAGTACAAGCTCACGGGCGCACTCGGGCGTCACCTGTCGCACCCGCCCAGCGAACACGAGCCCGAAATAGTCCGCTCCACACCGCAGCGCGGTGGCGCCGTGCTGCCATCGCCGGAGGCCGCAGACCTTCGCCTTGACGTCGTTCCCGACGTGGGCCCCGCTCATCCGGCGTCCCCGCCAAGGATGTTGGGCGCGGCCACCGGGGAGGCGACGCCCGCGGGCGTGCTGGCCGCACCCTTCATCGCGGCGCGGCGCGGCCGTCGCGGATGTCCCACGAGCGCCTCGACGCCCGCGGCCGGATCGCCTCCCATCAGCCATCCGCCCACGAGCACCGCGTCCGCCCCCGCCGACCCGGCCGCAGCCGCGTCCTCCGCCGATCGAATGCCGCTCTCGGCCACGGCGACGACCTCGGCCGGGAGCGTATCGATGAGTTGCAGCGACCGGTCCAAGTCGACCTTGAAGGTGGTGAGATCCCGCGCGTTGACGCCGACGATCTCCGCGCCGGCATCCAGCGCCCGCCCCATCTCCTCCTCGTCGTGTACCTCGGTCAGCACCGCGAGACCGAGTTCCCCCGCGAGTCCGAGAAGCTCCCGCAGCCGCGCATCTCCGAGCGCGCGCACGATGAGCAGCACCGCGTCGGCTCCGGCGGCGCGCGCCTCGTACAACTGGATGGGATCCAGGGTGAAGTCCTTGCGGAGGACCGGAACGCCCACCGCATCCCTTACAGATCGCAGATCCTCCAGCGAACCACCAAAAAAACGCTCGTCCGTGAGGACCGAGATCGCGCCCGCCCCGGCCGACGCGTACACGCTCGCCACACCCGCGGCCTGGGCGTACGGGTTGATGTCGCCGGCGGAGGGAGAGCGGCGCTTGAACTCCGCCACGACGGAGACTTGCCCGGGTCGGCGCAGGGACGCCTCGAAACCGCGCGGGGGCGGGGCCGCATCCGCCTGCGCGCGAATCGCGCTCCGGAACAACTGGAGGCGCGCGACCTCTTCCCGCTTCGCCGCCAGGATCTCTTCGAGAATCGTGTCGTGTGCCATGGGGCGCCAAGCTGCGACCGTCGGTATCCCGCCGCAAAACCTCGGCGGTCACCCCGGCTCGCGTGAAAGGTTGCGTTTCGGCATGTGTTCGGGTATACTTCGGTCACCCTACGGTCGCCGCAAGGGGTCTGCGGTGGGCCGCGCGAATGCGAAGCGCGAGCGGAGTGAGAAACGATGGCGCTTACGAAGCGACAGCGCGAGATGCTGGATTTCCTCGAGGGCTTCATCCGGTTCCGCGGGTATTCCCCGAGCTTCGAGGAGATCGCGGACGAGTTCGGCTACCGCTCGCTCGCGACGGTGCACGAACATCTCGAGAACCTGCGGGCGAAGGGGTACATACGGAAGAATTACAACGAGAGCCGATCGGTCGAACTGGTGGAGGGAAAGCTCCAGGTCGCCGCGGTCGAACTGCCGCTGTACGGCAACGTGGCGGCGGGTCAGCCCATCGAGGTCATCCACGAGCAGGAGACGGTCTCCGTTCCCGAAGACATGATCTCGGGTTCTCTGAGCGAACACTATGTGCTCCGGGTGCGCGGCGACTCGATGATCGATGAACAGATCCGCGACGGCGACTACGTCATCGTCCAATCGCGCGAGACGGCGCACAATGGCGAAATGGTGATCGCGCTCGTCGATGGCGAGAACGCCACCATGAAGAAGATCTACCTAGAGCGCGGGCGGATTCGGCTTCAGCCCGCGAACCCGGCGCTCGCGCCGATATACCTGCACCCATCGCAGGTCGCGGTCCAAGGCGTGGTGATCGGCGTCATCCGGCGTTACTGACGCCCGGATGAAAAAACTCACAGTTGACGGAGGACCACTCTCGACTCCCCGAGAGTTCCCGTCCCGACGGCCACCCACCTCCCACCAAGAATCCGTCGGGGCGGAGGTTCCCGTCTTCCGCGTCGCTGGCCAACGCTCCTAGCCGCTGCGCTGGCGGCGGTGGCTACTGCCGATTCGCCGCGCAGGGGGCGGTGGCGACTATTCGCCGCGCAGCGCCCTCGCCATGAACTGTTCGCCGGAAGCACACCCGAACACAGCCGCAAGGAGATCGTCGATGCGGTCGGAGTCCAGAGATTCCTCCAACACATCCGAGAGGCGCGCCGACACCGCGGTGCCGAACTTCCGTTCCGCCAAGCGGCACAGCAGCTCTCTTCGGCCCGCGGCACGACCCTCTTCGCGGCCTTCCTCGCGAATCGCCTCCATTCCCCGGTCCCACTCCGCACGGAGCTCCGCTCGACCCTCTTCGCGGCCTTCCTCGCGAATCGCCTCCATTCCCCGGTCCCACTCGGTTTGTAGCTGATCGACGGTCATCGCTTCCTCCAACAGCTTGGGCGAATAGCCCCTTGAAGCTAACAGATCCCGGATCCGTTCCGCCATCACGCGGTTAAGCTCCGCGTCGCCCAACGCGCGCAGTGCCTTCACGAGCCGCGGAAGCTCCTCGCGCAAGGCACCCGGCGTCCGGCTGCGCACCGACCGTGCGCCGAAGATAATGACGTCGCGCCGGCTGGACGCGCCGCCGCCCCCATCCGGCTCGGCCGAAATCAGGTGGTAGCGAGATGGCGGAGGCGCCTCGAACAGGTCCTCCAGCCGCGTCGGCGCCGTCCACGAGCCCTCTCCGTGGTGCAGCACCACACAGACGGCATCCGGCTCCTCCCCCGAAGCCGCGATCGTCGCCCGCACGGCCATGACCGCGTATTCCGTCGTGCGCAGCACCATGTGCCGCTCCGACCTCGCCTGAAACTCAAGCAGCAGCAGGAGCGGACGGCGTCCGTCGCGGGGGCGTACCAGCCAGATCATGTCCGCCTCGCGCCGCGCCAGCCGCTCGCCGATCAGTTCCGTCGGCACCGGCTCGAACGTGGCCGGGCCCACGCGCTCCCCCCACCGCGGGACGGCGCTCCGCGCCACCACTTCCACTAGTTCCGGCGCGGAGAAGAATCTCTTGAAGGCGGCGTCCTCGTTCACATCGAAAAGGATGGCGCGCGGCCTCAACCACCTATCAACGAAAGGTTCGCAGCTGCTTAAGGCGAGTGCGCGCGGCTCCGGAGTCGATGGATTTTTCGGCCGCCGCAACGCCCTCGGGCAACGTGTCGGCGACGCCGGACACCCAGAAGGAGGCCGCGGCGTTGAGGACGACGGCGGCGCGGGCCGCGCCCCCCTCCTGACCGGACAGCACTCGCACGACCCGGGTGGCGTTCGCGGCGGGTGCGCTGCCAGCCAGATCCCCGGGATCGTACGCCGACCAGCCGAAGTCGGCGGGTGCGACGTCGAACTCGGTGAGGTGGCCCGCCTCGAGCTGGATGACGCGCGTGGGGCCCAGCGGACTCAACTCGTCCATGCCCGGTTCCCCATGCACGACGAGCGCGCGCTCGTGTCCGAGTTCGAGCAGCGCGTCGGCCACCAGGCGCTGGAGGCGGGGGTGAGCGACGCCCACGACCTGGCGACGGACGCCGGCCGGGTTCGCGAGCGGGCCGAGGAGGTTCATGATCGTCGTCACGCCGAGCGCGGCGCGGACGGGACCCACGTGCCGCATGGCGGGGTGGTGGTCGGGCGCGAACATGAACACGAAGCCCGTCTCCTCGAACATCCGCCGTTCATCCTCCAAGGCGAGCTGGATGGGCACGCCCAGCGTCTCGAGCACGTCGGCGCTGCCGCACTTCGAGGTGAACGACCGGTTACCGTGCTTGGCGATGCGGACGCCTCCGGCGGCGGCGACGATGGCGGCCGCGGTGGAGATGTTGAACGTCGTGACGCTGCCGCCGCCCGTTCCGCAGGTATCGATGATGCGGTCTTCGTCGAGGTCAAGCGGAATCATCGCCTTGCGGAGGGCCCGCACGCCGCCCGCCACCTCCGCCGCCGTCTCGCCCCGCATGCGGAGCGCCGTGAGGAGCGCGGCCATCTCGGCCTGCGTGGCCTCGCCGCTCATGAAGCGGGCGAACATGGCTTCGGCCGTGGCGGCTTCCAAGGTCTCACCGGAGAGGACGCGCCGGATCGTGTTCGTCACCTCGATTCCTCCTCGCTTCCCCCTGTCGGCCGGAAGTCGTTAATCTTCGCGCATGTCAGATGCCGCGGCCCCGCCGGCCCGCTTCCGGGCCACAATCGAGTACGATGGAACCTCCTTCCACGGATCCCAACTACAGCCCGGGGTGCGCACCGTCCAGCGCGAGGTGGAGGAGGCGCTCGGGAGACTCTTCGATCGGCGCGTCCGCATCGACCTCGCCGGCCGCACGGACGCGGGGGTTCACGCGACGGCGCAGGAGATCGCGTTCGACGCGCCCCCCGCCTGGAGTCCGGAGGAACTCACGCGGGCGCTCGGGGCCACTCTTCCCGATGATGTCGCCGCTCGGAAGGTCAATCACGCGGTGCTCGATTTCCAGCCGCGCTTCGAAGCGGAGGGGCGCCGTTACCGATATGTGATCGCGGAGGGCGGCCGGAGGCGGCCGTTCCTGCGCGACCGCGCCTGGATCCCGCAGCGACCGCTCGACCGCGACGCGCTCGCCCGGCTGGCGGCGGCCATCCCCGGGGAACGGTCGTTCGAGCGGTTCGCCCGGTCGGGGCAGCCGGAGCGGGGGACGCGATGCCGGGTCGCAAGCGCGGTCTGGTGCTTCAACGATCCGCCCTTCCTCTCCTTCGAGGTCGTCGCCGATCGCTTCCTCCATCACATGGTGCGCTACCTGGTGGGGACTTCCGCGGAAATCGCCGCGGGGCGCCGCCCGTGCGAGGATTTTGAGCGACTGCTGGCGGGAGAAGCCGCATCGAGACCGGTCTTCCCCGCCCCGCCCGGCGGACTCTACCTGACGGGCGTCCGATACGGCGGCGAATGGAACTCCGGTCCCGAGATCCCGTGGCTCCCGGCCGACGGGCATCGAACGTGAACCCTCGGGGATGGTTTGGCGTACACTTATCGTATGGTGTGGCACGCGCGCGTGGCGGCGTGCCCGGATCGATTGCGCCGCCAGTACCTCCGCGCCGGCGGCGCCCGCGCGCGTGGCGGCGTGCCGCACAAGACTGAGCGTCTCACGACCGACATGAGGTGGCGGAGTCCATGGACGACGGAAACCGGGTCAGGAGAATAATGGTATCGGCCGCACGCGTGGTCGTTGCGGCCACGGTCCTGATCTTCGCCGGCCTCGGAGTGGGGGCGTTCGTCACCACGCTGGGGAACGGGTCTCCGCAACCGGAGGAGAGCCGGCCTGCGAACAACCCCTTCGCACGCACCTCCCTGGCGGACCCCGCGAATCGGCCCGCCCCGCAGTCGGTGGGCGAGATCTCGGCCGCGCGCCGCACGCCGACCGTCGTGGCCGTTGATCGCGTGCTTCCATCCGTCGTGAGCCTGCGTACGGAACGGACCGTCCAATCCCAAGACATGTTCGATCGCTTCTTCAGCCGTGGCCGCTCGCGGATCGAGTCGGGGTTGGGATCGGGATTCGCCATCGACGATGTGGGGACGATCATCACCAACGCGCACGTCGTGAGCGGGGCGGACCGGATCGACGTGGTGGACATGGGCGGCCAGCGTTTCGAGGCGGAACTCGTCGGCTCCGACGAACTCACCGACCTCGCCGTCGTGCGCATCCCCCCCAACCGGGTACCGGCCGCGCCGCTCGGAGCGTCCTCGAGTCTCTTCATCGGGGAACCCGCGATCGCGCTCGGCAACCCCTCGGGCTACGCGCTCCGCAACACCGAGGCCACGGTGACCTCGGGCGTGGTGAGCGGGGTGGGACGCGACATTCAGTCGTCCAGCGGACAGGAGGTGTTGTACGCCGACATGATCCAGACGGACGCGTCGATCAACCCGGGCAACTCGGGCGGACCCCTGGCCAACGCCGACGGAGAAGTGATCGGCGTCAACAGCTCGATCTTCTCGCGCTCCGGCGGCTCGGAGGGGTTGGGCTTCGCGATTCCCATCGACCGGGCGCTGGTGGTGGCCGCGGAACTCCTACAATTCGGACGCGTGCGGCGGCCGTGGGCCGGACTTCAAGTCCTCACGGACCGTCGCGACCCGGAGTCCGTGTTCGGCCGCCCGCTGGTGGTGGAGATCCTGGACGGCACGCCGGCTTCGGAGGCGGGCCTCGAAGTGGGGGACGAGATCGTGAGCGTCAACGGGCGCATCATCAATCACGACCTCGACTGGCAGGTGGGACTCGTGGACGCGGGCGTGGGATCGGTCGTGGACGTGGCCTTCCGGCGCGGAGGACGCGATCTCCGCACCCGACTGAGGCTCGACGAGGTGCCCACGGGGCGGGCGGAACGCATCGAGGTGCTGGCGGGTCTGCGCCTGATCACGGTCACGCCCCAGATCCGCCAGGAACGGGGCCTCGCGGTCGACGTTGGCGCGTTCATCGCCTCCGTGGGCGAGGAAGCGCGGGGGACGCGGCTGCGCGAGGGAGACGTGATCCTCAGCATCAACCGCAACGAGGTGCGCTCCGCCGAGGATGCGGGCGAACTGTTCGACTACTACGCGCGGGCCAGGGACGGCTGGGTTCGCCTCTACGTCGCGCGCGGCACGGAGACGGGATACCTGCAGCCATTCCGCGTCCGATAGTCCGCTTCACCTAGGGAAGGTCTGAACAGGTCGGCGGATCGGCCGATGTCGGGCCGAATGGCACCGATTCGGGCGTCCGCCGGCCCCCGAAGGGGCTCGGAGACGCGAAAAA
>JAAXHJ010000022.1 GCA_012270965.1 Candidatus Palauibacter poriticola
GTACGGCGAGCCGGAGGAGAAGGCGCGGAGCAACTTCACGGACCCCGAGAGCCGGATCATGATGACGAGTTCGGAGGGGATCCAGCAGTGCTACAACGCGCAGACGGCGGTGGAGGGGGAGAACCAGCTGGTGGTGGGAGCCGAAGTGACGGACAACGCAAGCGACCAGGGCCGGTTGATCCCGATGGTCGATCGGGCGGCGGCGGTGTGTGGCGAGACGCCGCAACAGGTGCTGGCGGACGCGGGTTACGGCAACGAGCGGGACCTCGGGGAACTGGAGAAGCGGGGCATGGACGGGTACGTGGCCCTGGCCCGGGAGGGCAAGGGGCCCGCCATGGTCGATCCGAAGAAGTATCCCGCAAGGGCGCGCATGGCCGGCAAGCTGGCGACGGAAGATGGCCGAAGGCGATACGCACGGCGAAAGTGGCGGGCCGAGGCGCCGGTCGGCTGGATCAAGGAGGTGCTGGGCTTTCGACGATTCAGCTTCCGCGGCATCGAGAAGGTCCGGGCCGAGTGGACCCTCGTGTGCCTGGCGCTCAACATCAAGCGGCTGCACACCCTTCGGGCGGCGTGAGGCGGCGATCGTTCACCCCCCAAACGCGGGCCCCGGAGCTTCCGAAGCCCTCCGCGACCCCATTTCGCGCCCCTGCGGCCCCCTGAGCCCTTCAGCGGCGCGGATCCCCGCCCTCCCGCCGGTTGAATCTGCCAACCCGACCCAGACATCTCACCTTCCCGTCACATCCACTGCGCTCCTGCGGCGCAGGCTCCTAGGAGCCCGCGCCGCGGAAGCCGACGGTGCGGCGACCGGGTCAGTACGCCACCACGCCTGTTCGCGAGTTCCCGCCGCGCTTCCTGCGGGGCAAGCTCCTATCGGAAGTCGGTGTGCCGGGAGAGTCCCGGCGCTATCACGCTAGAACTGCTGGGTCGGAGCGGCACGGCGACGGGGTCGCTCCGCTCGTTCGTCCGTTCGTGCGGGTTCGCCGACGGTGCCAACTTGATCCGGACTTCCGATCGCTCGACAACCGTGATGCGTCCTTCGGTTTTCACTTCAACACCCATTTGGGTTCTCTCATCCGATCGAGGTGTTTTTTCAACATCCCTTACAGCCGACGGTTCATGGCCGCCGGGTCGGCCACCCCGCAGCCTGAAACCTTGGAGAGTTTCACGGCAAACAACCTCTGGGCCGTTGGAACGCTCGGCAACCCCTCGGTCCCTCGGGTGGTCTTCGTTCCCAATCCCGGAATCGCTTCTCAGCGATCCGCCAGGAACCTCGCCAAGGCGCCGGGAACGGGCTGCCCAAGCCGGATGGGCTCGCGCCGGCCTGGGGGAGGCGAGATCACACCTCGCCGCTCGAGTTCCGCGAGCCGTTCATCGAAAGATACGTTCTCGTCGCCCCCTTCAGCGGCCGGATCTCGGCGACGGGCTCTCCTCGGTAGGTGATGGTCACTGTCCCACCCGCACGCACGAGTCGGAGTACTTCAGAGAAGCGCGCCCTGCTTCGGAAGCCGAATAGGTTAGGGTTCATGTAAAGAACATGACGCGTAACGCAGGGCGCTCCAACATCGCTCGGTGGCCGCCCGTCGTCATGTGTCTCACATTCTCTGCCATGGAAAGCCGAGGCTGGACTCCGTTGTCCCATGGGGAGCGGCCGGTTGCCCTCGCGGCGGAGTGTCTACGCAGGATCGCTCTCGGAATCGCCACCGCTGGGCTCGCCGTGTCCGTCGGCGTGACCGGTTGTTCGCCATCCGGGGAGGAGGCGGCGTTTCCGAGCCGGTCCATCGAGATCGTCTCGTGGGCGACGCCGGGCGGACCGACGGACCTTCTCGCGCGCGCCTTGGCCGAGGCCGCGCCGCCGCAATTTGGTGGCCAGCGCGTCACCGTCACGACCCGGCAGGGCGGGGCGGGCGCCGCGGGCATGCAGTACCTGCGGGGACGGGAGGGCGACCCGCACGTGCTCGGCGTCTTCACGGCGAGCGGCACGGTGAACATGGCGACGGGGCGGATTCCGTTCTCTCCCGAGGACTTCACTCCCATCCTCCGCATCCAGATCGATCCCTTCCTGGTCGCGGTGCGGGACGACAGCCCCTTCCACACGCTCGGCGACCTGTTCGAGGCGGCGCACGCCCGGCCCGGCGAGGTCTCGGTGTCCGGGTTCGGGGCGGCGTCGGCCCACTTCCTCGGCTTCGCCCGCCTGAGGGCTGCGGCGGGCGACCCGGATGTGCGCTGGATCGCGTACGAGGGGTCGGCCGACGCGGTGGTGGCCGCGCTCGGCGGGCACACGGACGCGGCGCACACGAACTATAACATCGTGCGCGAGCACCTGAGGGCGGGGACGATGCGGGTGCTGGGAGTGGCGCTTCCCATCGAGTCGCTCCCGGACGCGCCGAGCTACGCGGAGCAGGGATACAACTTGACTCCCCTCCACTGGCGCGGGGTCGTGGGACCGCCGGGGCTGGATCCGGAGCTGCGCGCGGAGCTGCGCGCGCGGCTGTTGGCCGCGATCGAGGATCCGGGGTTCCGCGAATACATGGAGCGGGCCGCGTTGGAATACGCGACGATGGCGGATGCGGAGGCGTTCGGCGCCTGGATGGCCGAAGAGGTGGCGACGAGCCGAGACATGCTGCGGAGGCTGGGAATCCTGGATGGGTAGTTCCGGAGGCGTGGAGCGGGAACGGAGCCGCGGCTCCGCGGGCGGGACCGCCCACTTGCGCCTGCTCGCCGAAGCCGGGTTGCTCGCCGTCGTGGCGGTGGGGGTGCTGCTGGACTCGCGCTCCTATCCGGGGTCGCTGGCCGAGGGGGCGCCGGGTCCGGCCTTCTTCCCCCGGCTGCTTGCCCTGCTGCTCATGGGCTGCGCCGCTTGGCTCGCGGTTCGAGTCGCGCAACCGTCGCCGGATTTCGACGCGATACGTTCCCGCGGGAACGCTGCCTCGGGCTCGGGAGCCGGCCGCGGTGCCCGCTTGGGGCTGGGAGCGGCGTGGATCGCCGCCTTTCTCCTCGCTTGGCCCCGGGTCGGGACCATCGTGTCGACTCCGCTCCTCGTCGCCGGGCTGATGTGGCTGACGGGCGAACGCTCGCCTCTCGCGCTCATCTCGATACCGATCGCCTTCGCCGCCTTCATCTATCTCGTGTTTATGGTGGCGCTCGGCGTGCCGCTCCCCGCCGGGTTCTGATCCGCCGACCGTGTCCGCCTTCCTCGATGGCCTGCTGACGGCGCTCCAGCCAGGCAACCTCGCGGCGCTCCTCGCCGGGAGCCTCCTCGGTGTGTTCGCCGGGGCGATGCCGGGGCTGAGCTCGACGGTGGGGCTCGCGCTCGTCCTCCCCGTCACCTTCGCACTCGATCCGACGCCGGCGCTCCTGATGATGGTCTCGATCTACATGGCGGCGGAGTACGGCGGTTCGATCACCGCGATCGCGATCGGCGTGCCAGGGAGTTCGCCCGCCCTCGCCACCACCTTTGACGGCCACGCCATGACTCGGCGCGGCGAAGCGGGCCGCGCCCTCGGGATCTCCCTCTTCTCCAGCATGAGCGGCGGGCTCCTCGGCACCGTCCTCCTCGTCTTGGCGCTGGGGCCGCTCTCGCGGGCGGCGATCGCCTTCGGACCGGCGGAGTACTTCGGGCTCGGAGTGTTCGGGCTCTCCATCGTCGCGAACCTCGTGGGGAGAGACCCGTTCAAGGGGATCGTGAGCGCGCTCCTCGGACTCCTCTTCTTCGTCGTCGGGCTCGACGTGCTCACGGGGGCGCCGCGGCTCACGTTCGGCACGACCGCGCTCATGGACGGTCTGGGGCTCGTTCCGATGCTCATCGGCTTCTTCGCGATCGCCGAGGCGCTGGAGGCGGTGAGCGGGCGGCGCGGGTCGGCATCCCCCCGGGGCGGCATCGCGGGTGCCCTCCCGAAGGCTCGCGAGCTGTTCGGCCTGTGGCGCACGATTCTGCGGGGATCCGCCATCGGGGGCTTGATCGGGGCCATCCCCGGGGCTGGGGCGACGATCGCTTCCATCGTGGCGTGGAACGAGGAACGGCGGGTCTCGAAGGCGCCGGAGCGGTTCGGGACGGGCGTGCCGGCGGGGATCGCCGCGCCGGAGGCCGCGAACAACTCCTGCGTGGGGGCCGCGATGATTCCGCTTCTCGCGCTCGGGATCCCCGGTTCCGCCAGCGCCGCCGTCCTCCTCGGGGGCCTGACGGTGCAGGGCGTGGCACCCGGCCCGCTGCTCATGACCGAGCGCTCCGAACTCGTCTACGCGCTGTATGCGGGATTCGTGGTGGCGGTGCTTCTCATGCTCGCCGTGGGGCGCCTCGGGATCCCTCTCTGGACGCGGGTGGTCCGGCTGCGGCCGTCGATCCTGATGCCGCTGGTCGTCGCGATCTCGCTCGTGGGCACCTTCTCCCTGCGCGGCAACGCGGCGGATGCGTGGGCCGCCCTCTTCTTCGGACTCGTCGGCGTCGCTATGCTGCGGGGCGGCTACCCGCTGGCGCCGGCGGTGCTCGGCCTCATCCTCGGCCCCATGATCGAGACGAACTATCGGCGGGCGTTGAGCCTGTCTTCGGGGTCGCACTCGATCTTCCTGGAGAGCCCGATCAGTCTGGTGCTGCTTCTGCTGGCGGCGGTGAGCTTCGCGGCCCCGGCGATCCGCCGCCGCGTGATGTCCGGGAGGGCGCGGGCGCCCGAGGTCGGATCCGACGCGCACGACAACGAACCCAGGCAAGAGGAACGCGAGTGAGCGCGACGCGCGCGGTCATCGACTTCATACTCGAGACGACGATGGACGACTTTCCGGAGCGGCTGCTGTCCGAGGGACGGCGCTGCGTCACGGATGGGACGGGCGTGATCCTCGCCGGGTCGACGGACGCCTGTTCGCGTATCGTCCGGGACCAGATCGCGGTTCAGGGCGGGAATGCGCAGGCGACGATCTTCGGTCCGCCGGACGCGCGCGCCCCCGCCTCGCTCGCGGCGCGCGCCAACGGAACGGCGGGTCACGCGATGGACTTCGACGACACGCAGCTCTCGAACGCGCCCGACCGCATCTTCGGACTCCTCACGCACCCGACGGTCGCGCCTCTCGCGGCGGGATACGCGGTGGCGGAGTGTGAGGGGGCCACGGGGGCCGATTTCCTGGAGGCCTTCCTCATCGGGTTCGAGGTGGAGTGCAAGGTCGCGGAGGCGATCAACCCGCGGCACTACATGGAGGGCTTCCACTCGACGGCGACGATCGGCACGCTCGGCGCCTGCGCCACGGCCGCGAAACTCGCCGGGCTGCACGCGGACGGCCTCGCGATGGCGCTCGGGATCGCGGCCAGCCTCTCGGCGGGGATCCGGCTCGGGTTCGGCACGATGACGAAGCCGCTCCACGCGGGCCGGGCGGCGGAGAACGGCGTCCTGGCGGTGGACCTCGCCGCCCGCGGCTTCACCGCCGGACACGACGCCTTGGAGGCGCCGTGGGGCTTCTTCCGCGTCTTCGGCGGCGGGTTCGAGCCCGACCGGCTGGTCGGCGCCCTGGGCTCCCCCTACACGCTGCTCGACCCCGGCGTCTCCGTGAAGCCGTTCCCCTCGGGGAGCCTCGGCCATCCCAGCATGGCCGCCATGCTCGACCTCGTCACGGAGCACGACCTCGCGCCCGACGACATCGCGCACATCACCTTCCGCGCCGGACACAACATCCTGAACCCCCTCAGGTATCCCGTGCCCAGAAACGAACTCGAGGCGAAGTTCTGCATCCCCTTCGTCCTCTCGAGCATCGTTCTGCGGCGGCGGGCCGGGATCCGCGAGTTTCACGACGACTTCGTCCTCTCCGACGAGGCGGCGGACATGATGCGCCGCGTGACCGTCCAATTCGACGAGGAGATCGACGCCCGCGGGTACGACCGCATGCGGAGCGCGATCGACGTGCGGCTGCGCGACGGGACCGAGCTTCGCGCCGAGGCGGACACGTATCCGGGCGGGCCGGAGCGACCGCTCACCCGTGAGGAGCTGAACGGAAAGTTTCGCGACTGCGCGCGCCTCGTGATGGACGACGCGCGGATCGACGGCGCCTTGGCCCGGCTCGAACGCGTGGACGAACTCGCGCACATCAACGACCTCGTGGACGCCCTCTCGACGGTCCCCCAAGACGCCCGCTCGTCAGACCCCGCGGACGCCCGCTCGACAAACTCCGCGGACGCACCCGCCGGAGTCCATTCGTGAGAGCCGCGAACGCCCCCGCCGGAGTCCCCGCGTGAGACCCGCGAACGCCGCTCCCAAGGTTGTAGTCGTCACGAGGAGAGGGAGGCGCCGCGTTCCCCGGGGGCTTGCCCTGCCGGGAGCGCTGTGGCTCGCGGCCTGCGGCGATGCGACCCGCTCCGACGCGGCGGCGGACGCGGCGGCCCCGGATGCGGCGGCGGACGTGGCGGGGCGCGGGCCGTACGATGCGCTCCAAGTGGAGACCGATCTCATGGTGGAGATGCGCGACGGCATCCGCCTCGCGACCGACGTCTACCGCCCCTCCCGCGAGTACGAGCCCATCGACGAGCGATTCCCCGTCCTCCTCCACCGGACCCCGTACGACAAGACCTCGCGCGGGCTCGTGGACCAGGCGCGCTGGTTCACGACCCACGGCTACGTCGTCGTGCTGCAGGACACCCGCGGGCTCTACGCCTCCGAGGGCACCTTCCGGAAGTACCATGAGTTCGACGCGCCCGACGGCTACGACACCATCGAGTGGATCGCGGGGCTCGACTACGCGGAGCCCTCCGTGGGCATGTGGGGTACCTCCTACGGAGCGCACACGCAGGCCGACGCCGCCAAGCTGAACCCGCCGGGGCTTAGGACGCTCGTGCTCACCATGGGAGGACTCTCCGACGCCTGGACGCACAAGGTCCGCAACCACGGCGCGCTCGAACTCGGCCAGCAGCTCGGCTGGGCGCACCTCCAGCTCGCGGCGGTGGCGGACGATTCCGAGGTTCGCCTCCGGCTCGCCGACGAGCCGCCTTCGGAGTGGTTCCCCGACACGCCCTTCCAAAAGGGAGAGAACCCGCTCTCCGTCGCGCCGAACTTCGAGGACTACTACCTCACGATGCAGAACCACGGCGACTACGACGACTATTTCCGGGGCATCGGCCGGAACTGGGTCGAGTACTACGACCAGACGTCGGATATCCCGATGCTGCACGTGGGCGGCTGGTACGATTCCTACGCCCCGGGCACGATTCAGAGCTTCGTCGAACTCTCGCGGCGGAAGTCGTCGCCCATGACGCTCCTCATGGGTCCGTGGACGCACGGCGGGTACAGCCGCTCCCACGCGGGCGACATCGAGTTCGGGGCCAAGGCCGCGGTCGAGGACTTCTCGCGCGAGTTTCACCTGCGCTGGTTCGACCGGCACCTCCGGGGACAGAGTGCGAACGACCTGTTCGAGGACGGCCGCCGGCTGGCGGGCGAGGTCGCCGGTCCGGTCACGATCTTCGTCATGGGAGGCGGCGACGGCCGCCGGGACGAGAACGGACGCCTCCTCCACGGCGGCGAGTGGCGCACCGCGCGGACCTGGCCGCTCGAAGGCACCGAGGCGACGCCCTTCCACCTGCGCGCGGACGGCGGACTTACGCGAGAGCCACCCGGTCCGGAAGAGGGATCGACGACGTACACGTACGATCCCGAGCGCCCGGTACCCACGATCGGCGGAGCCTTTTCCGGCGCGCTGAAGCGGGGCGGCTACGACCAGCGCGAGCGCACCTTCCGGTCGCTGGAGGGCGGCTCCGAGAACGGCTTCTTCGCCTCCGAGGTCGACGGCCGCCGCACGGCCGACCGGCCCGACGTGCTCGTGTTCGAGACCCCGCCCCTCGTGGAGGATCTGGAGGTCATCGGCCCGATCACCGTCACCTTGTGGGCCTCGTCGAGCGCCCCCGACACCGACTTCACCGCCAAGCTCGTCGACGTCTATCCCCCGAACGACGCTGTTCCCGAGGGATTCGACCTCAACGTCACGGACGGGATTCTCCGCGCCCGCTACCGGGATGCGCGGGAGCGCGAGAAGTCGATGACGCCCGGAGAGGTCTACGAGATGGAGATTCGGCTCTTCCCGACAGCCAACCTGTTCCGGGCCGGCCACCGAATCCGGCTCGAGATATCGAGTTCCAACTATCCCCGCTTCGACGTGAACCCCAACACGGGCGAACCGCTCGGGCGCCACACGCGCATGGTCCCGGCGGACAACACCATCCATCACGCCGCCGCCCGCCCGTCGGCGATCCACCTTCCGCTTCAAAGGAGATAGACCGTGCACGACGTCAACTGGCTCGCCGTCCTGGTCGCCGGCATCGTTCCGCTGGTCATCGGCTTTCTGTGGTACGGCCCGATCTTCGGCAAGCAATGGCTCTCGCTCATGGAGACCACCGCCGAGGAGATCCAGAAGGACTTCAACCCGGTGAAGACGCACGGGGCGAGTTTCGTCCTCTCGCTCGTCACCGCCTACGTCCTGGCGCAGCTCCTCGCCGTGATGGGCGGATCAGGCGCCATGATCGGGGTCCATGTCGGGCTGTTGGTCACGATCGGGTTCGTCCTCAACGTCGGATACCAGGGCGTGGCCTACGAGAACCGCAAGCCCGGGATCTTCTTCCTGAGCTTGGGCTTCAACGGCGTCGCCCTCACCGTGCAGGCGATCGTACTCGCCCTCTGGCGCTGACCGAAGCGGTTGACGGTCGGTTGAGGGCCGGTTGATCCGAAGGACGAGGTAGAACCTCGGAGGCTTCGCAGAGAAGATCACTTCCGAGTAGATTTCCGAGTAATGGGCGCCCGGTGCCCGCGTTCGACTCTGAAGCCGTCGACTTCCGAGCGGCTTCAGAGTCGCGGGGCGCGCCCATCCGCGTGGCGGTCTTCGATGATCGCGTGGAGATCGAGAATCCGGGGCTACTCCCCTTCGGCCCCACCCTCGAAGATTTTCCGCTCGGCATCTCAAGACTCCGCAACCGCGTGCTCGGACGCGTCTGCCGGACCTACGTCAGATCCTCCTCAGCCGCGTCGAACGCTCGGGACGACTTCCGGGGCTTCAGGACGAAGCGGTAGATGAGGTAGCCGGCGACGCCGAGCGCGAGGACCGTCGGAATCCAGCCCAGGAAGTTGAAGATCGTGCCCGCGACGATGGCGGCCGCGATCCCCTCGATGCGTCCGACGATCCGGTGTCGCCGCCGGGCCTTGTCCAGTTCCCGCCGGGAGTAGAGTTCCGGCACGAGATCCGAATCCACGTCCCTCATGAAGCATCCTCCGGTGCTGCTTCTGCCTGCAGCCGGCCGTCGGAATGGTCGCGAACCAACTCTACGGCGTCGGAACTCCTGATGATGAGACGGACGTAGTCGCCATCGCCAACTCCCAACTTGGCAAGCGGCCGCGAGAGGCGACCGAGGCTTCCCCCCGAGACCGAAGTGAGTCGCCAGTTCACTGACAACGGACCGCACATGGTCGGAGAGACCACCGCAACCGTACTCGAGCTAGCGGGTGGTGCGGCGCCAAGCGCGCAGGCAATCTCGGGTGGCAAGCCCGTAAGGCTGTAGCCCCGCAGGTATCGATCCTCGACTCGAAACGTCCAGTATGGATCGCCGTTGGTGGTGCGCCCATGAACGATGTCTCGAAGACGCCTCAACCGAATCGCGGATTCGTCGGCGAGGCTGACGAGGCCATCCTCTATCTGGAACCGCGGGGCTCGGACCATCGAGTATACGCTTTTATCGCTTACGCCGAACTTCCGAGGGAGATCCTCGAGAAGACGATTGAGACTCGTGGCGCCGCCGTCTTGACGAATGCGTTGCATAATCATGGTCGGGATCCCTTCGTACTCTTCCTCGTACCACTCCTTCAACCCCCAGCGTCGGCTGTCGGCCCGGCCGATCGTGTCGAGCCTCGCCAACGCACCGCCCACCTGTACGGCGTCGAGTCCCGCAACCGCGGCGATTTCGACCTTGCGCGCAGGTCGGCCGATCTGAAGGAGCGCGACCTTGGTTCGGGCGCTGATGGAAGATCGCACGGCCCAATGACCTTGGATTGCTTTGAATCCGCACGCCGTCATGAGTCGCGGGAACACACCATCCCACTCGCGGCTCGGGAGACGATCTCGCATCGCCTCTTCGTCAATCAAGCCCGCCTCATCCGTGACTTCGGACGCCGCGCCTCGCATGGTCTCGACCAAGCGGAGGGCAGCCTCGTTGAGGCATAGTGCGTTCAACTGAGCGTAGTCGAGCCGGGATCGCAGCATCCGGCGGGCAAGATCAAGCTCCGCCGCGAGGGACGAGTCCGCCGGGGCGCCGAACACCCCAACATTGGGATTAGGCAACACCTCGGCGACTGCGCGATCCAACTCCTCGAGCGTGTTCACGGCCCCCAGCTCGTCGCGTACCACGTTGGCAAGGATGTCCAGTTCACGTCCCACTTCGGTGTCGAGCTTTTGCTTCAACCGTTCCTGAATCTGGCGCATCCGCTCCCGAGATACTCCAAACGACTGTGCGAGACTCTCGAGGGTCACCGGATGCTCCCGGAACAGCCGCTGGGCAATGAGGCGGTCTTCGCGCGGGGACATCGTGTCCCGGAACGAACGCAGCCGATCCGTCAACGTGTCGGAGATCCTGATACATCCCGTGATCTCTTGAATCGGAAGTTCGGCGAGGTCGGATGGAATCTCCAAGTGCGAGGCCAGACGGTGAAGGTCGAGCTTCAGCGCCTCCTCCACGGTCGACGCTCCATGAAACTCGCTAGCCGCGTCGAACAGGGATGCGAGCAACTCTGCCGCCCGCTTCCGATGGTTCCACGGCTCGTCCCAAGCCGCGGCGGTAGGTGCCGGCTCGGGGGCGATATCGGGGAGCGACCATTCTGCGATTCGCCCACAGGTTGGGCATCGCCGGGCGGATTCGGCTAGGCACATGAGTTCGACGAGGGACGAAATCCCGAAGTTCGGAAGGAGGAGAAGGTCGCCAACCGACAGGGGGCCGTACCCGCGTTGGATGCCCACGCGGAGGAGGGTGTTCAGCGTCCGGACTCTGAACGGGTAGCTCACGAGTTCGGAACGCCGAGTCTCCGACACCACCGTGAGGTCCTCGGGTGGAAAGCGGCCTCGGGTGGCCTCCACCAACGACCTTAGTACCACCTCGTCAACAGCGTCGAGTTGGCCGTCCCAGAACGAATCGAGTTGGCCCAGCGTCTCGATGTTCGGGTTGAGCTTGCGGAGAGGCTCCGGTGCGGGCACGTCGGACAGGTTTTCTCGATACCACTGCGGAAGTAGCGGTACGGGACGGCTTCCCCAAGGAGAAAGGCGAGGATGCGTGAGGCCTCCCAAGACTTCCTGATGTGTTTCCGCCATCTCCTCCCCTCTCCCGGTACGAGGTGATCGGGTACATTCTATCGTGCGCCATGGCGCACCGGGAGTTGTGGATCCGATGTCCGACCACCCGAATCGCGAGGGAAGGGCCCGATGTTCACACCGCACGTACGCCCCCTGAGGTTGCCGGCACGTTTAAGGCGCGGCCTGCCAGGCCCGTGTCGGACGATGACGGCGATGTCTGCGACCCTGGCCGGAACCCTGGCCGTGACCTTGTCCGTTGGGTTGGGAACGCCGCCCGTGAGCGCGCAATCGGCGCCGGTGCCCCCGGGCGGGTTCGCGGACGCCCAGCGGACGGAGGGGGCGATGCCCGTCATCCTCCCGCTGCGGGAGCGGGCCGCCGTCATCGACCGCTGGCTGGAAGGGCGGCTCGAGACGGTGGCGCCCGAGGTCATGCGGCGCGAAGGGGTCGACCTGTGGATCGTCGCCGCCCGCGAATACAACGAGGACCCGGTCATCGAGACGATGCTGCCCTCCACCTACATGGCGGCGCGGCGGCGCACCGTCCTCATCCTCCACGACCGGGGGCCGGGTCAGCCGCTCGAGCGGCTCGCGGTGGCCCGGTACGACATCGGCCCCTTCCCGCGGGCGTGGGATCCGGACACCGAGCCCGACCAGTGGGGGCGGGTGGCCGATGTCATCGCCGAGCGCGACCCGCAACGTATCGGGGTGAACCGTTCCTCGACCTTCGCGCTCGCGGACGGGCTCACGGGCACCGAGTACGACGGCTTCATGGCCGCGCTTCCGGCGAAATACCGCGAGCGCGTCGTCCCGGCGGAGCGGCTTGCCATCGGGTGGCTCGAGACGCGGACGCCCGAGGAGATGGAGGTCTACCCCCAGATCGTCCGGATCGCGCACCGCATCATCGCCGAAGGCTTCAGCGCGAAGGTGATTCAGCCAGGCGTGACGACGACCGAGGATGTGGTGTGGTGGTACCGCGAACGGATCCTCGATCTCAAGCTCGCGACCTGGTTCCAGCCCAGCGTCTCCGTGCAGCGCCATGAGAAGGAGGGCGGCGCGAGGGAGGGGGAGGGGGACTTCTCCGCGCCTCCGGACGAGAACGTGATCCGCCCGGGCGATCTGCTGCACGTGGATTTCGGGATCAAGTACCTGCGCCTGAACACCGACACGCAACAGCATGCCTACGTGCTCAAGCCGGGAGAGGACGCCCCCCCGGCGGGCCTCGTTCGCGCGCTCGCCGTCGGGAACCGGCTCCAGGACGTCCTCACTGAGAACTTCGCGGCGGGGCGTTCGGGGAACGAAATCCTCGCGGGCGCGCTCGAGCAGGCGAAGGCCGAGGGGATCGACGCGACGATCTACACGCACCCGATCGGCTTCCACGGCCATGGCGCCGGACCCACGATCGGTCTCTGGGACAACCAGGGCGGAGTGCCGGGGCGCGGCGACTACCCGCTCTTCGCGCACACGGCGCACTCGATCGAACTCAACGCGGCCGTCCCGGTCCCGGAATGGGGCGGACAGACGGTGCGCATCATGCTCGAGGAGGACGCCTTCTTCGACGGCGCGCGCACATGGTACATCGACGGCCGCCAGACCGATTTCTGGCTCATTCCACGATGATGCGGAGATCCGCCGCGGGAGCGATCCTCGCGCTCGGGGTCCTGGTTCCGGCGGCGGGCGGCGAACTTGACGCGCAGATGCCGGACGCGTGGGTGCTCGTAGGACAGGACGCGGCGGACTATCGCCTCAGGCTCGACTCCGAGGTGGCCCGTTCCGGGTCTTCCAGCATGCGGCTCGAGGCGCGGGGGAACCGGCGACGCAGCCAGTGGGCCGCCAGCGTGCAGTTCGTCGATGCCGTCGCCTACCGAGGGAAGCGGATGCGCCTCCGCGGATACCTGCGCGCCGACGACGTCGACTCCGGCGGGCTCTGGGTGCGGGTGGACGGCATCCTCGAAGGGAAGTACGCCATGCTCGCTCTGGACAACAGCGAGGACCGGCGCGTCGAGGGCACGCGGGATTGGGAGGTGCGCGACATCGTGGTGGACATCCCACCCGAAGGCGTTACGATCCTCATCGGGGCGATGATCACGGGCGACGGAGAGCTGTGGGTGGACGACCTCTCCTTCGAGGCGGTCGCCGAAGATGTGCTGCTCACGACGGAGCCGGAGGTCGTCATTACGGACCAGCCGTACGCTCGCCCGGCCGGCGTCTTCCCCACACCGACGAACCTGGGTTTTGAACGGGAGATGAACAACGCGATGGAGAATCCGGAGTTGAACCGATGAGGCGCGCCGTGCTGGGCGCGCTGGCCCTGGCGGCTTTCGCGGCCGGGTGCCGCGGGGGCGAGCGCGACGGATCGGCGGGGGATACCGCGCGGGCCCCGGAGTCTGCGGGAGCGGCAGTGTCCGCCGCCGCGAGCGCGCCCGCCGCGTACCGCCCCCTCGCGCCGCTGGACGTGACGCACCTGGACGGCCGGCCGGCGGACCTCGGGCAGTTCCGCGGCCGGGTTGTCGTCCTGAACCTGTGGGCCACTTGGTGCATCCCCTGCCGCGACGAGATGCCCGAGCTGCAGGAGATGCACGCCAAGTACGCGGCGGACCCCTTCGACGTCGTCGGAATCTCCATCGATGAGGGAGACGTGGCGCTCATCGAGGGATTCCTCGAGGAGTTCGACATCACCTATCCGAACTTTCTCGGCGATGGTCCCGAACTCACGCAGGCGCTCGACCTCTACCCCGGGGTGCCGCACACGCTGCTGGTGGACGCCGACGGGCTGATTCGCGCGTACTGGGGCGGCCGCTTTCATCCCTTCGAACCGGAAACGGCGGCGCTCGTCGAGCGGGTTCTCTCCGAAGCGCAGTAACCCGCCGTGGCGAAGGTCGCCCCGCGTGAGAGTCCGGCCGGGTCCCCGATGACAGCGGCCGGAACACCCGCGTTACAGCGGCCGGAACACCCGCGTGAGAGCGGCCGGGTCACCCCGCGTGAGAGCGGCCGGGTCACCCCGCGTGACAGCGGCCGGATCACCCCGATGACAGCGGGTTGACGAGCCCGGACATCTTCGTGGTGGAGATGACGAAAGGGAATCGACAGGCAGAACCGGTGGCGATCGAGATCCGCCCGCTCCGTCCCGGGGACTGGGGTCCGGTGCGAAGGATCTACGAGGAGGGGATCGCGACGGGGGACGCGACCTTCGAAACGGAGGTGCCCGATTGGGGGTCGTGGGATGCGAATCATCTTGACAGCTGTCGGCTGGTGGCCGAGCGGGAGGGGCGCGTCGTGGGGTGGGCGGCCCTGGCCCCGGTCTCTGGACGCTGCGTGTACGGCGGCGTGGCGGAGGTGAGCGTCTACGTCGGCGGGGCCGCGCGCGGGGGCGGCATCGGCCTCAGGCTGCTGGCCGCGCTCGTCGAATCTTCCGAGCGGGCCGGGCTCTGGACGCTGCAGGCGGGGATCTTCCCGGAGAACGTCGCAAGTCTCCGCATCCACGAGCGAGCCGGCTTCCGCCGCGTGGGGCGGCGCGAGCGATTGGGGAGGCTCGACGGACGTTGGCGCGACGTGCTTCTGCTCGAACGGCGCAGCCCTGTCGTGGGGACCTAGCAGGCCGACGTCGGTGCACCCCTTGACGTTTGAGGGCCGGCAGGCGATCATTCCGCGCGTTCGGACGGCCCCGCCACGGCGGGTACGGTCGAACTGAGAAGGCAGGATCGCGGGATCGGGGGGGCCTCTCAACAACGGGTCGCCCCTTTTTCTTTAGTTTTCTGCGTGGCGGGTGCCACGACCCTGGCGCGGGGGAGACCGCGTCGAACAGGTCAGCGGTCGGCAGCTACGGGTCTCCCGAACTCCGACATGACGAACGAAGGAGTAGGAAATGCGGACGAGAGGTACCGTGAAGTGGTTCAACGACCAGAAGGGCTTCGGGTTCATCACCCCGGAGGAGGGCGGCAAGGACTGCTTCGTACACCACACGGCGATTCAGGCGGAGGGCTTTCGCACTCTCAAGGAGGGCGAGGCCGTCGAGTTCGACGTCACGGACGGGACGAAGGGCCCGGCCGCGGAGAACGTGACCCGCGTCGCGTGATTCGCCGACCGCCACCAGGCGAACGGTGAGTTCGAAAAAGGGCCGCCCGGCGACGGGCGGCCCTTTTTTTGGGGGGAGGGGTTCCAAAATGAGGGAACGAATGGCGTAACGCGCATCCCCCTTCCGCCCGGAAACCGAAGCCGAAAGGCCGCTATCTCCGCAAGATCGTCCGCCGGTTCGCGCGCGCCCGGAAAGCACCCAGCTTCGGCCGCTGATCGGCCCACGGCCCCACGTTCTACGGCACATGCGGTGCGGGACAAGGTCGACGCGGCCCGCAGCCCCTCCGGACTCCGTTCGAGCCGCGGCACCATCCCATTAGTCGACCGGGCCGCCTTCCCGGCCCGCCGGCGTCGCACTTGGAACGAGGGATCGAATGAGGTAATTGCTGATAGCGAATAACCATTAACTCATTGTTAAACAACTATTTATGTGAGTATCGCCGTTGTCACCGTCACAGCGTCCGACGGCGAGGCCGCGGCGACTCAGGGCTTCACGGTCACGGTGAGCGACCCGTCGGGGAAGGCGGCCACGGTCGCGATCTTCGGTCTGCGCGACGTGACGGACCGCAACATCCTGCCCGATCCCACCGACCTCTCCCGTGACGTCACGGTGCTTCTGGACGTGCAGCCGAACGACGAGACCGTGGCGGCGATCACGCTCACGCTGAGCGGCCAAATGGGCGACCAAGAGATCTCCTGCCGCGGCGCTTCGACCGACGCGGACCCCGCGGCGGGCCTTGCGGCGTCGTCGCAGGCGGAGATCGAATGCTTCTTCGACACCGACGCCGTGATGGGCGAGTGCATGGGGATGCATCTCCCTCCAATGTACGCCAACGGCGAATACGAGCTCGGGGCGTACATCACGACGACCGATGGCGATCGCCGGAACGTGGTGGCGACGCAGACGATCACGCTCAACAACCCGAACTATGTGATGCTCGCGCACAGTCCGGGCAACGTCTCGACGATCGTCGACGGCGTCACGTTCTACGGCGGTCCGGTTGGCGAGGACGGAAGCAACGTGAACTCGTTCCACGCGTGCCCGGTTGCGTACGACGGCATGACCGTGGGCGGACTTGAGCTCAGCACCATGGTGACGGCACCCGGCGCCGTCGCGCTCGATTCCGAACGGCCGGCGCTGGCTCTCTCGCCGGAGCCGGGCATGTTCACGTGGACCGTGAACCCGGCCAAGAACGGGAACGTCGAGAACCGGGCCGGCATGGATGAGCACTGGATCATCAACGACGGTGATATCACCGACGAAGGTGGCCTGCTGGTGACGGACAACTTCAGGAGTGGAGGCGAGGCGAAGCTCGGTCCGCTCTACTTCGACTTCAAGGCGCCCACGTTCTTCACGGGAGCCGACGGCGGGATCACCATCGGAGGGAATGACGCCCGGGACGCGTTCTATTCGTCGGGGAGCTTCGGCGTCAAGGGCTTGGCCGACGGCGGCGTGGGCGGCGAGATGGCAACCTTTGCGGTCGGCGATGCGTCGGTCGGCGACAACGACGACGACAAGAGGAGCACCGCCTTCGAGCCGGTCGACGGTCTGGCGGACGTCCGCGGGATCGCTAATCTGCCCGAGGACGACAAGACGGAGGACTTCAACGACGCCGCCGGGGTGGACCGCTACGTGGCCGAGGTCACGAAGGTGTACGACGCCTTCATGAACGTCGCGTCCCTGCCGAGCTCCCCGATCCGCACCGCAAGCACGTTCGGCGTGGACAAGGGGAAGCCCGAGCTGACCGACCCGAAGCCGTCCCGGGACGATCTCGTTCTCAAGGGCGGTCAGATGCTCACCTTGGACGTCAAGGATCCCAAGCTCGCGACCGGCGAAGACGGTAGCGGACTTGCTGCCGACGCGATTTGGTCCGCCGTGTCGAAAGCCAAGACTAAAGGCACTTCCCTGACGGCCAGCGGGACTGTCTCGGTCAGCGCCGACCGCGGCGCTGACGGCGACTACTCGGTGACGGTGGAGGTTCTCGACAACGCCAGTCCCATGAACAAATCGAGCCATACGTTCGAGTACACGCTTGACACGGATGCTCCGACGTTCACGATCGACAAGAGCCAGGCCGACATCGGCCTGACCAACGCCGAAGCGGTCACCGTCGAGGTCGGCGGCATGATCATGGATGACAACGTCATTCGGAGGGCGGAACTCAGCCTCCGGGGTGGTGCGTGCGCTAACGCTTCAGTTTCGGAGGACCTTCCGACGAACAGGGTCCCGCGGAACAAGCGCGATCTCGAGAACGGGAAGAACTCGTTCCCGTTCGACGAAGACTTCACGATCATTCGTCCCAATACTGTTCGGGCACCCGGACCCGAGATGTTCTGCTTCTGGCTGGAGGTGGAGGATGTTGCCGTCGAGGCGAACAACAGCGGAGACGGGAACACGGGGAACCACGCACTTCACGAGTTCGAGGTGAATTGGGGCGCGGTGACCCTGGAGACGGGGATCTTGGTTCCCGAGAAGCCCGCGGTGGCCAGAGAGGGCTCGGTCGCCGATAACGACGACAGCACGCAGACGGACAGCGTCGCGGTGTCGCTGCTCACCGAACCGAGTGGTGATGTCACGGTTGCCGTCAGTAGTTCGGGGGCACCGGTGACCATCGACCCGTTGACGGACACTCTCACGTTCACCGCCGCCGACTACGATACGGACCAGTATATCCGGCTGGGTGTCACGCACGACCTGAACGCCGACTCGGAGACGGTGACCCTCCAACTCACGGCGAAGGGTGGCGGATACGACGGCGATACGGCTGAGATCGAGGTCGAGACGGTCGACGACGACATTGGGCTTTCGGTCGACGTCGCGTCCATCGACGAGGATGCCGCCGAGACGAGGGTGATCGTCACGGCGACGGGCAACCCGAGTAAGGTCGCCCGGGTGATTACGTTCGACGTACAAGACGGTACGACGGACGGCAGCGCCGACTATTCGAGCAGGTCCGATGGGGATGGCGACAACGAAATCACCATTAAGGCGAACGAGCCCTCGGGTATGGACACCATCTTTGTTACACCGGTCGATGACGACCACAGCGAGGAAGTTGGCGAGGCCATCTCAATCGTTGCCAGCAACGTGACCGTGGATGGGAAGAAAGCGACGTTGGCGGAGAAAGGTGTCCACGTAACGCCGACTGAGATCATGATCAAGGACCAGGATCCCGACGTGCTGCTGTCGCTGGATCCGGCGTCGCTGGACGAGGACGACGGTGAGACGACCGTGAACGTCACGGCCACGCTGCGTAGTGGGACGGCAGATGCAATCTTGTCGGTAACCGTGAACGCCTCCACCGCCGGCAGCTGCACCAATGCCAGCTGGGCGGGGCAGGAAGGGCTGCGGATCGACACGGGTCAGAAGTCGGGCAGCGCCACTCTTGTGGTGACGACGTCCACTAACTTCGACGACGACGACGAGGAGTGCATGGTCACCGGCTCGTCAAAGACGTCGAAGCCCGGCGTCACGCCGACGGCGACTTACACGGTCGGTGGCGCGACGCTCACGATCGTCAACACCGACGGATCGGAATCCAACTAGACTCCCTCTCGGCCGTTCCGGTCTGACGATAGGTGCAGCAGAGGAAGGGGGCCCCGCCGACGGCGGGGCCCCCTTCTTTATTGTCGCATCGGCTGCGGTCGTACGGCCGCCGGACAGGTCAGCCGGTCCATGAGAGCCCCGGCTGACCGGCCAGCCTCGCCACCCGGGTGGCCTTCGCTTTGACGCGACACTCGGACACTCCCTTCTGCTCCCACCATCACGGCGGCCGATGGCGAGTATGACGATCCGCACCTTGGACCATGACGTGAGAACTGCGGCCGCCGACCGTAACCGACTCACGTCAGAGCTGTTTGAAGCGAGCCGGTGTTCGTTCGCACGCGGTGATCGGGTGACGTCTGTTCCACTCCACCCCTTCCCGCCTATGATTCTGCGGTGTCGCAGCCCGCGTCCCACCCATGGAGAGCGTCCGATGACCGCCTCGCGCAGAAGTGCCCGAATCTCCCGTTCGTTCCTTGCCGCCGTTGCCCTCCCGTGCCTCGCCGTGCCGGCGGTGGGGCAGGCGGTGGGGCAGGCGGGGGCCGAGTCCGGCCCGCTTCGCATGGAGGACATCTTCGAGGTCGAAATCGCGGGCGACCCGCAGATCTCGCCCGATGGCCGCGGCGTCGTTTACGTCCGCCAGCGTGCCGACATCATGACGGACAGCCGCTTCTCCAACCTCTGGATCGTGGAGTCGGACGGGTCGGGCCACCGGCCGCTCACCTCGGGGGACTTCTCGGACGCTTCGCCCCGCTGGTCGCCCGACGGCACGCGGCTCGCCTTCATCTCGAACCGCAGCGGGAACGCGCAGATTCACGTACGCTGGATGGATTCGGGTGAGACCTCGGTCATCACGAACGTGACCGAGCCGCCCCGGTCGTTCGAATGGTCGCCGGACGGGACGCGGATCGCCTTCGGCAAGCTGGTGCCGAAGCCGGCTCCGATGATCGGGGGGATGCCAACGCCGCCGGAGGGCGCGGAGTGGGCCGAGCCCGCGCAGGTCGTCGAGCGGCTGGTGTACCGCTTCGACCAGTTGGGCGATCTGCCGCACGGGTTCGTGCACGTCTTCGTCGTCCCGGCGGAAGGGGGGACGCCGCGCCAGATCACGAGCGGCGACAACCACTGGGCCGGCAACGGGATCGGCGGCACGCACTTTTCGTGGACGCCCGATGGCGCGGGCCTCGTTATGTCGCGCGATCCCCGGGGCGGCGACACGGAGAGCGTGTTCGTCGCGGACACGGAGGTGTTCGAGGTCTCCGTGGCCGACGGCGCGGCGACGCAGCTCACGGACCGCCGGGGCCCGGACGACGGACCGATCGTCTCTCCCGACGGGCGCCATATCGCCTACTTCGGCATGGACGACCGCTTCCAGGGCTACCAGCTCACGCGGCTCCACGTGATGAACCGGGACGGGAGCGATCCGCGTTCGATCTCGGACGGACTCGACCGCGAGGTCTACGGGGCCACGTGGACCCCCGACGGGTCGGGCCTGTACGCCCTGTACGACGACGAGGGGATGACGAAACTCGCCCTCTTCGCCCTCGACGGCGACGGGAGCGGCCACCGCGTGCTGACCGACAACGTCGGCGGGATCGGGCGCGCCTACGCCGGAGCGGCGTACTCCGTGGCCGGCGACGGCAGCTTCGCCATGAACTACACGACGCCGGCCGTCCTCTCCGAGGTCGCAACGGGCCGCCCGGGAAGCGATGTCCGCGTGCTTACGGGGATCAACGACGACCTAATGGCCAAGCGGGAGATCGGCGAGGTCGAGGAGATATGGTACGAGTCGTCCCACGATGGCCGGCCGATCCACGGCTGGATCATCAAACCGCCCGGCTTCGACCCGTCGCGCCGCTATCCGCTCATCCTCGAGATCCACGGCGGCCCGTTCTCGAACTACGGCGCCCGCTTCGACCTCGAGAAGCAGCTCATGGCGGCGCAGGGCTACGTCGTGCTGTACACGAACCCGCGCGGGAGCACGAGTTACGGCGAGGAGTTCGGAAACCTGATCCACCACGCCTACCCGGGCGACGACTTCCACGACCTCGTCTCGGGGGTGGACGCCGTCATTGATCGCGGCTACGTGGATCCCGAGCAGCTCTACGTCGTGGGCGGGAGCGGCGGCGGCGTGCTCACGGCTTGGCTCGTGGGGCGGACGAACCGGTTCCGCGCCGCCGTGTCGTGGTATCCCGTCATCAACTGGTACAGCTTCGTGCTCACGGCGGACATGGCGGCCTACGGCGTCAACTACTGGTTCCCGGGCTTCCCGTGGGACCACGCCGCGCACTACGAATCGCGCTCCCTCCTGAGCGTGGTGGAGAACGTGACGACGCCGACGCGGATCGTGACGGGCGAGGAGGACTGGCGCACGCCGATGTCGGAGTCCGAGCAGTACTTCAAGGCGCTCAAGCTGCTCGGCGTGGAGACGTCGCTCGTACGCTTCCCCGGCGAGCCGCACGGCATCCGCCGCCGCCCGAGCCACCACATCGGGAAGATGCTGTCGACGCTGGAGTGGTTCCGCCGCTACGCCGCCACGACCTCCTGACCGGCGGACGCGAGGTCTGAGCCGAGCCTCGCAACCGGTATCCGCTGGACATACCGATCCGAGCAGCGGTAAGGCGCTCCATGGACGCGAGCGTGACCGCCGTAAGGAACTACCGCGACCTGCTGTCCGGTGCGTTCATGATCCGCCTGCTCCCGCCGTGGTTCGAGAATCTGGGCAAGCGGCTCGTCAAATCGCCGAAGGTCTTCATTCGCGACAGCGGCATCCTACCCGCTGGCCGACCGCATCACGGCCCTGCCGCTGAAGCGAATCGGAAACATCTCGCTGCACCCGGCATAGCAGCCCGTGGAACACCCCGCTGCGTTCGAGCGGCGCTGACGCGGAGTCTTGCCACGGGCTGCCAAGCTCCGTTAGCGGGCTACCTGGAAGGGGACGGTCGCGACTTGGTCGTCCCACCAGATCGCGAACACGCCGCCCTCCTGCGTCATGTCCATGAACGAGATCGTGAGCTGGTCGGCCGACATCATGATCGTGTCCACACCCATGGTCGTGCGCAGCACGTCGCGGTCGGGCGTGTAGCCGTAGGCACCCCAGAGCGCGTCGGGGTCCTCGTCGCGGAAGTTCCCCTTCGCGCCCCAGTTCGAGAAGATCAGCGTCCATGCGGCCTCGGTGAGTTCCGCGAACACGCTGTATTCGCCGGCCGGCAACCGTTCCCCGCCGAACATGAGGTCCACTTCGGTCATGAAACGGGTGGACTGGTCCGCGCCGACGCGCCACAAGGGCGCCCCGCGCAGGAACTGCTGCCCGTACTCGTCGCCCGAGCCGAACAGATCGCGGCCGCGCAGGATGGGACGGCCGTACGTCACGACGACCCAGGATCCGCCCTCGTAGCCGCCCTCGTCGTTGAACGAGCCTCCGACCTGGGTTGCGGCCTCTCCGCGCGGGCTCATGCGCCGGTCCTGAGCCTCCGCGGCTTCGGCGAAAACAAGGGCGACGCCGAGGGCGAGGGCAAGGCAGGGGATGGCGCGGAACATCTTCTTCATTCGTACCTCCAAAGCAGGTTCGGGAACGGCATCGCCGGTGGGCGATGCGCGAACAATCTCAAGCAGCGACGGGCATCCTACGGCGGCGCGCGAGAACCCGAAAGCCGGGCGCGTCGCCGCGGCGCGCGACCTCCGATACAATACCGCCGCATGAAGAGAACACGGCCCGAGAGAGGGACGTTTCGGTCCATCCTTGGGGCGGGCGTGGCATGCCTTCGGACAACTCCGGGAGATACGGACGAATGAGGAGAACGGCGGGAACAGCGGGAAGGGGAAGGGCGGCGTCCACCGACGCCGTGCACGCGGGCGAGCAGGAGCCGAGGCCCGAGGGGGCCGTCGTCACGCCGATTTATCAGACGGCGAACTACGAGCTTCGCGGCGAGGACTACCACGACATCGGGTACATCCGGCTCAGCACGACGCCGAACCACCGCGTGCTGGGGGAGCGCATCGCGGCGCTGGAGGGGACGGAGGCGGCCCTGGTCCTCGCGAGCGGCATGGCGGCAATCTCAGGATCGCTGCTCACGGTGCTCTCGTCGGGGGACCACGTGCTTGTGCAGGACACGCTGTACGGCGGCACGGCGAGCTTCCTGCAGCAGGACCTGCCGCGCTTCCGCATCGGGCACGCCGTGATCGATCCGCAGGATCCGTCGGGTTGGGCCGCGCACCTGAGGCCGACGACGCGCGCCATGTACGTGGAGACGCTTACGAATCCGCTCGTGCAGATCGCGGATCTCGAGGCCGTCGTGGCGTTCGCGCGCGAGCACGGGCTCGTGACGCTGATCGACAACACCTTCGCGAGCCCCATCAACTTCAGGCCGGCGGAGATCGGCTTCGATCTCGTCCTCGAAAGCTGCACGAAGTACATGAACGGCCACAGCGACATCGTGGCCGGAAGCGTGGCCGGCCCGGCGGACCTCGTGCGCCGCGTGAAGGTGATGCAGGACCACCTGGGAGGCTCCCTCGACCCGCACGCGGCGTTCCTGCTCGAGCGGGGGCTGAAGACGCTAAGCGTGCGCGTCCGCGCGCAGAACGCGTCGGCCGGGCGGCTTGCGACGCGGCTCGAAGCGCATCCCGCCGTGTCCGTCGTGCACTATCCGGGGCTGGCGAGCCACGCCCAGCACGAGCGAGCCGCGCGCCTGTTCGACGGCTTCGGCGGGATGATGTCGTTCGAACTCGAGGGCGGGGTCGACGCGGCCGAGGCCTTCATCTCCGCGCTGGAGATCCCGATGGTCGCGGCGAGTCTCGGGGGCCCGGAGTCGCTCGTCGTGCGGCCCGCGGCCGCCGTCCACGCGGGCATGTCCGCCGAGGAGCGGGCAAAGGCGGGTATCGGGGACGCCCTCATCCGTTTCTCCACCGGACTGGAGGCGACGGAGGACCTCGCCGCCGACCTCGACCGGGCGCTGGCAAGTCTGCCGCGGGCGTAAGCGCGTGAAGCCGCGGTCGTCCGCCCGGGGATCGAATCGCTCGGCTCGGTCTCTTCGCTCACCGAGGCGACATCACGTCGCCGGCGGAGGGGAGGTTGAAGCGGAGAACCCGCACCGTTTGCACATCGAGGGGGCTCGTCTGGATCCCAGCTAGGCGGGCGGCGTCGCCGGCGTAGGGGATGAAGCCCCCGGGTAGCGACACGGTCGTCCTGTACTCATGGGTTTCCGCATCGAACAGATCCCACATCGGGTTCAATGCGTCTGGAGGATCCACGGAGGGCGCCAGCGCGTCGTCCACGCCGAGCCCGCGCCGCACCCAGACCGTTTCGCCGGGAGGACCCCGGAACACGTGCACAACGGAGGGTAAGAGGTCAGGGAATTCGATGGCGTCGACATCCTCCCGGGAGAGCCCCGGTCGGCCCCTGTCTCCCAGGACCGACGACCAGCCACTGGGCGCGGAACCCGGATCCATAAGGTAGTCCCGAACCTTCCGCAGGAAGGCACCCGTGAGCGGACGCGTGACCAAGTCCCGCCCGAGAGTGCCTAGGACATCCCCCGGACTTGAGTCGACCACGTCGAGGGCGTACTCGGCCCGCAAGCCGAGTACGACGCGCCCCGCGGATAGGGCGGCGAGAACCGGCCGCGGGCGAAACAACCGCTGTTCGAGAAGGTTCTGCGCCGCGACTCGCCACAACACCTCGCCGTCTGCGAGCCGCAGCAACCGCAGTTCCCCCTCGATGACGTCAAAGGCGAGGACCAGGACGCGGCCCTCCGCATCGAAGACGGGCCGCAGGGCAAGCTGAGGTCCCGGCAACGCGTACGTCTCCAGCGCGTCGCCGCCGATGTCGAACACAGCGACGGAGAGGCCGTCGGCGACCGCCACCCGACGGCCCGCCAGCGCCATCCCCACAGGATTCGTGAACTCGCCGGGCCCTTCTCCCTGCCTCCCCCAGCGATGGATCTCGTTCCCGCCAGCGTCCCAAACGGTCACCGCCCGTTCGCCCGCATCGAGCGCCACGAGGTCGCCGCCGGCCGCCACCTCCATTGCCACGAGCTGCGAGAAGATGCGGTCTCCCGGACGTTGCCCGATGGTAAACTCCTCGGCCCATTGGGCCTCGACCGGTGCCTGCTGCATAGCCCCCGCCTCTTCCGATAGGCCCAAGCCGGTGGCACACATGCCCCATGCTGCTGCGGCACTGCCCGTAAACCTTCGCTTGAGGGTCGCTGGTGCCATTGCGGCCGCGTTCGCGTGACGGACTCCGCGGCAGCTACAGCTAGCCAACTTTGCGACGAAACTCCGTACCATGCGTGCCACAGCGCAACCCCTAATGCAGCTTCTTGCAGACGGACTTCGCTGCTTTGATAGCCCTGATGCAAGCACGCGAAAGGATGACCTCGTCCGCGCCGGGGATTGGATCGGGCAAGAGGATCGTAAGGGCGGCTGAGCCGCAGAGGCTGACGGCCATGGCGATGGCTGTCGCGCACGGACTCTCCGTTGGGGAAGAACCAATGACCATGCGCGCGGGCCGGGCCGTCTCGACCTCCTATAGGCCATCCCTCGTCGATGGAATCGGGGGGGCCACGCAGCCGAGGCCCTTATCTCCGCGCTGGAGATCCCGCTGGTCCCGGCCAGCCTCGGAGGGCCGGAGCATTCGTCGTGCGGCCCGCCGCCGTCGTCCACGCGGGCATGTCCGCCGGGGAGCGGGCGAAGGCGGGCATCGGGGACGCCCTCATCCGCTTCTCCACCGGACTGGAGGCGACGGAGGATCTGGAGGCCGACCTCGACCGGGCGCTGGCAAGTCTGCCGCGGGCGGCTGCGGGCGTGAGCGCGTGAAGCTGCGGTCGTCCGCCCGGGGATCGATCGTCCCGCGTGGACCGGTCCGGGGTTGGCAGACCTGTTCCGCGACGTCCGTTTCGAGCCGCAGGCGCATGATGTATTCGAAGTCGAAGGCCCCGGACGCCACGACATGGATGCGGCCACCCGAACCGACCTTGGTCAGAGACACGCGGTGCGGCACCGATGCGAACCCGCGGTACGCCCCGCAGTTATCGAGCAGATCCCAGATGCCGCCTCCATCGGAGTCGGGCCGCCGCCTGATCCAGAACCAACCCTCCGGCGAGACATCCAGTTCAACCCACACGGGCTCCCCCGCCATGTCGCCCGGCAGGATCGTGCGGAGCGTGTCGCCCGAAAACGACAGTTGTCGCAGGTGGCGTTCGTCGATGTCTCCGACCCAGAGCTCCCCGGCCGGGGAAACCGTGCCGACGATCCTCGATGGCTCCGGACGCCTGACGGTTACCGTCACCGAACCACCGTCGGTATTGCTGGTGCGTGGCACCTCCTCATGATCGGCGACCGCCTCGATCCTCAGCATGGGGTCCGGTACGATCCCGTACTCCGCATCGACTTCACCGCGCGCCACGTAGCGGTACGTTGAATCCCGGTTCGGGGACGGTCCCCACAGGAACTGGTACGGGCGACCCTGCGGATCGACTCCGATCACCGTTCCGATGGGGGCCGTATTGGGCGGGACGAAACTCGGCGCCCGTACCTCTCGAGCATACTCGCTTCCTAGGGAATCGAGCACCAACCGCTGAAGGCCGTCATCGATCCACAGCCGATCCCTGTGCGCGTCCCACGTGACCCGCGTGGTCCCGATGTTCAAGTATCGCCGTTCGCCGGGACCCTCGCCCTCCGGTGCGAGTCGTCTGACGAATCGCCCGTCCCGATCAAAAAGCCGCACCTCCTTCCACCCCACATCTGCCACGTAGATCCGACCATCGGGATCGACCGTAAGGTCGTGGACGTCGGCGAATACGTCGGGTCCGGATCCTTCGATCCGACCCAGCCGCAACTCCTCGACCAAGAACAGTTCAGCGGTCTGCGCGGACACGGACCCCGCGCAGACCGCAAGACAAAAGCCCGTAGCGGCTACCAAAGGTTGGTGCCTGGAACCTTGCATGACACTGTCGCCGTGTAACTCCAGTACCCACCACCCAGGTGCCAGCAGTCGATCTCAAGTTCATCGACGACTTGCCCGTGCTGCCCACATTCCCACGCCGCGGCCCGCGTCTGAGCCTCTTCGACTTCGTCGGGGCACGAGAGAACACCCATCGGGCTCGTCGCCCCGGCCTCTGCGCAAGGCGCCGTCGCGGCGACGTCCAGCATCGCGGGCGCGGATGGCGCTTCCGCTTCGGTCTCCGGGGTGAGCGGTGTGGCGAGTGGCGCGTGTACCCGGGTTTGGTCGGTTCGGTCGATCTGAACGGGCCGGTTCTCGTCCGCAACGAGAGCGGCGGCCTGACTCGGCAGGACGACCTGACCGATGAACCACACGGCGAGGACGAAGAGACCGAGGGTCCCGATCAGGCGGGTCAGAGGGTGGGGCGTGAAACTCGGCGAGCGTGTGAGCATGGTGCTTCCTCCCAGACTAT
>JAAXHJ010000051.1 GCA_012270965.1 Candidatus Palauibacter poriticola
ATCTCGCCGTGGAACGCCTTGGGAATGGACCCCACCGCCACGCAGTAGGATGTCTCCACCACGAACTTCTTCTTGAGCCACAGCTTCTTCTGGAACCCTTCCAGCTGGGCCAGGAAGTCGATGATCTTGTGGGCGACCCGGCGAATCACCTTGATCTTGGACAGCCATTCCTCCACGCGGGGCGCGCTCTCCCGCTCGATGTCGTCCAGGCGCATGACCTCGTTCTTGACGTAGAAGTCGAGCTCCCGCCGGAGGAATCCGCCCAGGTCCTTGTGGATGAAGTAGTCGTAGGTGTTCCGGGCGGTGTAACGGTCCAGGTGGCTGCGCAGACGGGAGTAGTCGGCCTTGACGCCGTCCGCCTTGATGTGGGTGGCGGCAAGCTCCTTCATCCAGCGAGCCAAGGAGAGGTGGGTCGCATCCAGCACTGCGGTCGCCGCGGCTTCGTTCAGGTCCTTTTGCCGTGGCGGCCTCTGCCTTCCGTTCCGCTTCTCCTTTGGCCAGTCGCCGAGCGTCGCAGCCCGGTACTCGAACCGGATCACCAGTTCGCGCACCCCATTCGGCCCCTCCTCCTCCGCAACGAAGTCCTCGGCCAACAAGACGAACCGCCGGGCCTTTTCGTCCGCGGCCTTGATGTTGCCGTGCTCGCCCTCGGCGGCATCCGCAAGCCGGAAGTGGACCCTCATCGGATCGCTCTCGGCCTCCGGGCGGAGCCGGAACGAGTAGTCCTTCAGGTATTCGGTCGTCTTGATGTAGTACTGGTCGGCGTTCGCCCAGTGGAGCTTGACCTCCTCACCCTGGTACGGAATCGCGTACACGCCGTCCTTGTAGACGCGCCGGCTGATGAAGTCGCCTTCGCTGTAGTAGCGACGGAAGAAGCGGTAGAGATGGTCGTAGACGTCGGCCTCGAGCGCGTCCACGTCCGTGCCCGCGTCGATCGCCTTGCGAAGCTCCTGGACCTTGGGCACCGAGTCCGGGTCGACGCCGAGCCTGCGCGCGTCACGCTCGGCCTCCGCCAACTGTCGCTCCAGCCTGGCCCGATCCGCCGAGCGATACTGCCGGAACGCCTGTTTCACCTGGGGGAGAAGTTCGACTTCCAGAAAGCGAGCGACCTCCGCCTCCCTTGCGTGCATGATCCGGTAGAACCCGAAGTCGAGATCCGGCTTGTCCAGCTGGAAGAGCTCCTTGAGGAGCTTCGCCAAGCGGTCGAATCGTTCAGTCACGTCTCCCTCGTCGTCGGGTCAGCCGCTGATCTCGTGCGCCTCGCCCGCCCCGCGCGGCAGCCGGATCCGCTCCACCAACCTCTGCGCCTCCGGGGGAGGTGGCGGGGTGTAGCGGGACACGACGATCGCCACCGCGAAGTTCACCGCCGTCCCGATGGCCCCGATCCCCTCGGGTGAGATCCCGAACCACCAGTTCTCCGCCAAGTTCGCGGCCGGGTTGACGAACTTGAAGTAGACGATGTAGGCGGCCGTGAGCGTAATCCCGCACAGCATGCCGGAGATCGCCCCCTCGCGGTTGAGCCGCTTCGAGAAGATGCCGAGGATGATGACCGGGAAGAACGAAGCCGCGGCGAGCCCGAAGGCGAAGGCGACGACTTCGGCCACGAAGCCCGGCGGGTTGATCCCCAGGTACCCCGCCACGAGGACGGCCAGCCCGGCGCTCACCCGCGCCGCGATCAGTTCTCCCTGTTCGCTGATGTCCGGTCGCCAGTTGCGCTTGAGCAGGTCGTGGCTGATCGCCGCCGAGAGCACGAGCAGGAGTCCGGCCGCCGTGGAGAGCGCCGCCGCCAGCCCGCCCGCCGCCACCAGTCCGACCACCCAGTTCGGCAGCCGCGCGATCTCCGGGTTCGCCAGCACCATGATGTCGCGGTCGATCGTGAGTTCGTTCCGGACCGGCGTGCCCGCTTGGTTCACCGCGTCCGCCCCCACGTACTGGATGAGCCCATCCCCGTTGTGGTCCTCGTACGAGATCAACCCCGTCGTCTCCCACTTCGTGAACCACTCCGGCATCTCCGCGTACGGCTGGTCCGTCACCGTATTGAGCAGGTTCGTTCTCGCGAACACCGCCACAGCCGGCGCCGCCGTGTACAGCAGCGCGATGAACACGAGCGCCCAGCCCACGCTGAGCCGCGCATCCCGGACCCTCGGCACCGTGTAGAAGCGGATGATGACGTGCGGCAGCCCCGCCGTCCCCACCATGAGCGCCGCCGTGATCGCAAGCACGTCGAGCGTCGACTTCGTCCCGTCCGTGTAGGCCGCGAACCCAAGCTCCTCGTGCAGGCCGTTCAGGCGGTCGAGCAGAAACGTCCCCGTCTCCCGCTCCGCCGCCCCGAACCCGATCTGGGGGATTGGAATCCCGGTGATCATCATCGAGAGGAAGATCGCCGGCACCGTGTAGGCGAAGATCAGCACACAGTACTGGGCGACCTGCGTGTAGGTGATTCCCTTCATCCCCCCGAGCACCGCGTAGAAGAACACGATCCCCATCCCGATCGCGACGCCGAGCGTGATGTCGATCTCGAGGAAGCGGCTGAAAACGATCCCCACGCCGCGCATCTGGCCCGCGACGTAGGTGAAGGAGACGAAGATCGCGCAGATGACGGCCACGACCCGCGCCGTCTGCGAGTAGTAGCGGTCGCCCACGAAGTCGGGGACGGTGAAGGCCCCGAACTTCCGCAGGTACGGGGCCAGGAGCAGCGCGAGGAGCACGTACCCGCCCGTCCATCCCATGAGGTAGACCGAGCCGTCGTATCCGAGGAAGGAAACGATCCCGGCCATCGAGATGAAGGAGGCGGCCGACATCCAGTCCGCCGCCGTCGCCATCCCGTTGGCGAGGGGATGGACCCCCTTGCCCGCCACGTAGAACTCGCTCGTCGAGTGGGCCCGCGACCAGATCGCGATCCCGATGTACAGCGCGAACGAGAGTCCGACGAGCGTCGCCGTCCACTGGAGGACCGTCATGCCGCGCCCCCCTCGTCACGCTCGTCCACGTCGAACTCCCGGTCGAGGCGGTTCATGAGGAAGACGTAGACGAAGATGAGAACGACGAAGACGTAGATCGCCCCCTGCTGCGCGAACCAGAATCCGAGCGGGAAGCCGGTCCCCGGGATCCGGATCGTGTCGAGCGCGTCGGCAAACACGATCCCGGCGCCGTAGGACGCCAAAGCCCAGATCGAGAGGAGAACCCCCACATAACGGAGATTCCGGCGCCAATACGCCAGATGGTCGCGGTCTGCTGCCCGTTGATTCATGGGTCTCCCAGCGTGCGAGTCCGACTTGCCACGGGTTGCCGGAACGTCATTTCGACGTCGCCCAAGGCTGCGGTCCGGTTGGGCGGTGCGCCAGTGTCGCACCCCGCGCTCGACGGGTTTGAGGAGCGGCCGGGGCGACGGCGTTGTCGATGATCGTCTCGACCGAGTGGGCTGGCGAGACAGAATTCGGCGTTGGCCAGACAGGCGCCGGCCGCGCCCCGGACGCCGTTGTGGGCGACCACGGTCATCGCCAGGTCGTGGGGAGGCGCGGCGCGGATCCTGCCCACGCTGGCCGCCATCCCGCCGCCCTGGCCGATGTCCAGGCGCGGCTGGGGACGGTCCGGCTCCCGCCGCACGATGATCGGCCGTTCCGGGAGCGAATGGAGGGGCGGCAGCAATGGCGGGGCCCGGAAATCCGCCAGCGCCCGGGCCGCGTCCCGGGGACTGGCCGGGGAGGCGAACTTCAGGAAGACGTTGGCCGTGTGGCCGTCGAGCACCGGAACTCGATTGACGCTCGACGCCACCGCGATCTCCGTGCCGAGGATCTTGTTCAGTTCCGGTTCGATCTTCTCCTCCTCGCCGGGGATCCAGGGGATCGCGTTGCCCTCGATCTGCACGGAGCCGACCCCGGCGAGACCGGCGCCCGTCACCGCCTGGAGGGTCACGACGGTGGCGGCCTCGATCCCGAAAGCGTCCCGCAGGGGAGCCAGAACCAGCGCCAGTCCCGCCACCACGCAGTTCGGGTTGGCGACGAGGCGGCCTCCCCCTCCCGACCAGGGCTGGCTGCCGGTGAGGGCCAGCGCCTGCGGGTTGACCTCCGGCACGACGAGCGGCACGTCCGCTCTCATCCGGTGAGCCGAGGCGTTCGTGCTCACGATGTGTCCGGCCTCCGCGAGCGCCGGCTCGAGTTCGCGCGCCACGCGCGACGGAAGCGCGGAGAGCACGATCCGGCACTCCGGCGGTTCCGTGGCGACTCGAAGCGGCAGTCCGGCCGCCTCCGCGGGAGGGTCTCCGCGCAGGCTCCAACGGACCGCCTCCCCGTACTTCTCACACGCCCGCCTCCCGGACGCCGCGACGGACGCGAGCCGAAGGGAGGGGTGTTCGTCCAGCATCCGAACGAGCCGCTGCCCGACGATCCCGGTCGCGCCGAGGACGGCCACCGGGAGGCGTTCGTCCGACCGATGGGTCACGCGCATCGGGCACCCCCCTTCCGGGTGCCGCCGCGACGGGGCGTCGGATCGTGTCGGCCGACCCAAGTGCCCGTCCCGCCGGGCGCCGCCACGCGGAACGGGATTCGGTGGCGCTGGGCGAAACGCAGCGCCCGGTCCTGAACGATGCCGCCGCCCGCCCGCCGGGCCTCGCTCCACGTTGCCGCGCGCAGCGGCGCGATGTCCGGGAACCGCTTCGGGTCAGCCGGAAAGATGCCGTCCACATCCTTCACGAGGCGAACCTCCGCGGCGCAGAGGGCGTGGCCCATGAAGAGCGCCGTGAGGTCGGAGCCTCCCCTCCCCAGCAGCGACGTGACCCCCGTCGCGTCAACGCCCACGAACCCGGGAACGACGACCGCATCGTGGACCGTAAGGGCCGTCTCGATCCGCCGGGCGTCCACCCCCACCGGATCGGCGGCTCCCAGCGGCCCCCGCGTACGAACCGGCAGGCACAAAAACGACATGCCCGCGGCACCCACGCCCGCCGTCGCCAGCGCGAGGCGGAGCAGGGCGACCGATGCTTCTTCGCCCGTCGCCAGCAGAGATCCCATGAGAAGGTCGGGGAGCGACGGTGCGACTTCGCGCGCCGCGGCGAGCAGGTCGTCGGTTGTGTCGCCCATGGCCGACACGACCGCAACGACTTTCGCGTCCCGGGCGATTTCGGCCCGGATCTCCTCGACCGCCAACCGGTATGCGGCCGGACGCGCCAGCACGGATGAACCGAATTTGAGTACGTGAACGCGGCGAACTTCGCGCACTGGAACACCTCCCCCGAGTCTCGGTTCACACTCACCGGAACTCCGGAGAAGCGACGCCCTGGGAAAGAAAGCGACCGCGCAAGCGAAACGCGGCGGGCGACTCATCTACCGACGGATCGCATCCGTCGCAGGAGTTGGCACATCAGTGGAAAAGCCACCTTCCACAGGTTGCCCCGGTGTCTTCGGGCCTGTCCCTCGACCGGTCTCGATGAGCGTTGTGGGGGCGGAGGATACCGGGTGGCGGGCCGCCGGTCAACAAACGGCCGGGCTCTCAAGCCTCCCGGTGTGATACGCCCGCGTCACCAGAACACGCCGAAGACGAGCCACGCCGAAATCACCGCGAGAACTCCCGTGTAGAGCGCCGGGCTGGCCAGCAATGGCACGCGTTCCTTGAAGGGGTGGAGTCGGATCGGACCGAGTTCGCCGGAGCTCTTCGCCAGCCACCCGTCGGTGCCGAGGGGCGACGCCATGCCGAGGGGCGACGCATGGCCGGAGGGCGACGCATGGCCGGCGACCAACGCACTCCCGGCGACCGACGCACTCCCGGCGACCGACGCACTCCCGGCGACCGACGCATGGCCCGCCGCCGACGCCCTACCGGCCACCGCTACTCCGCCGCCGGTCCTGCGCCAGCGGGGGTGGAGTGCCGCGAGGGCGCAGCCGGCGGCCGTAAACGCGACCGCCCACAAGAACGCCTCCCATTGCCCGGTGAGCCAGTCGGGCAGCCAGGCGAGGTCGACCACCTCGCGATCCGCGAAGCCGATGATGCCGTACAGCCCTCCCGTGGCGAGACCGGTCATCCCCACCCGGCGGTTCGTGCGCGTCACGACGCCGACCAGATAGACGATGAGGAGCGGTGTGACGAAGACGGACGTGGCCGAGCGGAAGGCGGCAAGCATCGTCGGCGCGCGCAGGATCAGGGGCAGGTAGGCGAAGCCCAAAGCCAGGATCGCGACCGTCGCGATGCGTCCCACGCGTAGGTAGTGGGCGTCGTCGCGGTCCCGCGAGATGAAGCGCGCGTAGATGTCGCGCGTGAAGACGGCGGACATCGACGAGCCCATCGAATCGAACGTGCTCACCGCGGCGCTCACGACCCCGGCCACGACGAGCCCTTTGGCACCGACCCCGAGATAGGTGGAGATAAGGTGGGGGTACATTTCGTCGGGCCGGGCGAAGTCCGGGAACTGCGCCCGGCCGAAGAGTCCGAGCATGTCCGTGAACACGAGGACGACGAGGCTGACGCCCGCGCCGAGCACTCCGGCCATCTTCATGTCCCACAGCGAGCGGGCGCCCATCATCCGTTGCGTGGACGTGTGGCTCACCGTCCACCAGCCGCAGGAGATGAGGATCCACGCGACGAAGATGACGACCGGCGAGGTGGTTCCGTCCCGCCCCCGGAAGGCGCCGACGTGGACCAAGTCGGCTGCGGCCAGTCCCGGAGCGAGCCCATCGGCCGCCGTCCCCAAGCTCTCCAGTTGGGCCACCATCGCATCCCATCCGCCCACCGTCCGCCAGACGGCGACGCACACCGCGAGACCTCCCGCCATCACGAGCACGCTCTGCAGCACGTCCGTCGCGACGACCGCCCGCAGCCCGCCCGCGGCCGTGTAGGCTCCCGACAGGACGACGAGCGCTACGATCAGTGCCCAGGACAGCCCCGGTCTCAGTCCGCCGACCCCGACGAGGGTCAGATGGACGGCCCAAATCATCAGCCCCAGCACGGAAGTCCGGTACTGGATCTGGATAAGCGCCCCGAGGACGCGCGTCCCGGGACCGAAGCGATGCTCGAGGTACTCGGAGTTGGTGTACAGTCCGGCCCGGTAGATGGCGGGGACGATCACGAAGGTGGCGATGGTCACGCCGATGAGTCCGCCGAACGTGTGCGCGGAGAGGAAATGCAGGCCCTCGCTCGCGATCGTCCCCGTGGCCGACACGAACTCCGAGTTGTCCATGTTGGTCGCGAAGAGGGACAGGCCGACGGCCCACCACGACAGCGTGCGCGAACTCAGGAACCACTCGCCGCTCGTGGAGGTGCCGTGCGCGCGGCGCAAGCCGTAGGCGATGATCGCACCGTTCAGTCCGAGGACGATCAGCCAGTCCAGGGCGTTCAAGGGATGGCGGCGCTCCTGCCGTCAGGTTGCCGTGACGGCGGTTCAACCGGAGGAGGGAACGCGGACCGGGAGCTGGGCGAGGGAGCGCGGACCGGGAGGCGAATGTGCGAGGGGTAGGTCGCCGAGTGCAGGACCGTGTTTCGCGCCGTGCGCATGCGCGTGCCGGTTCCCACGTCCTCCCCCGTGTTGAGGTTGCGGCTGAAGCGGGGGAAGCAGCTGCTCGTCACCTGAAGCCGGATCCGATGGCCCGCCCGGAATACATGGCTCAGCGGATAGAGCCGAATCCGAAATTCCGCCGTCTCGTTCGGTTCGAGCAGTTCGATCCGGCTCAACCCGCCGCGATACCGCGCGCGCAGGATCCCCTCCGTGAGGACGAATGACCCTCCCGCCGGATCGACATCCGTCACCCGCGCGACGAAGTCCGTGTCGCACGCGGACGACTCGGCGTAGAGGACCACCTCGATCGCCCCCGTGACCTCGAAATCGTCCTCCAGGGCCCGCGAGGTGTAGACGAGCACGTCGGGTCGCCGCTCGATCGGTGCCTGCTCGACGGGGCCGCCCCGCATCGGCGTCTCGGCGTGGGTCGTGATCAGCCTTGAAGAGAGGTTGCCCCCGATTGACGGAGCCGGGTCGCGCGGATCGTACTCGAAGCGGTCGGGGGGCTCGTCCCCCGGCGGCTCCGGATCGAGCCAGGCCTCGTCGCCCCGGTTCGCGCGCCCGTGGCTGTGCAGATGCCAGGGCACCTCCTCCGTCCCCGGCGGGGGCCATTCCGCGCCGTCCCGCCACCGGTTGGCGCCCGTCGTGAACCAGCGCAACGGCGGATCCTCGCCGATCCCGTCGTCCATGCCGCGAAGCTGCCAGTCGAACCAGCGCCGCTCCTCCTCCCGCACGTCCCCCCAGGCGTCCGGTCCGAAGTCGAGGTCTCCGACCTTCCTCGTCTCCGGGATTTCGTGCGACCAGGGGCCGATGAGCGTCCGGTTCTGCGCGCGGGCGCGGGGGGTTCCGGCTCCCGCCGTCATCCCCTCGTGCATGCGAAGCGCCGACCCCGCATAGGCGTCGTACCACCCGCCCTGTTGAAACGCCGGCGCCGTGATGTGGTCGTAGCGATCCGCGAGCCTGAGGCGCCGCCAGTACTCGTCCCGCGTCGGGTGCTCCAGCCACTCCCGCCAATACGGGATCTTCCGCCCGATCGCGCGCTCGTCCATCTCGATGATGGGCAGATGGGCCCAGAACTTCGCGTTCTGAAACAGGCGCGCGGCGTGCGGGCCGGTCACGGTCGCGAGGTTCGTCTCCCAGAGCACGGCCGCGCCGAGCGAAAGGAGCAACTGGAAGGCGCCGCCGAGGTAGTGACAATCCGCGAAGTGGTCATCGCAGATCACGTGCGGTGCCATGCAGGTGAGGTGGGGGCTCGCAAGCGGCGCGCTGAGCCACTGCGCGAGGGCGCCGTAACTGCGCCCCCACATCCCGATCTTCCCATCGCACCAGGCCTGCCCCGCCAGCCACTCCAGGGTGTCGCAACCGTCTTCGATCTCGGGGAGATACGCGTGGAATACGCCCTCGGACTCGAATCGCCCGCGACAGTCCTGAACCACGAACGCGTACCCGCGCTCGGCCCACCAGGTGCCGTTCTCGATGAACACGTCACGGCCGCTCTCGTAGGGCGTCCGGGTCAGGATTGTGGGGAAGGGGCCTCCGGAAGCGGGCAGATAGACATCCGCGGAGAGGCGGACCCCGTCGCGCATCCGGCCCCGGAGTCCATGCAGGAGCCGCACCTCGCGCCGCGCGCCGGGCAAGCCGCCCTCAGATCTCAGCCCAGGGATCCAGCACGTCGAATCCGGGAATCCTCTACGAGTCGACCGGCGGGATGGCGGCGACGACATCGGCCGGCTCCGCCCGCACGGTGTAATCCGGGTCGGCGGAGGCGTAGACGATGGTTCCCGTGCGGTCGATGACGAAGGTGGATGTCAGCGGGAGTTCCCACGACTCGTCGCCGTTGACGCGCGCGAGATCGATGCCGAGCCCGTCGCGGTACAGGGTTCGCAGGTCGCCGTCGACGGCGAAAGTGAGGCCGTAGTCGCGCGCCACGCCCAGTCCGAAGTCGAGCAGGACGTCGAACTCGATGCCGTCCTCCTCGATCCAGCCGCGGGCGAACTCGGGAAGCTGCGGGGACAGCGTGACGAGACGGGCTCCCTTCGCCGTGATCTCGGGGAGTATCGACTGAAGAGCAACCTGCTCTTCCCGGCAATAGGGTCACCAGCGGCCCCGAAAGAAGCTGAGCACCACGGCCCCCCGCTTGAGGAGCGTCTCAAGCCGGACCGTGGGGCCGGCCACGCTCGGCCGCGCGAAGAGCGGCGCCCGGTCGCCCACTCCGGGGATCCGGTCGAGGATGCCGGAACCCCGCAGCGCCTCCGTTCCCGCGGCCATGACGGCCGTGGCGGAGGCGGGGCGCGCGGCCTCCTTCGCGGCGCGGATCTCGGCGAGTCGCCGATTGAGTGGCCTACTCATCGCAGCCGTCTCGCGGCTCGCGCCGGCGTCACGGCGTCCCGGCCCTGAGGCGTCGTTCCCAGAAGTCGAGTTGGACCGTGCGAAGTTCGCTTCCCGCCTCGACCGTCGGCCCCAGCACGAGATGGGCCTCGGAGTCGCGCGTGTAGGCCGGCCACGGAGGCAGTCCGGGACCGTTCGGGTCGCCGTTGGCGGCGAAGTTGACCCAGTAGGAGGACATCGTGCCCGCCAGCCGACGGTCCGCGTCCTCCCGCTCGCCGGGGCCGACGTTGCCGAAGGCGTACACGATCTCGGCCGCGTGGTACGACTTGAGATAGTCCTTCGCGGGTCCGGGCGGTTCGTGCGTGAAGTAGTAGAGCCAGGCATCGGCGCCGGCGGCTTCCGACGCCCGCGCCCACGTCCGCATCTGGATGCCGAACAGCGCGTCGCCGCGGCTTCGCATGAAGGCGTTGAAGATCTCGCCCTCCTCCTCCACCGGGTAGGCGGCGTCGAAGCTCTCCGCATCGTCGCCGACCCGGCCCGCCACCCACTCGCGCCACCCGTCGAGCGTCTCCGGCACGGATCTCGGGGACGAGAGAGAGGTCATCTCATCCGCGTTGAACCCCACGAGCACCGGCACGTTGTTGTGCGTCCCCTGGGCAAAAGCCGTCGTCACGTCCGTCGGCAGCACCCAGCCGTCCACGTTCTCCGCCGTTCTGAAGCCGCGCCCGGCCGGCGTGTCGAGCCCCGCCAGCACGCTTGCGGCGGAGAGCCTCCGCATGTCCTCGATGGTCTCCGCCCCGAGCGCCCCGAGGAGCGCCGCACCGATCTCCTCGGCGGAACTTCCGTCCTCCGGCGCCTCCGAGTGGCGCATCATGGGACCGAATCGCCCCCCGCTCTGTCCGATGGCGCGGTGGAAGAGCCCCGCCGCCAGCGGCGTCGCCATCAACGTGTTCACGCTCCACGAGCCGGCCGACTCGCCGAAGATCGTGACGCGGTCCGGATCCCCGCCGAACGCCGCGATGTTGTCGCGCACCCACTCGAGCGCGGCGACTTGGTCGAGGACGCCGTAGTTGCCGGACGACCCGTGTTCGGACTCGGCCGAGAGGAGCGGATGTGCGAGGTATCCGAACGGTCCGAGCCGATAGTTGATCGTGACCACGACGGCACCCTTCGCCGCCAGTGCCGTTCCGTCGTAGACCCCGGTGGAGCCGGACCCCCGCGTGAGCGCGCCTCCGTGGATCCAGACCATGACCGGCCGCCGCTCGGAGGCGTCGGCGGCCCCGGTCCAGACGTTCAGATACAGGCAGTCCTCCGCCGTCGGGGCGGGAGGACCTCCGAAGAACGAGCCCGCGCCGTAGGGGGTCTGCATGCACTCCGGCCCGAAGCTGTGCGCGCGCAGCGTCCGCCGTCCCCATGCTTCGACCGGCTGGGGCGGCTTCCAGCGCCTGTCCCCCACGGGCGGAGCCGCGAACGGGATCCCCTTGTAGGAGCGGATCCCATCGGAAAGGACGCCCTCAACGTTCCCTTGGGCGGTCTCGACGCCGGTGTCCTGCGCGTGCAGCGGCGCAACGAAGCCGCTGGCGGCCAAGGTGGCGAGGAGGACGCGGGCCAACGTACGGGCTGGATGGGTGCGGAAGTCACGAGGCATGAGGCGCTCCCGGTCAGGGTGGCGGCGGCAGGCCCGCCAGCAGCCCGGGGCAGGAACCCCGCGGACTGCCAAGGCTTCCGCAACGGGCCGCAGTTTCGGAGTGCAAGGTGCGGCGGCCCACCCAGACCCGCCAGCGAGCCGCCTGCCGAGACCTGCCAGCGAGCCGCCTGCCGAGACCCGCCAGCGAGGGCCTACTGAGACCCGCCCCAGCGAGGGGCCTACGGAGATCCGCCGCCGAGAGGAGGAGGCCCGCCGGCGGGAGGCGGCATCTTCCCGTTCCAACGAAAGCGCTTGAGCGAGATGCGCCCCCTCTTGTCGAACTCCACCCCCTCGTTCGCCAGTAACCGGTACTGGACCATCTCGGAGTACGAGTCGCCGCGAGGGCTGATCTCACCGCGCGCGTTGATCACGCGGTGCCAGGGGAGCGGCCGGTCGGAGGCATAGAGCGCGTAACCCACGAGACGGGCCTGGCCGCCGAGTCCGGCGAGCTGGGCGACCTGCCCGTAGGTGGCGACGCGGCCGGCGGGAATCCGGGCGACGACGTTGCAGATGCGCTCGTGGAGGTCCGATGCCATGGTCGTATATCGTCCGTCAGGCGGGCGCGCCCGGACGCCCGCGGGCGCGAACGCGGCCCATGTGGGTCTCGGCGAAACTCATCGTCGCTCGCTACGCGGCCGGGCGTCGTGTCATCTTCGAGAGCATTCTCGGAGACGTGAGAGAAGCCGTGAACGAAGATGTGAATCTTGAGGATTGGAAACCGATGGACAAATGTCGCCACGGGCCGCCGTCACTCGTCCTCGCACTGGCGATCGCGCTCACGGCGTGTTCCGGAGATGGAGACGCGCCCCCGACCCCCGGCGCCGACGGCGGAAGCGTAGCGGGAGGATCCGCCGCCCTCGACCGATTCGCGCCGGATGCGGACGATCCCGGCATGGCCCCGGAAGCGGAGTTCGAGGTGCGGGTCGAGACGGACCTTATGGTGCCGATGCGGGACGGAGTTCGCCTCGCGACGGACCTCTACCTGCCGGCGGAGCCCGCCGACCGGGGTGACCGCCTTCCCGTCGTCATGATCCGGCTGCCGTACGACAAGGCATCCTATCGGGCCGGCGCAATCTCTCCGGCGCGGTTCTTCGCGGGACACGGATACGCCGTCGTCGTCCAGGACGTGCGCGGCAAGTATGCGTCGGAAGGGCGTTATCTCCTCTCCGCGGCGGACCGGGAAGACGGCTACGACGCCGTCGAGTGGGCCTCCACCCAGCCTTGGTCGAACGGGAGGGTCGGGACGTTCGGCTGCTCCTACTTGGGAGAAAACCAGACGCAACTCATGACGCAGCGCCACCCGGCGCACGCTGCGGCCATCCCTCTGGCGGCCGGCGGGTCGGTCGGATCTGCCGGCGGGCGATACGGTTACTTCGGCATCTTCGAGGGGGGCGCCTTCGGGCTCTCCGCGAGTTTCGGCTGGTTCCGCGGCAACGGCCGGAAGCGGCCGGGTGGAGAGCCGCCACCCCCCGTCGAGAGGTTCGCCGCGCTCCGCGAGCTTCCCACCATCGACCTCATGCGGAAGTACGGTCCGCCCGACCGGGACACGGACTGGGAAGAGGTCATGAGCACGCCGCTCGCCGACGAATGGTGGGACGAACTCGGATACCTGAGCGACGCGGACCGGTTCGACACGCCGGCGCTCCACGTGAACTCGTGGTACGACCTCGGCGCGAACGAGACGCTCCAGCAGTGGCGGATGATGCGGGACAACGCGGAGAGCGAGCGGGGCGGCGCGCACCAGTACGTCATCCTCTCTCCCACCAGCCACTGCATGTCCGAGCGGGCCACCGAACGCACGGTGGTCGGCGAAGTCGACTTCGGGGACGCCCGCCTCCCGTACCGGTCGCTCTATCTCGCCTGGTTCGACTACTGGCTAAGGAGCGTGGACAACGGAATCACCGACATCCCCCGCGTCCACTACTACGTGATGGGCCGGAACGAATGGGCGTCCGCCGACACGTGGCCGCCCCCCGGGGCCGAGACGACCCGCCTCTATCTTCGGAGCGGAGGAAACGCGAACACGAGGCTCGGCGACGGCGTCCTCTCCGCCGAGGCCCCCGGCGAGGAACCCCCGGACCGATTCGTCTACGATCCGGCGGACCCCGTCCCCTCGCGCGGCGGCTCCGTCTGCTGCACCGGCAATCCCGACGACCAGCCGGGCGCGTTCGACCAGTCGGACATCGAGGAACGCGAGGATGTCCTCGTGTACACCGGCGATCCGGTCGGCGGCGGCGGCCTCGAGATCGCGGGCCCGCTCGAGACTCGGCTCTACGTAAGTTCGAGCGCCCCGGACACCGACTTCACCGTGAAGTTCCTCGACGTCCATCCCGACGGACGGTCCATCAACATCGTCGAGGGCATCATGAGGGCTCGCTACAGAGACGGATACGAGGAACCGGCGATGATGGAGGAGGGACGGGTCTATCCGATCCGGGTGGATCTCCATTCCGTGGCGCACTGGTTCGCGCCCGGCCACCGCGTGCGGATCGAGGTCTCGAGTTCCAACTTCCCCCGCTTCGACCGCAACCTTAACACGGGCGGCAACAACTACGACGAGACGGAATGGGAGATCGCGGAGAACATGATTCACCACGCCGGAGACCAGGCATCGCACATCGTCCTGCCGGTCATGGAGAGAGACGGATGACCCGATCCGGATCGCCGCCCGAGGGCCTTCGTCCAGACCTCGATGACGCGGTCGAGACGTGGTCGCGCATGAACGATGCCTCGATCCTGCGCAGCGTCGCAGCCGTCATCCTGGGGTTCGTCGCGCTGACGTTGGGCTCGGTCCTCACCGGTCGGCTGCTGCTGTCGCTCTTCGGCGTCGAACCGGAGGCGGATCCGGGCACCGCGTTCATCCTCGCGAGTCTGGGCGTACGTCTCGCCGTCACCATTCTGGCCGGGTTTCTCGCGGCCCTGTCCGCTCCGCGCGCGCCCCGGCTCCATGCCGGCGTCCTGGCGGCGATTCTGGTCTTCTTCAGCCTCGCCTCGCTCGCCGGCCTCTCAGCGTCCGGTGACCCGTACGGACCGGCATGGTATCCCATCGCCATGCTCTTCGTCGGCCCCGCCGGCGTCCTCGTCGGCGGGTCTCTTCGGGCCCGGCGGCGCTGAGCCAGCGGTCCGTGGCGAAACCCCACGTCGGCGCCGCTCGAACGCAGGGGGGCTCTTGCCACGGGCCACCAGGCTCCCGGAAAGGCCGGTAATGCGAATCGAAACGGTGGCGGTGAAGGCAGGCATGGATCCCGGCGGGACGAGCCGGGCGATCGCGCTCCCGATCACGCTCTCGACGACCTTCGAGCGCGGGGAGGACGGATCGTACCCCGGGGGATTCGACTATTCCCGCGGCGGAAACCCGAATCGGTGCGCGCTGGAGGCGGCGCTGGCCGCGCTGGAGGGTGGGCCCGAAGCCGTCGCGTTCCCCTCGGGGATGGCGGCGACCTTCTCCGTCATCTTCTCGCTCTCGCCGGGGGGTCACGTCGTCGCGGCGGACGACGCCTACTACGGGACCGGCGTTCTCCTGCGGGACCAATTCGCCGAGCGCGGCATCGAGGCGAGCTTCGTCGACATGACCGACCTTGGTGCCGTCCGCTCCGCCATGCGGCCGAACACCCGCCTCGTGTGGATGGAGACGCCGTCGAACCCGCTCATCCGCATCTCCGATATCGAGGCGCTCGCCGGCATCGCGCGTGAGGGCGGGGCGATCTCGTGTTGCGACAACACGTGGGCGACGCCGCTCCTGCAGCGGCCGCTGGATCTCGGCGTGGATATCGTCATGCACTCCACGACGAAGTACTTGGGCGGCCACAGCGACGTGACCGGCGGCGCGGTGATCGTGCGCGAGCCGGGCGAGACCCTTGAGGCGCTGCGGAGCATCCAGAAGGACGGCGGCCTCGTACCATCGCCCTTTGACGCCTGGCTGACGAGGCGCGGACTCGAGTCCCTCGCCGCCCGCATGACCGCGCACTGCGCCAACGCCATGGAACTTGCACGCTTCTTGGACGCCCACCCCCGCGTCGAGCGGGTCCATTATCCGGGTCTGGAGGACGATCCCGGCCACGTCCTCGCCGGACGCCAGATGTCGGGCTTCGGCGGCATGCTGGCCTTCGATGTCATGGGCGGCCGGCACGAGGCGTTCGCGGTCGCGGCCAACGTGAGAGTCATCGCCCGGGCCACGAGTCTCGGGGGGACGCACTCCCTCATCGAACACCGTGCATCCGTCGAAGGCCCGACGACCCGGGCCCCGGAGAACCTGCTCCGCATGTCCGTCGGCCTCGAGCACGTCGATGACCTGAAGGAGGATCTGGACCGCGCTCTCGCCACCGCCCGCTGAGCCCCCACCTGCGGCCCGAGACGGCGGATAGAGAGCCCGTCCCTAAGCTCGCGGAGCGTCACGGCCACGCTGCACCACTCGCGCCGCTCGAACGGGGGTCGAGAGCAGGGACTCAAATTCGCGAGCCGGACCGTCAGGAAGAGTCCTTCCCCCTCACAGTCTTCGCAAGCCTGCGTGAGCGTACGCTATCTCCGTTCGGACTTGTACGCTTCGAGCAGGACCCAAATGCCGGTTACAGCTCCGATCCCCGCCAAGGTGGCAAGCACAACGGCAACGATCACCATGGATCCCCCGGATTCCGTCCGCCCATGAGCATGTCCGCTTCCGTATCAAGAGCATCCGCCAAGTCCAAAGCGGCACCGTCGGCGTATATTTCTCCGCCCCCCAGCCACGGATCGCGCACGGACAGAAAAACACCGTTATCTTGGATATCGTTTTCGTAGGCGCATTCTGCCCAAGCCCACCCAAACATCCACGCATCCCCGCAAAAAAAACGAGTCGATGGCCGCCCCCCACTTCTCTCCCGTCCCGAGCGCCCGCGCAGCCTTCTTGGGCACCTTGTACGCCTTGAGGATCGGGAACATCCCGACAGCACATCCCGCAAGAGCGGCCGCGAAGTGCCGCCCCTTCATCGTACATGGCCCAGCCAGCGCCGAACCGTCCGGGAAAACGCTAGTAGGATCCTCGGCGACCATTTCGTAAGCGCCCAAGGACACCTCCGGTCGAGTCTCTGCCGCCGCCGACAACGAAGGCACCGCGAGCAACGTTGCCGCAGCAAAGACAGCGATAAGGAACGCTTCGCACGACATAACGGCGTGGAACAGACTGCTGTGGAGCGACATCTGTGGATGTCCCGGTGCTGGACGTCCCAG
>JAAXHJ010000014.1 GCA_012270965.1 Candidatus Palauibacter poriticola
GTTGTCATTGTTGACAGATGACCCGACAATGTACTGGCTCTGCGCAACATCCGGCGCCGATGCCGCAATTCAGTTCCCCATCTCATCCGCGATCTCCTCCAGCCTTCTCCGGATTTCCTCTTCGGGCAACCAGCGGCCCCGGAACATGACGCCCGCGCGGTCGGCCACGTTGGCCACGTCGGATAGCGGATTCGCGTTCAGGAGCAGGAGATCCGCGCGCCGCCCGACCGCCACCGTGCCGAACGAGTCTCTCCCCTGGAAGTACTCACCCACGTTGCGGGTCCCGCTGAGCAGAATCTCCCAGGCGGACATCCCGGCGTCGGCCATCGCCTTCATCTCGCGGTGGATCGAGAAGCCCGGCACGCTGAAGATCTGGGGCGAGTCGGTGCCCAGGAGAATGCCGGCGCCCCCATCCGACAGCGCCTTCAGTACACGATTACGGTTCGCCGCCCACTGCGCCGCCCGCTCGGGGCTGGTCCGGGCCGCCGCCGCCCGCTGTCGGCCTTCCCAACCCTCCACCTGGAATCCGGGCCAGTAGCGCATCTCCGGGTAGCTCGCCAACTCATTGGCGTCGCCCCGCCCGATGATGCCGACCTCCCAGAGGACCATGGTGGGCACCACCCACGCGCCCGCGGCGCGGGTCATTCGCACGATGTATTCGAGCCGGTCCTCATCGACCTCGCCCTCGAACGCGTCCAGGAACTCGATGTAGCCGTCGAGGTGGTCGAAGGTCTCCTGGCCCATGAGGATGGCATGCTCCAGCCCCACGTCGGCCGGCACATGCCCGGCGAAGCGGATCCCCACCTCCTGGGCGGTGACCGCCATGGCGTTGTATTCGTCGAGCGTGGGTCCCGGATGGATCTTCAACAGATCCCATCCCTCGCGCTTCTGGCGACGCACCTTCTCCTCCGCCTCCTCGGTCGAGTTGACGCTCCCGTCGTTGAAGCTGGGGCCGGCCATGTAGAGCGTCGGCGCGACGATCTCCCCGGCGTTGGCCTTGGCGCGCAGAGTCAGATGGCCGTCCTGGCCCAGCATGCCGCGCACGGTGGTGACGCCGTTGGCCACGTAGAGGAACATCACCGCTTCCTCGATGTCGCCGCCGGGCATGTGTCCGTGCATCTCGGCGAGGCCGGGCATGAGGTACTTGCCGCCGGCGTCGATGACCAGGGCGCCGGCCGGCGGATCGATCGATGCCGACGGACCCATGTCCACGATGCGGCCGTTGGAGACAACCACGGTGTAGTCGGCGAGCACGTCCTCGCGGTCCATCGGCACCACGTTCGCGTTGACGAAGGCGGTGGTGCGCTGCGGCGGCACCTGGGCGTGCGTATCCCGCGGCGGGGCCAGGCCGGCGATGGCCAGCCATGACGCGGCGAGAATGGTTCGGGGGGCGGGAGCGTGCATGTCGAAACCTCCTCCATTGATCGAGGGTTGCGCCACACAGGGGGATTGCCGCGCACACCAAGGCGCCGCGGTATCGGAGCCCTTCGTCAATAAGGCCGCGACCGGAATCGCGTGTCAATCGTGATCGCGCATCGATGCGGGAACCGGCTTGCGCCCGATGGACCTCCCGCCCCGGTCTTGACGCCGACGCGAGGTTGCGCGCCGAACCATCCCGCCCGCATGGTTCCGGCGTCGGCATCGCAAGGTTCCGGGTCGCTCCGCGGACGCGGCCACCGGAAGGACCGTCCCGAGCGGGGATACCGCTCATCGCAGGCCCGGTCCGCGCAGCCGACCCGTTCATGCACCGAACACACCGACATCCGCCCGGCCCGTGAACGTCCACCTCATCGACGGCACCTACGAGCTGTTCCGCCACTTCTACGCGGTCCCTTTCCGGGAAGACCGGGCGGGCCGCGAGGTGGGTGCTCTCGTTGGCGTGCTGCACTCCCT
>JAAXHJ010000039.1:0-4229 GCA_012270965.1 Candidatus Palauibacter poriticola
GGCACGTTGCGAAGAGGGGCGACCGCTGGGCGGCGCCGGAGCCGGTCCGCCAGGGCGTGCGGGCCCACACGGGCGGCTTCGGCAAGGCGGTCGCCCCGGGCCTCGGCCTGCGGCACGACTGGGGTTCGCGGTGCCGGGCACGGCAGTTCCAAGCCGAGATCAAGTGGCTCGGGATCCGCTCGACGCCCGCCTGCGTGGGCGAGCCGGAGTGCAACGGCGTCGCGGAGCGCTTCATCCGGACGCTCAAGGAGGAGTGCATCCATCCGCACGACTTCGAAACGCTCGAGGAGGCCAGAGCGGTGATCGGGGCCTTCATCGAGCGATACAACAACGGCTGGCTGCTCCAGCGGCACGGGTACATGACTCCGGCTCGCGCCCGCGAGAAGCTCAGCCGGAAGGCGGCCTGATGTTTAGGCCGTCCCCTTTGTCCAAAAAACCGGGACCGCTACAGGTGTCCCGGACGGGGTCGGCACTTGATTCGCGCACGGACCAGATGGCCGTACTCGCAAGTGCGATCCCAAGAAACAGCTTGCTCATGGAAATGCTCTCCTTGATTGACAGGTGCTTCGATGGACCCCGGCGAGCGGGCCGGGACTTCTCGCCCGGGCCCACTCCACGGGAACGGTTTCCTTCCATTCTACCGCAGCCACCTGGTTACGACAAATGGCGTCCGCCAAGGGAACCGACGACCGCCTCAGCGACCGGGGCCGGTGAAGCGCAGTCGCCCCACGCGAACCCGTCGGTCTCCCCCTGGTGTGTCGACCATCTCGAAGGCCAAGTCCCCGTCACGTAACGGACGCACCAAAGTGTCGAACCGATCCGTTCCCAAAAGACTGAGGCCTTCCGAGTCCAAGGTGACCGAGTATACGAAGCTGTCGAACACCTGCTCGACAGCCGGGGGCGCGGACTGCTGGGTCCGAAGCTCATTCGGGCTGATTACAGGGGCGAGCGCGAACACCCAAACGCCCGAGCCGTCAGGGGCAAGATGAATGTCAGTGACCATGGCTGGCGGAGCAGCGGGTCCCGTGCTGGGGTCCCAAGTGTCCATTCCGGGCAGTTCGAGTTGGAGGGAACCGAGGAGTCCAAGGTCTTGGTCCAAGGCTTCGAGCATCCCCATCACCGATGCGATCCATATCGTGCCATCGGCGTCACGGATTACGTCGCCCGTCGGGCCACTCAGGCTGGAGGACCCCGCACTGGGCTTCATCGTGCGGACGACATCTCCGCTTTGGTCGAGAAGGAGGACGCCCGCATCGCCGCCAGCGCCACCGAAGGCGTAGGTTGCCAGCCAGCCGCCTGTTGCTGGATCCGCCCGAACCGATCCGCCGGCCCCAGGCAACCTGATGGTCTGCCTGAAGTCGAGGTTGCCTGAGAACAGGTGCAGCTCGGGGGCGAATCTCTCATAAAGGACGATTCCACCAGTACCCAACGCGAACTTCGGAGGTCCTCGGAACTCTCCCGGGCCGTCGCCTTGGCGATTCAACTCCCGTTCGTACCGCCCCGCCGCATCGTAAATGATCACTGTGCCGCCCAAGGCCTCGGAACTCACGAGGTAGCCTTGATCCCGGTCCTGAGGACATCCGCGATCATGCCGACACCTGCGGGATCGTCCGACGCCCCTAGCGTATCCGAAACCTCGAACGACACCTCACAGCCGGTACACAATTGAGTTGCGACCGCAACACTCAGCATCAGGCTCATGTGGATTCACCTCCAGACTGCATACCACCGCTCAAAGACAGCCCGGCCACGTGATCCTTCCCGGAACCATGCCGGACGGGAACCTGAAGTCTACAGCGCGAGCGGCCTCCGGCCAAGCCTACAAAACCCCAGCCAAGCGATTATCGTCCAGAGGGCAAGGTGAGACAGGACCATTGCGGCGGCAGGCCAATCACACGCAACGCCCGGATCGAAGCCGGAAACGAAGGCTCGGACCGCAGGTACCGGAAACAGGAAAAACGGCCCCGCGTCAAGTATCGTTGCCAATGGGCCCGACGCGTCCGTCAGCCCAGCCCTCAGCACCACGCTATGAATCCAGTTCGACGCCACGTAGTAGCCGAGCACCCAAAAGGCTGCTCGCCGGACACCAAGGGAGGTCACGGCGAAGCTAATCGCGCAACCCAGGAGTCCTTGGACGCAGAACTCCGGGAATCGGTCCGTCAACGAGACCACGTCGGGCGGCAAGGTTAGGGCGATGACCACGGGAATGCCGATCAATGCCTGCGCGGCTAGGTTCGCGGTCTGAGTGCCCAAGTAGCGACGCATGTAGAAGCGACTCAGCGGCATCGTGTGCTGTGCCCAGAGCATGATCGCACCGCTCCGCCGCTCGTTGGCCACGACACCACCTGGCAGTAGCAAGCCGACCAAGACGGGACCCATCAGGAAGAATGTATCCAACACCCCGAAGAAGGTCAGCACTCCCCGCCCGCGGCTCACCGCCGCGATTTGCTCGGATGACGGCGGTTCCGTGCTCTCGCCTATCGCCGCGATGGCCGCGTCCCGTTGGTCGCGGATTTCCGCCACGTCGAACAAATGGGCCAGCATCACCAGCGCGAGGCCACTCAGAAACAAGATCGCAGGGAGCTTCCAATTACTGCGGAATAGGTGCTTGAGCGTCTCCCTGGCGATCGTCATGACGCCGCCACCCCAAGCCCGAGGAACTCCCTTTCCAGGAAGTCGCGGGTGAACTCGCCATCGGGGGGTTCAACGAGCCTCCCGCGTCCTTGGTCGACGAGAAGGACACTGTCGCTCATCAAGGCGAGTTCGCCGAGGTCGTGACTGGCTACCAAGATGGTCATGCTGGCGCGAAGCGCTCGGACGCGCCGCCGCAGATGGTGTCGTGGCGCGGATCGAGCCCCGATTCTGGCTCGTCGAGCATGAGCAGTCTGGCCGACCCCATTAGTGCAACGGCCAGCGCCAGACGGCGTCGCACCCCCTTGGAGAGAGTACCGACCCGGAGGTTGGTCGCGTAGTCGACGCCTGCAAGGCGCAGGGCGTTCACGACATCGGAACCCGATCCGGCAGCGGTCGCGGCTAGCGCGAGAATTCCGTCGCGGCGCCAACCGTCGGGCATCTGGGTGTCTTCGGCGAGGTAGCCAAAGCCGTTCCGCCGCCGATATTCCGAAGGGGGTAGCCCGGCGATCGAGACCTCGCCGCCGAGAGGCTCCAGAACCCCCATTAGCGTGAGCATGAGGGTCGTCTTGCCGGACCCGTTGGGGCCGATGATCGCGAGTACGTCGCCGGGCACGACATCGACGTCTAGCAGTGCCGTGGAAGAAGTGGTCTGCCGGGAAGCCGGTTGTAGAAGCGGCGAAGCCGGCGTGATCTTGGTATTGTTGTGCAAAAGGCCGCCAGAGGGGCGGAGGAAGCCGACTTGCGGGTCCAGGAGGCCGAGAAAGCGCGTGATTTGGCCAAAGATGGCGGCAAGACCGCAGACCGAGGCGTCGCCGACAGCTGCAGCCGCTGTTGCAAGACCCTGCAGGCCACGCGGGGTGCCGAAGCCGAATCGCTTGCGCATCAGCAGCCCGAGGTTGAAGGCGGCGGTGTGAACCAGCATCCGTTTTCGGATCTCCTCCAGCCCGCGAACGTGGACGCGCCGCATTCCCCCGCTCACGAGGAGATGGGCGAAGGTTCGCTCCAGCTTCTCACCCCTCCGGCGCAGCAGTCGCTTCCCCCGGTTGCCCCGGATCCGCCGGCGGTTGGCGTAGGTCGGCTTCCGCGCGTCCCGGTTCCGCTTCCAGTTCCGGCGGCCCCGGTTGGGCTCGCTCACGTAGCTCCGCAGCCCGCGCCCCTCGATTTCCGCCATCGTCTTGTTCGAGTGATAGCCCTTGTCGGCGACGACTTCCCCGGGCTCCGCCCCCAACTCCGCCAACCGGCGTTGCGCTTCGTCCAGCGTGTTCGGCAGCGACGCCGTGTCTCCGCCATCCATCGTCTGGACCGTCGTGCCGACCACCGCCCCGCTCTCCATGTCGATCGCCTGCTCCAACTTGTGGCCCAGACGGGTCCCGCCGTCCTTCATCCTCGTGATCCGCGCATCCGGGTCGTGCGGATGCTCCCAGTCCTTGTTCGACCCCTTCTTCGCTCTCCTGCGGTCCAGCTTCGCCGGATCCTCCCGCGTCGGCGTCTCGATCCCCGACGCTTTCGCCAGCCGCTCCAGCCACGCGTCGTACTCCGTCCCGTCGTCGCGCCGCACGATCGCCCGCCTCGCCGCGTTCGCCCCGGCGTCGTCG
>JAAXHJ010000039.1:4300-14905 GCA_012270965.1 Candidatus Palauibacter poriticola
CGAGATCGAGTCCCCGCAACGCCACGCGATGCCCCGCTCGGAGCCGATCCCCTCCAGGTATCCCACCATCAACATCCGGAAGTACACGCCGGGAGGAAGGCCCGGCCGGCCCATCCGGGCCGCGTAGAACTCCCGGCAAGTCTCCTCCGCGAACTCGTCAAAGCCGCTCTTGCGAAGGAGCTTGTCCAAGGCCGCGTGGAACGGGTTGCCCAGCGCCCCGACCGCACTGGCCGCGATGAACAGCTCCTCCTGCCGCTCGCCGGGCATTCTGCCTATCGCCATCGCCGTCACCTCTCGCTGAGGTCCTTGTGTACTCCTAATTTAACTCATTCACAAAGACACCGCAGAAACGGACTTTATCCACGGCCTGCTAGCCCCTTGAGGACGGGCCGGTCACAGCGGTATCCGATCGACAAATCGCGGCACTGAACCCGGATTGGGTTGGAATCGGTCATCGGTGCTGTTGTCTCCATGCAGAATCAAGGGAAGAGGCTTACCAACGTCCGCTCCAGGGCTTCAGGATTCCTAAGGATGTTCAGTCATACTAAGACGGAACCTCCTGTTGGGCTACCTCCGTGCGGGTACGCCTGTGCGGGTACGGCCTTGGCACTCGGAGGTGGGAACGAGACTCGCGGACCCACTCCGGGAACCTCCCAAGACGGTTTTGGGCGTGCGGGGGCGCGGGAGGATGAGCGGAAGCGAAGGTGCTGTCGGTCGGGCCGCGCAGGTGTCGGGACACAGAGGGTCGATCCATGTGAACCACCCCGCTCTTGGGCTTTCCGAGTACGGTGTAACGGCTGAAGTGGCGTTGCGGGTATTCCCCTAATCGATACCGTTCTTCCCGCTACCGGGGCACGATCCAGCAAGATCCAGTACGAAGGCAGGAAACGCAGATCGTGCAGCCCCAGTTGAACTTACATGATCTCCTGCCGGGATTCTGGCTTCAGGTGCTCTGTCGGGCTGGCGCATGGCGACGAGCGCGGCTAGTACGCGCAACGTTCCGTCGGACATCGCGCTGGCGGGGAACTTCCATCGCCGATCAGACCACCGCGCCCGCTGCCGGAAGCGGAGCCTCCACCGCCGGTCCACCAAGTGCAACGGTTCGCGAACGTAACGCCGGGCGCCGCGCTTCGTAACTTGCTCTTGGTCGCCAGCGCCACGCCTTCGGGGTCAGTCTCGACCATCGTCCTCCACCGAGACGGCTCCTGCGGCGACGCGGGCGATGGCGTCCAGCTTCTCAACCACTGTCGGGTCGATGGCCGCGAGCGGCATGTGGCCGACGAGCAACCGAGGCGGTCTCACGGCGGGCCAGCCGTCACTTCGCGCGCGCCGGGGGGAACCTCGACGCGGTCAACGGTGCCGCCTGGCCACCGGACCTCGACGGCTACGGGGTCGGCGGAAAGGCCGAGGATCTGCACGGGGTCGTCGTGGGAGCCGGTCCCGGACCCGGCCCTCACTTCGCGCGCGGGGCCGAGGCCGTCGGCGTACACTACGCGCAGGACGGCCCCGATTCCGTGGCGGTTCCCCGCCGGTCCCGCGAGGCGGACGCGTAGACCCGGCGAGGTTCCGGCCCCGCGGAAGAGGCGCGCCGCGCCGCCGTTGATCCCCAGCACGAAATCGAGACGGCCGTCGCGATCAATGTCCGCCGCCGCGACGCCGCGCTGGTCCCCGTAGGCGGCGACACCCGACTCCCGCCCCGGCACCGGGCGGAACCCGCCGCGGCCATCCCCCTCCAGCCATAGTCCGCGGCCCGCGTCGTATCGGGGCGTGTCCTCGTCGGTGGCGTAGAAGTTCTGGGACAGGAACAGATCCTCGCGGCCGTCCCCGTTCGCGTCGGCGACCAGGAGTCCCAGCGAGGGTGCCCGCTGCGCCTCCGGCGGGAGCGGGACGGCCTCGAAGCGGTCGCCCCGGTTGAGAAACAGCGTGTGCCTCAGTTCGGTCGCGTGCAGGCGGCCCTCCGGCCACGTACCCAGCGCCTCGCCCACATCCGCCTCCGCGTAGAGCGCGCGCGTCGCCATGCGCTCGCCCACCGGGGGGATGTGTTCGGCGAGGCGGCCCAGCGCGACGAGCGGTGCCGCGGCATCGAGACGTTCGTCCCGCTGCGCCTCCACCAAGTCGAGGGTGCCGTTCAGGTCCACGTCCCCGAAGAAGAGTTCCAGCGGAACCTCGGACGTCGGACGGTATTCCGTGTTGTCCCCCCACGAGACTGCGACGAGATCCGGCAGCCCATCTCCGTTGAAGTCGCCCACCGACACTCCATTCCACCGGCCGACGTGCTCCGCGAGCCCGACGCCCGAGGTCACATCCGAGAACCGGCCCCGGTCGTTCCGCAGCAGTCGCACCGGACCCCACTCGATGGAGACGGCGAGGTCCGGGTCTCCGTCGGAGTCGACATCGGTGAAGACGGCGCCGGTCACCATGCCCAGACGCTCGAACGCCGAGAGATCTCTGCGGTCCTCCTCGAAGGCGCCCCCCGGACGGCCGCGAAAGATCCGCGAGGGCCCGGACAGCGGGTATCCGCCGGGCACGACCCGAGCGCCTACGAAGAGATCCAGCCGCCCGTCGAGGTCGTAGTCGGCGACGGCCAGCGGGCCCGCCGCAGCCACCGTCCCCGGTGCCACGCCGCGGTTGACCGGCGTCACCGCCACACCCGCCATGACGCTCGCGGGCCACGCCGCCGACACGGCGGCCGGCACCTGCGCGACTTCCGCCGACGGCGCCTCGTAGCTCGACAGCCCGAGCAGCACCCGCGCCGTATCCACCGCCGGGAGCGGGATCACCGCAGTCTGATCCACGGGCGGCCGCGGCCCGGCCAGCGTCACCCGGACCAGCGCCCCCCCGTCGTTGCGGAACAGTACCGGCGCGGCGTTGGCCCCCGACCCCATGAGCAGATCGGGATCCCCGTCGCCGTCCAGATCGTGCCACGCCACGCTCGGTCCCATCCGGGACAGCCGCAGCGGGAGGAGCGGCTGGCGCGCGACCTCGGGGAACGGCGGCTCGTCGTGGATCGGTCCGAAGCTCTCGTCGAGTTCGAACCAGGGAGCCGAGGCCGGCGCGGGAGCCGGCGCGGCACCCCTCGTCCCCGTACTCGCCGCCGAGTCCGTGCTCGCCGCCGCGTCCGGGCCCGCGGCCGCCGAGTCCAGCCGCACCTCTGCAGCCTCCCTCGCCGCCGCATCCGCCTCGAACACCTCGTACAGCCGGTTCGCGCCGTCGACGCGCAGCACCGAACGGCCCCCGCCGCGCCAATCCACGCCCAGCGCGCCTTCCGACGCGTCACCCATCGCGAACGAGACCAGTTCCTCCGAGCCCGAAAGATACCCGCCCCCCGCCGCGACCTCCTTCGTCTGGCGCGGGAGCCCCGGAACCTCCAGCCACACCGTCGCCCCGATCCCGGCCGTGTTGGGCGCCTCCCCCCGAAGGCGGACGGCCAGCCGCGGCGCCGCGGCGTCGTTGCGCAGCAGGAGCGCGGGGCGGTCGAGCCGGTTCACGACCGCGTCCAGATCCCCGTCCCCGTCGAAGTCGGCCAGCGCCGCCCCGTGCGACACGTCCGGCTCCGGCGCCACGCCCCACGCGCGCCCCACCTCCTCGAAGCCGGCCCCGCCGAGGTTCCGGAACGCTACATTGGGAAGCGGCAGAGGACGATAGAGGAGGGTGGACTCGCGCTCGCCGGAGAGACCCGCATCCCGGATGGAGATCTGGGTGTCGGCGTCCATCAGATCCCGGATGTGACCGTTCGGGATGAGGAGGTCCTCGAACCCATCCAGGTCCACGTCGAGAAAGAGCGCCGCCCACGACCACCCCGATGCCTCGACCCGCGCCTGGCGCCCGACCTCCGCCCACGTGCCGTCCCCGCGGTTGGCGAGCAGCGTGTTCCGGTTCACCTGCTGCGCGACCGCGGCCTCGCCCGGCGGGGTGTGCTCCACGCGCGCCACCGGGTCCTGCGTCCGCCTCGAGCGCGAGTCGCGCGCCAGCATGTCGAGCACGAAGGCGTCCACGTCCCCGTCCCGGTCGACGTCCGAAAAATCGACCGCCATGGAGGAGGCGCTCGTCGTGGGCAGCGCGTGGGGAGGCGGCAGGCGAAAGGTGCCGTCCCCCCGGTTGATCCACAGACGGTCGGGACTGTGCAGGTCGTTCGCGACGTAGAGGTCCGGATCCCCGTCGGCATCGAGATCCCCGAACCGGGCGGCCAGCCCCCACTCGGCCAACGGGCTCTCGAGCGGCCTCCCCTCCGAGTCCAAGAAGGCGGCGCCGGCGAACGGGATGTGCCGGAAGCCGCCGCCTTCGCGATCACCGTTCTCGCCAAACTCGTTCAGGTAGAGTTCGTCCGCCTCCCCCTTCTCGAGCCGCACCACCCCGTCGGCCCGCCACGCGAGTTCGTAGTGGTCCGCGAAGCGCTCCACGACCTCGAACCCGCGCCCCGCGCGCCGCACCGTGTTCGGAAAGGCAACCTCATCACCGGCGAAGAGATCGAGGACGGAGCGGCTCTTGTACCGTGTGATATAGAGGTCGAGGTCTCCGTCCCCGTCGATGTCGGCCAGCGCGCTCGACATTCCGCCGCGCCCGTCCAGGAGTCCGGCATCCGGCGCCTCTGTGAACCCGCCCGCCCCGTCGTTCAGGAAGAGAGACTTTGGGCCCTCGATGGAGGTGAGGATGAGATCGCGATCGCCGTCGCCGTCCAGATCGACGAGGGTCGCGCCGGTCGAGAACCGGTCCTCGGCCGCCACGCCGCTCGCGACGGCCATTTCCACGAACCGCCAGTCTCCGAGGTTGAGGTAGAGCGCGTTGGGTCCCTCGAGCCGGGCGAGGTAGATGTCGGGCCGCCCGTCCCCGTTCACGTCGCCCGTCGCCACACCCGAGCCGTTGCCCCGCATTTGGTTCTCGAGGAAGCTCGCGTCGGAGAGCGCGTTGGCGAAGTCGACGCCCGACCACGAGGGGGGCACGGCCGCGAACCCGGCCTCACGCCCCTCGACCGCCAAGGGACGCCAGCGGGCGCCGGGGATCTCCGTCCACTCCTCCGGTTGCGCGGGGCCGGAGAAGTCAACCGGACCGCAGCCGGCCACCGCGGCCAAACCACAGACGGCGACTACGGTTGCGGAGAGACGCTCAGAAGCCGGAGAGGATGGCATCCGCGCGGCCCACCAGGGCCCGGTTCAGGGACAGCCACGTCTCGACCGCGGCGGGATCCGCCCAACCGGACGCGGCCGCCGCCGCCAGCCCCGAGCCATCGGGCCAAGGGCGGCGCTCGACGAACTCCAGCACATCCTCGAACGCGGAGAACACCGTGGGATCCACCTCGGCCCCGATCGAAGAGAGACGCTCCGAGACGGCCCCCCACTCCGCCCGCGTCGCCGCGTCCACGGCCAACTGGGGCAGGCGCGCGGCCCCCGCCAGCGAGCCGCCCAGCGGGTCGTTCGAGCCGCCGGAACCACCGGGCACGATCCACGTCACGATCTGCCCCTCGAGTCCGAAGCGCCGGAACTCCTGCAGGCGGTAGAAGAGGGCGAGCGCGAGTTCGCGCTGCAACTGGGCCGATTGGTCCGCCTCCTGCGTGAGCCGCCCCAGCCGCTCGTCCTGCCGCTCGGCCATGCTCGCCAGCAGCTCCGCGGCCTCGCCATCGGCCCCCGGGGCCACCCCGCGCGCTCCGCCGAGGGCGATCCCCGCGACACCCCCCACGACAAAGCCCGCAAGCAGACCCGACACGGCGGCCGGGACCGGTTTCACCGAACCGTTCGGCGGGAGCAGGGGTCGTCGGGGAGCACGACCTTCGGCCCCTCACCCCTCTCCATCGCGTCCATGTGCAGGAAGTATTTCCCGACCGTGACCCGATCCGGCGCCGCGAGCGCGTCCCCGAGCGGCCGCTCCCGCTTCAGGAACGCGGCGGGCGAGACCCGCATGGCCGCGCCGTTCCCGAAGCTCCGGTACGGCCGGGGGTTCGCATCGCGGATCCAGCGACGAAACCGGCCTGCGTAGCCTCGCCCGCGGTGGCCCCTGCACCAGCGCTGCAGCGTGGCCGCGGCCGGCAGGTCATCGAGGAGGATCTCCGCCACCGCGGCGGTGCAGACCGTGTCGTCGGTGTACCGGCAGTGCGGCTTGAAGAAGTCGAACTCCTTCGTCTTGGTCTTCTTCCCGCGCCCCTCGTACGCTGAGCCCGCGATGTCTCCGATAACCGCTCCCCACACGGCGCGGCCCTACTCCCCGGCCCCGCCGCCATCGCGCGGCGCGCCACCATTCCGGTCACCCTCGGCGTCCGTCGTCGCGCGCGCGTCCTCCTTCCCGGCGCCCTTCACGTAGCGGTCGAACCAGCCGATCCAGCGCGCCCACATGTCCAAGTTGTTCTCGATCGCCCGCGGCGTGTGCGACTCGAACGGATACTCGAACAGCGCCGCCGTCTTCCCCAGCCCCGTGAGCGCCTGGATCATGCGCCTCGACTGGATCGGGTAGGTGCCGGAGTTGTTGTCGTCCGCGCCGTGGTACAGGAGGAGCGGCGTGTTGATCTGGTCCGCCTTGAAGAACGGGGACATCTCCATGTAGACGTGCGGCGCCTCCCAGATGTCGCGCGGCTCGGCCTGGAACCCCATCGGCGTGAGCGACCGGTTGTAGGCCCCGTCCCCCGCGATCCCCGCCTTGAAGAAGGGCGTGTGGGCGAGGAAGTTCGCGGTCGCGAAGGCACCGTAGCTGTGCCCCCCGTGCCCGATCCGGTCCATGTCGATGACGCCGAGCGCGTCGACCGCCCGCATCGCCGCGTACATCCCGTCGACCATGTTCGAGATGTAGTAGTCGTTGTAGTTCTCGCCCACGATCGGGATGTCCGGATAGACGAGCGCGTACCCCTGCGCGAGCCAGATGTCCGACCAGCGCAGCCAGGTCAGATTCGTGTGCGCGTTGCGGTTGCGCGCGCGGATCGTCGCGTTGTCGAAGTCGTCCTCGCTCCGGTACTCGCGGGGATAGGTCCAGAAGATGGCGGGCACCCGCGTGCCTTCCACGTAATCGACCGGGAGCGACACCCGCCCCTGAATCTCCAGCCCGTCCCGGCGTGTGAACTCGAAGTCGATGCGGCGCGCGGCGGTGAGTTGCGGGAACGGGTCCACGTTCCGCGTGAGATTCTCCAGCCCGCCGTCCCGCGTCCACAGATAGCTGTCCGGAAACGTGTTCCGGCCCTCCCGGCTCACGATCATGCGCTCGAGATCGGCGTCGAGCGGCACCAGCGGCCGGTCGAAGCTGTCGCGCGACCCCTCGAACAGCCGCTCCCTGGCCCCGTCGGGGATCAACAGGCGGTCGACGAAGGGCCGCGGCCGGAAGTCCTCCCTCCACCCGTCGCCGCGCAGGTAGGCGCTCCCCCCATCGGAAGAGACCCACGCGTACTCGATCCCGTTCCCCGTGCGGGCGGCGATGAGATCGCCCGGAAGTTCGAGCGCGTCGCCGGGATCGTGGAAGGGGACGAGGGTGTGCCCCTCCGGATCGCGCCCGCCCAGCGCGTAGTGCACGAGCGCGGCATCGCCGTCCCGCCCAACGCCAGCGAAGGCGTGGCGGCCATCCGCGGAGTAGGTGACGCCCGAGATCCGGTCGTCGCTCGTCGCCACGACCTCCGCATCGCCCTCCCCGAACGGGGCGCGCAGCAGCATGATGCGGTCGGGACGCTCGCCCTCCCCTGCCCCGTCGCCGGCGGCCCCAACTGCCCCAGCCCCGCCTGCCCCGGCCCCGTCGTCCCCGGCCTCGGCGCGCCGCAGGTAGGAGATTCCACTCCCGTCCGGACGCCACTCCCAGCCGCGCGGATCGTTGCCCGCCGGCCCGCCGCCACCGGGGCCACCACCGCGCGCGCCTTCCCGCAGATCGCGTTCCTCGAGGGTGGCGAGCACGTCGCCGCTTTCCACTGCGAGCACCTCGGTCACCCGCGGGAAGCCGGTGTAGCTCGCGATGTATGAGAAGGGACGGGCGAGACGCGTCGCGATCACATGGCGTCCGTCGGGGCTCAGAGACAGAGATTCCCACATGCCCGGCTCCCCGATCCTCCGCGCGGGACGGCCGGGCGCCAGCTCCACGATCTGGCTGCGCGTGTAGTGCTCGAACAGGTCCGCGCCGTGCGCGTCCTCAAGCAGGAAGGGCATCGTGCGCGTCGGCGTCGCGCTCGCCCGCGTGTGACGGATCGTGGGCCCGGACGGCAGCGCCGGAGGCGGCGGCGGGTCTCCGCGACCGGCCGGCTCCGCGAGCGTGAGGATCGAACCCGAAGGCGTCCATTGCAGCATGCGCGAGGGTGCCGATCCCTGGCCCCGCGACGAGGTCCCGATGGAGCTGATCACGTGAATGTCGCCGGCCCGCGTCACGCTCCCGTCGCTCGTGTCGGCGATCCGCACTTCCGTACGCTCCTCCAAGTGCGCGAGGAAGGCGAGCCGGGATCCGTCCGGCGACCACATGAGATCGCTCACGTAGATCCCGTCCGGCAGGTCCACGTCAATGTAGGCGCGCGCGCTCAACGAGTAGAAGCGGAAGCCGTACAGGCCGTAGATGTCGAGGTGCCACGGGCGGTCCGTGCGCGCCCGCAGTTCCAGCATCCCGAGGCGCAGCGTCTCCTCCCCCACCTCGGCCAGCGTCGAAAGCTCCGTGGAGAGCGGCACGACGAAGTGATCGCCGTCCGGACTCATGCGATCGAGCGTGGCGTAGTTCGGATCGGTCGCGAAAAGATCCCGCACGGTCTGATCCGGGAGGATGTACCCGGGCGGAAGGTCCAATCCCGGCGCCTCGTCGGACGCGTTCTGCGCGGCAAGCGGGGCTGGCGCGGAGGCTGGGATCGCCAGCAGCAGCGCCGGCAGGACGAAACCGGACGGGGTGGCACGAAGACGGCGGAAGACCCTCATGGTCTGGCTCCTGAACGGGGTGGGCTTGAGCGTTCAAGCTGGACCGGACGAACGATGCCCCGCAAGCGGAACTTCCCGCCCGGATTCGGTTGCCCGGCGGTACCGGTGACCGCCCTCACGATCGACTTGTAGATTGCCCGGACCCATGGCACCGGTGTCGGGGCAACCGCTGGGCTGACCGTGGAGTTGAAACGGGCTGCGAACTTCGGCCGCTTACGCGTAAGCGTCAACGTATCGAATCGAATCGTAATCGTGGGATATGACGAACCTGAAGAAGTTCTGCCTTTGCTTCGCGGCGTGGTCGGGCTTGGGTTGCGGATCGGACGGCACCCGGTTGTCGGAGGCGCGTGCCGCGGCGATCCGCGACGGCGTGACGACGGCCATGGATAGGTTTCGGGAGATCGCGTCGGGGCCGAACCCGGCGGCGGCCGCCGACTTCTACTCCAAGTCCCCCGCGTTTCGCTTCTACGAAAGCGGCGAGCTGCGCTACGAGTCCGCGGCCGACGTGCGCGCGGCCCTCGAGGGCCTTGGACCGGCGATGCGGGTCACGACCGAATACTCGAACACGGATGTCGAGCCGCTGGCGCCGGGTCTCGCGCTCGTCCGGTCTCTCTTCGAAAGCACGATCCTGGGCGAGGGCGGGTTCGAGTTCAGCTACGGGGGCGCCGTGACGATGTTGTGGGCGCACGAACCCGGAGGTTGGCGCATCCTGAGCGGCCACTCCTCGTCGCCCGTCCCCCGGGGAGGCGCGGAGGTGGGCGCCCCGTGACAGGCCGCGGGTGGCCGTGGTAGGCGCGGGGGATGGCCCCCGCGAGGCCGTCGAGTCGCACGTTCGGCGGGGGATGGCCGCGCGGCGCGAGGGCCGACCCGCCGAGGCGCTGCGGCATATGAAGACGGCGGTCGCGCTGGCGCGGGAGCACGACGATCCGGTTGCGCTCGCCCGCGCGCTGCACGGCCGCGCGAACGTCGAACGCGACCGTGGGCGATCCGACGCCGCTCTTCGCCTCTACCGGGAGGCGGTTCCGTTGTGCCGCCGAGGGGATGACCCGCTCGCGCTCGCCCACACCCTGCGTCACTTGGGCGACGTCCTCCGGAAGACCGACTCCCGGGAGGCCGAGCGCCGTTACGACGAGGCGTTGGGCATCTACCGGGAGCACCCTGCCCGCCCGGTGCTCGACTTCGCCAACGCGGTGCGACCGATGGCAATCCTGCGCGAGACCCTCGGTGAGCGCGACGAAGCGCGGGCATTGTGGCGAGAGGCCCGGGACCTGTACCGGGAGGCAGGCCTCAAAGACGGCGTGGCGGAAAGTTCGGCCCACCTCGAACGGCTCGGCTGACAGCCGGTGGAGGGCGACGCGTGACGCCCCTCCGTGTCAAAGCGCAATAGAAATGTCCGGGGTTGGGGGGCGGTTTTCCGTGTTCCCGGGCCGGTTCGGGAGTGGCGCGGCGGTTCCTTCCGTCGGAGATCGCTTCTCGCTCGCGGCGGAGGCCCTCGAATTTAGGGATGGTCTGAACAAGTCTCCACCGCGAGACTGGTGTGTCTGGGGAATCGATGGCGGTTCGGACCGTGGGGCGCGGGTCTTCATGATACCTCCAAGTGTGCGAGGACAAACCGCCGCCACATGCAGAAAACATGGGAAACCCCTGTCCGCCCCGATAGACCGTGCGGCGGACCATGTCCCCGCAGGGGCTCTTGCGCGCCGCAGCCGGCGAGCGTAGGGATACGTTTAAGCGCGGTCCCGGGCGCGGTCCC
>JAAXHJ010000042.1 GCA_012270965.1 Candidatus Palauibacter poriticola
TGGGAGATGTTGCCGAGGGTCTCGTGCTTGACCTTGCCGTCCTCGCGGAAGGTGCGTCGCAGCAGATGGGTCCGGTAGGTCTTGTTTCGATAGTGGCGCGTCGTGGTGGCCACGTGCACGGCTCCAGATCTGCTTGGCATGCCCACATGATAAACCAACAGCGGCCATTTTGCAATACAATTAGTGGCTACATTCTGCGGGCGCCAAGCGCCTCCTTTGCGACGCTAACCGCCTGAGATTCAAGCACTTCTGCCCGATCTGGGGTCCTGAAGGCTCCACCATCCGCTCAAGTTGGCCGATTCCTGCGACCGATGCGACCGTTCCCCGCCGTGTCGTCTTCATCGACGGCACCATGCGCACCGAGGCGCGGCTGACAGCCGTCCGCTATTCCCACATCCGTGTGAGGCGTATCGCCTTCTTGGCCTTGGCGAGTGTTCCTCTGACGAGTTTTCCGACGCGGTCCACTTTCAGTTGGTTCTCGAATTCTTCCGCCAGCGTTTCCATGTGCCGGCCGTGGAACGTTTCGAGTCGCTTTGCGCATTCTTGATCGCCGAGGTACTCCCGGTGTCTCAGTAGCTCCTTCCTCATCTCGTGGTTCACCACTACTGCCCCGAATAGGGCTCCATGTTCGAAAGCGGTCCCCGCAAGGTCGGCGATCTTCTGAGAGGTCCGGTTCCGGGGATTCTCGAGTTTGTTCACGGCGGCCCCGAACTCGCGGGCCGCTTTTTTGGCGTTCTCGAACGCTTGCTCGTCGACGCTATTTCCGCCCTCTTCGTCGAGTAACTCGTCGAGCGTATCTTCTACCCATCGGACGTTGGTTCCGTTCCCGGTCGGAGCGTTATTCGTCATGATGAGCCCTCCTGGACCGTCCGGGGGTCTGTTCCGGCGGCATATAGATGTCTCGAATCGTCTACCCGCGCCCCGGGGGTTTCGAGTGTAGTGCCGCAGCAGAGGTCGACGTGGCGACCATCGCGCTGTGACTTGGATTGATCCTCGCGGCCGTGAAACTCACGCGGATCCCTTCCCGTCATCCGAGGCACCGAGCACGCGCCGCACTTCGTCCACGTCGAGGGACAACGCCGCGGCGATGGCGTCCGGCTCCTGTCCGAGGCCGCGAAGCTGCCGGATGGACCGGGAGAGCGCCTGCTCGGCCTGGTCCGCGCGCCGCCTCTCGCGCTCCTTCTCCCGCCGCTCGTAGTCCGCCTGCCGGCCCCACGAGATCGAATCGCGCAGCAACTGGTCCTCGCCCTCCATGAACCGCCGCACGTCCGATTCCGACGCCGCCCGTTGGAGTTGACGGAGCACGAAGCCGTACTCCGGCGGATACGCCGACTCGTCGATGGTCAGCACCTGAGCGCCGCCCCGTTCGATGCGCGCCTCCCCCTGGTCGAAGATCGACAGCACCCGCTCGAGCTCGTCGCGCCGCCGCCCCCGCAGCCGCGGGATCTGCACGATGTGGCTCCGGTGGTGGATGCCCGCGATGAACGGATGGCCGGCGTCGATCTCGGCGCCGGTGCGCCGCGCCGTCGCCCGCGGACACACGTCAAGCACCGCCTCGTCCGACAGCCCGAGGTCGTAGCCCAGGAGGTAGATGGTGACGATGGGCGCGGCCTCGCGCCGCCCCGAGGGATGCTCGATCACGTTGGCGGGGCTGCACAGTTGCTGGCCGAGGTAGGCGCGGAAGCGTTCCACGACGGTGGGCGCGTTGGTCTTCTGGATCTCGATGAGCACCTGCCGCTCGCCGCCGTCGGGGGTGCGCACGCGGGCCGCGAAGTCCATGCGGAACAGGGCGAGGGGTGCCTGCACGGCCTCGCCATCGTCTCGGGGCGACGCGTCGCGGGGGGCCGCCAGCTCCTGCGGGCGCAGCTCCAGCGACTCGATGTCGAGCCCGGCGATGCGGCCGACGAGGAGGCGCGCCGCCCGGTCGTCCTGCATGAGGTACTTGAAGGCGGCGTCGTAGATCGGGTTGGCGATCTGCATACGGCTATTTCAACC
>JAAXHJ010000081.1 GCA_012270965.1 Candidatus Palauibacter poriticola
GGCCACCTTGCAGGATCCGGGTTGAAAGCAGTGGTCCTGATCGCGGGGATGCTCAGCCTGGGACTGGCGATGCAGGAATCCGGAACTGCCGCGCTGGTGGCCGAGACGGTGTTGGGCTCCATTGCGGACTTTGGTCCTCTGGCAGTGGTAGCCGGACTCTTCCTGATCACCGCCCTTTCAGCTCAGGTAATGCCGACGGCGGCAGTGGCGGTACTCATGTCGCCCATCGCACTCAGCACGGCCGCCAGCGAAGGGTTCTCGCCCCAGGCTCTGATGATGACGGTGGCGATAGCGAGCTCCTGCGCCTTCATGAGCCCGGTGGGACATCCGGTGAACTTGCTGGTGATGGGTTTCGGAGGATACCGGTTCGTCGATTTCATAAAGGCGGGATTCCCGCTGTTCCTCCTGGTAATGGCGGTGGTCCTGACCGTGCTTCCGCTCGTATGGCCGCTGGTGCCGGGGGGGTGAAGAGGGTCTCCGCCGTCATCGGCGTCCGGCGTTCGTTGGATGACAACCGCCCTCTCCCACGCTCTCGGTGGCCGACTCCCCGCGGGACCCTCATATTCTCCCGCATGAAACATCGAGCAACGGCCCAATCGTTACGCCGCACGCAAACCGCAGCCCCTCCGCGTAGCGGCAAGCCCCGGTCCGCATCCAGGCTCCCCCGCCTCCTCGCCGCTGCGTTCTTCCTGCTAGCCCCAGCCGCGTGTTCTCCGGCCGGGGACGCCGCCGCCTTCCCGAGCCGCCCCATCGAGATCGTCTCCTGGGCCACCCCCGGCGGGCCCTCGGACCTCCTCTCGCGGGCGCTGGCCGATGCCGCGCCGCCGCACTTCGACGGGCGGCGCGTGACCGTGATGACCCGGCAAGGCGGGGCGGGGGCCGCCGGCATGCGGTACTTGCAGGGCCGCGCGGGGGACCCCCACGTGCTCGGCGTGTTCACGGCGAGCGGGACGGTGAACATGGCGACGGGGCGGATCCCGTTCGCACCGGAGGACTTCACGCCCATCCTTCGCATCCAGATCGATCCCTTCCTCGTCGCGGTGCGGGACGACAGCCCTTTCGGCACGCTGGGAGACCTGTTCGAGGCCGCCCACGCCCGGCCCGGCGAGGTGTCGGTGTCCGGGTTCGGCGCGGCGTCGGCCCATTTCCTCGGCTTCGCCCGGCTGCGGGCGGCGGCGGGAGATCCGGATATCCGCTGGATCGCCTACGAGGGGTCGGCGGACGCGGTGGTCGCGGCGCTCGGCGGCCACACGAACGCGGCGCACACGAACTACAACATCGTGCGCGAGCACCTGCGCGCGGGGACGATGCGCGTGCTGGGGACCGCGATGCCCGTCGAGGCGCTCCCGGACACCCCGAGCTACGCGGACCAGGGGTACGATCTCCAGCCCGTCCACTGGCGGGGAGTGGTGGGCCCGCCGGGGCTGGACCCCGGGACGCGCGCCGACATCCGCGCCCGCCTCGTGGCCGCGATCGACGATCCGGGGTTCCGCGAGTACATGGAGCGCGCCGCTCTCGAGTACGCGACGATGGAGGATGCGGAGGCGTTCGCGGCCTGGATGGCGGAGGAAGTCACGACCAGCCGGGACCTGCTGCGACGGCTGGGATTCCTGGATGGGTAGCCGCTCCGCGCGCGGGAGCCCGCCGCTGCGCCTCCTGACGGAGACGGGGCTGCTCGCCGCCATCGGAGTCGCGGTCCTGCTCGACTCGCGCGGCTATCCCCCTTCGCTGACCGAGGGCGCGCCGGGCCCGGCCTTCTTCCCCCGGCTGCTCGCGGTGCTCCTCATCGCCTGCGCGGCCTGGCTCGCGATCCGTACGTGGCGCGGCGCGAGGGAGAGAGGGGCGGGCGGCGGATCGGCTGGCGGCTCGGGCGACGAATCGGGCGTGGGACGTTCCCGCGGAAACGTTGCCTCGGACTCTTCCGCGGCCGCGCGACGTTCCCGCGGAAACGTTTCTTCGGCTTCTGCCGCGGGCTCGGGCACCGGGAGCCGAATCCCGCTCCTCGGCGTCTGGATCGCCGTAGCGTGGATCGCCGCCTTCCTCCTCATCTGGCCGCGGCTCGGAACCGTCCTCTCGGTGCCGCTCCTCGTCGTCGGCCTCATGTGGCTGACGGGCGAGCGTTCGTGGAGGACGCTGGTCTCGGTGCCGCTCGCCTTCGCCGGGTTCGTCTACCTGGTGTTCATGGTCCTGCTCGGCGTGCCGCTGCCGGCCGGGTTCTGACCGGGCGACGCGGGGCGTGTCGGCCTTTCTCGACGGTCTCCTGACGGCGCTCCAGCCGGGGAACCTCGCCGCGCTGCTGGCCGGCAGCCTGCTCGGGGTGTTCGCGGGGGCGATGCCGGGGCTGAGCTCGACGGTGGGACTCGCGCTCGTCCTCCCGGTGACCTTCGCGCTCGACCCGACGCCGGCGCTCCTGATGATGGTCTCGATCTACATGGCGGCGGAGTACGGAGGATCGATCACGGCGATCGCGATCGGGGTTCCGGGCAGCTCGCCCGCGCTCGCGACGACCTTCGACGGCTACGCCATGACGCGCCGGGGCGAGGCGGGGCGAGCGCTGGGGATTTCCCTCTTCTCCTCAATGAGCGGGGGGCTCCTGGGGACGATTCTCCTCGTGCTGGCGCTCGGGCCGCTCTCGCGGGCGGCGATCGCCTTCGGCCCGGCGGAGTACTTCGGGCTCGGCGTGTTCGGCCTCTCGATCGTCGCGAACCTCGTGGGACGCGATCCGCTGAAGGGGATCATCAGCGCGCTGCTGGGACTCGTTTTCTTCATCGTCGGACTGGACGTGCTCACGGGGGCGCCGCGGCTCACGCTGGGCACGAACATGCTCATGGACGGGCTCGGGCTGGTGCCGATGCTGATCGGCTTCTTCGCCATCGCCGAGGCGCTGAAGGCGGCGGCCGGCGGGCGCGGGACGACGGCGCCCGGGACCGGCATCACGGGGGCGCTTCCCAAGGCCCGCGAGCTGTTCGGGCTCTGGCGCACGATCCTGCGCGGGTCCGCGATCGGCGGGCTGATCGGGGCCATCCCCGGGGCCGGGGCGACCATCGCCTCGATCGTGGCGTGGAACGAGGAGCGGCGCGTCTCGAAGGACCGGGAGCGGTTCGGGACGGGGGTGCCGGCCGGCATCGCGGCGCCCGAGGCGGCGAACAACTCCTGCGTGGGCGCCGCCATGATCCCCCTCCTCGCGCTCGGGATTCCGGGGTCGGCGAGCGCCGCCGTGCTGCTCGGCGGCCTCACCGTGCAGGGCGTCGCGCCGGGCCCGTTGCTGATGGCCGAGCGCGCCGAACTCGTCTACGCGCTGTACGCGGGGTTCCTGGTGGCGGTGCTGCTCATGCTGGCCGTGGGGCGCCTCGGGATCCCCCTGTGGACGCGCGTCGTGTGCGGCTGCGCCCGTCGATCCTGATGCCGCTGGTCGTCGCCATCTCGCTCGTGGGCGTCTTCGCGCTGCGCGGAAACGCGGCCGACGCCTGGGTGGCGCTCTTCTTCGGGGTCGTCGGCTTCGCCATGCTGCGCGCCGGGTATCCGCTGGCGCCGGCCGTGCTCGGCCTCATCCTCGGTCCCATGATCGAGACGAACTATCGGCGGGCCCTCACGCTGTCGTCGGGCTCGCACACGGTCTTCCTCGAGAGTCCGATCGGCTTGGTGCTGCTCGCGCTGGCGGCGGTCAGCTTCGCGGCCCCGGCGGTCAGGAACCGTCTCGTTTCCGGAAAACGACAAGCAAAGGAGCAAGAATGAGCGCGACGCGCGCGGTCATCGACTTCATCCTCGAAACGAACATCGGAGACTTCCCGGAGCGGCTGCCGAGTGAGGGACGGCGCTGCGTGTTGGACGGCACGGGCGTGATCCTCGCCGGGTCCACGGACGCCTGCTCCCGCATCGTGCGGGACCAGATCGCGGCGCAGGGCGGGCACGCGGAGGCGACCATCCTCGGGCTGCCGGACACCCGCGTCCCGGCCCCGCTGGCGGCGCGCGCCAACGGCACGGCGGGCCACGCGATGGACTTCGACGACACGCAGCTCTCGAACGCTCCCGACCGCATCTTCGGGCTCCTCACCCACCCCACTGTGGCGCCGCTGTCGGCGGGGTACGCGATGGCGGAACGGGTGGGAGCCACCGGCGCCGAGTTCCTGGAGGCGTTTCTCATCGGCTTCGAGGTGGAGTGCAAGATCGCCGAGGCGATCGATCCCCGGCACTACAGGGAAGGGTTCCACTCGACCGCGACCATCGGCACGCTCGGAGCCTGCGCGACGGCCGCCAAACTCGCCGGGCTGGAGGCGGACGAGCTCGCCATGGCGCTCGGCATCGCGGCGAGCCTCTCGTCGGGGATCCGGCTCGGGTTCGGCACCATGACCAAGCCGCTCCACGCCGGACGCGCCGCCGAGAACGGCATCGTGGCGGTCGAGCTCGCCGCGCGCGGCTTCACGGCCGGAAACGACGCGCTGGAGGCGCCGTGGGGATTTTTCCGCGTGTTCGGCGGCGGTTTCGAGCCCGAGCGGCTGGTCGGTGCCCTCGGCGCGCCCTACACGCTGCTCGATCCCGGCGTGTCCGTGAAGCCCTTCCCCTCGGGAAGCCTCGGCCACCCCAGCATGGCCGCCATGCTCGAACTGGTAAGCGGGCACGACCTCGCGCCGGACGACATCGCCGGCATCACCTTCCGCGCCGGCCACAACATCCTCAAGCCCCTCCGGTATCCCGTCCCCACCAACGAACTGGAGGCCAAGTTCTGCATCCCCTTCGTGCTCTCGAGCATCGTCCTTCGGCGCCGGGCCGGAATCCGCGAGTTCCACGACGACTTCGTCCTCTCGGAGGAGGCCGCGGACATGATGCGCCGGGTGACGGTCCAGTTCGACGAGGCGATCGACGCGCGCGGCTACGACCGCATGCG
>JAAXHJ010000062.1 GCA_012270965.1 Candidatus Palauibacter poriticola
CTCTACACCACGGACGGCCTGCTCGGCGACTCGCGCGGCGACGACATGATTCCGGACGAAACGGAGACCGTGCTCGTCATCGGCTCCGACGCGGGTCCGGCGCTGGGCGCGGTCGATCTCGCGGCCCGCATCGGGCTCGAAACGACCGGCGTCACCCTGCCGATCGCGTTCGTCGAGACCGAGATCGAGGATCCGTCGGTGCTCCCGAACCCGGTGCTGATCGGGGCGGGGGACCTGGCGGCGTCGCTGCCGCCGGGCGCGGCGCTCGAGCCCGGCGAGGGGGTCGTGGAGATCGTCCCCGGCGCCTTCGGCGACTCGCCGGCGGTGCGGGTGCGGGGCGGGGATGCCGCCGGGCTCGACGCCGCGGCAGCATATCTGGCCGGACGGCTCCCCTCGCTCTGGGAGACGCGGCGCGGGGAAGTGGACTTCACCGCGATCGAGGAGGATGTGCGGGCCTTCCTGAGGTCGCGGTCTGGCGCCGGGCAGGCGGCGCGGGCCATGGTGCATCTCGACGACCTCGGCCCGATGTGGTCAGGGGGCGACATCGCCTCCCTCGAAGTGGACGTCTTCCTCGAAGAGGAAAGCGCCGAGGCGGGCGCGTTCCTGGAAGACCGGCTCCGCGAACGGACGGGAGTCCCGGACGTTTCGGTCACCGCCGCCTCCCGTTACGGCCCGGTCACGGTGTTCGACGAGGAGCTCGACCTCGGCTGGGAAGTGGACGAACTTCGCGCGCGGTTCACCGCCGACGTGATCTCGCACGTGAGCTCCGGCGACCGGGTGGAGGTCGAAGTCCTCGTCAGCGAGCCACCGGAACTCCGCATGCGGCTCCAGGAGGAGTTCGAGGCGGCGCTGAGGGCGGCCGGCGCCTCGGAGACCCGGGTCCGGGTCATCTGTGCCTACAAGCAGGGGTTCAGCTGGCTGGCCGACTACGTGCTCCCGGCGGTTCGGGCAGAACCTGTCGGCCGGATCACCGTGCGATTTCCGACAGCTCATTACCCGGCGAACGAGCGCTGGTACGGCCAGGACATCCGCTGGCTGCAGGAGATCTTCCCCATCGACTGGATCCTGGCGCGGGAACTGGGCATCGGCGTGGATGACACCGACTTCGTGAAGGTGGACGACGGGCCCGTGGAGTACGAGGTCGAGGTCACCGACGATGTGGGGCGAGTGCTGCACGAGGACCGCTTCGCGCCACGTTTCACGACGCGGGAGTACTTCCCGTACATCCCGACGGCAAAGATCCATGCCACGACCGGCGGGTTCCGGGCGACAGTGAACGGCGAGGAGGTCGCCGATGTCCACGTCCGCACCGACCCGGAACGGCTCTGGGACTACTACCAGCACGACGCCCAGCCCCGGATGTTCGAGTTCGCGCGGGAGTACGCCCGAGGCGACCTGAGCCTGAAGAACCAGCCGTTCTTCCGGGACTTCTTCCTGGACATCAAGATGAGCGAGCCGGACTTCCTTCTCGATCTGGACGAGGAGCGCATCTCCTCGATGGACTCGCTCCACGAGGACCTCACCTTCAACACGATCGACTTCTGGGGAATCTTCAGCGGTCAGGAATCCGGGAGCCGGGAAGTTGCTCCCGGACGGCTCATGCCGATGATCCACCCGACCCGCGAGGGCCCTCCCGAAGTGCGCGTCACGTTCGTCGGGAACGCCGTGCCGCACCCCGAGCTGGCGGTCCGGTGGACGACCCGGGACGGCGCCGTCGGTGAACGGCGGATCGGGCTGACCGAGCTGGACGTGTCCCGCCCCCGAATCACTTCGGTGCGGGTGCGGGCAGGCGCTGCAGGAGCTTCGCGCATGACGGCCAGCGTCGAGGCGGAGGATTTCGGGACCGCCCGGATCGCCGGACGCATGGTCGAGGGGTTGCGGGCGCTCCAGACCGCGGGCGCCTTTCGGACGGCCCTCGGCTACGCCCGGCTTGACGAGCTGGCGCTGGCTGCGAGGATCGGGAACGCGGCGATCGAGGCCGGGCTGCGCCCGGTGGACCCCGGGCTGCTCCCTCAGCCGAACGCCATCGCCACGGTCGAGCCGACCCCCGGCGAACGGTTC
>JAAXHJ010000047.1 GCA_012270965.1 Candidatus Palauibacter poriticola
TGCGCGGCCACGGGCTCATGCAGGCGGTCGCGCGGGTGAACCGGGTGTTCCGGGACAAGCCGGGCGGCCTCGTCGTGGACTACCTCGGGCTCGCGCACGAACTCAAGCGCGCTCTCGCGACCTACACCGAGAGCGGCGGCACGGGCAGGACCACGCTGGACCAGTCCGAAGCGGTCGCCGTGATGCGGGAGAAGTACGAGGTGTGCCGAGGCCTGTTCCACGGCTTCGACTACTCGGGGTGGACCCGTGGCACGCCCGCCGAACGCACGAGCCTGCTGCCCGCGGCCCAAGAGCACATCCTCGCGCAGGAGAACGGCAAGGAGCGCTGTCTGCTGGCCGTGCGCGAACTCTCCCGGGCGTTCGCGCTCGCCGTCCCCCACGAGGACGCGATGCGGATCCGGGACGACGTGGCGTTCTTCCAGGCCGTCCGGTCGGTGCTGGCCAAGCGCGCCGCCGGGGAGGCGCGTGCCGAGGAGGAGCTTGACATGGCCATCCGCCAGATCGTCTCCCGGGCCGTCGCCTCCGAAGGCGTCCTCGACATCTTCGCCGCGGCGGGCCTTGCGAAGCCCGACATCTCGATCCTGTCCGAGGAGTTCCTGGCCGAAGTGCGGGGCATGAAGCGGCGGAACCTCGCGGTCGAACTGCTGCGGAAGCTGCTCAGGGGAGAACTGGCCGTCCGCAGGCGGAGAAACGTCGTCCAGGCGCGATCCTTCGCCGAGATGCTCGACCGGACCGTCCGCCGTTACGCGAACCGCGCCGTCGAGGCAGCGCAGGTCATCGAGGAACTCATCCAGCTTGCCCGCGAGATGCGCGAGGCGAATGCCCGAGGCGAGGCGCTGGGGCTCACCGAGGACGAACTCGCCTTCTACGATGCGCTCGGGACCAACGACAGCGCCGTGCGGGTGCTCGGCGACGAGACGCTGCGGGACATCGCACGGGAGTTGGTCGAGACCGTGCGGGACAACGTCAGGATCGACTGGACGCTGCGCGAAAACGTCCGCGCCAACCTGCGGCGACTCGTCAAGCGGATTCTCAGGAAGCACGGCTACCCGCCCGACAAACAGGAGAAGGCCACGCGGACGGTGCTGGAGCAGGCGGAAGTGCTCTCAGAGGGATGGGCGATCTGAGTACTTCAGGCTAATGCAGGATGTTGCTTGACCTGAGTTGGGCGGCCACGGCGCCGATCATGAGGGGGCGGATGCGATAACGGGGCTGGGCCGGGCCGTCTCCCGCCGCTTTCTCCGCGGGGGGCTTCTCCCAGGCCGCGGCCGGGACCTTCTCGATCACCCGGCACTCTTCCAGTGACCGCAGGATGTGCAAGCTCTCGGGGCCCGGGATCCGTGCAACGTCACGGTACTCGTCGACGGTCAGGGTCCCGTGGTCGAGGATGGCCTTGAGGGCGAAGCTTTGCACCCGGTCGAGGTTGCCGACACCCGGATCCAAGGTATTCAGCGGTTGCACCAGGAGGCTTCCGTCCGCGGTGGCGAAGTCCGCCGAGCGCAACCAGTGGAAGAGCGCCAGACGGGGCGATCCCCGGGCAACGCGGTGCAGGCGCTGGAAATAGTCGGATTCGACGAGGCCCTCCTGCTTGCCGGAACCACGCAGCCGTCGCGCCCGGCGACGCAGTACCGCCCCGCGGTCGTGTGGTTCGGCGAAGCGCAGGGGGAGTCCGCTCAGCCGGTGCCGGGCCAGAATGGCCTGCCGCAGCGCTTCGGGCGACAGTTCCCTCAGCGGGACCCGCTCGATGTCGCGCACAAAGGCGGGCGCTCGCCTCTCGACCAGTTGCCAGGCCGTCGAGGTGATTGCCGCGACCCAGAACACCCTCGATTCGGTGCGCGACATGAAGGTCAGGAGCCGCTCGAACAGCCTGCCGCCCCCGGGGGCGCGCATGTGAAGATGTTCCGTCGCCTCCAGGACGGCGAAGCCCGGAACCGACCCCGGCACCGCCTCCAGCACCCGATCCGCGAGCGAGTCTAGGTCACCCGCGTCCCCGAGCCCCAGCCATCCGGCCAGGCACCCCGCGAGATGCGCTTCCGTGCGCAGGCGGGTGGCAAACCTCCGCCGCACTCCGCCCGGAGCTTCTTCGGACAGGCGGCTTGTGACGACGTTCAGGAAACTGGTCACGCCGGCGCCCGGCGATGCGATGACGACCAGGCACCTGGCCTCCCCGGTCGCTCGCCGGGCCCACGCCGCCGCCATTGCCGCCAAGGCGTCCCCGCGCCCCGCCAGCAACCGCGCGTCGGCCAGCGGCTCGAGCGAGAAGAGTCGCCTGTAAACGACTGGTAGGGTGCGCGGATACTCATCCGCATACGCAAGTGATTTATCGCGTCGATCGACGACGGTCCGGGCAGCTGGACCGAAGCTGATGCTCGCGCTGAGGGGCCGAAGGAACCCCAAGGCCCACGACGCGGCCGCGGCGGCGCTAGCCGCGGCTTGGGCCGACAGCCGGCGCATCCGCTTCCACACGCGCGCGAATCCGGCCGACAAAACGGTGCGCGCCTCGAGATACCCCGCCGTCATCCGGTCCGCGGTCACCTGCTCGATCAGCTGGCGCGAACCGCGGCCCAACTCGGCGGCGACCCCGCTCTGCGCGGTTACCAGCGCCTCGCTCAGGAGTTCGCGCGCCGCCGCGACCTTGTTGCCGGCGCGGGAGAGACCGTTGACGACGAGCGCGACGGGATCCGGGTCGTCGGGATCGCGCCGGTCTTTCGCCTCCGCGACCGCGGCCTCGTAGCCGTATTCCGACACCTCCCGCAGCTCGGCGACCTCCGAGCGAATCCGGTGCATGGATTCACGGATTGCCGCAGGCGCGGCTCGCATGCGTTCCCGGCGCAGGAGATCGAAGGTGTGCAGGAAGGTATCGCGCAGACGCACGGCGCGGGGGTCCGCCGTAGGTCTTCGAGGAGGATCTGCAGGCGCTGGGAGGTCGTGAAGCGCCAAGGTGCCGGGCAGCCGCTCCCGAACTTCGTCCAGACCGTGGATCGCGTCCTCCACCGTGGCGGTCAGCGTCTCGAACACGGCGTCGGGCTCCGGCAGTCCGCCCTGGATGTGCGCGAGCGCCGCTTGCGTGCGCTGTCGCTCGGCCTCCAGAATCGGCGCCAGATCCTCTCCGCCGACGGAAAGGCCCGCTGTCCGCTCCCTGGCTTGGCTCAGTTCGGCCGCGACTTGAGCAAGAACCGAGTCCGCGTTGCGGACGGTACGCGACCAATCTCCACGCAGCTCGCCGAAAATCCCTTCGATGTCACGGCGCATCGTGGCCAGATTCCGGTACAGCGCCAACCGGGCCGCCGCTCCCTCCGCCCAGGCATCCCATTGGACGGCGAGCTCCCGCTGGCGTCCGGGGCCAGGCCGACTGGAGGGCGGATCGGCCGCGAAGGTGCCGGCAACCGCGATCGAGGCGGCCAGCAGTTCCTGCAAGCGGCGCAACCCGGCGCTCGAGGCGGCCCCGGCAGCCCGTTCGACCTCGTCGATGAGCGCCTTCAACTCGGCCTGCAGCGCTCTCCCGGCAGCGTGGCGGGTCTGGATGTCGTGCGGCCGTTCCTCCCCCGCGGCAGGGTCGAAGGGCCGCTGGGGCTCATCGGCCGAGGAGACCGGCTGCCTCGGTACTTCTCGAACTGACGCTCGCGTGGGGTCGCCCGAATCCAGCACCGCGGCCGCCCAGGCGGCCCAGGCGCGCTCGAGGCGCCCGAGCCATTCGGCCCGGTCGTGCTGGCTCCGAAGGAAGGCGTCCGCCTGCGCGCGGAGCACCACCTGGTCGAGATGCTGGCGGGCCAATCCGGCCACCGGGACGCGCCGCATCCGGCCCCGCCAGACCATCGGACCGAGCACGCGCGCGGCTGCTCGCTTGATCGCGCGCACGGGGCCGACTCTGGAAACGCGCGCGCCCACCGACCGGGAAACCGGAGCCCGCAGCATGGCCGGCAGCCCCGCCGCCGACACGCGCGCGGGAGCCGCCGTCGAAGCGAGGGACTCTTCCAGTGCGGTTGCCGCGGCGGATCCGGCCAGCGCGGCGCGCAAGGGTTCGATGACCTCATCCGAGACCACATCGCGATACCGCGCCAGCGCTTCTGGTGCATCCTGCTCCCTGTGGCCCCTCGCGTCCCGGTTTCCCTCCCCCGTGTGCCCTGCCCGCCCTCCATCCGCGTCCCGACTTCCCTTCGCGCTCGGCACCGGTGTCCTCGACCCGGACCACGCCCGCGCGAGTCCTTCCCGCCCTCCATCCCCGTCACTCGCGTCCCCGGTGTTCCCGGCGGAGAGAGCGGCCAATGCCCGCTCGTGCGCGCCCGCCGCCTCCTCCAGCACGCGGCGGACGGGCAGCCACACGTCGGCTTCGTAGCGCCGCCATACCTCCGCGAAGGGCTCGTGCACCGCGGCGGAGATGCGGGCGACGATGTCGGAATCGGCTTGTGGCTCTGCGTGGAGATGGACGTCCAGCCGACCCGCGGCGGAGATGTGGTCGACGATGTCGGAGTCGGTGGATGCCACTGACGCGGTGCCGGGCGTCCGGGGCACGTCGTCGCTCATCGCGCGCTCCCCTCACCCGGGGCGGACGCTTCCGGCGGTTCGACCATCGGATACCAGTCGTGCTCCGGCATGAGCCCCGCGGCGCGGAAGCCGTCGCGGGCGCGCTCGGTGATGTCGCTCTGCATCAGGAACTCGAAACGGGGATCCAGCACGTAGGCCTTCACCTTCACCCGGGTGACGAACGTGGTGCGGAACTCGTCTCCGACGAGCACCACGATGGGCTTGTTCAAGAAGACGTACTGGGAGGTCACCGCCGCCTCGAAGGCGATTTCCCTGGCCTTGCGTTCGTCCACCCGCCCCGGCAGGTGGAGATCGGTCACGACCTGGCAGTTCAGCTGGCCGGCGTTGGCGTTGGCGACCTGCTCCTCCACGACCTGGGAGTTGGGCACCGTCACCAGGTTGTCGTCGGCGGTCACGATGCGCGTCGACCTGAGGCCGATCGACACGACCTCTCCGTAGGTCCCCCCGACCGAGATCTTGTCGCCCACCTGGAAGGGTTGGTCGAAGACGACGATCAGGCCCCCGAACACGTTCTTGAGCAGATCCTGCGCGGCGATGCCGAGGGCCAGGCCCAGCGCCGCGCTCGCCGCGAGAAGCCCTTGGGCGTCGACCCGGAAGACGGTGCGCAGAATCAGATACGCCGCGATCCCCCAAAGCGCCATGCGGGTGATGGGGATGAGCCACTTGATCGAGAGGCGGCGTCTGACGCTCCGTTCGGCCAGCGTCTCGAGAATCCATGCCAGCGCCCGGATCAGGAAGTGAAAGACGACGATGACGACCAGCGACCAGAAGATGCCGACCCCAAGACTCCGGACTTCCTCGGTCGCCTCCCCCAGATCGAGGGCGACGGCGGCGGTGTCGGCCGGGGCCGCGGCCACTGCGCCGCCCTGCTCCATCGCGTCCAGCCGGGATAGTATCAACTGCTGCGCCGCAGTGATATCACTCAGTCGGGCGGCGAGGGAATCGAGCGTCGCCTGGGATGGGGGTGCCTGCTCTTCAGGGTCGGCCTGCGGCTCGACGCCGACCGCGCCTGCCCCGGACTCCGCGTCGGCTTCCGCTCCGGGGGCCGCGGCGAGTTCGGTGCCCGGTTCCGCCTGCTCTCCGGGTGCCGCGCCAGGAACGGCAGCTTCCTCCGTTCCCGTTATCACGACCGTGGCTGACTCCGAGTCCATCGGCGAAGGATCCGCGCACGCCACCACCGCCAACGGGAGCATGATCCAGCCTGCGACACGCCGGAGAAGGCTCGTGGCGTCGCCTCTCGTGTCTCGTTGGGAAGCGTGTGGACTCAGCCGCCACCCCCCGGAAGGTACTTCGCCGGAATCGGGTGGTCCGGCCCTTCCCCGAGCCAGAAGATCGACACCACCCACCAGCGTGAAGCATCGTTCATCAGTTGAATGGAGTTGATGCCGCGCGTGAATGGCTCCGGGTCGCTCGCGCTCCTGCGCGACTCGTAGGTGCTGAACGCGTGCGCGATGAAACCGTACTCCTCGGTCACCCGGTGGATCTCCACCTCGTGGAAGCCGTTGGCCTCGAGCGACTCGCCGACCCCGTCCGCGTATTCGTCGGGGGTGATCACCCTGCGCGCGTAGGTGGACCCGCCGCCGGGACGTCCCACCGGGCTGAGGGTCGCGCCGGACACGAACAGCGAACGGAAGCGGTCCCAGTCGCGCGTCACGCCGGCGTCGCCGGAGATGACGTCGTAGAGGGCCGTGATGATGGCGTCGATGGACGCGACGTCGGCCGGGTCGGCGGCGGGCTGCTGCGCGATGGCGGCGTTCGGGGCCCAGGCGGCCACCACCCCGGTCACCAGGACCAGGGTGGCTGGCCGGGCCAGGGAGAAGGCGCGGCCTGAAGGACGTGGGCGCGTAGCGGTCATGGGTGCGGGTCCGTGATTGGGAACGCCGGGCAAGGTCCGGCAGTTCGAGGCTACATGATCACCCGCCGCATGTACTGCCTGACCTTCTCCATGTACTTCTCGAAGAAGTGCTTCTGGATGTCGTTCATGTCGAGCTCGCGGCCCTGGATGTAGGCCTGCTCGATGTCGGTGGTCATGTCGAGCGGCGTGCCCGTCGTGATGAGGAAGGTGGCCTGCTTGCCCGGCTCCAGGGAGCCGACCCGGTCTTCGAGCCCCAGGAACTCCGCCGGGTTGATGGTCACCGCCCT
>JAAXHJ010000064.1 GCA_012270965.1 Candidatus Palauibacter poriticola
CGCTTCTGCGGCGCAAGCTCCTAGCTTCCGTCCCGGCTGCGGGGATCGCTTGGCCTGAGCGTTTCCGCCGCGTACCGGGCGTGGCAGTCGCGGCAGGCGTAGTAGACCTCCGCGCCCGCGTCGAACACGGCGTCGGCGCTGCGGCGGTCCACCGCGTCCAGCGCAAGGCGTCCCGTCTCCACCATCGTCCGCGAGTGGTCCATCCAGTCGCCGCGGTCGAGCGCGCGACCGTCCATCATCAGCAGGTTGCCGGATTCGGCGAGGACGAAGGCGGCGTTGCGGAGCGAGGTCCAGTCCTCCTCGGTCAGGGGCCGAAACTGGTGTACGCCCTCCTCGGTGAGGATCTCGCCCACGCCGTCCCAGTAGGCCTCCGCCGCCGGTTCGAGCACGGAGACCATCAATTCCCGCACGTCCGCGACGGGGACGGGCCGCTCCGGCACCTCCCCGGCGCACCCCGCGGCGAGCCAGAGGGTGAGGAGCGGCGGCTTGGAGTTCTTCATGGCCGGGGAACCTATTCGCGCCGCCGGTGCCCGCGCTACGAACGCGGCGGGCGGCCGGCATCCGTCTCGAGCCATGGCTACGAACCCGGCCGGCAGCCAACGTCCGTCTCCCGCCACGGCTACGAACCCGACCGGCGACCGACGTCCGTCTCCCGCCACGACTGATCGGCGGCCTCGTTCGGGTCGGAGCGCAGGAACCGTATCAACTCCGCGTGAAAGCGCTCCGGGATCTCGAACTGCGGAGAATGTCCGACCTCCGGGAAGAGGAGGAGTTCCGCGTTCCGCAGCTCCTCGGCGACATGGCGCGCGCGCGACGGAAAGTCGGCCACGAGGCGGTCCTCCGCGCCGCCGATAACGAGCGCCTTCGTCGCGATGTGCCGCCACTCGTAGACGACGGGATCCTCGTACAGGATCGCGCGCTGCGCCGCCCGCACCCGCGCCATGCGCGGCCAGTCTCCGCTCAGCGTGAGGCCGTACTGGACCTTCACCCACTCGAGGTATTCCGGGCGCCAGCCGTTCGGATAATACCGCATGTGCCCGCGCAGGACGGACTGATACGTGGTCCCGTTGAGCACCGACTCGTAAGCCTCGGCGGCGTCGGTCCACCCCCGGCCGGGTCGCGGGTCGGTGAGCCCGATCTGGTTCACCATGGCCACGTGCGTCGTCGCCTCGGGATACGTCGACGCGAATCGGGTCGCCACCATGCCGCCCATCGAGTGTCCGATGATCGCGGCGCGCTCGATCCCCAGCGCGTCCAGCAGCCGCTTCGCGTTCCGGGCGGGGATGTGGAGGTTGTAGTGGATGATGGGTTTCGAGGATCGGCCGAAGCCCAGCCGGTCGATCGCGATCACCCGGAACCCCTCGTTCCGCAGCGCCTTGATCGTGGGCCGGAACCCCGCGGCGAAGAAGTTCATCCCGTGAAAAAGGACGACCGTCTGTCCGTTCGGAGTGCTCGCCGGTGCCACATCCATGTACGCGAGCCGGTACTCGTTGCCGTAGACCTCGACGTCGAGGTACGACACCGGGTGCGGATAGGGGACGTTGCTGTAGTCGATCGCGGTCGCCTCCCACTCGGCCGGCGGCTCCGCGGGCGGCTCGGTCTGGGCCGCAATCGATCCGGCTCCGCAGGCGGTCAGAACCGTAACGGCGGTCAGAACCGTGGCGGCGGCGAGGAGCCGGCGGCCCGGTGTCAGGACCGTCGCGGCGGCAAGGAGCCGGTGCCCCGGCCGCGCGCGGCTCGCGTGGGCGGCTGGGCGGAATCCGGTGTGGCGGGCGGTCGGCATGGGATCCTCCTCTCCGAATGTTTGCCCCGGAAGAGACTCACTCCCTCCGGTACGTTCCCGTGATCCGCACGGGCGGCGTCAGTTGCTGTCCCTCGTGGGGCGCCCGATGAATCGCCAGCACCACATCCATCCCCGCCACAACCCGCCCGAAAGCCGCGAAGCCCTGTCCGTCGGGGTTGCGCATGCCGCCGAAGTCGAGCGACGGCTGGTCGCCGATGCAGATGAAGAAGCTCTGCGTCGCGGTGTCGGGTCCGCCGCGCGCCATCGAAATCGTCCCGTCCTCGTGCCGGAGCCCCGTCTCGGAGGTGCGTTCCAGCGGGATGGGCAAAAAAGACTCGGCCGCCATCTCCGGGTTCCGCCCGCCTTGGACGACGGCGATCCGGATCGAGTCCTCCGGCTGGTTGTTCGCGTGTACGGTCCGGAAGAAGGTGCCGCCGTCGTAGAACCCGCCGTCCACGTAGCGGAGGAAGTTGGCCGCGGTGAAGGGTGCCCGGTCGGCATCGACGTCGAGTTCGAACGTCCCCATCTTGGTCTCGACGACGACCCGGACGGGATCCTCCGCCTCGACGACCCGGACGGGATCCTCCGCCGGAAACGCCGTGAACGAAAAGGCGGTGCCCGCGAGACACAGCGGCACCAGAACGACGCCCAGCACGGATCGAGTCCTCACGCCTGCCCCTCTTTTTTGCTGACCTGATCGGCACCACCTTATGTTTTCAAGTTGGCCCCGGGCGACCTCGCCCGCGAATCGACCGACCGACCGCGCGTGCGAGATGAGCGAAGAAAAGAGAGAACCAGGTTCCCGTCCGTCCACACGCCGGTCGCGGACGGGTCGGACGCGATCCGACCGCGACCGGCGGAGCTTCGTCAAATCCGTGGCCGCCGGCTCCGTGCTTGCCGCGGGCGCGCCCTCGCTCTTGGCCGGAGCCGAATCCGGTCAGCGGAGCGGTTCGACCGTCCGCCGCACCCTCGCGCGAGAGCCCGCCACCCGTCGCGCCGCCCCGTCCGACGACATCGGCTTGGCGGTGATCGGCGCGGGCGGCATGGGCATGGCGGATGTTGCCACCGCGTTGCGCATCCCGGGCGTGAACCTCGTCGCCGCCTGCGATGTGTTCGACGGACGGCTCGAGGCCGCCCGTGAGCGTTACGGGGACATCCTCACCACCCGCGACTACCGCGAAGTCCTCGCGCGGGACGACGTGGACGCCGTCATCGTGGGGACGCCCGACCACTGGCACCAGCCGATCTCGGTCGACGCGCTGCGCGCCGGCAAGGCCGTCTACTGCGAGAAGCCGATGGTCCACCGAATCGAGGAGGGGCACGACCTGATCCGCGCCGAGCGGGAGTCCGGATCCGTCTTCCAAGTGGGCAGCCAGGGAATGAGTTCGCTCGGCAACGAGAAGGCGAAGGAACTCTACGAGGAGGGCGCGATCGGCGAACTCAACTACGCCGAAGGCTTCTGGGCGCGCAACGACCCCATCGGGGCGTGGCAGTATCCCATTCCCGCCGGCGCCTCCGAGGAGACCGTCGACTGGAAGGGCTTCCTCGGACCCGCGCCGGAGCGGCCGTACGACCCGCTGCGGATCTTCCGCTGGCGCAACTACCGCGACTACGGGACCGGCGTCGCGGGCGACCTCTTCGTCCACCTCTTCTCCAGCCTGCACTTCGTCGTGAGTTCGCGCGGACCCACTCGGATCCAGGCCGCGGGCGGGCTCCGCTACTGGAGGGACGGCCGCGAGGTGCCGGACGTCTTGCTGGGCGTGTTCGACTATCCGGAGACCGAGGCGCATCCGGGATTCAACCTGTCGCTGCGCGTGAACTTCGTGGACGGAACCTCGGGCAGCACCTTCCTGCGATTGGTGGGAAGCGAGGGGGCGATGGACGTGACGTGGACCGAGGTCATCCTGCGCAAGAACGTCGCGGTGGATCCGCTGGACGCCTTCTCCCAGGAGAAGATGGCCGAAGCGGCCGCGTCGGCGGATGGGCTCCCGCCGAGGGTCCGGATGCGGCCCCCGGCCGAGGTCCGGTACGAGGTCGAGCGTGGGTATCGCGGAGCCCACGTCGACCACTTCTTCAACTGGTTCGAGGCGATTCGCGGCGGGCCGCCCGCGCGGGAGGACGCGACCTTCGGGCTGCGCGCGGCCGCCCCGGCGCTGGCCTGCAACCTCTCGTACTTCGAGGACCGCATCGTCCGCTGGGATCCCGAAGCCCTGAGGCTCGTCTGATGCGCGCCCCGCGAGGGCCCCGGCTCCGGGCGCCGCTCTCGCTCCGCGCCCCGCTCCCGGCCGCGCTGGCGGCGGGACTGGTCCTCGGCTGCGCCCAAGCCCCCGAGACCCCGCCGGACACGGGGGAGACGGCCCCGGCGGAGACGACGCCCAACACCCTCACGGACGCCGAACGCGAGGCCGGCTGGCGCCTCCTCTTCGATGGCGAGACGACCGCCGGCTGGCGCGGCTACAACCGCGAGACCTTCCCCGACACCGGCTGGGCGGTGACCGAGGGGGCGCTCGTCGTCGGCGCGACCGCCACCGACCCCGACGCCGCCGTGGGCGGGGACATCGTCACGACCGAAGCCTTCTCCGACTTCGATCTCAGGTTCGAGTTCATGCTCTCGGAGGTCGCGAACAGCGGCGTCCTCTATCGCGTGATCGAGGAGGAGGGTGCGGCGATCTGGCACAACGCGCCCGAATACCAGGTGCTCGACGACCCGGCGTACATCGAGATGGGCACGATGGACATGCACGCGCACCTGACCGGCGACAACTACGACCTCCACGCCTCGGGCGAGAAGACCCTGCGCGGTCCCGGAGAATGGAACGAGGGCCGGATCCGCATCCGGAACAACCTCGTCGAGCACTGGCTGAACGGGACGAAGACGGTCGAGTACGGACTGGGATCCCCCGAGTGGGAGGCGCTCGTCGCGGCGAGCAAGTTCGCCCCGTATCCCCGCTACGGGCGTGCCGCCTCGGGGCCGATCGGCCTTCAGGACCACGGGCGCAACGTCTGGTACCGCAACATCCGGATACGTCCCCTCGAACCAGTCTCCCTCTTCAACGGCGAGAACCTCGACGGCTGGCGCGTGCACGGGACGGAACTCTGGTACGTGGAGGAGGGAGAGCAGGGGGGGGAAATCGTAAGCGAAAGCGGCGCCGACGCGGAGTACGGCTACCTCGTGACCGAGGAGACGTACCGCGACTTCGACCTCACCGTCGAGTTCAAACAGGAGGCGGACGGCAACAGCGGCGTCTTCCTGCGTTCGAGCGTGGAGGGGACGACGATCAGCGGCTGGCAGGCCGAGGTCGCGCCCCCGGGCCTGTTCACCGGCGGCATCTACGAGTCATACGGCCGCGGCTGGCTCGTGCGGCCCGACCCGGAACTCGACGCCGCGCTCCGCATGGGCGACTGGAACACGATGCGGATCCGGGCCGACGGCGACCGCGTTGAGACCTGGTTGAACGGCACGAGGATGGTGGAGTTGGAGGACGAGCGGATCGGCGCGGCCGTGGGCTCGATCGCGCTCCAGATCCACGACGGCGGCGGTATCAAGGTCCGCTGGCGCAACCTGAGGATTACGACTTGGTGACCATGAGACTTCGTTGTGCTGTGCTGGTCGCGCTGGTGGCGGCTTGCGGGGGCGAGACCGGCGGTGCGTCCGCTCCGCCGCCGGGCGAGGATCGTCCGCTCCAAGCCGATTTTGAGGAGGTGTACCGGATCGGGGGGATCGCGGCGGAGGGGTGGGACGCGTTCACGGAGATCGCGGATCTGGAGTTCGATGCGGGCGGCCGGCTCTACATCCGCGACGAAGCCGGATCCTCCACCCGCATCGTGGTCGTGGACGGGGCCGGAGGCCTCGTGGCGGAGTTCGGACGCATGGGTGGCGGACCGGGCGAGCTTCGGGAGGTGACGCACATGGTGGCCCGGCCCGGGGGAGGGGTCGTGATCGTCGACGAGGGTCACCGTGCCTATCTGGTGTTCGGCCCCGACGGGTCGTTCGAGCGCGCGATTCGCTTCGCGATCGAGGGCGCCTCTGAGACCGCCTCCGCCGACGCCGTGCGCTCCGCCCGGGAGGGGGAAACGCTGTACCTGACCCGAGGGACGGCCGCGCATCTCAGCGGCAGCGGGGAGGTGTCCGTCGAAATCGGTGACCGCACCATCTACCGCACGTCGCTGGACGAAGCGGAAGAGGTCGCCGCGGTGCCGTTCGCGGAGGGTTGGGAGGCGCTGCCGCAGCGGGAGGTGACGATGGAGCCGTCGGACCCGTCGGACATGTTCGGCTCCCTCGGCGACGCGTTCACCGGGTTCGTCCCCGCCCTCCTGTTCGATGTCCTCCCCGGAGGTGGCGTGGCGTATTCGGATTCTTCCGCCTACGCGATCAAGATCCAGCCGTCCTCGGGGGCTCCGGTCCGTGTCGTCGGCCGCCCCCTCGACCCCGCGCCCGTCACGGAGGCGCTGCGGGAGCGCGCCCGGGCACGGATGCTGGAAAACCTTGAGGCCTCGGCTACCGCAGAGGTGAACGGCCAGTCGCTCGACGATCTTCCGCCAGCCATTCGCGCGCAGATGGCGGCCATGCTGGAGGAGATGGTGGCCGGCATGCGCGACGCGGTGGAGAACGCGGGGTTCATGCCGGAAGTGCCCATCGTGCGGGACGTGCGGACGACTTGGGAGGGGGCGATCTGGGTCCAACGGTGGGGGAGCGATCCCTTGGCACAGATCGGCGCGCGGGGCGCACCCGCGGGCGGAGGCCAGGAGGAGGCGGAACCTGCCGCCGGCTGGATCGATGTCCTCTCGCCGGAGGGCGAGTACGTAGGCACCCTGTCGCTCCAAGACACGCCCATGCCCGACGCGTTCGGGCCCGGCGGCCTCGTCGCCTTCGTCGAGACGGATGAATTCGATGTCCCGACGATCATCGTGCGGCGGCTGCCGGAGGCCGTCCGACCGGCGTCGGGGTCGCCGGCTGAGGGAGGCGGCCGTTAGCATTCGCCTGCCGTTTGACTTCGATCTCTTCGAGGTCGGCCCGCCACGTCTCGTACACGAACCTCTCGTACGCGTCGCCATGTGCCATCAACGACATCCCCGTGGGGGACATCCGATCATCGGCGCCATGCGTCCGGGCCGGGGATGCCGCGGCTGAAGAGGAGGCCGGACGGCGATGCGTCGACCGTCGCACCCATCGCCTGCGCGGACGAGCCCGAGAGGAAGGCACGCACCCGTCCAGTCTCCCGGTCGCGCAGTATTGCCATCGGCTGGTCGGTGGCGGTGTCCAGGGTGGCTTGGCCTCCCGGGCCCGACAGTACGATGGTCGCCAGGCTCTGTGCCCACGCCGGCTCTACCGGGAGGGCGAATGCGAAACCGGAGCTGGGATCGTCGGCGCGTTCGGGCATACCGAAGGTGAAGGCGAAGAGCCTGGTGCCGTCTGGGCCAAAGCCGCGGAGTGAGTGCGCGCCCTGCTCATGCGGCAACGAGGGTACGGCGTCCGCGACGAAGGCCGGGTACAGGAACGGCGTGCCGGCCGGGTCGGTTCCACCCCATACAAGAAGCGAACGCACTGGCGAGACGGCTACGGGAGGGGGTGGACCAGGGCTGCCCACACGGTGGTTGAGCGCTATGCCGAAGGAATAGTCGCCGATCCACGCTTGGCGGGGACAATAGCCCATCAGGTCGTAATAGGACGGTCGTGTGATCTTGCCCTCACTGTGGTCCCATCCCCAGATGCCGACCGTTCCGTCCGAGTGGGGATAGGCGGGATCAGGATCCGGAGTGCTGCACGGAGCGTGCCTCAAGCTCATGTTGTGGCCAAGCTCATGCGCCATCACCCACGCGCTCGGGATCGCGAAGCTCGACCAGCCGGGCATGGTCGCAACACCCTGTATGTTGTCGGCATACGGACCCGAGATCATGCCCATGTAGTGACCGGTTCCCCCTTCCAGCGCGCGTAGCGCCAGGACCTGGTCAAGAATGTCTCGTCCGTTGTTGGACGAAGTGGTCACCGGTTCGTGGAGCGTGGCGTCGATATCCCCGACAGGCAGCAGCACGCGTGCCGACTCCAAGAGGGAGTGCCCGGCGGGATTCGCTGCCAGGTCGCGGGTGGTTTCAAGGATCTCGCGATGAGGTTCCTCCTCCCACAGGAAGGGAATGAAGGTGATGTCCAGCGTCGGAACCTCGCGAACATCGACGCTCCGGCGTCCTGTTGCAGGAATCCGTTTTGGAATGCCCAGCCCGGGATCGAGAGTGTTGTCCGGGTCGATCTCCACGACCATCTCCAGCCCCGGGCTCACCACCGACGCCGGTATCATGGCGCTGGGATTCTTGCTATACCAAAACTCCTGGATCGAGTCCGATTCGGGTATCATGGCGGAAGACGCCGGGATGTCCTCCACATGGACCTCGGCTCCCTGGACGGTGAATCTGGCAATGACCCGGGGCACGGTCGCGCCGGAGGACGGGGTTGCCAGGAAGACCCGCAGCAACGCCGGTTCCCCGGCGACCAGCGGAACCGACTGGGAAAGGGATTGAATGGCCTGAACCAGGTATGCGCCCGCAAGTCCCTGCGGCTGAGGCTGCTGCGGCTGAGTCACGGTGATCTGCGCACTCGCATCCACATTGCCGGACATAGCCGTGATGATCGCGGTGCCCTCGCTTGAGCCCCGCACCAGGCCGGACTGATCCACGGAAGCGACGGCGGGCGCGCTCGAGGACCACCCGAAGGACGCCCCGGCAATGGGGTGCCCGTTGGCGTCGGCGGCCTCGGCCGCGAGCCGAAGGGTCTCGTCCGTCGCGATCGTGGCCGAACTCGGCGAGACCGTCACCGAGGCAAG
>JAAXHJ010000093.1 GCA_012270965.1 Candidatus Palauibacter poriticola
TCGTTGCGCCGGAACGGTGCGGCGCGGCCGTGGGCGTTCCAGTCGGGCTTGCAGACCACCTGGTGCACACCGTTCCGTTCTGCCCACTGCGCGGCGATTTTCTCCACGCCGGGGCCGCCGCCGTGCACGAGGACCATGTCCGCGTACTTGGCGCGCACCCGGTCGAGGCTGCGGAAGATGGCGTCGGAGTCGGTGACGTGCTTGCCGCCGGTAATCGCGACCAGGGTGCCGTCGGGCAGGTGCGCATCGGTCTCGCGGTTCTTGCGGGCGTGCCGGAAGTCGCGGGCGTCGATGGCGGCGGAGGTGAGCTTGCGGGTGTGCGAGACGTGGCTGCCGCGGCGCGGTCGCCAAGTGCGGCCGGTGGCGTCGCGGTACTGTTCGGCCACGGTGTCGCGCAGGGTCTCGAAGGCGTCGCGCCGTTCGCCGAGGTGCCGCGCCCGCTCGGTCGTGAGTTCGAGTTCGCGGGCGTTGATCTCGGTGCCGTCCTGGGCGCGTTCGAGGTCTCGCAGTTCGGGGATGAGCTTGTCGACGCGGCGGTCGAGTCGCCGGACCTGGGCGTCGAACGCGTTGACGATGCCCCAGAGCAGAGACTCGCGTTCGTCGGCGAGCTGGGTGCCGTCGGGGGCGATCCCCTCTGCCACCGTCCGGAACGCGGCGCCTGCGGCCACGATGGCGTCGTTGCGGTCCCAGATGTCCCTGGGGTCGTGCTCGCCGGGCTCGGGGGTTGCGCCATAGAGCGCCGCGTTGTCGCAGATGACGGCGGTGGGGGAGGAAGTGTTGAGAGTGTCGTAATCGAACATGGTGATGTCTCCTGAATGAGGTGAGGGAGTCGAGCCGGTTGGCCCGGAGCATCGGAAGAGCGTCTTCCGACATAGGTTTATTGGTTCACGCGCGCGCAGCGGAGCCACCGCGAAGCGGTCGGAACGCAGTGGAGAACCCCGGAGGGGTTGGCGCAGTGAGCACGTGTGGAACAATGGGCCTATGTCGGGAGTAGCTTTTGTTTTCACGACCACGCTCTCTCCCGGCAAACGGAGTGCGCAGTCCGCGCAGCGGACGGAGGCGCGAGGGATTGCAGCGGAAATCGGAGCGAAGCGGAGATTGAAGCGTAAAGCCCGGTCGCGAAGCGACGCGCACAAGATCCTGCCCAGCATCCGCGCCGTTGCCGATCCGAACCGCAGTCCCGTAGTCCACGCCGATCACCCGTAGAACGGATGAGTGTCGAGCATCCGTTGCGCGACTTCGCGGATGCGCCGCCGGTCGCGGACGCGCTTCGGCCCCCGCCAGTCCTCGGTCAAGTGGATCATGTAGTAGTGCGATCCCGGGTTCAGGATATCGTCCTGCCGATACACGTCGCCGACGCAGTCGCCGTCCTGGTAGATGCGGGACTCATGCGGATTGATCCGTTTGAAGGTGATGTCGCTCATCTGGTTCTCCTGTTGACGCGATGGGGGGCGCGGACGAACTCCCTCTGTTCTCCGCGCGGTGCGCTGTCGTCGAGCTTTCCTCCCCCTCCCCGCGTCGGTCGCGATAACCCCCGGCGCTGCGGGATGGACTCGAATCCCGCTGCATGAGAAAAGGGCCGACGCGCGAAGCGCCGACCCTTTTCGTCGGAGGTGCGACGCAGGATCAGAATGGGATCTCGTCGCCCCCCGCGTTGCCGGCCTGCGCCGGAGCGCCGTCCGCGGGCGTCGCCGACCCGTTCGCCGGCTCGCCGGCCTCGGCCGCCGCGCCGTTGCCGTTCGGGCGGTCCAGGAACTGCACCCGCGAACCGGGCGCGAGCAGGATCTCGGTGGAGAAGCGGTCGGACTCCTCGCCCTCCTTGCGCCAGCGCCGCGTCTGCAGCTTGCCCGCGAGGTAGACCAGCCGGCCCTTCCTGGCGTGCTTGACCAGCATGTCCACCAGGCCGGGCTGGAACGTCACGGCCCGGTGCCATTCGGTCTTGTCTACCCGCTCGCCGCTCGTCTTGTCGATGTACGACTCGTCGGTGGCGATGCTCAGGTTGGCCACGCGGCCCCCCGAGACCAGGTGGTTGACGGTCACGTCGGCGCCGAGCCGGCCGATGACTTCCGCGCGATTCAATCCGAAGCTCATAGTGATTCTCCTTCTGCTGAGTGATGACGATGGGTGATCGAACGGCCGGGACGGGAACGCCTCGCTCTCGCCCCCATCCGTTCATCCTTCTCCCGCTTCCCTCCAACTCCCGGTATCCGGGACCTCGCGGTCGGGACAGTGCCGGGCCAAGTCGTCGGCGAGGGTCTCGCGCACGGCGTCGATGTCGATGCCGATCTCGGCGAGCAGGCGGCCGGTGGCCGGGGCGATGGGATCGTAGTCGGTGTCGGGTGCGAACATGCGGGTCTCCTTCACGTGTCGCGCCGGGGCCGGGGGGAGCCCTTCTCCCTCCGCTCTCCCGGACGCTTGCCCCGAACTCGCTGTCCTCGAACTCTCTGGAATCTCCTCCGCCACGAATGGGGAACGGTCACGCCCAGGCGGCGAACCGGGCAGTCACCGGGGCGTCGTTCACGATCTCCACCTCGTCGAACGACAGCCCGGCGAAGGCCAGTTCGGCGACCGCCTCGGCCTCGGTGTCGAACGGGCCGCGGGATTCCCCGGTGGCCAGTTCGATCACGGTGAAGCT
>JAAXHJ010000053.1 GCA_012270965.1 Candidatus Palauibacter poriticola
GGTGCAGTACATCGACGTCCGAGACCGCTTGTACCGCATGATAGCAGTTGCTATCATGCGCGCTCATCACGTGTCGGATCCCGTCTCAACCGAACGAGGGCACGATGGAAAAGGTGCAGATCAACGTCCGGGTGGATGCCGCCCTAAAGGACGCGGTGGAGGGATATTGCAGGCCGCGGGGCGTCGCCATCAATCACTTCGTGCAGGAAGCGCTGCTCGATCGCTTGGAAGAGTTCGAAGACATCGAGGATCTGAAGAAGATCAGGCACGAACCTACCCGCCCGCTGGCAGACGTGCTTCGAGAACTGAAGATCGATGGCTCGTTATGAGATCGAGATCTCGCGAACCGCGGAGAGACAGCTCCGCAAGCTTCCCCCCCAGGATCAGCAGCGGGTGGCGCGCAAGATGTCGAGCTTGGCGCACGACCCGTACCCACCAGGAGCTAGGAAGCTCGCGGGTTACGAGGATGTTCTTCGCGTGCGCGTGGGACTATGGCGGATCCTCTACAGCGTCGGTGCGGCGACCTTGATCATCATCATCCTGAAGGTCGGGCACCGCGGAGACGTCTACCGATAGCCAACGCCATCGCCCGGCGAGAGGCGCGGTCTCTCCGGAACCCCAGACACGACGACCGTCGATCCGGGCCTTGAAACCGTCAGGGTCGCGGCGGGATGCGGATCGGGTCGCCCAGAGCCGGCATCACTCCCAGGTCGCCCAGCAACGCCTCCAGCGCCGGCATGCGTCCGGCCAGCAGCGCGTTGATGCGCTCCGCCACCGGCGGCAGCGCCTCCCAGGCCCCGTCGATCCGGTATATCTGATCCGCCGTGGGCTCGCCGGACCACCCCTCCATCTGCGAGATACCGGTGCCGCCCGCGACATCGCCCAGGTCGTCGCCGATCTCCTCGAGTTCGCCGGAGATCTCCTCCGCCATGGCCTCGATCCGCTCGCGGTCGCCCTCGTCGACTTCCGCCTCGTCCAAGAGGGCCCGGATCTCGTCGAGCCGGCCGTTCATGGCGCCGATCCGCTGCCGAGCGTCCCGCACCGGTCCGGCGAGCGCGTGCGCCCGCAGCATCGCATCCTGCCGCGCGACCAGGGCCGCCCGGCTGGCCTCGCGCCGCGGGTCGAGGCGTACGCCGACCTCCGTCTCCTGGCTTTCGCCGCCGACCGTGAGGCGAACCGCATACGTGCCCGGCAGCACGCGCGGTCCCGCGCCCGGTGCGGGTCCGCCCCGGAAGCCGCCCCCGCCGCCGCCGTCCCCCTCGAAGGCGGAATCGACGCGGAAGTCCCACAGCACCTCGTTGAGGCCCGCCTCCCCGACGGCGTCCATCGTGCGCACGACCTCGCCACCGTCGAGAACCTCGAGGCTCGCCCCCTCCGAGTCGACGCCCTCGCCCAGGTAGTAGCGCAGGGCAATTCCCGCCGGGGGGTTGGGAGCGATGAACGTCGCCGGCTGGAAGGGCCAATCCATCCCCATCGACCACATCGTGCCGCGCCGGGCGCCGAACAGCCGGAAATCGGCGGCGAGCACGTCCGCCGACATCTCCTCCAGCGGCGTGATGTCGTCGAGGATCCAGATGCTGCGCCCGTGCGTCCCCACGACGAGGTCGTTCTCGCGCGGGTGGATCGCGATGTCGTCCACCGGAGCCACCGGGAGGTTGTTCACCATTCGCGCCCAAGACTCGCCGCGGTCGATCGACAGGTAGACGCCGATCTCGTTCCCGAGGAAGAGAAGGTTCGGGTTCCGCGGGTGCTCCCGGATCACGTTCACCGACCAGGCATCGGGGAGGCCGGCCGTGATCCGCCGCCAGCTCGCGCCGTAGTCCTCGCTCACGTAGGCGTACGGCGCGTAGTCGTCGTTCCGGTGGCCGTCGAACGTCACGTACACCCGTCCATCCACCGCGTACGAGGTCTCGAGACGGCTCACGTAGGTGCGGGGCGGGACGCCGGGAACCTGGCCGATCACGTTCGTCCAGGTCGCGCCGCCGTCGACCGTCACCTGCAGGTTCCCGTCATCCGTCCCCACATAGAGGGCATCGGGCGAGTGCTTCGACTCGGCCAACGCGGTGATGTTGCCGTAGGAGGCGATCCCGTCGTGGTCGGAGAGCGTCTCGTCCGTCACGACCCGGCCCATGATCTCCAGCGTGTCGCGGTCGATCTGCTTCGTGAGGTCCGGGCTCGCCTCCTCCCAGTTCATCCCCCGGTCCCTCGACCGGAAGAGGTGGTTCCCGCCCAGGTAGATCGTCGCGCGGTCGTGGCGCGAGATCGCGAACGGCGAGTCCCAGTTGAACCGGTAGCGCCGGGGCTCGCCGTCTTCCGCCTCTTCTCCGGCCGGGCGCGGCACGGGGCGGATAGACTGCCCCTCGCGCGTCGCCACGTCGATGCGCGCCATGTTCCCGCCCTGCGACTCGGAGAACATGATGTTCGGGTCGTCGGGGTCGGAGTGGTTGTGGAACCCATCGCCGAACCACATGTGCGTCCACTCGCGATTGCGCACGCCCCATGTGGACTGCGTGCGGTGCGGCGCGCACCAGTTCCCGTTGTCCTGCAGCCCGCCGCACACGTTGTAGGGATCGCTCATGTCGACGTCGATCTCGTAGAACTGGCCGATCGCCATGTTGCGGATCGAGCGCCAGGTGACGGATCCGTCGCGCGAGAAGGCCAGCCCGCCATCGTTGCCGTCGATGAGGTGGTTCGAGTCGTTGGGGTTGATCCACAGCGCGTGGTGGTCGGAGTGGATCTGGTCCGTCGCGTTCCCCGGCCACCAGGTGCGCCCGCCGTCGTCGGATGCCGAGGCCTGCACGCCCGCGATGTAGATGCGCTCGGGGTTGTTGGGGTCGATCCGGATGAGCGAGAAGTACATCGGCCGCGGGTTGCGGTCGCTCATGAACTCCCACGTCTCGCCGCGGTCGGTGGAGCGGTACACGCCCTGGTCCTCGTGCGCCTCGACGATCGCGTACACGAGGTTGCCGTCGCGCCGGTACACGTCGAGGCCGATGCGGCCCAGCTCACCCTCGGGGAGGCCCTCCTCCAGGCGGGTCCAGCTCTCCCCGCCGTCCGTCGTGCGCCACAGGCCTGAGCCGCCGCCTCCGGCCGCGAAGCCGAATCCCGTGCGCTGCCGCTGATACATCGCGGCAAAGAGGGTGTTGGGGTCGTTGTGGTCCATGACGAGATCGATGACACCCGTGTGCTCGTCGATGTAGAGGATGTTCTCCCACGTCTCGCCGCCATCGATCGTCTTGAAGAGGCCGCGCTCCTCGTTCGGTCCCCACAGGTGGCCCACGGCGCCCACGTAGACGATGTCCGGATCGCGCGGATCGATCTTGATCTTACTGATGTGGCGCGTGTCCTTGAGCCCCAGGTGCTTCCACGTCCCACCCGCGTCCGTCGACTTGAAGACGCCGACGCCCCATGGAGAACTCTGCCGGTTCGCGGGTTCGCCCGTCCCCACCCACACATGGTTGGGATTCGAGGGAGCCACGCTCACGGCGCCGACCGAGGCCGTGGGCTGGTCGTCGAACACGGGATCCCACGTCATCCCGTCGTTCGTCGTCTTCCACACGCCCCCCGCGCCGAGACCGACGTAGAAGATGCGGGGGTCGCTCTCGACGACCGCGAGGTCCGACACGCGCCCGCCCATGACCGCGGGTCCCAGCTCCCGAAAGTCGAGCACGGAGGCCGCGTCGGCCGCCCGCTCGGACGCCGTCTGCGCACCCACGCCGGCGGGGAGCAGCGCCCCCGGGGTGAGCGACAGGGGTAGGAGAAGGGCGAAGGGACGGACGGAGAAGCGCGAGCCCCGCGCGAACTTCGACTGGAACGCCATCGGAACCTCCAGAGTGACGGCGAAGACCTGCAGAAAAAGGCACCTTCGAACAGTGATTCCCGCGAACCCCGCCGCGCAAGGCGGCCCGCCGCGCCATACCGGTCGACGCCGACCCTTGGCTTCCTGCCTCTCGCCGGTTGGCTGGGGAGTACGGCTACGGCGGGATCGACTTGGAGCACGATGCAGGATAGCCGATCTCTTTGCACATTCGAGCCGGCACCCACCGCTTGAGCAGCCGCACCGGATCGATCCTCCGCGCCCCACCATCGCCGTTGACGGTCACAATTCTCGTACGTTCTCCGGAAGGACGCTGCTTGACTCTCGCGGGCCGCGCCGCGATGCGTTCCATGCATCAGTTAATGGCCGGGGAACTTGCAACGGGGACGGCGAGAGGGCCGGCTCCGGGAGCGGCCGGGGAAGCCCGGCGGACGAGGAACGGAGGAGGAGACGGCTTCGATCTCGACATGTGCCTACGACTTGGGACGATCCCCACCGTGCTTTCCTCCCGGGATCCGGAATCGGCGCTTGCTGCCTACGCGGGGCTCTACGTCGAACGGGAAGTGCGCGCCGAGGGTTTGGCGCGCGACATCGGCAGCTTCTCACGCTTCCTGGAGGCGGCAGCCTTCTCCCATGCCACCGCGCTCAACATCAGCGCCGTCGCCCGCGAGTGCGAGACGAGCCGGAGCACGGTCGCGGGCTATCTTGAGCTGCTCGAAGACCTCCTCCTCGCCTTCCGCCTACCCGTGTTCACCCGGCGCGCCAAGCGACGCCTCGCGGCGCACCCGAGGTTCTACTACTTCGACTGCGGCCTCTTCCGGAGCCTCCGTCCGGCGGGCCCGCTCGACCGCCCCGCGGAGATCGGCGGCCGCGCGCTCGAGGGGCTGGTCGCCCAGCACCTGCGGGCTTGGCTGGCGTATTCGGGCAGCGATGCGCGCCTGTACTACTGGCGTACGCGTTCCGGGACGGAGGTGGACTTCGTCGTTTACGGGACGGAGGGGATATGGGCGTTCGAGGTCAAGAACACCGGCCGGGTACGCCCCGAGGACCTGCGCGGACTGGCGGCGTTCGGTGATGAGTACCCCGAGGCGCGCCGGGTTCTCCTGTACCGGGGCCCGGACCGCCTCGCCGTGAACGACATCCTCTGCCTGCCGGTGGAGGGCTTCCTCGCGCGCCTCCACCCCCGGTGGGACCTGCGGGACGCCACGGAGTAGGCGCATCCGGCGACCCCTTCGCGGCGGGGATCAAGGCCCGGCCCGCGAGCCCAATGTAGGGTGTCGCGTGCGCCGGCCCCGTCCAAGCGGTGGCCGACCATTTACCGGGGGCGCGCCGACCTGCTCCGGCGAGGTGTACGGTCGCGCGACGCATGCCTTATCTTTGGGGGAAGGCTCCGGCAGCGAGCGGGGCGATCCGAGACTGATACGTGCGAGTGGAGATGCCCGCAAGCCGACCGACAGCGGTGCCGCGACCGGCTACGAGGCGGAGCTGCGGGCGATGGCCGACGCGCTCCGCGGCTCGATGGACGCGGCCGAATACAAGCACGTCGTGCTGGGCCTCATCTTCCTCAAGTACATCTCGGACGCCTTCGAGGAACGCCGCACCTCATCGAGGCCGAACTGGTCGATTGCATGGTTGCGCTGCCGGGTCGGCTGTTCTACTCCACGCAGATCCCCGCCTGCCTCCGGTTTCCTCGCGCTCGGGCGCCGGCGGCGTGGAGATTCGCGAACAGCAGGCCGAGGGCGCCCGGCTCGATGCGGCCATCACTGAGAACTTGGAGATGCCGGGGTTCGGAGGATGGGAGCAGTGAACATCGACACCACTTTTCTGCGGCGCTGCATCGCCTCGCTTGAACGGGCGGTCGAGGGAATCGAACGGCACGACGGCGGCGACGAAGTGATGTACGACATCTACCGGGCCGCCTGCGTCAAGGAGTTCGAACTCGTGCTCGAACAGAGCGGCAAGCTCCTGCGCAAGCGGCTGGCCGCCTGGTTTGCCAGCAATCGTCAGGCGGACCGCATCTACTTCAAGGACCTGTTCCGCCACGCCGCAAAGCACGGGTTGATCGAACCGGAGTCGGTCGAACGCTGGATTCGTTACCGCGACAACCGCAACGACACGGCGCACGACTACGGGGAGGACTTCGCGGAGGCTACCCTGAGGCTGCTTCCGGCATTCATCGAGGACGCCAAGGCGCTCGCCGACATGATCGAACGGGCGGATGATGTCTGACCGCCTCCACCTGTCCCCAAGGCACCAGCGCCTTCTGGTAGAGTTAGTCCGAAAGCATTTGCCCAATGTCGAGGTGTGGGTCTACGGGAGCCGCGTGAACGGCCGGAGCCACGACGGCAGCGATCTCGACCTCGCCCTGCGGGGGCCAGGGCTGGAGAAGATTCCACATGAACTGCTGATGGACTTTGAGGAAGCGGTTCGGGAGTCGACGATTCCCTTTCTCGTCGAGGCGCGGGACTGGGCAAGGTTGCCGGAGCGGTTTCACCGGGAGATCGAACGGGAGTATGTGGTGTTGGTTTGAGGTGGTCCCGGTTTTTGGACAGGTCGTTAGGGTGGATTCCATTATGAAAGAGGAGACACCGGGATGGCCGGGAAGAGAGGACGATTCACGGCGGAGTTCAAGGCGCGTGTGGCGCTGGAAGCGCTCCGGGAGCGCGGCAGCGCCCAGGCGATCGCCGCGCGGCACGAGCTTCATCCGAACTAGGTGAGCGCGTGGAGGCGGCAGTTGCTCGACGCCCTGCCCGAGGTGTTCGCCAGGGGCGGAAGGCGGAAGCTCACCCAGGAGCATGAGGCGAAGATCCACGACCTGCACGCCAAGATCGGAGAGTTGACGGTCGAGCGGGATTTTTTTCGGCGCGGGTTGAAGCGCTGAGCCGGGCGGATCGGATGGCGATGATCGAGCCGGCCGGACCGCTGAGCCTGTCGCGGCAGAGCGTGCTGCCGGGGGTGAGCCGGTCGTCGCTCTACTACCGGTGGAATGGGGAGAGCGCGGAGAACTTGGCGCTGATGCGGCGCATCGACGGGCTCCACATGGGTTTTCCGTTCTACGGGATCCGGCGGATGATGCGGCATCTGCGCCGCGAGGGTGTGACGGCGGGCCGGCACCGGCTCCGGCGGCTCATGCGGCTCATGGGGATGCAGGCGGTCTACCGGCGTCCGCGCACGAGCGTGGTGAACTCGGAGCACCGGGTCTTCCCCTACCTGCTGCGGCCGACCGGGTGCTGGGTGCGGGCGTGGCGTTCTCGATGGACGGGCGGGGCCGCTTCCTCGACAACATCTTCATCGAGCGGCTATGCCTATGATTGTTTCTACTATAGCGGCAAAGCCGACACCACCGATTCGAGTTCGGTACACGAACCATCAAGATCGCCGAGAATGCCAAAGAGTTCGCTAAACTCCTTCGTAGGATGACCCGGAACTCGGAGCCATCCGCGCCCCGGAAGCCCGCTCGACCCTCGATATGGCCTCGTTTCGAGCGCAGCGGCGGCAGGCCACGCCCGCGTCCGATAGGCCACGGAGTTGCGAACCCCACCGCGACAAGGGCGGGGAAGCCGAGCCCGGTCGCCGATCCGCCTGCGGAATCGGACGGTGCAGTGTCCACAGGAGCGGGTTAGATTCGGATGTCATGGGTCGCTTGGAGACAGAATGGTGTCTTGGAGGTCACGGCCGGGGCCGTGGGTTCGCCGGTGCACGGCTGGGGGGGCTGCTTCTAGCGGTCGGAGCGGGTGCGGTGCCTGGCGTCGCGGCCTCCGCCGAGGTCCTTGGCGGGCAGTCTCTTGGGGAACCCGCCTCTCCGGTGCTGGCGGCCGACTCCGTGCTGCGGATCACGTTTCTGGATGTGGGGCAGGGCGACGCCGTGCTCCTCCAGGCGCCGGACGGACGCGCCGCGCTCATCGACTCCGGGCGGGGCCGGATCGTGCACCTGCTGCGCGAGTTCGGCGTGCATGAACTCGATCTGCTCATCGCCACCCACCCCCACGCGGACCACATCGGGGGCATGGTGGAGGTGCTCGACAGCCTTCCGGTGCGCTTCTACATGGACAACGGGCAGCCGCACACGACGGCGACTTACGGCCGGCTCCTGGCCGCCCTCGACGCGCGCCCCGAGATCACCTACCTGGAGGCGACGCCGCGTACGCTGACGCTGGGGGAGGTGGAGATCGAGGTGCTGCCGCTGCTGCCGCGTTTCGGAACCGGATTCGACGACCGCTCCGTCGCCGTGGTCGTCCGCTACGGCGATTTCACGGCGTTTCTGAGCGGCGATTCGGAGGTCCGGCAGCTTACCTACCTGGTCGGGCGGGATGCGGTCCCCCGGACCACGCTCCTCAAGGCCCCGCACCACGGAAGCGACAACGGGTTCACATGGGAGTTTCTGGACGCGGCCGCCCCCCAGGTGGTCGTCGTGTCGGTGGGCGGCAACAACAGCTACGGCCATCCCGGACCGGCCGCCCTGCGCGCGTTCGAGGCGGTCGGCGCCACCGTGTTCCGCACCGATCTGCACGGGCACGTGTCGGTGTCCGGCCGCGAGAACGGGGAGTACGAGGTCGCCCACGGCGGGCGCGTGGCCCACAGGGGCACCGGGAGTGGCGTCAGCGAAGGGCCACACCCGCCCTCGGTCCGTGCCGCGCCGCCGGACGACCTGTCGCGCGCGGCGGGGGGTGTCGGCCTCCGGTTGTGGGTCCAAGCGGATGCCCCCGGAGACGACCACCGAAACCCGAATGGCGAGTACGCGGTTATCGAGAGCATGGAGGCCGAGGATCGACCCATCGGCGACTGGTCGCTGTGCGACGCGGCGAACCAGTGTTTCCGTTTCCCCTCGAACGCCGTGCTCGAGGCGGGAGGCGAGATTCGCGTCCACACCGGGTCCGGCGATGTCAGCGCCTCCCGTTACTACATGGGCCGCAGCCGGGCGGTATGGAACAACGGCGGCGACACCGCGACCCTGTACGACGACACCGGACGGGTCGTGATCGTGTTCGACTATTGAACGGCGGAACCGTCTGGGTCGTGGATCGCGTGGAGGGCTCGATCGCCGTCCTCATCCGCGACGACGATGAATGCTCGCACGACATCCCCCTCGCCTCGTTACCCGCCGGCAGCCGCCCCGGCTCGGTCCTGCGCGTACCCGAGTCGGACGGAACCCCGGATTGGACGCTGGCCACGCTCGACGAGGGGGCGCGCCTCGCCCGCCTGCGGGAGGCGGAAGAGATTCTGGCCCGGCTCCGCAAGCGGGATCCCGGCGGCGATGTGAAGTTGTAGTTGACGCCCCGTTGAGGCGTCGCGTGGATAACTCGATGCGGAGGCTGGTGAATGACGGTTCTTATCGTCGCGGGGCCCAACGCATCGGGGAGGGGCGTCATGATACCCGAGCAGGTCGTTCGGCGACGCTTCGTACGGAGCTGGAACAACTTCACCCGACACTGTCGGGATGCCGTCGACGCATGGTGGATCTTTGACAACTCGGATCCGTTCCCGGTCTTGGTTGCCGAATCCGGGGATGGACCGCGCCTTGGCGAGAGCAGCGGCCGTGCGGAGCCGCGAGGCCGCCGAGGCACGCGAGCGAGTGGACGCACAGGACGAGCGGGGAAAGCGGCCTGCCTGAGGGGAACGACCGGAGGAGGGAGACGCCCTTGAAGGCCGCGACCGTAACGATCCGGGTGGATCCCCAGCTCGAGCGCCGCCTCAGCCGTGCAGCCAAGCGAAGCGGGCGGAGCAAGAGTGCCTTCGTGCGCGCCGCGCTTGAGCGTCGGCGGGCTCTGGACCGCTTGGCGGATCTGCGCCGCCGCGTCGCCCGCTTCGCGGAAGCTCGGGGATACTTGACGGACGAAGACGTCTTCCGCGACATCTCCTGAGAGGATTCCTCGCCACCCACGTCCTGGTGAGTGCGCTGCCCACGAGAAGCCCTTGCGCCGGCGTGTCACCCCGAAGGGGGTCTTGAGCGGGGGGGAAGTTTGGGTCTAGGATCAGAGTCTGCGATCCACCCGCCAAGGAGCCGAGCCATGCGACGCCGAGACTTCCTCGCCACCTCAGCCGCCGCCGCCGCCGGATCCAGCCTCATCGGATGCCGTGCGCCCGAGTCCACCGCCGCCGCCGAGACCTCGGCCGCCCCCGCGGCCCAGAACCCCCTATCCGGACCCGTGGGCGACGGGGGCGTCCCCGGCCTGTTCGGAAGCGCGCACCGCGCCGTGTGGGGCGCGCGCGGCGTGACCGCCGCCGCCGACTACTACGCATCGCTCGCCGGCACCTCGATCATGATGCAGGGGGGCAACGCGATCGACGCCATCGTCGCCGCCTCCGCCATGCTGAACGTCTCCGAGCCGTACATGTCGGGGCTGGGCGGCTTCGGCGGCTACATGCTCATCTATCTGGCCGAGGAGAACCGCGTCGTCGGGCTCGACGCGCTGGGGCAGTCGCCCGCCGCCTCCTCGCCGGAGACGATGACGCTCGCCGACTTCGACGCGGGCTACAAGGCGCCGATTGTGCCCGGGGCGTTCAAGGGCTGGACCGCCGCGCTCGAGCGCTACGGCACCATGAGCCTGGGCGACGTGTTCGAACCGGCGATCCGCACGGCCGAGGACGGCTTCGCCTTCTCGCGCTTCGACGAGATCGTCACCGGCAGCGACGCCGAGCGGCTGGGCCGCTTCCCCTCCACCACGCGGGTACTGTTCCCGAACGGGCGCCCGCCGCGCATGGGCGAGATCATCAAGCAGCCCGAACTCGCGGCCAGCATGCGCCGCCTCGCCCGCGAAGGGGCCGAGGACTTCTACCAGGGAGAGATCGGGGACCGCATCGTCGCCTTCCTCGCCGAGAACGGCGGCCACATGACGAAGGCGGACCTCGAGTCGTACGAGGTCGGGTGGCGGGAGCCGATCACGACGACCTTCCAGGGGCACGACCTGTACGCGATGCCGCCGGGCTCGTGCGGGATGTCGATGTTCCAGGCGCTCAACATCATGGACGGCTACGACCTCGCCAACATGGATCTGTACGGGTCGGAGTTCGCCCACCTGTGGCTCGAGGCGTACAAGCTCGCCCTCATCGACGACGATGTGTACAACACCGGCAAGGAGGATGTGGAGATTCCCGTCGACCGGATCATCTCGAAGGCGTACGCGGATGAGCAGCGGGAGAGGATCAGCCCCGCGCGCGTCGCCTCGTTCTCGGGCGCGCCCCTCCCCTTCTACGGCACGACCAGCCTCTCCTCCGCCGACCGCTGGGGGAACGCGGTCGCCTTCACGCAGTCGCTCGTGAGCGGGTACGGGAGCGCCGTGATCGCGGGCGACACCGGGATCTTCCTCAACAACGGCCACATGTTCGGCTTCGTGCTCGAGGAGGGCCACGTGAACCACCTCGAGGGCGGGAAGCGGGCCAAGGGCGTGATGACGCCGTGCGTGGTCATGAAGGATGGCAACCTCATGGCCGCCATCGGTGCCGCTGGCGGGTACACGATCCCGCAGACGGTGGGGCAGGTGATCACCAAGCTCACGGTGGGTGGCATGGACGTGCAGCTCGCCATCGCGTCGCCGCGCATGTGCATCAACCGGGGCGGCGGCCGCACCCCGATCCCGGAGGACTCGGTCACCTACCTGGAGGCGGGATTCCCGCCGGAGGTGTACGAGGAGCTGGCCGACCGCGGCCATTACCTGGCCGATCCCGGCAACCCGGGCGGCGTGCAGGGCGTGTACCGCGACGCCGAGACGGGGGCGCTCGCCGGCGGATCGGACCCGCGCCGGGACGGTCACGCGATCGCTTGGTGAGGCCCACCCCGCACCCCAAGCGGACGCGGCGGCGACCGCGGATTTCCGGCCTTGGCGCGACGCGTGCGCTCGCCGCGGCCGCCGCCGCGGGCCTCCCGCTACTGGCCTGCGGCCCCGGCGATCGGGGGGACAACACCGAGCGGGCGGACGGCGCGGACGGGGCCTCCGCCGCCGACCGGAGCGTTGCCGCGACGGCCGGTCCCGTGAGTGCGCTCACGCGCAACCAAGCGCTTCACATCTCCATGCGCGATGGCGTCCGCATCGCCGTCGACGTGTGGCTGCCCGACGGCATCGAGTCCGGCGACCGGCTCCCGGCCATGATGCGGGCGACCCGCTACTGGCGCGCCCGCGACGAAGTCGGCGTCCCCCTCGAGGAGACGTCGAACTTCGCCGAGGCGGAGCGCTGGAACCGGGCCGGGTACGCGCTCGTCCTCGTGGACGGGCGGGGAAGCGGGGCCTCCTTCGGCATCCGCCGCTTCGAACTCGCCGAAGACGAGGTCACGGACTACGGGGAGGTCGCGGACTGGATCGCCGTCCAGCCCTGGTCCAACGGGCGCGTGGGCGCCTACGGGGTCTCCTACGCCGGCAACACGGCGGAGATGCTGGCCGTGAACCGGAACCCGGTCGTCAGGGCGGTCGCGCCGCTGTTCAACGACTTCGACAACTTCGGCCACCTCATCTTCCCCGGCGGCGTGCTCACGGTCGGCTTCCTCGAGAGCTGGTCGAACCGCACGCGCATGCAGGACCTGAACGACATCTGCGGCCTCTCCGACGCCGCGGATGCGGCGTGCGACGAAGTGCGGAGCCGGGTCACCGGGGTGAAGCCGGTCGACGCGGACGCCGACGGATCGCTGCTCGCCGCCGCGGTGGCGGCTCACCAAGCCAATACCGTGCCCTTCGGGGCGGCGCTGGAGTACGAGTTCCGGGACGACCCCTTCGGCCCCTACGGGGAGACGAACGTCGGGCACCGCCGCAGTCCCTCCGGCCACCTCCCGCAGATCCAGGAGTCCGGAGTCGCCATGTTCATCCGCGTCGGCTGGCAGGACGCCGCGACCGTGAACGGCGCGCTCGGCCGCTACAACACGATCTCCAACCCGCAGCAGCTCTTCATCGGCCCGTGGGATCACGGGGCGCGCAACGACACCGATCCGTTCAAGGCGGAGGACACGCCCGTACAACCCAACGCCGACGACCGCTTCGAGGAACTCGTCGCCTTCTTCGATGCGCACCTGAAGGAGGACGGCTCCGGGGAGACGCCGACCGAGATCCACTACTACACGCTGGGTGCGGACCGGTGGATGCGAACGGAGGCGTGGCCCCCCGCCGGATTCAACGACGTGACGTGGTACTTCCGCGAGGACGGCGCGCTTTCGACGGAGGCTCCCGCCGCCGAAGGGGGGGAGGACGGGTACGCGGTCGACTTCAGCGCCACGACGGGGACCCGCAATCGCTGGTACACGAACGGCGGGGGCGGCGACGTGGTGTACGGCGATCGCCGGGAGGAGGACGGGAAGCTGCTCACCTACACGAGTCCGCCGCTCGCGGTCGACACGGAGGTTACGGGCCACCCGGTCGTCACCCTGCACCTGGCCTCGACGGAGCCGGACGGCGCCTTCCTCGTCTACCTGGAGGACGTCGCCCCGGACGGCACGGTGCGCTACATCACCGAGGGACAGCTCCGGGGCGTCATGCGCGCGGTGACCGACGACCCGCCGTTGTACCGGAAGTACGGGCCGCACCGCAGCGAGTCGCGCGCGGACGCTCTCCCGCTCGTGCCGGGAGAGGTGGCGGAGATCAGCTTCGACCTGTGGGCCACGTCCGTGCTGTTCCGGGCCGGCCACCGGATCCGCGTCGCCGTCGCCGGGGCGGACGCGGACACCTTCCTCCGCTATCCGCGCAACGGCAACGTCCCGGAGTGGACGGTGCGGCGGAACGCCACCTACCCCTCCCGGATCGTTCTCCCCACGAGAGGCGTCTGATCCTAACCGATCAGTTCCAGTGTCGTGCTCGTCGTCATCGCCGCCGGCATCCCACTCACCGTTAGATCCAGGTTGATCACGCTGTCGTGGCCCTGGAGCCGGCTGCCGCCGACGTCGAAGATGGCCGTGCCGCTGACGGGGCCGGAGCCTTCGACTGGCATCCCCCCTGTAGTGCCCGACATCGTGACGGTCCCTTCCAGCGATATCTCCGCAAGGTCCCCGTCGAGACCCACGAGCGTGTAGGCGACGTCCGTTTCCATCGTCATCGTGCCGCCCAGGCCGGCCGGGATCTCGGTGGTCGTCTGTCCCGACCAGGAATCGCCCGGACTCACTTCCCCCCCCGGCAGCTCGAAGAAACTCCCCCGCATCATCGCGGAGACGACGGCTTCCGCTTCAGGCGAGAGCGTCCCGGCGTCGGTCAAGGCGGTGACCCGCGCGCGCGGGTTCATGGCGAAGGTATAGCTCATGCCCGACAGATCAGGTCCGCCTGCCCCGGGCATGGCCGCCGTCATGGCGGTGGAGTCGACTACGGTGCGGATCTCGATGACGTCATCCGCCGCTCTCACGACGGTCTCCGTCTGGTAGCGCGTTGACGTCGACACGATCATACCCGCCATCGACGTCTCGGAGTCGATGAGATACCGCGACACCTGTCCTTCGGCCGGCATCAGCCGAAGCACCGTCGTCTGCCCGCAAAGGGGGGCCGCATACCCCATAGCGAGAGCCGCCACGGCCGCGGTCCGAGTCGTCAAGGCTCTGATTCTCTCCTGGTTCATTGGTCCTCCACTGAGGTTCACGGGTTCGGGGGTTCGGGGTTCGGAGTTCCGGTGGCCGATTCCGCGTCAGCGGTCCGGCATCAGTTCGAGGGTGGTCGTCGCGTTCGCCGTCATCGACATTCCGGCCATGCTCATTTCGACGCTCTGCCGGCTCGTCCGGCTCACGTACCGGCCCTCGACCAAGTCGACGACCAGCGTTCCGGACAAGGTCCCCGAGCCGCCGATCGCCATGCCTTCGAACTCCAAGTCCATGTCCATCTCCATCGGAGCGCGCGATTCCCGTCCCGCCGAGCGCTTCAACCGCTGTCGGCGCTGACGCGGGGATTCGCCACGGCCTGTCAAGGCGTTCGTCCTCGACCGCCAAGGTGCCCGCAACATGTACGATCGGACCCGGGCGTGCCACCGGACCCGAGGACGAGTTGCCTCCCGCTACCCCGTAGTTGAGACGGCATTCATGGCCGCGGGGATAATTGACGCATGGCCCCGACGATCCTCGAACTCCCGGCGAGCGAACGTCCGCGGGAGCGGCTGCGCCGCTTCAGCCCCGACGCGCTCTCGACGACGGAACTGCTCGCGGTCGTGCTCGGCGGGGGCGCGACGGGGCGTTCCGCCGTGGACGTGGCCGGCCGTTTGCTGGCGGACTTCGGCGGCTCGCTGCGGGAGATGGGACGGGCGGAACCCGCCGAACTCGAGCGGACCGCGGGCGTCGGCCCCGCCCGTTCCGCCGCCGTGGCCGCGGCGCTCGCGCTCGGGCGGCGGCAGGCGGCCGAACCCGCCCGGGCCAGCGCCCGCATCCGCAGTCCGGCCGACGTGTTCGGACGGCTCGGCCCCCTGCTGCGGGATCGCCGACAGGAGGAGTTCTGGGTCATCTACCTCGACACGCAGAGCCAGGTCCTGCTCGAGCGGCGACTCACGGTGGGGCTCCTGAACACCTCGCTCGTCCACCCGCGGGAAGTGTTCGCGCCGGCGATCGCCACGGCCTCCGCCTCCGTAATCCTCGCCCACAACCATCCGAGCGGCGAGCCGGAGCCGTCGCCCGAAGACATCGCCGTCACCTGCCAGCTCGTCGAGAGCGGCCGCCTCCTCGGCATCCCCGTCCGCGACCACATCATCCTCGGCGACCGGGCCTACGTGAGCCTTCGCGAACGCGGCGTCTGCTAACGGACCTTCCGGCTCGGCCCGCGCCTAAGTTGCGCGCTGCTGCTACCTTTATGGGTTGCCCGGGCCAATGGATCGTGGCCGCCCGGGCGCTGACAGCCTCGGGGACGGAGCGCGAAGCGTGGAGAGCAGCCTCAAGCGGGAAGTCGGCCGAGCCGCGCCGGGAGCGGGCCCGCGCTCGCTCCTGCCCAAGGACTTCATGAAGGCGATCGAGGGCTACGAGGCTCGCCTCGACCTCGATCTGCTCGCCCTTGCGTTCCAGTACAGCCTGGAGAAACACGAGGGCCAGAAGCGCCGCTCGGGCGAGGATTACATCCGCCATTGCGTGGAAGTCGCCAAGATCCTCATCGAGATCCGGCTCGACACGGTGAGCATCGCCGCCTCCCTCCTCCACGACGTGGTGGAGGACACGGATACGACCGTGGACGAGATTCGGACGGAGTTCGGCGAGGAAATCGCCATCATCGTGGACGGCCTCACGAAGATCTCGCTGTTCGCCCTCGGCTCCATGGCGGAGCGCCAGGTCGAGACCTACCGCAAACTCCTCCTCTCCATGGCCCGCGACGCGCGCGTGATCATGGTCAAGCTCGCGGACCGTCTCCACAACATGCGGACGCTGGAGCATATGCCGGCGGGCGCCCGGCAGCGGATCGCGCTCGAGACCCGGGAGATCTACGCGCCGCTCGCCCACCGTCTCGGAGTCGCGCGCCTGAAATGGGAACTCGAGGATCTCGCATTCAAGTTTCTCGAGCCCGAGGCCTACAGGAAGCTCGTGAGGGAGGTCAACGCCACGCGGGGCGAACGCGAGGAACTGATCCGGCGCATGGAGGAGCCGCTCCGGGCCGAACTGGGCGACGCCGGGATCCGTTGCGAGGTCACGGGACGCCCCAAGCACCTCTGGTCCATCTACGGCAAGATGGTCAAGCGCGACAAGCCGTACGAAGAGGTCTACGACACGCTGGCGATGCGGCTCATCATGGATTCGGTGCGCGACTGCTACCACGCCCTCGGCATCGTACACAACAAGTGGACGCCGCTTACGGAGCGCTTCCACGACTTCATCGCCACGCCGAAGTCGAACATGTACCAGAGCCTGCACACGACGATCTTCGGCCCCGGCGGCGCCCTGTACGAGATCCAGATCCGCACCCACGAAATGCACCGCACGGCCGAGTACGGGAT
>JAAXHJ010000027.1 GCA_012270965.1 Candidatus Palauibacter poriticola
CACCTGCGTCCCGTCGGGCGAGACCGCCGGCGAGACGATGCCGCGCACCTGGAACGGGCCGTGGGCGCGCAGATCGCGCGGCCGCCGCGGGTAGCCGGTCCGGTCGAGGGCCACCGTTGCCGAGAACGCCACGTCCCGCTGGCCGCTGCCGTCGCCCCGGCGCCACCGCACCAGCCCGTCCCCCGTGTGGTACAGGTCGCCGGCGGTCGTCCAGGATGCCCGGAACGGAAAGACATCCTCTTCCTCGCCGGTCAGGGTGCGCGGCTCTCCTCCGGTCACCGCCACCGCATACAGGCGCGACCGTCCGTCCCCCATGGAGTTAAAGGAGAGCGTCCCGCCGTCCGCGCTCCACGAAGGCGCATTCAACTCGCCCCCATCCCCTTCCGCGACCCTTCGCGGCCCCGCGTCTCCGGTCAGGACCGCCAGCCCGGCGCTCCCGGTCATCCAGATCCCGGCCCGGTCTCCGTCCGCCGCAAAGGCGACTTCGCCGCCATCCGGAGAAAACGCCGGCCCGTACTCGTTGCCGGGCCAGTCCGTCAGCCGCTCGGGGTCTCCCCCGTCCAGTCCCATCGCCCACACGTCGTAGCTCCCGCCCCGGTCCGACGAAAACACAAGGCGGTCGCCGTCCGGCGACCAGTGGGGCTCGCGGTGGTCGAATCGGCCGCGCGTGTGCTGGCGCAACTCCGTCCCGTCGGCGCCCACGCTCCAGATGTGGTAGTTGCCGTCCCAGTACGCCTGGAAGGCGATGCGGCTCCCGTCCGGCGACCACGCCGGCTGGCGCGCATCCCCCACGGGATCGGTGAGGGCCGTTGCGGCTCCCCCGCCGGCGGGCATCACCCAGATGCGGCCCAACAGATCGAGCGCGAGCGTGCTCTCGTCCGGCGAAAGGGCGAGGGCCACGTTGGTGCCCTCCGAAATCGTGACCTCGATCGTTCTCGCGGGGTCGCCCGCGGACGGGGTCTGCGCACCGGCCGGGACGTGAGCGGCCCCGGCGGCGCAACCGATCGCAACCACGACGGCAGAGTATCTCGACACTTTACTCTCCTGGCTGAATCAATCGCGGATGTATCAATGATACTCACGCATTTCCACGTTCGTCCATCGCCCGCACGCGAGCCGCGCGCAGCTCGGACAATGGAACCGCAGGCCCCCCCAGGCCAAGCGTCCCCGGAGCGTGACGATCATCGAGCGCCACCAGCTCCAGGCGATGACCGCGCTGGCCACCGGAAGCGCCAGTCCGCTCCACCAGCGGAAGCGGGAGACTCTGGCGACCCATATGGCGAACCCCCAGGCAACGATCGCGGAAGCGGCGAACAGCGCGGCGGCGAAGCCGTCCACGGGGACGAGCGCGACGCCCAGCACGACGGGTGCGATCCCGGTCCACACCAGTCCCGCCGTCTGCACGAGCACGGCCGTAATCCGGTAGTCCCTGAACGCGAAGAGGTTCTTCTCCGTCCCCCGGATCAGACTCCGGACGTCCGGATACCACTCGCACCGCACGCTGGATTCGGCCCGGACGAGGTCCGAGCGGTGGCTGGTCAGCTTCACCAGTCGGCCCAGTTGATAGTCCTCGTCGGGACGCAGGGCCACCTGCCTGTGTCCTCCGATGGCGCGGTAGGAGTCCGTCCGGAACAGGTTGTAGGCGCCTACGCCGAAGGAGGCCGTGCTCCG
>JAAXHJ010000004.1 GCA_012270965.1 Candidatus Palauibacter poriticola
CTTGGCGAGGCCGGGGACACCTTCCAAGAGCACGTGTCCGTCGGAGAGCATGCCGATCAGCAGGCGCTCCACCATGTAGCGCTGGCCCACGATGACCCGGCCGACCTCGTCCAGCAGGCGATCCACGAAGGCGCTCTCCTCGCGGATCTTTTCCTGGATGGCGGCGATGTCGTGTCTGGTTGAGGTGGTCATGTGTTTTGTCGGGTGTTGTGGGTGGAATCGAGGACGGACAGCGCTGTGGATCGAAGACGCCCCGGTATGTGGAATCGAGTCCACGCGCCGCTTCCCGAAGATATGATAGCACAGCCCCCCAAAACGTTGCGCGCGCGCGGGAGTTCTCACGCGTACCGGGGCTTCTCACGCGCGCTGGAAGAGTGTATTGAGGGCACCTCGAAGAATTCGACGGGCGGAATGCGGAGATGGTTGGTCGGACGGGCTGACAGGGCGCGGCCGCCGTGCGATATTTGATAGTGTCGGGGCGCTTTTGGCGCATGCGGGTTTGAAGCGGACGGAGACGGAGAGGAGGAGTCGCGGTGGCGAGGTCGCGGATGGCGGGACAGCGGAGCTTCGCGGACATGGCGGCCGATGGCCGTCGGCGGAGGCTGGAGGGCAAGGGGAAGCGTGGAAGGCATCCGGGAAGGATCGGGGAGCTGGTTCCATGGGAGGACTTCCGGCCCGTGCTGGAGGCCGTGTGGCGGAAGCCGGAGAGGGAGCGGAGGTCTCCGGCGGGGCGCAAGCCGTGGGACGCCGTTCTGATGTTCAAGGCGTTGGTGCCGGGCTCGCTGTACAACCTGTCGGACGAGGCGCTGGAGGACGCGATCGCCGACCGGCTCACGTTCATGGCGTTTCTGGGCCTGGGGCTGGAGGACCGGACGCCGGACGCGGCCACGATATGGCTCTACCGGGACCGTTTGGCGAAGGCGGGGGTCGTCGAGCGGCTCTTCGAGATGTTCGACCGTCATCTGAGCGACCGGGGCTACAGGGCCATGGGCGGACAGATCATCGACGCGTCGATCGTGCCGGTGCCGAGGCAGCGGAACACGAAGGCGGAGAACGCGGCGATCAAGGCCGGGGAGGTTCCGGGGAACTGGGCCGGGGAGTCTCCGAACCGGCTGGCGCAAAAGGACTTGGACGCCCGCTGGACGAAGAGGGGGAGCCGGAGCCACTACGGGTACGAGAACCACGTCTCCGCGGACCGGCGCCACAAGCTGGTGCGCCGCTACGCGGTGACCGACGCGGCCACGCACGACAGCCGGGTGTTCGCGGAGCTGCTGGACCCGGACAACACGGCGGCGACCGTCCGGGCGGACAAGGCGTACCGCTCCGAGGAAACCG
>JAAXHJ010000049.1 GCA_012270965.1 Candidatus Palauibacter poriticola
GCGTGACGCATGACCGAGCCGTCCGTACCCCGCGAACCGCCCGCCCACTCGAATCCGGAGGCCGCCGACGCATGGCCGATCCACCGCTGAGGCTCACCACGTCGCAGGTCTCTCTCATTCTTCAGCGTGCCGCCGAGATCGACGCCCGCGGCGACACGCTTAGCATAGAGGAACTGGAGCGCATCGCCGCCGAGGCGGGGATCGACGTGCGCGCGACCCGAACGGCGATCGCGGAATTCGTCGCCGAGGCGCCGCACGTTGCTGCTCCGGAACCCGCCCGTCCGGATGGGCCCCAGGTTCCGGCGGTTCCCCGGACGGGCAGCCGCAAGTCGAGTTCGCCCTCTCCCCTGCGCATTCTCTCGGGCGCGGCCGTCGGGGTTGCGTTCGGGTTTATCCAAGGGTTCTCCGGGTCGGCCGCCTTCCTCGGGTTCGGCGGCGCCGTGCTCTACCTCGTGCTGCGTGCGGTGCATAGCATGAAGCGCGGAGACCAGCTTGATTTCCAGCTCCAGAACTTCGCCCTCTGGCTCGGCACCCTGATGAGCACCCTCGCCACGGGTGTCCTCGAAGGGGACGAGGTCACCGCCGGGATCCTCTTCGTCTGGCTGATCACGTCGTTTCTGGGCGGACTGCTCGTCCGCTTCGGACCCCGCGAGGCGGAGCCGGATGACGAAGTCCCCCGGATCGAGGCCGGAGGCCGCTGACGCTCGACTCGAAGCCGGAACTCCGTGTCGCTCGCGACCTCGGTGGACGTTTCGCTTGCAATCTGTGATCGCGTTATGGTGCGACCTTGGTCCGGGAGTACGAATGCTGCGAACGCCCCCGGGACGAGGAGCCGGAGGAAGAGGCGTTCCCCGGGCTCCGGCTAAACCTTACCGCGACGCAGGCTGACGATCGTAGCGGACGAGCGACGGGACACCGAAAGCGTCCTCCTCAATGACGAGGAAGAAGCCGCGCGTTGCGGCTGCGACGGTTTGCCGCCGGGGAAGCGACACGGCCTCCCGGACCTGGCCGGTCGAAGACAGCACGGTCCATACCACATGGTCCTCGCCGTGATCCTCGCGTCGGAGCCAGACCGACCCATCCCTTCCAACGGCGAGACCCGTGACGGGAGGCAGCACCTCCGGAACCAATCCATCCTCGCGCAAGGCATCTTCAAACTCCGGTCCGGCCGGTGCCGCCTCCTCCCCGCTCGGGAATACGCTCGCCTCCCGCAGCGTTCGCTCAATTGCGCGTCGCGTCGCGGGTACCGGTTCGTAGCCGAATGCGCGGTGGAGGACGGTGTCGCCGTCGGCCTCGACGCGAGTAACGACGACCAGCGCTTCGGGAGGCTGCGTCCAGCGAACCACGATCACACCTTGACCGTTCGGCATGACAGCGGTTTTCGAGCGTCCCTCGAACGGTGCCTGAATCTGAAACACCCTGCCATCCCGCATCATCCCGACGACCGCTCCGGCGACATCCCTCCACGCCACGGTGTGGGTGACCGAGCCCAGCGAATCAATCCTCAACAGAGGAACCCGCGAATGTGCCCGCCGCATTCCCGCGCGTGGCGTTGCCGGCATTCCGACGATGTGCGGTTCGGCAATTGCGCCTCCATCGGCGAGGAGGGCCACCGGCGAGCCGCCACTAATGAACAATCCGTCCCCGATCGATTGCATGGCCAACTCCGCCGCCAGCCGCCGCGTTGCCAAAAACCGCCCTCCCGCTGAGAAGAGGCTCACCCGTCCCAGGTCGGCGTCACTGGCAAAGACCGTGTCCTCGAACACTCCGATCGCCGATATCGAGGAGAACTCACCTGGCCCGTTGCCTCGACCACCCGCTTGCCAGAGCAATCTTCCGTCTGGACCCAAGCGCACAACGCGCCGTTCCAGCGACCGCGTCACGTAGATTTCCCCGCCGTTACCGACGGCCACGCCGTCCGCTCGCGTCGACAGGAACCCGTCATTGTCGGCACCACCGATCACCCACACCGGTTCCAGCTCAATCGCGCCCTCCCTCCCCGGCAGCACCGCCGGAGGTGCGGTCCATCTCCCCGCGCCCATCTCCGCAATGGTGTTCGTCGGCATATCGTCTCGACCGGCGGACGGCGTGGACGCGAGACGGTGGACGGCGACGAGCGCGACTGCCACGACGCCAATGGTGAGCAGGATTGTCGGGGGCTTCTCGCGTCCCAAGGGGCGAAAACGGGGCGACATGTGATCCCTCGTGGGGCCGATGTGACCGCCTTGCCTTAGGCACCTTTCGGCTACGATAGGACAAGCCGGATCTGGAGGCACGGCGGACTACGCTTGACGTCCGATTGCGGTGCAGCACAGGGTGGAACCCGGCGGACCACCGGGCGTCGGCGCGGTCGTCGTCGGACGGAGCCCGGTGGCCACGCTTGGGGCAGGGTTCGAGGGAGGCGTAATGGCGAAGTACGCGGAGAGCGGCGGGGGCGAGCCCGGAGGCGACGGGAGCGGGCGCGGAGGCGGAGGATCTTAGCGCGGCGGCTATCGCGTCCGGGCTGGACGGGCTGGATGCTTCTCATTCTTCTCGCGACCGCGGTCCTGCTCGCCGCGTGGGCGTTCTGGTGGGAGCCGGGCCGACTGGTCGTCAACCGGGCCGAACTTGAGGTGCCGGCGTGGCCCGAGGGGGAGGAAACCCGCATCGCGCTCATCGCGGACCTGCATGTGGGCTCGCCCCGAAACGGCCGGGACAATCTGCGCCGCGTCGTGCGCCGGGTGAACGAGACGCTGCCGGACCTCGTTTTCATTGCCGGCGATCTGACGATCGACAACGTCGTGGGCGGACGATTCGTGCCGCCGGAGGAGATCGCCGAGGATCTCGCCGCCCTCGAAGCCCGCTACGGTGTGTTCGCGGTGCTCGGCAACCACGACCGCTGGCTGTCGGCCGAGCGCGTGGAGAAGGCGCTCTCCGGCGTCGGCATCACCGTGCTCGACAACCGGGGCCGGCGGGCGCGCGTGCGGGACAAAGACATCTGGATCGCGGGCGTGGCGGACTTCTGGACGGGCCATCCGTCGGTTGAAGATGCCCTCGACGGGGCCCGTCCCGGGGAGCCCGTGATCGTCGTCACGCACAACCCGGACATCTTTCCCGAGGTGCCGGCGCGGGTCTCGCTGACGCTGGCGGGGCACACGCACGGCGGGCAGGTGGTCATCCCGTTCGTGGGTCCCGGGATCACGCCCTCCCGGTTCGGGGACCGGTACGCGACGGGTCACGTGGTGGAGGGCGGACGACACCTCTTCGTGACGACCGGCGTGGGGACGAGCCGGCTCGGCGTGCGCTTCCTCGTGCCGCCCGAAGTCGTCGCGCTCCGGCTCACGCGCTGCGAGGCCTGCGAGTCGCCGCCGGAGTGACTATCATGCCGTCCACGGGGGCCCTTGCAGGAAGCTCTTGCCGAGGACTGCCAGTCTGCCGTCGGAACCTCGAACCGCACTCAAACCCGGAGTAACGCCGAACATGCCGTCTCATTCGAAGCTGCGCTTCCGCGGGGAGCGCGTCGCGGGCGCCGCGTGGCGTCTGACCATCGCAAGCTTGGTCCTGCTGCCCCTCGCCGCCGCCCAGGAAGAAGAGCTGCCCCCGCCCGAGGGCTGGCTCGCCCGCACCGACCACGGAGGAGATGGAATCGAAGCCCTCCAGGAGATGCCGCCCGGCTGGCACGTCACCACGGGACCGGCCGGCATCTTCTACGATCCTAGGACGCGGGCGGACGGCGACTTTCGCGTGGAGGCGACCGTCTTCCTGTTCGACCCCGAAGGCCGGAGCGAAGGGTTCGGCGTCTTCATCGGCGGCTCGGATCTCGAGGGAGAGGGCCAAGCCTACACCTACCTCCTCATCCGGGCGGACGGGAGCGTGATCGTGAAGCGCCGGGATGGCGACGAATCGTCCACGCTCCTCGATTGGACGAAGCACGAGGCGGTCGTCACCTGGGCGGCGCGGGGCGACGATGGGGCGACGGCGAAGAACGTCCTCTTCGTGGAAGCCGCGGGCGACGAGGTCGTCTTCGGCGTGAACGAGCAGGAGGTGTTTCGCATGGCGAGAACGGGGCAGCACGTCGACGGCGTCGTCGGTCTGAGGGTCAACCACGGCCTCAGCCTGCACTTTTCCTCGCTGGAGGTGACCGATGGCTGAGTCCGCCACCGCGTCTGCCGCCACCGCGTCTGCCGCCCCCGGGTCTGCCGCCTCCGGCTCCGGGTCTGCCGGCTCCGGCTCCGGGTCTGCCGGCTCCGGCTCCGCGCGGCTGGAGGCGATCTGGCTCAAGTCGGCGCGGAAGGGCCCCATGGAGCCGGTTGCGGCCGCCACCCTCGTCGCCGGGAAGGGGCTGGAGGGGAACGTCGACCGCGGCGGCTACCGGCAGGTGACGCTCCTCGACGCGGGCGCTTGGGAGACGGCAACGCGGGAGGTCGGCGTAGATCTGTCCCCCGATGCCCGCCGGGCCAACCTGCTGGTGCGGGGCGTCGACTTCTGCGATACGGCGAACCGGGTGCTGCGGATCGCGCGCTGTCGCATCCGCATTCGGGGCGAGACGCTGCCCTGCGGGCGCATGGAGGACGCGGCGCCCGGACTCAAGACGGCGCTGGCCCCCGGCTGGCGCGGCGGTGCGTACGGAATCGTGCTCGAGGGCGGCCCACTCGCCCTCGGCGATGCGGTGGCCTGGGAATCCTGACGGGCGGTTCCCGCGCGCCGGTGGGCGAGTGAACCCGTGACCCCCCGAAGGCCTGCGGCGGTCGTCTGCGGCCTCGCCGTCCTCGCGGCTCTCATGGCGGGTTGCGACGCCCCCGCCTCCGAAGCGGGCCCGCCGACCCGAGCGGGCTCGCTCTCCGTCTTCGAGGCGGAACTCTTCTACCAGACGGTCGGGGTCGGAGAGCCCGTCGTCGTCGTACACGGCGGCCCGGGCCTCGACCACTCCTACCTTCGTCCGTGGTTCGGACCGCTGGCCGAGACGCACCAGGTGGTCTTCTACGATCAGCGCGGCCTTGGGGCGTCGAGGGCGGTGGTGAACGCGTCGAGCCTCTCGATGGAGCGCTACCTTACGGATATCGACCGCATCCGCGAACAGGTCGCGCAGCGCGAGAAGATCACGCTGCTCGCCCACTCGTGGGGAGCGATTCCGGCCCTCCTCTACGCCATGGAGCGCCCCGAGCGGCTGACGGCGCTCATCCTTGTCGCGCCCGTGGAGCCGGGCAGCCGGTTTCGGGAACGGACCGGCGAGAACCAGTTGGCCAGACGGGATTCGGCCGACGTCGCGGCCATCGACTCGATTCGGGGGACGCCGGAGTTCGCGGCGCGCGAGGCGGAGGCCATCAGCCAAGTCTTCTTCCACGTCTTCCGCGGAACGTTCGCGGACGCAGGCGTGGCGGACAGCCTGCTCCGACTCTCCCTGCACCAGAGGACGGCGAGCCAGGGCCAGCTCGTCGCGAGCCTGCTCATGGCGCCGCTCCAGGGGCTCGACTTCTGGGACCGTCTGGGCGAGATCGAGATCCCCGTGCTCATCGTGCACGGCGCACGGGATCCCATCCCCACCGAGATGGTGGAGGCGATGCACGAAGCCCTGCCGGACAGTCGCCTGATTCGGGTCGATGGATCGGGACATTTCCCGTTCATCGAGAAGCCGGCGCTGTTCTGGGACGGTGTGCGGGCATTCCTTCGGCAGCGGGCGCGGGCAGGACCGTGACGGAGGACGGCCCGGAGCCGGGCCCGATCCGCGACCCGGCTCCGCTGCGGGGCGCGCTCTCCCGCCTCAATGAGGCGCGGCTGGCGCCGGAGCACAGTTCCGCCCGCCTCGGTGCCCTGCTGTCGGGGTTCGAGGAGCTTGCCGCCGTTCTGCCGGGCGAGGAGCGCCGGCCCGGAGATGAGCGTCGGCCGGGCGAGGATCGGCGGCCGGGCGCAGCGGGAGCCTTGGCGGAACTCGAAGCGCTTGTGGCCGGACCCGGCGCGGAAACCGGTGCCGCGGCGTTGCGGGAATACCTTGAGCCGATCCTGGAACGGCTGATCGAGGCCCTGCTCGACCATCCGGAGCGGCGTCTGGCCGCGTACGGGTCCCTCCTCCCCGGCGAGAACAACCATCATCACGTGGCGACGCTTGCCGGGCGCTGGGTGGAGGGAACGGTCGAAGGCACGCTTCACGACCGCGGCTGGGCGGCGCGACAGGGCTATCCCGGGTTCGTCCCCGGAGGTTCCGGCGACCGAGTCGCGGTGAGGGTGTTGGAGAGTCCCGCGCTCCCCGACGCTTGGGACCGGCTGGACGCCTTCGAAGGCGAGGCCTACCGGAGGATCCTCGCCCCCGTCGAGATGAAGACGGCGGACGCCGGAGCCGGGAGTGGGGCCGTGTGGCGGGTCTGCAACATCTACGAACTTACGGCCCGCGCGTCCGATCGCACTAGGGCGTGTTCACACTAATGTGCGAAATGGTGTATCCTTCGTTGGGG
>JAAXHJ010000075.1 GCA_012270965.1 Candidatus Palauibacter poriticola
GTCCGCTGCCCATCGCCCTCGACGGCCACGAGTTGCGCGACCGGCGCGGCCAGCGCGGTGGCGCGGAAGATCACCCGGTTCACCCCGGGGGCGGTGGCGCGCAATTCCTGCGGCCCGGGATCACCCATCGTCCATGGGCCCGGAGAGGCGATCCCGTCGGCGTCGGTCACGGCGCTGGACGAGGGTACCGAGCCGCCACCGGCCGTGACCTCGAAGGCGACGGCGACCCCGCTCAGCCCGGCGCCCGACCGGGAGATGACGCGCACTCGAACGGGTTCCCCGGCTTCTCGTCCCGTCCGGGCCACCTGCCCGTCGCCGGAGTGAATGAGCAGGGCGTGGGGTGGCTCGGCCATGGCGGTAAACACCGCGTTGGGGCCCTCCGCCACGGACGCGACCACCGACTGGACGCCGGCAGCGTCGCCCAGCGTCCACGAAGTCCGCGCCTCGCCCGCCGCGTCGGTCGTCGCTGAGGCGGGAGTGACGGAGCCGTTCCCCTCGGAAGGTGAAAACGACACAGCCATGCCCGCGACCGGACTCCCGCCCGCGTCCAGAAGGCGGCCGATCAGCGGCTCGACCAGCGGTGCTCCCGGGCTGCCCGTCTGCGCGTCGCCACCAAACCGTTCCAGAAGGGACGGCGTCTGGTTGACCGTAACCACCGCCGTCCCGCTGACTCCCTCGACGACGGCCCTGACCGTGCCGGCTCCGTTGGCGAGGGCCGTGACCACCCCGGAGGAGTTCACACCGAGCACGGCGGGGGCGTCGGTGGTCCAGGATACCGTTCCCTCGATGGCGCTGCCGTCCCGATCCAGGATGGCCGCGGTGAACGCCCTCGACTCACCCAGAAAGGTGAATGTCGCCGACCCGGGAGAGACCACGATGGACGCCGGGTTCGGCGGGTCGAACTCCAGCGCACATCCCACCACTACCAACGTCAGCCCCACACGGACTGCCGCGCCGAGCGATGCGCGTGTCATGGCGTTGCCTTCGTCAGCCGGCGGGATGCCCGCAGGTCCAGTCGAGCCGCCCCGGCGAGGTCATCCTGCGCGGGAGCGGCCGGACATCAGAGCATGTCCAGGAAATCACGCGAACGGATGACCTTAACGTTCCGGTAGGGAGAAGTTGCAAGGAGTGCCTTGTCGCTGCTCACCACGTACCCGGCTCCGGCGGCCACCGCACACGCGAGAAACTTGTCGTCGTCGGAGTCGTCGCACACAGCTTCGGGCAAGGGGGGCGCCGACACCAGCGTGGCGTTGGCGGCGATCATCTCCAGCACGCGTTCGAAATCCGCGCCAGGAAACCGCGCCGACAGCCGTTCGCCGACCCGAACGTATTCGCGAAGGACCTCAGGGGACACCACGACCTCGAATTGCCCGGCTCGCCACGCCGCGAGCACGTCGCGGGGCGGGCCGCCGAAGAACACACCCGGCAGGAAGACGCTGGTATCGACGACGACCCTCAAGCCGCCAGCCCGGTTGTCGCCAAGCCGCTCATGAGGGACTCTTGGGGACGGACGCCATCCCGTCAACCCGGAATCCTCCCGCCACCCCGTGGTCGGCCATCCTGTTTCCGTCGATCAGTCCGATCGCATCGTACCCATCGCCGGCGCTGATGGCCGAAGGCCGGATCGGGCCCTCGGCTCGTTTCCGCCCGTGGGGAAGCGCACGAGGCCGGACGCGCTCCCGTGGTCGTCCATGGTGAGCGTGCAGATCCTCGCCACCGGACCCCGTTCGCGGGCCTTCATGCAGGCGGTCTTGCCCATGAAGTCGGCCTGCTTGACGTGGTGGCGCGCCAACCCGGCTGGCGGAAAAACAGACGGCGGGCAGCCGCCCGCGCGTCGGTGGTCAGTCCGAACACGGATCGGTCCCCGCCCCGGCGGGGGGTCTCCCTAGGGCTCGTTCGCTTCGTCGGCCTCCACCGCTTCCGGCTCCGGCGAACCCGTGCA
>JAAXHJ010000050.1 GCA_012270965.1 Candidatus Palauibacter poriticola
GTGTTCAACGCCGAGCAGGCCGACGGGCTGCCGGAGCGGGCCAACCCGACGCCCGAGCCGCTCTGGAAGGCCCACCAGGAGGCAGAGAGGGTGATGGAGGACGGCGGCGTCCCGGTCCGCCACGTCGCGGGCGACCGCGCCTACTACCACATGAAGCGCGACGAGATCGTGCTGCCCGAGCGCGGGCAGTTCCCCTCGGCCAACCACTACTACCAGACCGCGCTCCACGAGCTGGGCCACAGCACCGGCCACGAGAGCCGGATGAAGCGCGACACCCTCATCGAGGGGATCAACAACGGGTTCGGCTCGCCCGAGTACGCCCGCGAGGAGCTCAGGGCCGAGATCAGCGCGATGATGATCGGAGAGCGCGTCGGTGTCGGGCACGATCCGGCGCGTGGCGCGGCCTACGTCGAGGGCTGGATCCAAGCGCTTGAGGAGGACCCCAGAGAGATCCGGCGCGCGGCAGCCGACGCGCAGAAGATCTCCGACTTCGTGCTCGACCGGCACCGCGAGCGCCTCGCGGCCCGCGACCCCGTCGCCGTGGCGGCGGTCCGGACGCCCGCGCAGGGACCGCGGAGGATCGTCGTTCCCGTGCCCCGGATCCCTGTCCCCGAGCGCGGCTTCGGGCCGAGCCGCTGAAGGACCGATGAGAGGAAGGGAGATGTTCGGCCGCACGGCCGAACCGGACCCGCACCCCGCCGCGCCACCCAGCCGCAACAGCCAACGCTTGCGGGACGGCCACCGCCGAGAATACGCTGCGAGACGGGCGCGCGGGTCCATCTCCCATCAAGACCGCTGTGCCGGGGCGCTGACCGACATCGGCGTCTTCGGCGCGGTCTCCTACCGGGATCTCGCCGAGGAGCGCTTCGGCGGCCACCCCCACACCACCCGTCGAGCCGTCAACACCTGGATCCGCAAGGGATGGGTCCAAGAGCACCGGGCCACCGGACCGAAGGGCAATCCGTTCAAGATCCTCTCGCTCACCCAAAGGGGTGTCATTAAGGCCCGGAAGATAGCCGCACGGCGCGGCATGGACCCCGCGCAAAGGATCCGCACCCCACGCATGCGGCCCGCGGAGGCCGGGCACGACACCGCCATCTACCGCGCCTGCCGGAAGGAACGCCAGCGCCTCGCAGACCAGGGAGCCACGGTCAGGCGCGTCCGGCTCGACGCCGAACTCAAGAGCGCCGTCGCGCGAGCAAGCGAGGCCGTCCGGCTCAAGCACGGCAGACGGGCCGCCGATGCCGAACGCCGCCGCATCGTCGGCGAACTCGGACTTCCGCTGGACGACACCGGCAAGGTGCTCTACCCGGACGCGCAGATCGAGTACGAGGACGCCGAAGGGCGGACCGGTCGCGTCAACGTCGAGGTCTCGTCCGGCAACTACCGCGAACCGGCCCTGCGCGCGAAGGCCGCCGCCGGGTTCGCTCTGCACGCCAACGGACCCGCGGCGGCGGGGCTTCTCCGCAGGCTCGGCCTGGGGAGCGACAACGGCTCCTGGCTCAAGGGGCCGGCTGATCGCGATCCCGCGTCCGTCGAACTCTGACCCGGAAGGAGACACACGATGCAGCCATGGAAGATCAGCGCCGGGCTCACCGCCGCACTCGCGGGCTCGGCGTTCCTCATCGGCGGTGCCCGCCTCGAATACCTCGCGCCCCACTGGCCAAGGGTCCTCGCGGAGCACGGAGTCGCGCTCACGCTCCACATCGCGCTTGTCCTCACCGCCGTCGCGGCCGCGATCTACGTCGTCGCCCGCACCACGGGACTCGCCGACCTCGGCCGCCGCGTCGATCTCGCCGAACGATCGGTCCGGCGCGGCGAGGGGGACGCCGGGCTCGCGGACTCGCTGCGCCGGGATGCGCGGGGAGACTGGGAATGAGGCGCAAGCGCGGACCGAAGACCGGGCCCGCATCCGTGGGGGGTCTGCCCGCCGACTGGCGGAAGCGGGCCAAGGCGCTCCGCCGATACGGCGGCGACACTCCGGCCACCGCGATCGAGCGCTGCGCCGACGACCTCGAAACCACCCTCGTCGAGAGGGACGAGACCACCTTTTCGCTGGTCGAGGCCGCACGCGAGAGCGGATACTCCGCCGACCACCTCGGAAGGCTCGTCCGCGACGGCAAGATCCCCAACGCGGGACGACCCGGCGCACCGAGAATCGCGCTGAAGGATCTTCCCCGGAAGGCGCACGCTCCGAGCGCACCGCGACTGGCGGAGGAGTCCCGACGCGGCGAAGTTTCAAACGTGCAGATCGTGGAGTCCATCATCGCGAAGGAGATCGATTGATGGCCAACACGAGACGTGACCGGCGCGCCTACAGCGCCGGCGAGTGGGGCCGG
>JAAXHJ010000055.1 GCA_012270965.1 Candidatus Palauibacter poriticola
CGCAGGCTCTCGAACTCGCGGCCGTCCCCCCACTGCCGGCTGCGGCGCGGGCCGGCGGTGCGGAGGCCGCGCCGGAGCGCGTGGCCGCTGCGGTCGCGCAGCAGGCTCCGGATCCCGGGCTGCACCTGAATCGTGTGCGCCGCGTCCACGGTCTTGCGCCGCCACGCGAATCCCCACGGCGAGCGCGTACGGAGGTGGATCGCGCCCATGGCGAGAAAGCCGCGCGCGCGCGGCCGCATCGCGTAGCGGGTGCGCACGGCGGCTGCGGGGGGGATGTCCAGCCGCACGCCCGCCTCCCACGCTTCGCTCCCATCGCGTCCGGGGAGCCGGCGGAGGGCGGGATCGAGGTCGTCCGTGATGAGGAGGGAGAGCCGGCGCTTCGTTGGGTTGCGCACCTCGACCACGACGTCGGCGATCTCCCCTAGCGGCGCGATGCGCGGTGCGGTGCGGGAGGCTGATGGAGACCGCGTCCGCCGGCCGTCGATCCAGGCCAGGAGGAGGATGACGGCGTCCGCCGCCAGGGCGCCCGCCGCCGAGAACAGGAAGACGAACGAGGTTATCCCCAGCAGCCACAGGGTCCGCCCGCTGGGAACCACCGCGATGCGGACTATCGGGGCGCCTCCAGCGTCTCGAGGAGCGCCCGCAACTCGTCGTCGGAGGAACGTCCCTCCACCTCCGCCTCCGCGGTCAGCACGACGCGATGCCGGAGCACGGGGAACGAGAGCGACTTCACGTCGTCGGGCGTGACGAAGTCCCGGCCGCGTAGAAACGCCTCCGCCCTCGCCGCCTGAAAGAGGGCCACCCCCGCGCGGGGGCTCGCCCCGAGCGCGAACGCCTGGTCGTGCCGCGTGGCCCGCACGATCCCGGTCACGTAGCGCCGGACCCTCTCGTCCATGTGGACGCCGTCCACCGCGTCGCGCGCCGCCAAGAGCGCCTCGCGGGTCAGCGGTTCGCCCATCGGATAGGTGGCCTCGTCGTCTGCCCGAAACCCCGCCTCGTGGCGGTCGAGGATCGCCCGCTCCGCCTCCTCCGGCGGATAGTCGATGACGATCTTCATCAGGAAGCGGTCGACCTGCGCTTCGGGGAGCGGATAGGTCCCCTCGTACTCGACCGGATTCTGGGTCGCGAAGACCGTGAACGGCGCGGGCAGGGCGCGCGTGGCGCCGTCGACGGTGACTTGGCGTTCCTCCATCGCCTCGAGCAACGCCGCCTGGGTCTTGGGTGGCGCGCGGTTGATCTCGTCGGCAAGGAGGAGGTCGGTGAACACGGGACCCGGCCGGTAGCGGAAGTTCCGCTGGTTCTCGTCAAGCACGCTCACGCCGACGAGATCCGTGGGCATGAGGTCGGGCGTGAACTGGACGCGGCCGAAATCGAGCCCCAGCCCGCGCGCGAGGGCACGGACGGACAGCGTCTTGGCCGTCCCCGGCACGCCCTCGAGGAGCGCGTGGCCACGGGCGAGGAGGGTGATCGTGAGCTGCCTGAGGACGGTCTCCTGGCCCAGGATCACCTTCTCGATGTCGCCGAGCAGACGCAGCGCCGCGTCGTGCGTCGTCATGGCCCCGCCCTTCGTCCGAGGTGGTCGTCGATTCCGGCGGCCACCATCGTCAGGTCCACCGGATCGGTGCGCAAGCCGCGTCGGATCCGGGCCAGGGAGGGCTGTTCTCCCCGCCGGGCCTCCAGCTCGCGGATCAGAGCCCGGGCCTCGGCGACATCTCTCGGCGGAGGGCGCCGGACGCTGCGGGCCAGCCGCGCCAGGAGGAGGAGGGCGGCCGTTCGCCGGGCTCGCGCCTTCTGGTACAGGTCGCCGAGGGCGGAGACGTGTTCGAGCGGAGACCGTCGCTCGCGGTCCCGCGGAGGCGCGGCCGTCGTTGGAGCGCCGAAGCGCAGCCCCGCGCACGCAAGCGCGAGGAACGCGGCGAGGAGCAGTTGAAGGAGCGTTCGCCCCCTCGCCGTGCCGAAGACGAAACCGGCCCACCGTCTCGCCGTGCTCTCGTAGCCGCGAATCCCCTGGTGGAACTCGGCGAAGAAGATCGTGTCGGCGGGCGTCGTGTGGGTGAGTAGGGCCCGCATCACGACGAGCGCCAGAGGGTCGTCGCCGACGCGGCCGTTCGAGAGCGGCTCGGCATCGCTGAGGACGATGATGTGCCCCTCCCCGAACGGCATGAGGGCGGCGCCGGTCCACCTCCGGATTTGGTTCCTCCCCGTCGTAAGCAGCGTTTGCACGGGAGGGATGGACCGCGTGCCCGCCTCACCGGGGATGTCGCCCTCGAGCGGTTCGGCGTCCCGGCGCCCGCCGAGTTCGCGGGAGGTCATCCGCCTAAGCGCGCGGCGCGGAGCCGTCGGTGCGCGCAGATCCTCGGTCAGCGGGTGGGCGGCCCACTCCGGCTCCTCCAGATCGCCCGGCCGGGGTACGCGGAACGCAATGCCCACCGAATCCATCAGCGGCGTGATCCTCAGCGCGCTGGAGATGGCCGGAAACAGCCGCGGCGAGTACACGAGGGTGCCTCCACGGCGCACTCGCTCGAGGAGAGCATGGACCTCGGCCGGGCTCGGTACGACGGTGGGCGAGAGCAGCACGAGCGCCCCCGGGACCGGATCGGCGTCGGCCAGCGGCGTGAGCCGAGGTGCGGTAGAGCGGTCGAATCGTTCGAGTCCCCGAGCGAACGCGGCCGCTCCGTCCGGCGTCGTCCGGAAGGAACTCCGCCTCACGTCGAGCGCCGTGCGTCCCCCCGGCCGGGCGAGGTACGCGGCGAGTCCCGCTCCCAGCGCGATCGCGGCGACCCACGCGAACGTCCTGAACCTACCGGTGCCGCTCACGATGAATCGGACCCATCGCTCGACTCACGCGACGCGGATGCCGGACACCCCGCCTCCCGCGCGAGATCCTCCAAGGCGGCGTAACCCGCGGAGTTGGGCGTCTCCCGACCGAAGGAAAGCGCCCGAAAACGACGGATGAAGCTGCGGCCGGCGCCGGTCTCCAGCTCGAGGGCGTAGTCACCGGGGGTCTTCGACGGGTGGAAGGCGACCGCGCCCCTCCCGTCGAGAGTGAGGAGGAAGCCCCGATACAACGCGCTGGCCGCGGGCCGGAACTCCCCCTCGCCCGCGCACGTCCGGGCGAGGCCGAACCACTCCCCCGCCGACGCGGGCGCGCCACCGTCCTCCGGACCCTCGTCCCCCCTCTCCCGCGCCACTCCCACCCACCGCGGCCCGTGGCGCAGCGCCACCGCCCCCAGCGCGATGAGCGCGGCGAGAACGACGAGGACGGCAAGCGCTTCCATGAGCCCGCCGCCCTCGTCGAACAGGAGTCGACGCAGCCAATCCCACGCATCGGAGAGCGTGTTGGCGATCCATTCGAAGATCCGCTGCCGCGGGGAAGGGGGAGGGGAGGCGAAGTCCGGTTCGGCGAGGATCTCCCGCAACGCGGCGGCCATCTCTTCCGGCCCGGGGAGGGGTTCGGCGGCGGGCGACGGCTCCTGCCCGGCCGGGAGGGCCGCCGCTGGACCGTCCCCGGCGGGACCGCGGAGTACGGTCACCACCGTCTGTCCGGCCACATCGCCGTCGGGTCCTTCGCCATCGCCTCACCGCCCGTCGCCATGGCCGCCGCGGCGGTCTCCAGATCGGCGGCTTCCAAGCGTACGCGCCGATCGTGGTAGAGGAGGAACAGGGTCGCCACGAGGAAGGGTTTGGTGAGCGATCCGATCAGCAGGTCCAAGGTGTTCTGTACCGCCTGAAGAGCGGGACTCACCGTGCCCGCCGTCGTGGGCGACGTGAACATCCCGAACCCTCCGAAGAGCGCGAAGATGCCGAAGGAGGGCCCATCGCGGATGATCGTGGCGACGAGCATCACGCCGAGAATCCGGAGCCAGGCCCCCCTGCCGAGTCTCAGCGAGCGGCGCACCGCCTCCGCGGCGGTCCTTCCTTCCATGAGCACGGCCGGAAAGATCGCGAACGAGGTGCGGAACCAGAGCGCCAGTACCACGAGGCCCGCCAAGAGGCTCGCGAGCCCGAACACGGCCACCCCCACGACGGAATTTCCGAACGTCGCCATCGCGCCGACGGTCGCGACCGCAACCGGAATCATGACGACGACGCCTGCGACGACGGCGATCAGCAGAGCGAGCAAGTGCCCTCCGGCCGCGCTCGGAAAGGGACGGAGGGCTCCGCGGTACGCGCTCTCCAGCGAGGCCGAACGCCCTTCCAACCTCGTGCACATGGCGACGGCGACCGCGAGCGTCCCCGCCCACGAGAGCGCGGCGGCCGGAAGGAGGATCGCGATGGCGAGTCCGAGTTCGCCAACCGCGGGCGTGCCCGAGGGATCGAGGCCCGTCCCCGGCGTCCCGAGGGCAAGCAGCATGGCGTACCCCGGGAGCGCGCCCACGAGAGCGATGAGGAAGTAGAGTCCGAAGTCGCGCCGGTAGAACTGGATGGCGCCGTCCAGTATCTCGCCGAACCCCAGAGGTCTCTGTGGTATGATGGACATGCCGGCCTCCCCGTTCGGAGTCGGTTGATCGGGTCCCTGCTACTCCAGAATCCGGTCCCCGATGATGTGGGTGGCGGCCTCCCACTCGTCCAGCGGTGCGGACCAGTCACGGTCGCGCATACGGCGCAGGTAGGTCATCTGTGCCAAGTGATAAAGGTAGTGCTGGGCGATATGGATGACGGTCTCCCCCATCCTCGAGGTCGTCTTCCCGTCCACGGATGTGCGATCCGCCGCGAGATCCGCGTCGCTCTCGCAGGCGTTCACCTCGGAAATGATCTGTTCCTGGATCGTGCGCATGCGCTCGGCGATCTCCTCCGCCGGACCCGGGGCATCTTTCTCGATCGCGGGCGTGATGCCGAGTCGCTTCAGGAACCAGACGTCCACGCGGTACACGTGGCGGAAGATCTTTCCGATCCCGCGCATCCCGTGCGCCGGCTGCCAGTCGAGGTCCTCGCGCGAGATCCCATCGAGCACCGTGAACAGTGGCTTACGCGCGGCTTCGAAGATCTCGATGGTGTGGGCGATCCTGGTCCTCATCCTTACGGGTCTCCTTTCGGCTGCAGTGCCTGCGACAAGAACTCGACCGCGCGCGGGATGGCGCCGGCCAGAGAGAACAAATCGTGCCCGCCTCCCTCGTAGATGAACGCCTCGAAGTCTGGAGGCGAGCGGCCGAGCCCCGCCATCGTTCGCATCAGCGACTCCGCCTGGCTCACGGACACGACGAAATCCGCCGTGCCGTGATGCACCTGGACGGTGGGAAGGTCGGCGGCAAAGAGGACGGACGACCGGCGCACGAGTTCGAGGCGCGCCTCCGGGGTGGACAGCGTGCCTCTGACGAGGGGCTGGAGGACGGTGGAGTCGAGATGGATGAGGCCGGGCAGTTCCCAGGGGCCGTCGAGCGCCGTCTTCCAGGCGATCACCTTGATCCAGTCATCGAAGAAATCCGTCGGCCCGAAGAACGCGACGATGCGTTGCACGCGCTCGTCCCGCACGCCCGCTAGCAGGGCGACGCCGGCCCCCCGGCTGACGCCTACAATGTGAATGGTGCCCGGCCGGGCCTCCGGCGTCGTCTCGAAGGCGACGTTGGCGAGCGCCAGCGCGTCGTCGACGTCGTAGTCCCAGTGCCCCGAGGGACCCTCCGACACCCAGCTCCGGCCCCCGTGGCGGAGCGGCTCGCTGCGGAATGAGGGGATGACGTAGACGAAACGGCGGCTCAGCTCTCCGAGGGCCAGCGCCACCACTTGGACCTCGTCGACCGATACCCCGCCGTCGCCGCCGTGAGAGTACAGCAGCAGGGGCAGCGTCTCCGGAGCCGCGCCGCCGGGCACGATGATGGCGCCGAAGTGGCGGGTGCCCGCCACGACGTGGGAGACGATCCGCAGCGTGGCCGTCGACTCGGCGAACGCCAGCTCCTCGGTCCGTTCGACCGAGACCCCCGCCGGGGCGATGTCACGTTGCGCCCAGTCGACGCGCACGGCCTCCACCTCCGCCGCCGAGGCGGGGGCGAACAGGGCATCGAGTTCGGCATCGAGATCGATCGCCTCGGCGCGCACGGTGGCACCGGCCCGACCGGACGAGACGCCGAGGCGCTGGGGGCCGGGAGCGGCCCCGAGAGTCCACATCGTCGCCGCCTCTCCGCCGGCGTCCGCGACGGCCGAAGCCGGATCCGCGCTTCCGTGGCCGGGATCGGGCTGGAAGGTGACGGTGCCGCCGCCCACCGGGCGTCCATCGGCGTCGAGGATCCGAACGGTGATCGCTTCGGCCGGGGCGCGTGCGGGTACTCCGCGCTGGTCCGCGCCCGTCAGCACGACGATGGACGCCGGGCCGGTCGCGGCGGGCGCGGCCGTGTCGGCTTCTCCGCAGGAGGCCGTCATGGCCGGGACGAGCAGGGCCGCCCACCGGGGGCCTCGCGCGCCGGAGCTGGCCCCGCGCGTCACCCGGAACCCCCGGCGGCTCGACGGGAGGCGAACTTGCGCTCGTACACTCCGGCGGCGCTCTGGCGTTGGCATCTTTGGCGGGATCCGCCGCGAGTCGGGCGACGAAAGCCGCCTCCAGGGGCTGCCGCGCGCTCCGGATTCCGGCGCGGGGCGGGGTGCTGGAGAATCAGGATTGCCTCCGCCCGGCGTCCCACGCGCACGCGTAAGCCGTCCGTAATCGGCTCTGGGTCGGGGAAGACCTCCCGCACCGCCCGGTAGAGCGGTATGAAGACCGTGACGCGGGTCGCTTGGGCGGCCCGGGAGGTGGCGATGTCCCGTACCGCCTCCGCGAGGCCATTGGTGCGGGCGTACGGCCATTGCTCGGCGACGAGATGCACGACGGCAAGCTCCTCCGGGGGCTTGGCCCCCGCCCGCGGCCGTATCGGCGCTGGCTTGGCGATGGCAGGCATGCGGCTCATACTTCGTCGCGAAGTGGCGGATGTGTGGGTGCAGGGACGGCGCCCGGCCCGGACGGACGCGCCGCGATGACGTGGAGGATCGAACACGAAAAAAAGCTAGCGGCCCGCCCGAACCTCGCCAAACCCGGCGCGCGATTCTTCGTGGCCTCTGAGGGCCTCCGGCTTCGAGGCGTTCCACGCGGGGCGGGAGTCCGCGCACCCGGTTTTTCTGCACACCCGTTTAGTATGGATCGACGTGATGGGGTCCGGAGAGAGGGCGTGCGAAGATGTCGGAGAAGCCGACGGAAGCCGGGAGCCGACCGAAGCGCGGGGGCGCGCGCCGGAAGTCGAAGGTGGTGCCGCGGATGCTTCCGTGCGAGGATACTGGCGAGTTGAGCCGAGAGAAGGGAGAGAAGGAATGAGCAAACATTTTTCCGAGCGGCTGACGGTGGCGGCGTTGGCCGGGACGCGGGAGCGGGTGGCCCACCGGGCGGAGCAATCCCTCCCCGAGTGGATGCGGCCGGCGATCCGGAAGGTTCCGGACACGCGCGAGCGGGGGGCTAGGCGGAAGGCGTGCGGCAAGTGAGCGCGGAGGTGTGGGCCGTGATCGGCGTGGGCATCGCGCTCGGTGGCTCGATCCTCCCGACGCTGGCCGCGATCCGGCGTGATGTGGCGCGGCTGGAGGGACTGATCGAGGGGGCCGGCGGGGCGCGGGCCCGGACGAGACCCCGCCCTGCGACCATCGCCCAGGTCAACAGGCTTCGGAACGAGTTGGCGGAACTGAGGGGCGAGGTGGGCCGCGAGGTGGCGAACCTGCGGGAGCGGCTGGGCGAGAGTTGAAACGGGGAGCGGGGGGCAAGGCGTAAGACGGGCGGCAAGTGACGGCCCGGACTCGGGCGGCGCTGGGGCTCGCGTGGGCCTTGTACGTCGCGGCGTGGGGGTCAGCGTCCCGCTTGCGCTCGTACCGCTCCTTCCGGAGGCCCTCCCCTACGTCGCGGCGTGGATGGCTGGCCTCTTCGTGTTTGCCGTCGCGGTGGCGGAGTGGCCAGTGATCGAGATCCTCGACCTGATCATCGTAGCCCTCCTGCTGCCCGGACTGATGTGGCTGGAGATTCGGTCGGAGTGGCGGCAGCGGCGGCGGGAGAAGCGGCAAGGTTTGCATTGAGCGGCGCTCCGGAGATTCTGGCGGCGCTCCGCGCATGGGCTGTGCGCGTGCGGCGGCGGGTGGATGGGCATTGGGACGACCGCGAGCGAGGCGGCGTCCCGTCCGAGGGAGGCCCGCGAATGCGGGAGGCCGAGCGCGGCCCGCCGCAGGACAGGCGGTCCAGCGCATGGCACGCCGCGTCGCACCGGCGCGGGAAGCCCGTCGTCAGCGGCCCGTCCGAGGGCCCGGGACGTCCCTCCTTAGTCTCCCCGCGCTTCGGCGGTTCTCGTTGCGGCCGAGTGGGTTGGAACGAAAAGGCGCTCCGGGCCGCCCGGAACGCGAACGAACTTACCGCGCTGGGCGGCGCGCGACACACTCCGCGAGTGCCCGCTCCCGATCCAGGCCTGCGCGGTCCGAGGCCTTCACCCGTTGCCGCGTCGGCTGCGGGGGGCCAAACTCAGCCGACCTTCGCACACTCGCCGCCAACGGGGAGAACGCATGGACTTCGCCACAATCGTAGACTGGCTCGACCGGAACGTCGCGCAGTTCGGGATCACCTTCGGAGGAGAGCGCCTGACGCTTCAGGTCCTGCTCCTCCTCGGCATCGGGACCTACCTCACCCTGCGGCTGGGCCTGCCGCAGATCCGCAAGTTTGCCCACGGCGTCGCGGTGGCCACGGGCCGATACGACGACCCGAACGATCCGGGCGACGTGTCGCACTTCCAGGCGCTGACCACCGCACTCAGCGCAACGGTGGGCATCGGGAACATCGCCGGCGCCGCGATCGCCATCCACCTCGGGGGCCCGGGGGCCCTCTTCTGGATGTGGATGACCGCCTTCCTCGGCATGGCGACGAAGTACAGCGAGGTCACGCTGGCGCAGAAATACCGCGAGGTCGACGAGTCGTCGGCGAAGTACAGCGGGACGGTGTCGGGCGGACCAATGTACTACATCGAGAAGGGGCTGGGCCCGCGCTGGAAGCCGGTGGCGGCCTTCTTCGCCGTCATGCTGGGGCTGACGGCGTTCATGACGGGGAACGCCAACCAGGCGAATACGGTCGCGGACGCGATGCTGGCCGAGTTCGGGATCGCGAAGTGGATCACCGGCCTCACGACCTCGACGATCGTCGCGCTCGTGATCCTGGGCGGCATCAAGCGCATCGGCCGCGTGACGAGCATCCTGGCTCCGTTCATGGCGATCGTCTACGTGACCGCCGCCATGCTCATCATCATCCTGAACCTCGACCAGGTGCCGGGGACCTTCGCGCTCATTTTCCGCGAGGCCTTCAATCCGACCGCCGGCGTGGCGGGCACCGGCGTGGGCGCCTTTCTCGTCACGCTCATGTGGGGGGTGCGTCGGGGGCTCTTCTCGAACGAGGCGGGACAGGGCTCCGCGCCGATCGCGCACGCGGCCGCCAAGACCGACGAGCCGGTGTCCGAGGGCGTCGTCGCGTTGCTCGAGCCGTTCATCGACACGATCGTCATCGTCACGATGACCGCGCTCGTCGTGATCATGACCGGCGCGTGGAACTCACAGATCCCGACCGCGATCCAGCTCGAGGGCGGAGACATCAGCTACGTCCTACTCGATGAGGGCGGCAGCTCGGTGCCGGCAGAGCCGACCGGAACGATCCGCTATACGCTCGGGCGGCCGGGCGTGACGAGCGAGCCGCACCTCGCGTGGCACGAGGTCTCCGTGCCGCAGCTGTTCGAGGACGAAGCGCAGACGCGGCCCTTCAGCGGCGCCGTCGATCCGGCGCGATCCGTCGCGGTCGCCGACGACGGGCGGGAGCTGGCCGTCCTGTATGGGCAGGCCTACGAGACGGGCGCGCCGCTGACGCAGATGGGATTCCGGCGCGGGCTGTCGCCGCTCGGCGACTGGGGCCACTACATCGTGATCTTCTCAGTCTTCCTGTTCGCGATCTCGACGGCGATCTCATGGAGCTACTACGGCGACCGCTGCGCGAACTACCTGTTCGGGCGCACCGCGATCATTCCGTACAAGCTCGTCTTCGTCGCGATGCACTTCGTGGGGGCCGTGCTTCCGCTCGCCGTGGTGTGGTCGCTGGGGGACATCTTCCTGGCCATCGTCATCATCCCGAACCTGATCGCGCTGATCTTCCTCGCGCCTCAGATCAAGGAGATGACCGAGTCCTACTTCACCCGCAGCCCATGGGAGCGGCACCGCTAGGAGCTTGCGCCGCAGAAGGGCGGCGGGGACTCGCGAACAGGCCGGTGGCGTGCCGGGCGGTCAGCGCTCGGCCGCCAGCCTCCCGGCCTCGCCGTCCGGCCGCGGCGGGGCCTCGCCGCCCGGTCCCTGGGGCGCGTGGCCCTCGGCTCTCAGACGCCGTACTCCCTCCACGTACTCGGCGAAGCTGATCCTGCCGGCGACGTAGCGGCGCTGGAGTCGCGAGAAGGTTCGGCTCTCCGCTCCCGCCGCGGCTTCGGCCGGTGCGGCGAGGGGTGCGGCGGGCCCTTCGGGCGGGGAATGGCGGATCCGGCGGGCGCCCCGACGCCGGGCTCCGATCGGGAAGACGCCTGTCACGTCGCGCGCCAAGCTCCTCACATCGGCGGCGCACTGTCGCAGCAGGCCCGGCCAGGATCTCGACAGGGCGGCCACCGCCCGGCTCACTTCGCGGCCCAAGCTGACGAGGAGGAGGTGGAAGTCCCCCCGACTCCAGTCGCCGGCGCGCACGCGCCTGCGGTAAATCACGGCGGCGATGCCTCCCAGGAAGACGATCTCGAACATCGCTCAACCCTCCCGTGAGGGCGCGGGCCCGGGCTCCGGCCACGCGCTCTCGATCTCGTGCGCCGCGCGGTCCAGGATCGACTTCACTCTCGCGAGCGTCTCGGGGTCGCCCTGTCCGCCCGTCGCGCGCTCGAAACTCACCTGGGCAAGGTGGATGAACGAGCGCGTCACGTCGCGCATTGCGGATCCCGCGAAGCGCTCGCCCATGTTGACGAAGCGGCCGAAGATGTCGCGGGTGCGGGAGTCGTGCTCCCGGAGGAAGTCGCGGCCCGCCGATGTCAGCCGGTAGACCCGCTTCCCGTCGTCCTGCGTCGACGACACGTACCCCTGGTCCTCGAGCAACTGCAGGGTAGGGTAGACGGAACCCGGACTCGGCGTGTAGAGGCCGCCGGACTCCTCCTCCAGCCGCCGCATCAGCTCGTAGCCATGCATCGGGTCGTCCAGGAGGAGGCGGAGGAGGACGAACTTCAACTCCCCCTTCCGCACCACGCGGCGGGTGCCCCCGAATCCCCCGCCGAAACGAAACACGCCGGGGCCGCAGCAGTTGGCCCAGGCGCCGAATCCGTCCTTGCTTGTGAACATCTATCCTCCCCCTGCTTCCGACCGGTCTCGATATATCGAAATAGTATCCGATATATCGGAACGATGCAAGGAGAGAACGGACGCGGGCGGAGCGGGAGAGGCTCCGGTGCCCCCGAAGCGAAGGGGTCGGGAGCGCGTCAGCTTGCGGCGGGAGCGGGCTCCCACAGCTCGACCCGGGCTCCGAGAGGGTCGAGGATCCAGGCGAACTTCCCGTATTCGTACGCTTCCCGCTTGGGGTCGACCCAGACGCCCCGCGCCTCCAGAGCCTCGACGAGTCCGTCGAGGCTCCCGACCCGAAGGTTGAGCATGAAGGGGTGGGGACTGCTCTCGCCCCGCGAATCGAAGTAGGTCGTGTCCGCCGGGAAGACCTCCCACACGGTGACCGTCTCGACTCCGCCGCCCGACTCCGCCGGAAACGTCACGTAGCCGTCCGGGCCGGGGCGGATCCCGAGGCCCGCATACCACGCCTTGCTCGCGGCCGGATCGGGGGAACGGAAGAAGACGCCGCCGATCCCCTCGACGGCCCCGTGCTCGGCGGCGGGCTTCGAGGCGGAGGCCAGGGGGGCGAATTCGGCCTTCCCGCCGTCGGGATCGAGGATCCAATCGTGCCCCCTGAGAGGCTCCGGCGCCGAGGCGAGGTCAGGCGCGAGGTAGCGGATGACGAAGGGCTGCCGGCCGGGATCGAAGCGGGAGGAGTCCCGCTCGAGGAAATCGAGTTCGCTGACGGCGACGGTTCCCGTGTCGGGGTGCGTCCAAGCGAACCGCGCGCCGCCGTCGTCGGAGAAGCGGAGGCCGAGGTGGCGCCGGTACCAGTCGCGGACCCGCCGGGGCTCGGGGCAGGCGATGTAGAGCCCGCCGATGCCGACGACGTTCACGCTCCGTCGCGGTGGAAGTGGTGTACGCTCCCCTGGGATCTTCCGAACACGACGACGTCGGCCAGGTTGATGTGCGGCGGGGCGTTCACGACGTAGGACACGACGTCGGCGACATCGGCCCCGGTGAGCGGCTCCACCCCCTCGTACACGGCTCGCGCGCGGTCCTCGTCGCCCTTGAAGCGCACGAGCGAGAACTCCGTTTCGACGAGACCCGGGTGGACGCCCGACACGCGGACGCCGGTGCCAAGCACATCGAGGTTCGTCCCCTCGGTGATCGCCTGCACGGCGTACTTCGTGGCGGCGTAGACGCACCCGCGGGGATAGACCTGTCGGCCGGTGATGCTTCCGATGTTGACGACCTGCCCCGAATCGCGCTCGACCATGGCGGGGAGGAAGGCGCGGGTTACGTAGAGGAGCCCCTTCACGTTCGTGTCGATCATCCGGTCCCAGTCTTCGACATCGGCGTCGTGAACGAGCGCCAGGCCCGCCGCGAGCCCGGCGTTGTTGACGACGACGTCGGGAGCGCCGAGTGCGGCGATGAGCCGTTCCGCCGCCTCCCGGACCGCGTCGCGGTCGCGGATGTCGACGGTTCCGGTGTCCACGGTGACTTGGCTCCGGGCCGTGATCTCTTCCGCGAGGCGAGCGAGCCGCTCCGCCCTGCGCGCCCAGAGCACGAGGTTCGCGCCGTCGTCGGCCAGGCGGCGGGCGATAGCCTCGCCGATCCCCGAACTCGCTCCCGTGACGAGCGCAAGCTGTCCCGCGATGCGGGCGGTCACGGCTTCGCGCCTCCCGCCGCCGGGGCCCGTCGCAGGTGTTGGTCCATGAATTCGGCGGAGCGCTCGAAGGCGGCGACCCAGTTCCGGTGCAGGAGGAAGCCGTGCACCTCGTCGGGGAAGACGAGTTGCTCGACCTCCACGCCCCGCTTCCGAAGCGATTCGATGAGATCCACGGACTCCGAGAACGGCACGTTGCGGTCGTCGTCGCCGTGGATCAGCAGCACCGGAGAACGCCAGCCGTCGATCCACGCCATCGGCGAGGACTCGAAGGCGAGCCGGGCGAAGGCCTCGCGCGTCGCCGGCTGGTAGGACGGCACGAAGTTCCGGATGACCATGTTCCAGTCGTGGACGCCGTGAATGTCCACGCCCGCGGCGAACAGGTCCGAATTCCGCGCGAGGCCGAGGGCCGTGAGGTAGCCGCCGTAGGAGCCGCCCCACAGCCCGACCCGGGTGGCGTCCACGTCATCCCGTTGCGCGAGGAAGCGGGCCGCCGCGACGACGTCGCGATACTCGCTGGCCCCGCGGGCACCGTAGTTCAGCGCCTCCCTGAACTCCAGCCCGTAGCCGGTGCCGCTGCGATAATTCACCGAGAGGACGACGTAGCCGCGGCTCGCCAGGTACTGGTTCAGAGCGTACGCGTTGTGGTAGTAGCGCATGTAGTGCCAGCCGAGGAGCATCTGGCGCCGCGACCCGCCGTGGAAGAAGACCGCCGCCGGGTGCCGTTCGCCCTCTACGGATTGGGGCGGAAGGAAGAGCTGGCCGTGAATCAGGATCCCGTCCTCGGATTCGAACGTCACCTGCCGCGGCTCCACGAGGTCTTCGAACGGGAAGGCCTCGGGCATGAATCCGTCGACCAGCGGACGCCGCGCTCCCCCCGCCTCCAACTCCGCATGGGCCGGCGTTCGACCATCGGAGGCCAGGTAGGCGAGCACTCCGTCCGGAGTGACGGCGGGGTTCCACTCGATGCCGTTCCCCGATGTCAAGGCCTCCGGCCCACCCTCGGCGGTGACCCGCCAGATGTGCCGGCGATCGATGTCGTCCGCATTCGAGGCGTAATAGACGGATTCTCCATCCGGCGACGGGAGCACGGACTCGACCTCGAACTCCCCGGGCGTGAGGTGCGTGGCGCCGCCGCCCGCGACGGGAACGGCGTAAAGCTGGTGCCAGCCTTCGCGTTCCCACGGAAACACGAGCCGGTCCGACGCGAGCCAGATGAGGGAGGGCCCGGTCATGGCCTGGAACGCGCTCCCGCGGCCCGGTGGGGCCCGCCACACGTCGCGCGCCTCTCCCGTGGCGGGATCCGCCACCCGGATCGACCACGGCAGGGCGCTGCGGAGCGGGGAGAAGGGCAGCTGCGTCCCCTCGTTCTGGACGCGGATGAACGCGATGGCCGTCCCGTCCGGCGACCATGTGGGGCTGCCGTCGCGGTCTAGGCTCGGGTCGAGATAGCGGACCGACCCCTCGTCCAGCGAGAAGACGCCGACGAAGGCGTGATCGCCGCGGTTGCTGACGAAGGCGAGCCGGCCGCCGTCGGGGGACCACGCCAGCGACCCCGCGCTCCCGCGGATGCGGAGTAGGGGACCGGGGGGCGCGGAGCCATCGAGCGTGACCGTGAAGATCTGCCCTCGGTTCAGAAAGGCGACGGTGCGGCCGTCCGGCGCGATGGTCGGGGCATTCCCTTCGGCGAGAGGGCGCGAACTCCCGTCGAGCCCGGCGACCCACAGCATCTGCGTCACCGGCTCGGGGTCGGAGCGCGGGTTCGGGATTTCGCCCGACCGGTTCGGCCCGCCTCCGCGCACGAAGAGGAGTTGACGCCCGTCCGGCGTGAAACGCAGTTGGGACAGGTCTTGGCCGTCGTCCTCGGTCCAGCTCGTGAGCTGGCGACCCACGTACTCCGGGCCCTCGGCGATCCAGATGTTGCGGACGCCCCGGTCGTACCGAACCCAGGCGAACGCCGCCCCGGCCGGAGCGGCGATGAGGTCCGTGGCGAAGGGCGCGGCGAGGATGTCCTCGACCGAATACGGGTTCTGGGCCGCGGCGGTGGCTGGAGCAAGGGGGACGAGGAATCCCAGGATGCCGGCCGCCCACATTCGACCGCGCGACGCCGCGGCCGGCGGGCTCACCTCACCGCCTCCGGCGCAGGACATAGAAGCACCGGTTCGCCGAGGGACTTCTGACAAGGCTCTCCACCGCATATCCCCTCCTGAGATAAGCCAGGCACGCGTCCCGCACCGTTTCGCGCCACCGCGCGAGCGATCTGTCGGCTGGCAGCGATTCGACATCCGCCGGAACTTCAACGAAGACCTCGTCGCCCCCCGGCAGTCCAGTGCCCGCCGCGCCGCCTCCGCCCGCCGCGCCGCCTCCGCCCGCCACGTCGCCTCCGTCCGCCGGGTCGGCTCCATCCGGCCGGGGGACGACGAGCCCCGGGTCCGGAAGCGTCACGTGGAGCCGCCGGGCCGAGCGCCGGGATCCCTCGTCGAGGGCCCGGCGGGCCTCCGGGCCGTCGAGGTCCCAGCGCACGATGAACCGGTCGGTTTCGCCCCCGCCGTGCAAGGGGCTCCCCGTATCGGCGCCGTACATGTTCGGTGCGTAGCGAAGCACCGTCGCGCCAAGCCGGTTCAGGTTCAAGTGCGCGTTGCGTGCGACCATCGGGTCGTACGTCCAAAAGATCGTGCGGATGCCGTCGGACCGGACAGACTCCCGCTGAAAGAGCTTCAAGTCGCGGCCCAGGCCCCGTCCGCGCGCGGACGGCGCGACGGCCAGCATGTGCGACCAGTGAGACGGGACACCCTCGAACCGTCCCAGGAGGGAATAGACGAAGCCAATCATGCGCCCGTCCTCGAACGCGCCACCCGCGAACCCGCCGATCTTCCGGGAGACTTGGAGGACGGAGGCGGGAACGATGTCGGAGAACTCCTCCCCCCACGTCATCTCTTGGAGCCGCACGCACGCGCGCCACTCATCGAGCGTCTCGAGCGCCCGAAACTCCGTCACGCCGACACGCGAACGCAGGCACCGGCGGCGAGCGTCTCGCTCCGCCGCGTGAGCGCTTCCACGCGCTCGATGTCCACTTCCACGCCGAGCCCCGGCCGGTCGCGGGGCACCGCCACGAAGCCGTCCGCGCTCATCGTCCACTCGGGGGCGACGATGTCGCGTTCCCAGTAGCGGGCGCTCGGCGACAGATCGCCGGGAAGCCGGAAGTTCGACATCGAGGCCAGCGCGACGTTGTAGGCCCGCCCGATTCCGCTCTCGAGCATCCCCCCGCACCAGACCGGCACTCCGGCCCGCTCCGAGAGGTCATGGATCTCGCGCGAGTTCCGGACCCCCCCGACCCGGCCCGGCTTGATGTTCACGATCCGCCCGCTGCCGAGCGCCAGCATGTCCTCGCACGACGCCGGGTCCACGATCGACTCGTCGAGGCAGAGGGGCGTGGCGAGCCGCTCCTGGAGCCGGGCGTGGCGCACGAGGTCACCGGCCGCCAGCGGCTGCTCGATCATGATCAGATCGAACGCGTCGAGTTCCGCCAGACGGTCCGCGTCGTCAAGCGTGTAGGCCGCGTTCGCGTCGACCGCGAGCGCCCGGTCCGGCCCGAGCGCCTCGCGCACCGCCCCGACGTACTCGATGTCCTTCTGCGGGCTGATCTTGAGCTTGACCTTGCCGTAGCCCTCGTCGACCGCCTGCCGCGCCTTCTCGACGAGCGCGGCGGGCGAGGGTTGGAGGCCGAGGGAGATCCCCGTCGCCACCCGGTCGCGAGTCCCTCCGACGAGTGCGGACAGAGAAACGCCCGCCACTTCGGCGCTCAGGCCCCAGATGCCCATCTCGATCGCGGCTTTGGCCATGGGGTGGCCTTGAACGCCCTCATCCAGAAGGGGCCCGACCGCCTCCGGGCCCTCCAGTTCCCGCCCCAGCACCCGCGGCAGGAGCCAGCGCCGCAACGCCAGCCGCGCGGTCTCCACCGTCTCGGGAGAATAGTTTGGCTGTTCCCCGCACACGCACTCCGACCACGCCGCGGCACCGCTCCGGTCGCGGAGTTCGAGGAGAAGGATCCGGCGGTTCTCGACCCAGCCGGAGGAGATGATGAACCGTTCCCGGAGCGGAAGTTCGATCTCCCGAAGCGTCACTTCCGTCAGGCACAGAGGGTTCGTCGGCAAGGCGTTCGTCTCCGCGCGGGGTGGGTCGATCCGCGACCGGTCGCCCCGGTCCGCTCGGGCCCGGACAGGGGCCACCCTGGCAGCCACGGGCTCCTACGGGCCGGCGTCGACAGCCGCGGGAAGACCCGGCCGGAAGGCGGGACGTTAGCCGTTGTCACACCGGTCGCGCCAGAATCGGACCCCGGCGGAACAGGATCGGATGGAGACGGAGAACGGATCGGATGGAGAACGGTCAGATGGAGAGGTAGTGACTCACCTTGACGATGAAGACGTTCTCCGCGGGCGCCAGCCACAGTCCCTCGAGGTCGCGGCTGAGGTCGAAATCACCGAGCAGGACGCTCTCGCGGCGCGCGTGCTGCCACACGAGGAAGAGTTCGGATCCCGGGCGGTACTCCCAGCGGAACACCGCGTTGCCTCGCAGCGAACGGATGTTGAAATCGCGGTCCCGGGTCGAGTAGTCCAACTCGCCGTCGCCGTTGAAGTCGAAGTAGCGCACGCCGTCGAAGGCACACGTCGTTCCGTCCTTGCATCCCGTGACGACGCCGTTGAAGCGGTAGGCCCGCCCCTCGGCATGGTCGAGAAAATCGAACGACGCGGCGGCCGCGAGTTGGCGGTAGCCTCGGTAGTCGCCCGAGGTGAGCAGCGGTTGCGCGTAGAGCTGCAGGCTGAGGTCGGGTGTGAACGACACGTTCAGGCGCGTCTCCATCGAGAACCCGGTCCGCCGGAGATCGCCGAACAGGTACCGGTCGCCGTACGTCGGCGCGTAGGGCAGCGTGGTCGACCGGGCCACGAATTGCGCTCCGTCGCGCCGGTCGTTGTAGTTCGGATTCAGGGACACCCGCCAGTTCGGAAGCGGCCGGTAGGAGATGTTCACGCCGGTGCTCATGTCGTATCCGCGCCCCCGCGCCGCCACTCGATACGAGAGGTTCGGCGACACGTGGAATGACCGGCTCCGATCCGTGTTCGCGTCCGCCCGGACGTTGAACTCCGCGGGTTCGGTCATGAGCGGGCCGCCACGGGTCTGCGTATCGGATTGCGATTCCGGCGAGTACGAGAAGTTGAGGTTGAAGCCCCAGTTGTTTAGGAAGGTGAACCTTCCGCTGACCCACGCGGCTCCCGTGTCGTAGGACCGGCGCCAGTGGTCCGGCCCCCGCACCTTCTCCAGGAGCGAATGACGGAAGTTGTGGAAGGTGAAGAGGCTGATGTTGTAGTTGCGGAACAGGTCGCCCGGCCGGATCTCGCGATATCCGATGCGGGCCCCCACGTCGAGCCGTTCGCCGGTGGTCAGGAAACCGAAGTCGTTGACCTCGAAGCCGGGGGTCTGCTGGCCCGCCCAGGTACCCCACGTCCAGTGCTCGCCCTCCTTCTCGAGTTGTACGCGCCAGTCGCTCCCGAAGAGGGACGTGGCGGTGGAGTCGACCGCCAGGTAGGTGGCGTCGGGACGCTGATAATAGTGCGTCGGATTGCGCTGCAACCTGACGAGCGCCTCGTTCGATCCCTGGACCAAGCTACCCGAGTAGAAGCCCCACAGACGATAGTCGCGCCCGCGCGGTCCGCCCCACTGGTGCTCGAAATCGAGGCCGAAGCTGAACGCCTCCGAGGGGAGGAAGTCGAACGATCCGTCGCCCGGCAGTTCCCGCTTCAGCCCGGTGCCGATGACGCCGACCTTGCTGGCACCCCCGCGGAAATCCTGCTGTAGCCTCAATACGGCATGCTCGGCCTGCGGCTCGGCCACGAACCGGCCCAGGGAATCGCCCTGCGCGAAGTACGCCTGCCCGCTCTCCTGCCCGGTCACCGCCGCCAAGGCCCCGACCGAGAGACCGCCGGACGTGCGGCCGGTCAGCTTGGCGGCACCGAGAATCGAGGTCAGGTTCGGGGTGTCGCGGAAGCTGGCCTCGTAGGGCCCGAATCCCCGCGGTTCCCGCCCGATCCGCCGGCTGAAGAAGAGCGCCTTGCCGCCGCCGAAGCGCCCGCCGCGCGAGCCGGCGAAGGTGAAGATCTGCGCGTCGCGCACGAAGAAGGGGCGCTTCTCCGGAAAGAAGGTCTCGAAGGCCGTGAGGTTGATGACCTCCGGGTCCACCTCGACTTGGCCGAAGTCGGGATAGACGGTCGCGTCGAGGCTGAACGCGGAGCCGATCCCCATGCTCACGTCAAGGCCGCCGCGAGGTTCCATCTCGGTGCCGTCGAACAGCGGGTTCCCCGGTGCCGCGGGCGCGGTGTGGTACTGCGACACCGCGAAGGGCCGGACCTCGAGCCTGCGGCTCGATCGAGGGAGTTGCAGCCCATCGATCGTGCCGAACTGGCTGACTCGCCCCCGGGCCGTGCGCGACTGCAGGGCGAAATAATCCGTCTCGTTCGTCTCGAGACGCCGACGCTCGAAGTTGATCCCCCAGGTCTGCATGCCGGGGCGGGCCTCATAGCGGATCTGTGAGAGCGGGATCCGCATCTCCACGGTCCACCCCTGGTCGTCGACCTGCACGGCGGAGTCCCAGATCGCGTCCCAGTTCACGTCTTCCCGGGTATCGCCGAACAGGTACCGATCCGTCTCGGCCCCCGCGGCGCTGACCTCGAACTCGTAGCCGGTCAGCCCGTCCCGGTTCGGATCGAGGGAGAGCTTGAAGGAGTCGAAGGAACCGCGTTCATCCCGGCGTGTGAGGCGCGCCCGGATCACGCTCGGGTCGCTCTCGTACATGCGGGCGGCGACGTAGATCGCGCCGTCGTCGAACACGACCCGCACCTCGGTCGGCTCGGACGGTTCCGCGCCCTCCAGAGGGACCCCCTGAACGAAGTCCGTGATAATGGGGGCCGGCTGCCAGGCGGGGTCGCCGAGCCGGCCGTCGATCGAGAGCGCGCCCTCGCGGCGCACCGCCTCCACGGCCGCCGGCGCCACGCCGCCTCTGAAGACGGTCGCCCCCGGCCCCTCGGGCGGTGAGAGTCCCTCCTGTTGCGCGGACAGCCCCCACCCAACTCCGGATATCGCGAGAGCCGCGGGGAGGAGCACCGCGCGGCCCGCCAGATGCAAGTTTTTCATGTAGGGCCAGACACGCCTTCGCGCGCGATCGTTTAATCGCGTCCGATCCAAGTTTCCCCGGCGTTCAGGTGACGCTAGTTTGATGTCCGCCGGGGCATCCGGACGTGGTGATTTGAGGCGGATTGCAGCCACGCAAAACAATCGCTAAAGAGCCACGCCCCGGGCGCGATTCTTTGGCGGCCGGGGTTTTTTTTGAGGGGAACGTCGTGTCCGAAGGGCGAGAACAGCGCGTCACACGGATTCGGGAGTCGCTCGAGCGGCGCATCCTCCTGATGGACGGCGGCGCGGGAACGATGATCCAGCGGCTGGGCCTCGACGAGGCGGCCTATCGCGCGGGTCCGCTCGCGGATCATCCGCAGCCCCTGTTCGGGAACCACGATGTGCTGTGCCTCACTCGTCCCGACGAGATCGCGTCCCTCTACCGGGGCTACCTGGAGGCGGGGGCCGACTTCGTCACGACGAATACCTTCAACGCCCAGGCCATCTCCCAGGCGGACTACGGCATCTCCGCCGAGGCCGGGAACGCCCGCCTCATCCACGACATGAATTGCTCGGCGGCGCGGATCGCCCGGCATGAAGCCGATGAGGCGACGCGGGCGGATCCCTCGCGGCCCCGCTTCGTGCTCGGGAGCATGGGGCCGACCAATCGGACCGCCTCTCTCTCGCCGGATGTGGAGAACCCGGCGTTCCGCGCCGTCTCCTTCGACGAACTCGCCCGCGCCTATCGACAGCAGGCGGAGGGACTCGTCGAGGGCGGCGCCGACGTGCTGCTCGTCGAGACCGTGTTCGACACGCTCAACGCGAAGGCGGCGATCTTCGCCATCCTCGAACTCGAGGCGGACCTCGCCGAGCCGCTGCCGATCGCGGTCTCCGGCACGATCACCGACCTCTCGGGGCGGACGCTGTCGGGGCAGACGGTGGAGGCGTTCTGGCTCTCGATTCGGCATGCGGACCCCCTCTTCGTCGGTCTCAACTGCGCGCTCGGAGCGGAGGAACTCGAGCCCTACGTCGCGGAGCTCTCCGCCGTGGCCGATGTTCCCGTGAGCTGCCACCCCAACGCGGGCCTCCCGAACGAGTTCGGGGGCTACGACGACACGCCAGACCACATGTCCGACCTGCTGGGGGAGTTCGCGGACCGCGGGCTCCTCAACCTCGTCGGCGGCTGCTGCGGGACGGAGCCGGCGCACATCCGGGCCCTGGCGGAGCGCATGGAGGGCGTACCCCCGCGACGGATTACCGCCATCGAGCCGCTGCCCCGCTTCTCGGGTCTCGAGCCGCTGGCGATCCGGCCGGACACGCTGTTCGTGAACATCGGCGAGCGCACGAACGTCACGGGCTCGGCCCGCTTCGCGCGTCTCATCCGGGAGGACGATTTCGACGAGGCGGTCGAGGTCGCGCGCGACCAGGTCGTCAACGGGGCGCAGCTTCTCGACGTGAACATGGACGAGGGCCTCCTCGACTCCGAAGCCGCCATGACGCGTTTCCTGAACCTCATCGCGGCGGAACCCGACATCGCCCGCGTCCCCACGGTCATCGACTCCTCACGCTGGGAGGTCATCGAGGCGGGGCTGAAGTGCACGCAGGGCAGAGCGGTCGTGAACTCGATCTCGCTCAAGGAGGGGGAGGAGGCGTTTCTCGAACAGGCGGCCCTCATCCGCCGCTACGGGGCCGGCGTCATCGTCATGGCTTTCGACGAGCGGGGGCAGGCGGACACGGTGGACCGCAAGGTGGAGGTCTGCGGCCGCGCCTACGGCCTCCTGCTCGGCGCCGGTTTCCGGCCCGGCGAGATCATCTTCGATCCCAACGTCTTCGCCGTGGGAACGGGAATCGCGGAACACGACGAGTACGGGGTCGCCTTCATCGAAGCAGTGCGCCGGATCAAGAGCGAGCTTCCCGGCGCGATGACGAGCGGTGGGATCAGCAACATCTCCTTCTCCTATAGGGGAAACGACGCCGTAAGAGAGGCGATGCACACCGCCTTCCTGTACCATGCGATCGCGGCCGGACTCGACATGGGGATCGTGAACGCGGGACGGCTCCCCCTCTACGACGACATCGACCCGGAACTGCTCGAAGCGGTGGAGGATGTCCTGCTCGCCCGCCGGTCGGGAGCGACGGAGCGACTGACGGACCTCGCGGGCCGGATCCGGGACGAGGGGATCGAGACCCGGGTGGACGACGCGTGGCGCTCGGAGGGCGTCGAGGCGCGGCTCGAGCACGCGCTCGTGGAGGGGATCGTCGAGCACATCGAGGCGGATGCCGAGGAGGCGCGCCTCCTATACGGCAAGGCGCTCCCGGTCATCGAGGGGCCGCTCATGGCGGGGATGAATCGCGTCGGCGACCTGTTCGGGAGCGGGCGCATGTTCCTGCCGCAGGTCGTGAAGTCGGCGCGGGTGATGAAGCGGGCCGTCGCCTTCCTCGTCCCCCACCTGGAGGCGGAGAAGGAGGGGAAGGCGGCGGGGAAGGGAACGATTCTCCTCGCGACGGTGAAGGGGGACGTCCACGACATCGGGAAGAACATCGTCGGCGTCGTCCTGCAGTGTAACGGCTACGACACCGTGGATCTCGGCGTCATGGTCCCCCCGGACCGCATTCTCGCGGAGGCCCGGGCCCACGGCGCGGACGTGATCGGGCTCAGCGGCCTGATCACGCCGTCGTTGGACGAGATGGTGCGCGTGGCGAGCGAGATGGAGCGGCAGGCGTTCGAGGTGCCTCTCCTCATCGGAGGCGCGACGACGTCGCGGAAGCACACGGCGGTCAAGATCGAGGAGCGGTACTCGGGGGCGACCGTGCACGTGCTCGACGCCTCGCGCGCGGTGGGGGTCGTGGGGAAGCTCCTGGGCGACGACGGCGGGGCGGAGTTCGTGGAGCGGACGCGCGCCGAATACCGGCGCGTGCGTGCGGAATACCGGGGGATGAGACGCCCGCTCACCACGATTGATCGAGCCCGCGCGAACCGGCTTGCGGTCGATGCGGCCGTGGCGGTGCCGTCGCCGCGGGAACCCGGCGCGCATGTGTACGACCCGTTTCCGCTGGAGGAACTGGTCGGCTACATCGACTGGACTCCGTTCTTCCAGACTTGGGAGATAAGGGGTCGCTTCCCCCGGCTGCTCGACCATCCCGAGCGGGGGGCGGCGGCGCGCGCGCTGTACGACGATGCCCGCCGGCTGCTCGACGAGATCGTCGGAGACGGATCCCTCACGGCGCGAGCGGTCGCGGGGCTGTATCCGGCGAACGCCCGCGGGGACGACATCGTCCTCTTCGCGCCGGGCGAAGGGGCGCCGGGCGAAGGGGCGCCGGGAGATGGGCGTCGCGAGTTGCTCCGCGTGCCCCACCTCCGGCAACAGATGGACCGCTCAACGGGCGCGAACGTCAGTGTGGCCGACTTCGTCCTCCCCGAGACGGTGGGCGCCGCCGACTGGAGCGGCGCCTTCGCCGTGACGGCCGGGATCGGCCTGGAGGCGCTCTGCGCCCGCTTCGAGGCGGCCGTGGACGACTACCGGAGCCTGCTTGCGAAATCGCTCGCCGACCGGCTGGCGGAGGCCCTGGCCGAGCGTCTGCACGAGATCGTGCGCACGGACCTCTGGGGCTATGCGCGGGACGAGGCGCTCGACAACGAGGCGCGGATCGCCGAGCGCTACGTCGGGATCCGTCCGGCCCCGGGTTATCCGGCGTGTCCCGACCACTCGCAGAAGGCGCTCCTCTTCGACCTGCTCGACGTGGAGCGTCGTCTCGGGATCACCCTCACGGAGAACTACGCCATGCATCCCGCCGCCTCGGTGTCCGGCTGGTACTTCGCGCGGCCGGAGGCGCGGTACTTCGGTCTGGGCCGCATCGGGCGCGATCAGGTGAAGGACTACGCCGCGCGCAGCGGGATCTCGCTCGCCGAGGCGGAGCGCCGCCTCTCGCCCAACCTGGCGTACGACCGGGATCCGGTGCCGGAGGCGACGGCGTGAGCGGGCGGCTGCGGGAATGGATCGAGGGCGACCGCATCCACCTGATCGATGGCGCGATGGGGACGGTGCTGTACGAGAGCGGCGTGTTCGTGAACCAGTGCTACGACGAGCTGAACCTCTCCGAGCCCGATCTGGTGCTTGGCGTCCACGCCGACTACGTGCGGGCGGGGGCGCAACTCATCGAGACCAACACCTTCGGCGCGAACCCCGTCAAACTCGAGGCGTTCGGGCTCGAGCCGTCCGCGCACGAGATCAACGTGGCGGCCGCGCGCCTGGCCCGGCAGGCGGCCGGCGGGCGCGCCGAGGTTCTCGGGGCCGTCGGCCCGCTCGGCATCCGCATCGAACCCTGGGGTCCGACGTCGGTGGACGAGGCGGCCGACCTCTTCGGGCGACAGGTCGCCGGGCTCGCGGAGGGCGGCGTCGACGGCTTCATGCTCGAGACCTTCTCCGATCTCGATGAACTGCTGCAGGCGGTGCGGGCGGTGCGGACGGTCGCGGGGGCGGTGCCCGTGTTCGCGCAGATGACCTTCGGAGACGCGGGCCACACGGAGTACGGTTCCACGATCGAGGCCGCGGCGGCGGCGCTGGAAAGCGCCGGGGCGGACGTCATCGGCCTTAACTGCTCGGTCGGCCCCTCCTCCATGTTGTTCGGCGTCGAGCGCATGGTGGCGGCCACCTCGCGGCCGGTGTCCGCGCTGCCCAACGCGGGGCTGCCGCGCGACATCGGCGACCGGAAGATCTATCTCGCGAGTCCGGAATACATGGCCCGCTACGCCCGGCGCATGGCGGAGACGGGTGCCCGCTTCGTGGGAGGGTGCTGCGGGACGTCGCCCGAACACACGCGCCTGACGGCGACGCTGCTGGGAACCGACGGCCCGGGACCGGCTCGCGTGTCCGTCGCCTCCCCGGGCGAGACCGGTGCCCAGGCGGCGAGCGAGCCGACTCCGCTAGCGGACCGCTCCGCACTCGGACGCCGGCTCGCGCGCGGCGAGTTCGTGGGGGCGGTGGAGCTGACGCCGCCGCGCGGGTGGGATCCGAGCGAACTGCTGGCGGGAACCCGCCGGCTCCGCGACGCCGGCGTGCACGCCGTCCACATCGTCGACGGCCCCGCGCACCGGAGCCGCATCGCCTCGCTCCCCGCCGCGATCGTCATCGAACGCGAACTCGATATGGAGACCGTCCCGCACTACGGCTGCCGCGACCGCAACATGCTCGGCATGCTGAGCGACCTCCTGGGCGCGGCCGCCGCCGGCCTCCGCAACGTCGTCCTCGTCACCGGCGACCCCCCGCGCGGCGGCCCCTACGACACGGGCGGCGTGTACGACATCGACAGCATCGGTCTCACGAACATCGTCCGGCAGTTGAACCTCGGGCTCGATCCGGGTGGGAGTTCGATCGGCGCCCCGACCTCGTTCGTGAAGGGGGTCGCCGTGAATCCCGGAGCTGTCGACCCGGAGGAGGAGATCCGGCGTTTCGCCTGGAAGGCCGAGGCGGGCGCGGACTTTGCCGTCACGCAGCCCATCTTCGACCCCGGCAGGTTCCTCGCCTTCGCCGGCGAGATCGAAGGTTTCGGCGTGCCGCTCGTCGTGGGTATATGGCCCCCGATTTCGCTCGAGAACGCCGAGTTCCTGGCGCACGAGGTGCCCGGAGTCGACGTGCCTGCGGAGGTGCTGGAGCGAATGGCGCGAGCCCGGGAGCGCGGAGTCGAAGCGGCGGCGCGGGAGGGTGTCGCCGTGGCTCGCGAGGTGCTGGAAGCCGTGCGGCCTCATGCCGCGGGCGCCTTGGTCAGCACCCCCGGGAACGAAGTCGACCGCGCCGCCGCCGTCCTGGCCCAGCCATGACCGGCTGCGACGAAACGGAGACGAACCCCCTGGATTAGTGCCGTCTCGCCGACCCACGCGTCAGGTCACCGATCCGGATACCTCCCCGAGCGGCTTGACGACCGTGAACTCACTTGTTGCTCCGCACGAATCGCCTCTGCCCGCGGCATCTCGTCCCGCCCGTGGCGGCCACGCGGGCCGGGACGACCGTCCGACGTGCCGGAGTTTGTGCCCGCGCGGGCGGGGCCCGCAACTTGTGGCATGACCGGAACCGTCCGGGTCGCGCCGGTTCGACGACGCCCGCGGGAACATGCGTCGCCGCGGGAGGAGTCGTCGCTGGGTTCCGTAACCTCACGAGCGTGGAAGTGGAAACGATATGCGAACTCGATACCCGAAGGCTGGGCGAGAACTCGTGGCGGGCGGGTTCGCCGCCGGCACGCTAGTCGCCGTCGCGCTCCTCGCGGCCTCGAACGCGTCCGCGCAGTGGACGCGCGGCATCTACCTGTCCGTTGACGTGGGTCTCTCGCGTGGGGCCGCGACCGAGTCGACGCTCTCGGGGCCCAATCACCCCACCCGGTGCGACAGGTTGCTGTACCCCAACCCCGCGGACGCGCCCCGGGACGCGGAGTGCCTCGTCGCCTCCGACGCCGGGGGGCTGTATTCCTACGACCCGGAGGCCGCCCTCGCCGGAAGCATCGCCGTCGGATACGGGTTGGGGGCCCTGAGCGTGGAGCTCGAACTCCTGCAGCGGCATCAGATCATCCATAACACGCTGCTCACGCTCGGGGATGCGGCGGGCGCGGCGATCGTCGGGAAGGACACCGAATGGAGCGCGGACCGTCCGCCGCGGGGCGACATGTCGGAGTTCCGGGGGCGGCAGTTCTTCGCCAACGTGTACTACGCGTTCCGGAACCCGAGCCGCCTGACCCCCTACGTGGGAGTTGGGGCGGGGCTCTCGCAGACCGATTTCCGCTACTACTTGGGGTTCGCCCGCAAGTCGGTCGCGGAGGGATATCTCGAGGTCTTCGGGGGCGACCGCGCGAACCCCGGCGCGTCGCCGGACTGGCAGCGGGCGGCGGCGGGAACGGTCAGCGAGCTGACGACGGACGTGTCCGCGCGAGACTTGGGGTACCAGCTCCTCGGCGGCGTGGACTTCGCCTTCTCACCCCGCGCCTCGCTGGGCCTCAAGGCCCGCTGGGTGCGCGTCCCCGACTTCGGCGTGGATGCGCAGTGGACGACGATCCGCAGCCACGCCCCCGTGCACGCGGACGGGGTGACGCCCTTCGTCTCCACGTTGGATTTCTCGCAACTCGGGCATTGGGCGCTCACCGCGAGCCTGAAATACGTCCCGTAGCGGGCGGCGGACTGCGGGGGCCGCAGCCGCGGTGAGCCGGCCAGCGCTCGAACAGCTTTCGGCGGAGGTCCGGCGCGGCGGCGGGGCCGCCATCCGCGAAGCCGAGGCGGCGATCCGGTGCCACGAGGCGAGCGGTTTGGATGCGTACATCGCCTTCGATGCCGAGGCGGCGCGGCGGCAGGCGCGGGCGGTCGACGCGGCCGCCGCGCGCCGTGACGACCCCGGCCCGCTCGCCGGCGTCACGGTCTCCGTCAAGGATCTGTACGCGCTGGACGGATACCCCCTGCGGGCTGGCTCGAAACGGCCGCTCCCGGCTTGGCCCGAGGGGTTCCTCGTTCAATCCCTCCGGCGCCTCGGGGCGGTGTTCACCGGAAAGACGCACACGGTGGAGTTCGCTTTCGGCGCGGTGGGCCTCAACCCGAACACGGGAACCCCCGTCAACCCTTGGGACGCCGGCGAGCACCGGGCCCCGGGCGGTTCGTCGGCCGGCGCGGGCGTGAGCCTGTGGGAAGGCTCGGCCCGGATCGCGCTCGGCTCGGACACCGGCGGTTCGATCCGGATTCCCGCCTCGGCCACCGGCGTTGTCGGCTTCCGCCCGACGACCGGCCGCTGGCCGGCCACGGGGGTCGTCCCGCTAAGCACGACGCTGGACACGGTCGGGTTGCTCGCCCACACCGTGGAGGATCTGCGCCACGCCTTCCGCGCCTTGGACCCCTTGGCGGGGTACGCGCGGGGCACCGCGGATGGGAAACCGGACGGGGTTTCGGGGCTCCGGATCGGCGTTCCCGCGTCCGGACTGTGGACGGAGGCCGACCCCGGCGTCGCCGCCGTCGCCGAGGGCGCGCTGGCCGAACTCGAGGCGGCGGGCGCGACGCTGCTCTCCGTCGATGTGCCCGAACTCGATGATGCCGGGGACCGGTACTTCGATGGCCGAATCGTCCAACCGGAGTTCCTGGGCTTCCTGGAGCGCGAGCTGCCGGAGTGGATTCCGCTCCTGCACCCCATCATCGGGAAGCGGCTGGGGGCGGCACGCGAGGTGCGGGCGGTCGACTACCTGGCCGCGCTCGACGGCCGCCTGCGCCTCTCGGCGTGCGTCCACGAGCGGCTGGCCTCGGAATCGGTCGACCTCCTCGCGACACCCACCCTCCCCATCGCGCCTCCGCCACTCGCCGAGCTGTCGCGCCTCGGCGCCTACCGCGACGCAAACCGCCTCATGCTCTCCGGGACGTGTCCGGCCAGCATGCTCAACCTGTGCGCGGCCAGCCTGCCCGCCGGACTGGACGGGGATGGGATGCCCGTCGGGCTGCAGCTGATGGGGCCGTCCGGCGACGATCTCCTCGTCCTCGCGCGGGCCGCCGCCGTCGAAGCCGTCCTCGGCACGAACCTGACGCGGCTCGGCACGCCTCCACGCATCGCGGAAGCTTCTCGCGCCGGCGAGCGCGGCTGAGTCAGGGGTGAGTGCGGGAGGCCGGCTCAACGGGAGCCTGTATCCGCCTCCCCGTGGGCCTTCTCCGGCGACACCCGCGCCGGCGTCTCGTCCGAGTCGTCGGGCGCGCGGGGGTAGGAGCCGAGGATCTTCAGGGATGAGGTGCGGGCGCGGATGCGGTCGAGCGCCTCCGCCACCACGGCGTCCTCCCGGTGTCCCTCGACGTCGATGAGGAAGATGTAGCGTCCGAGGCTGCTCCTCGCGGGCCGCGACTCGACCTTGAACATGTTGATCCGGCGTGCGGCGAGTTCGCCCAGCACGGCGTGTAGGATTCCCGGACCGTCGCTGGAGAAATCGAAACAGATCGACGTTCGGTCCCGCCCCGTGCGGCCCGCGTCCCCCCGCCCAAGCACGATGAACCGCGTGCGGTTGCCTTGGATGTCCTCGATGTCGGAGGCCGCGACGAACGCTCCGAACACGTCCGCGGCGCGGCGGCTCGATATCGCGCCAGCCGCCCGCCCGGCCTCTCTCATGTCCCGGACCGCGCTCACGGTGCTCAAGGAAGCCACCGCCTCCACGCCGGGAAGACGCCGCGCGAGGAAGTCCCGGCACTGCGCGATCGCCTGCGGGTGCGAATAGACGACCCGTACCTCCTCCAGCGCGACATCTCGCGCCGTGAGCAGGCAGTGGTGGACCGGAACCACGACCTCGCGCCGGATCCGGAGGTCCGTGTGGTGGACGAGGAGGTCCGTCGTCAGAGTGACGGCACCCTCCGTGCTATTCTCGAGCGGGACGAGCGCCTCGTCGACCGCCCCGGTTTCCGCCGCCCGCACGACGCCGGGGATGTCGCCGAATGGGACGTGCGCCGCGGCGGGCGCAACCTCCAGCGCCGCCTCCTCGCTGAACGTCCCCGGCGGTCCCAGATAGCCGATCCTCAACGCCACGGTATCCCCATCCCGAAACATACGTTATTGGTCCGGGATAGCGTGAGTCTCACCGCCTTCGGCCGGAGGTAGGTCCGCCGTGATTCCGCAGCCACTGAGGCGCCGCTCCTCGCCGCTCCTTATCGGCGCTATCTGCACGATCGCGGCGGGGCTGCGGCCCGGAGAGGTGGAGGCCCAGCGCGCCAGGTCGGTGGTGGACAGCGCGGGCGTTTCGATCGTGACGAGCGACCCCTTCGCAGCCGACCGACGCTGCGCGGTGGGCGAAGCGCCTTTCTTCTCGGTGGGCGACGCGCTCGGCAACGAACGGTACGAGTTCTACCGCCTCCGCGGCATGGCGCGGCTCTCGGACGGGTCGGTCGCCGTCATCGACCGCCGCGACCAGCGCGTCCGGATCTTCAACCAGAACGGGGAGTTCGTGCGGTCGATGGGCGGGCGCGGCGAAGGACCGGGGGAGTTTCGCAACCCGTGGTTCATGTGGGCTCTCCCGGGGGACACGCTCTGGGTGGGAGACTATCGCCCCCAGCGGTTCAACGTCTTCTCGCGCGACGGAGAGTTCGTTCGGCTCGTCACGCTGAATCCCCCGTACCCGAATCCGAGCCGCGGGGGCGGCGTGCTGTCGAACGGCACCTCGATCAACCTACGGGAAGACCGGGAGCGAGAACGCGACTTCCGAACCCCGGGGAGACTGCGGGTAGAGGTACACGGGCCGGACGGCACCCGCTTGGCTCCACTCCTCACACTCGATGGAAGGCGCATGGGGTCCGTGGAGAGCGCGCCGAACTTCTACTTTGCTCCGCTCTTCGATGCGGGTTCCGATGTCGATGCCGGCGGGACGACGGTCGCCGTCACGACGGGGCGGGATCCCGAGGTCCGCATTCTGGATGAGCAGTTTCGCCTTCGGCGGATCATCCGCTGGAGCGAGGAGGAGCGGGACGTGACCCGGGCCGATGTCCGTACTTGGCGCGAGGAGTACAGGAGGGAACAGCGCGAGCGCGATCTGGGGGACTTCGCAGCGACCCTTGGCCCCGAAATCGAGGCCCTCGCGAGCGACGAGCGCCCGGTGGCGGACCTCTTTCCCACCGCCGCTTCCGTGATGGTCGCGCGCGACGGACGGATCTGGGTGCGGCGCTACCCGAGACCACGACAGACGACCGGCTGGCTGGCCTTCGAGCCGGACGGACGATTCCTCTGCCACATGGAGGAAGTATCGGACCTCGAAGACATCCATGAGTTCGGGGTCGACTACGTTCTTGGGTCGAGCCGGGATGCCATCGACATCGAGTCGGTCGTCATGTACGAACTCATCACGCCGGACCCGCCGCGCTAGAGACCAAGCCGCCTTCCGCCCCCGCCGAATCTCCATCTATCTTGAGCGGACGGAGCAAATCACCGTCAGCGTCCATCCACGGAGCCTCGCCATGAACCGTATCCCGCGTCTCGTTTCGCTCTTGTTGGCGCTCTCCATCTTCATGCCGTTCGCCGGTCTCGACCACTCAAGCCCGCTGGCGGCGCAGGAAGCCGCCCCGGCGGCGGTGACGCTCGACTCCGCCTTTCTCGCCGGCTACCGCTGGCGCAACCTCGGGCCCGACCGGGGCGGGCGCTCAATCGCCGCGAGCGGCGTCGTCGGGCGGCCGCTGGAGGGCTACTTCGGCGCCACCGGCGGGGGACTGTGGAAGACGACGGACGGGGGCGAGAACTGGTTCCCGGTCACCGACTTCAAGATTACTTCGGCGTCGGTCGGGGCGGTCGCCGTCTCCGAGACGGATCCGGACCTCGTCTTCATCGGAATGGGCGAGACGTGCATCCGCGGCAACATCATGCCGGGCGACGGCGTGTACCGGAGCCGGGACGCGGGCGAGACGTGGGAGCACGTCGGCTTCTCCGCATCCGACGCGATCGCGAAGATCCGCATCCATCCCACGGATCCGAACATCGTGTATGTCGCGTCGTTCGGGAAATACAGCGTCCCGAGCGAGGAGCGGGGCCTCTTTCGGAGTACGGATGGCGGCGACACCTGGGAGCGGATCCTCTTCCGCGACGAGCGCACGGGCGCCGTGGACATCGCCCTCGACCGCAACAACCCGGACGTGATCTACGCGGCGCTGTGGGAGGCGTTCCGCAAGGAGTACACGATGTCCTCCGGCGGCCCCGGGAGCGGGATGTTCAAGAGCACCGACGGGGGAGACACGTGGACGGAGATCACGCGCAACCCCGGCATGCCGGGGTCGGGAGTCGTGGGGCGGATCGGGCTGGCGGTCTCGAGCGCCAACTCGGGGCGGGTGTTCGCGCTATTCGAGCATGCGGACGGAGGCCTCTTCCGCAGCGACGACGGCGGCGACACGTGGGAACTCGTGAACGACGAGCGCCGCATCCGGCAGCGCGCCTTCTACTACACGCACGTGTTCGCCGACCACCACGACCCCGATGTCGTGTACGTGCAGAACACCTCGCTCTTCCGCTCGACCGACGGCGGTGAGACGTACGAGGTCATCAACAACGGGACGCACGGCGACTTCCACGACTTCTGGATCAACCCGGAGGATCCCGCGCACCTCATCGTGGCGAACGACGGCGGCGGCGCGGTCAGCTTCGATACGGGTCAGCACTGGACCGACCAGGAGTTTTCGACCGCTCAGTTCTACCACGGCGTGACCACGGCCCACGTGCCCTTCCACGTCTGCGGCTCGCAGCAGGACAACACGACGCTCTGCCTGCCTTCGGCTTGGAACGCGAGCCGGTTCGGCTTCGGCGAGGCACCCCGCTTCGGCGGCGGGGAGCCCCGCAGCGTCACCGAGGGGTCGATGAACGTGGCGTACCAGGCCGGGGGCGGGGAACCGGGCTACATCGCGCCGGACCCGAAGGATCTCGACATCTTCTTCTCGGGGACGAACAACGGGCGCTACATCGACCGCTTCAACCGCCGGCTCGGGACGTCGCGCGAGGTGAACCCGTACCCGTGGTTCTACTCCGGCGAGCCGGCCAGTGAGATGGTCGAACGCTGGCAGTGGACCTTCCCGATCATCTTCTCCCCCCTCGACCCGAACGTCCTCTACACGTCTTCGAACCGGCTCTGGAAGACGACGAACGGGGGTGACGACTGGGAGGCGATCAGCGGCGACCTCACCCGCGCCGACCCGATGACGCTGGGCCATTCCGGCGGACCGATCACCGGGGACATGAACGGGCCGGAGGTCTACGCCACGATCTTCTCGGTCGGGCCGGGGAAGGTGGACATCGACGTGATCTGGACGGGGTCGGACGACGGCCTCGTGCACGTGACGCGCGACGGGGGCGCGACGTGGACGAACGTGACCCCGCCGGACATGCCGGACTTCGGGCGTGTGAGCCAGATCGACGCCTCGGCCTTCGAGGCGGGCCGGGCCTATGTCTCCGTCCGCAAGCCGCTCCTGAACGACCTCTCGCCCTACCTCTGGAAGACGGACGACTACGGAGCGACGTGGACGAAGATCGTGGACGGGATCCGGGATGACGCCTACGTGCACGCGGTACGCGAGGACCCGAACCGGGAGGGGTTGCTGTACGCCGGGACGCAGCACGGCATGTACATCTCGTACGACGACGGCGCGAACTGGCGGGAACTGAACCCCGGGTTCCCCGACCTGCCGGTGTCGGACGTCATCGTGGAGCACAACGAACTCGCGATCGCGAGCCACGGGCGCGGGTTCTGGGTGCTCGACAACCTCGCGCCCTTGAGGCAAGCCCGCCCCGGCATGACGGAGGAGACGGTCGCGCTCTTCGATCCGGCCACCGCGTACCGTTCCGCCAACGGCGCGACGCTCTCGTGGTGGTTCCGGGAGGCGCCGGAGGAGGCTCGGCTCGACATCCTCGACGCTTCGGGCGAGGTACTGCGCACCTACGAGCCGGCCCCGCGTCCGGACCGGGTCGCGGAGGGCGACGCGGCGGCTGCGGAGGGCGAGGTGGCCGCGGAGGGCGAGGCGGCCCCGGCCCCGGCCGGGGATCGCTGGGCCGGACCTGCGATGCCGGCCGAAGCGGGGCTCAACATGCTGCAGTGGGACCTGCGCACGGCACCCGCCGCGACCTTCCCCGGCATGATCCTGTGGGGCGTGCGCACAATGTCCCCCGCCGTGCCGCCGGGGACGTACACGGTGCGATTGACGACCGACGGAGAAGTGCGGGAGACGGAGATCGAGGTCGCCCGCCATCCCTGGATCGAGGACGTGACGGACGAGGATCTGCGGGAGCAGTTCGAGTTCGGGATGCGGATCCGGGCGCGGGTGGACGAGGCCAACTCGGCCGTGATCGCGATCCGGCGCGTGAAGTCGCAACTCGACGACCGGCTGGAAGTCTCGGACGACGCCGCGCTCGCGGAGGCCGCGGAGGCGCTGCGGACAGCGGCCTCCGTAGTGGAGGGCGACATCTATCAGGTGCGGAACCGCAGCAACCAGGATCCGCTGAACTTCCCGATCCGGGTGAACAACCGGCTTGCGAACCTCCTCTCGATGTCGGAGCGCGGCGACGGCCGGCCCGGGAGCGGGATGTACGAGGTGTTCGAGATCATGGTCGCCGAACTCGAGGGCTACACGACCCGCCTGCGCGAGATCTGGACGAACGAACTCGCGGCCGTGAACCGGGAGCTGGAACGTCTGGAACTCCCCCCGGTGGATCCGGCCGACGAACCGGTCGAACTCGTCTCCTGAACAGCCGAAGTTCGGCTACTTATCGCCAGGTTATTCTGCCCGGCCTGGCCCGAGTGCGGGCGTTGGTCGCGCTCGCTCAGGTGTCGGCGAGACGCTTCACCTCGGAGATGAACTGGTCGAGGGTCTGGAGGCGTGGTCGAATCGCGGAAGGGAACTTCCGCACCAGCGGAGCCGGAACGACAAGCTGTACTCCACTGTCCGACATTTCGCGCTGGGTACTCACGGTTCCGTCGGCGAGGGTGCGGAGCACTTGAGGCGTCGGGGCCGGGACCGTGAGTTAGGGGTGGATCCCGAACACCCGCTTGCGATGAAACCTGAGAAAGTTCGGATGCGGGCGCTGCGCGGGCGCTGCGGGCAGCTTCAAGCGACGGTCGTCGTTGATGATTCGAAAGAAGGGCTCGGGGATGGCCGACTCCTTGAGTAGCAGCGCGTAGTCGTCGCGGACGGAGATGAGGCCGCGGTCGAACATCCAATGCGCGGTTCCGCACAGCGCGAGGCCGTTGCGCATGCTGTCCGGCCCGTTCGCGGCGACCGGCCGGATGTGGGCGGCCTGGACCTCCGGTCTCCCGCCGCCGTTGATGATCCGGAGTCCGGTGATCGCGCACGTATTGTTGTACGCCTGCTTCACTGCGGTGGAGAAGACGCGGTCGCGGAACGGCCTGTGTATGAGCTGCTCGAACACGGGGCGCTCCGGCACGACTGGGTTCCCGGTGCCAATTCTGGCTGGGTTGTCCGCAACGAATGGTTGTGCCTCGTGCGCCTGACGCTGGAAGCCGGCGGCGAGGATGACGTGATATTCCGTGTCGGGCAGGGGTCTCACAGAGCGTCCGAATCTGCCCTTGTTCGTCGTACCGTCGGCCTTGCGAAGGCTCTGTTCGTAGTAGAAGCCGGCCTCGCGGAACGGGACGGCATCGTCGAACTCCAAATAATGCTCGACGTAGCCGTAGAAACGATCAGCCCGTGCGGGATCGGGCCGAATGTCCACGAGGCGCGCCGTCGCGAAATACGACTGCCGTCCTCCCGAACTCGACAGGTCGGCGGTGGAGCGACGGGGCTCGTAGTAGACAATCCAATCCCCCAGAGCAGACTTTGCCGCGTTGAGATAGGTGCGCGGGAAGTGATACCTCTCCTCCGGCAGGTCGTCATAGCCGGGCTTCGCCTTCGTCGTGAAGACGGCCTTCGCCATGGCTCTACGTCGCCACGTCCCTCATCCCCGCCCGCTGCGGGGAGGGACCCAAGGGGGAGCGTGTCGATTTCTCCGTCGTTGTATTCGTCTCGACACTGCAGCCTACCGGCCGAACGGGAGGGGGCGTTACACGTTCGGTGCGCGAGGGGATGATTGCGTGGCTGTCCCCCTTCTGACCCCGCCGCAGGACCGAGTGCGCTGATGTCGGCTTGGCGATGGCTCGTCGGTTTGAGGGATAGAATTGCGGTGCCATCGAGAATCGTCAGCCGGCTTCGGGGAGCTGGCTGACGAACTCGATCATGCGCTGCTGCTGGTCCTCATTGGGGAGGCGGCCCATGCCGCCGCCGAGGTTGTCCACCATGTGTTCCGGGCGGCTCGTGGCCGGCGTCACGACCGTCACGGCGGGGTGCGCGGCCGCGAACTTGATGAAGAACTGCGCCCACGAGTGGGCGTCGAACTCGCCCGCCCACTCCGGCACCTCGCGGTCGCCCACTCGCGACCACAGCCGGGAGCGGCCGAACGGGACGTAGACGAGCACACCGATCCTCCGCTCCGCCGCGAGCGGCAGGATCTCCTCGGCCGCGCTCACGTTGTCGACCGCGTAGTCGATCCCGATGAAATCGAGGGGGTAGTCCTGCATGGCTTGGATCAGCGCCGGGTACTGCCGCTTGCTCGTGCTCGTGATCCCGATGTACCGGACGCGCCCCTCCGCCTTGAGTTCCTCGAGGATCCCGACCTGTACCGGCGGATCGCCCAGGTTGTGGACCTGGATGCAGTCGATGACGGGGACGCCGAAGTACTCGAACGAACGCTCGATCTGGGCGCGCGCCGCGTCCGGATCCGCAGAGCCGCCGCCCCGCCGGGCCACGTTCACCTTCGTCGCCCAGAAGATGCGGTCGGAGATGCCGAGCCTCTGGCAGATGTCCCCCGCCACCTCCTCCGAGGTTCCGTAGCTGGGAGCCGTGTCGAAGACCGAGGCGCCGCCGTCCACCAGCGCCTGCATCACCTTCTCGAGTTGCGTCACGTCGTCGCCCCGCGCCACGCGCTGGAACGTCGCCGAACTCCCGAGCCCGACGATGGGCAGTTCCTCGCCCGTGGAGGGCACCGGCCGTGTGATCATCTTCTGGCCCTGGAAGGCGCGTAGGATGCGGGGGTTGAGGGAGAGGGCGGCGCCCGCGGCGGCGGTGGAGCGAAGCCAGTCTCGTCGAGTGACCATCATCAGTTGTCCTCGTTCTGGGGTTGGACCGAGCGCATTCAGGCCGGAAAGGATCGACGATTGGGTAACACTTCACGCGGCACGACCGCTGCACCGTCGCAGGTGCCGGCTTGGATGGGGCCCGGAGGCGAGTTGACCATGGTCATGACCATGGTTCTATTGATCGTACGTTGAAGACTTCGGACAGACTCGGAGCGGACGGATGACGGCAGACCACGAGGGACCCGAGGGCGTCCCCCGGACCCTAAAGGCTTCGGAATTCAAGGCGAAGTGTCTCAGGCTCATGGATGAAGTCGCCGCCACCGGCGAGGAGATCATCATCACGAAGAACGGTCGCCCCGTGTCGAAGCTCGTGCCATGCGACGGACCGCCGGAGACCTGGTTCGGGCGGGATCGCGACATCATCCGGATCCATGGCGACATCGTCGGGCCCATGCCAAGGGAGTGGTGGGACGATGGGGACGACGGAGACGACCTCTTTTGATCCTGCTCGACACGCACGTTCTGCTATGGCTCAGAAGTGGAGACCGCCGTCTCGGGCGACGCGCGCGTCGGACCGTCGAGCAAGCGCTACCGCGGAGGCACGCCGCGGTCTCGGCTATTTCCTTCTGGGAGGTTGCCATGCGCGTGCGCGGCGGGCGGCTCGATCTCCTTGGGGATCCGGAGACGTGGCGCCGTGACCTTCTTGCTCAAGGCCTCGTCGAACTCCCCGTGAACGGCATTATCGGCGCGCGGGCGGGGCTGCTCCCCGGCCTACCGGGCGACCCGGCCGATCGGCTGATCGTGGCAACGGCTCTCGAAGGACACCGACTGTTGACCGCCGACCGGCGCATCCTTGACTGGCCCGGCAAGCTGAGCCGGATCGACGCGAGGGAGTAGCGGGGATCCGCGCGGGATTCCTTCCGAGGTCAACCGGGGCCTGTTTCGGCTCGTCCGGCTTCGAGCGCACAAACCTCGGCCATGATGCGGTTGAACTGGGTGCCGGCATGGTGCGGAACGAGGTTGCACAGGTAGACGTGCACGCCCCCCAGACGCCGTAGCGCGGCGATCGTTTCCGCGCAGTGACGCTCCGGCGTGACCCCGGCTTCGAAGGCCGAAGCCACCGCTTCCACCGGCACTGGGAAGAAGCGGGACAGCCGCTCCAATACCGCCCGGCGGCCGTTCCGGTAGTAGAAGATGCCGAACGAGCCGGGAATCTCGAGGCCCTCGCGCTCGGCACCCTCCAGCCAGCGCTCCGCCCGCCCCAAGTCGTGGTGGGAAACCACCTGCGTGAGGTAGTAGTCCGCCTCGAACCCCGGGGCGGTGGCGAAGCCGATCTGTTCGGCGATGGGGCGGTGCAGGTTGACCCAGCCGCCGAGCGACAGTTCCGGTGCCCGCTCCCGGAATCTCTGTCGAAGCTGATACCCGTGGGGTAGGCAGCGCCGGGCGCCGCGCACCTTGTCTCCACCCGTCACGGTCACGCTCTGGACCCCGCGGGCCCGGGCGCGGTCCACGTAGCGCAGGCAGTAGTCGAGGGGGTGGAGACAGGTGAGGAAGGGCACCACGCGCCAGGGTTCGACCTCGTTCGCGAGGTTGGCCGTCAAGTGCTGGAGGTTCTCCTCCTCCTCCTCGCCCACGGCGCTGTCCGTGAGCATGAGGAAGGCGTCGCGCGCCGCGAGGCCCCGAATGGCATGGGAGAGGTCGATCCACATGTCCATGGCGCCGCCGCGCGTGAGTCCGCTCCGCGGCGGCCGGAGTTCGACCGTCATAGTCGGCCTTTCCCCGCGCAGCCGCGCCACGAACCGGCTGGAGCCCGGTCCCCGGGATGTGTGCTGGGAGGGTGCCGTGTCGCTCACGCCGGAAGATCCCGCCTTGTTCGTCGCGTGGCCCCGCGCGGAGCGGGCTTCGGATCGAAGGAGGATGCGGTTCGGGGGTTCCGTTGCAAAGGCGGCGGCCGAGGGTTCCGTTTCGAGCCGCGACGCGTTCCACGGGGCCGCCGGTCTTCCGCGGCGGTCCCCGACGGCGTTTCCACGGGGCCGCCGGTCTTCCGCGGACGGTCCCCGACGGGTTCCCATCGGGCGCCCGTCTTCCGCGGGCGATCCCCGACCCGTTCCATGCACCGCGGCCGGAGGAGTCCGAATGACGGGAGAAACGACGAACGAAACGATCATCGAGGACAGGGCACTGGCGGAGGACATCCTCGCGCTCCTCGCACGCACTCCCGGGACCGTGCGCGTGCTGCTCGAGGACCTGCCTCCCGGCCTCCTGCACGCGGACGAGGGTCAGGGGACGTTCAGCCCCTTCAGCGTCCTCGGGCATCTAGTTCAAGGTGAGATCGATGACTGGATCCCGCGGGCGCGGTGGATCCTGGAACACGGCCGCGCACGGGCGTTTCCTCCCTTTGATCGCTTCGCGCACATCGAGCGGATCCGGGGCCGCGCGCTGGATGAACTACTCACCGAGTTCGAGACGCTGCGCGAGACCGGGCTCGCGGCGCTGCGGGAAGTCGTTGAGGGCGAAACCGACCTCGACGCGGGGGGACTTCACCCGGAACTGGGCGAGGTCACGCTGCGGCAACTGCTCACCACCTGGGCCGTACACGACCTAAACCATATCGCCCAGATCGCGCGCGTCGTCGCACACCAGTTCGAGGACGAGGTCGGTCCATGGAGGGCCTACCTCCCGATCCTCCACCACGATCAGTAGCGACGTCGCGCGCAGCTTCCCCCTCAATACGATTCAGATGGGGCTGCGGCGGCGGGTACGGAGCATCGAGCCCGATGCCATCGTATCGCAGCGCCTGAAGCACGCGCCGGCCACGATCGCCAAGCTACGACGGTTCCTAGGCGTGAAGGTTGTCCCGGATACAGGATATCGCAGGTTGCCGCGGTATCGTCGGCAGCCCCCATAGTGGTTCGCGAACTGTGGGATGCGCATCGTCACTCAAAGATGAAGCACAAGCTCATCCGGGAAGTGGATATATCCAGTGGCCCAAATTGTCCGGCTATCGTGGTATTCATCTGGTATGCCGTTATCGAAGCGGCCGGAACGAGACGTACAACGGGCTTCAGGTCGAAATCCAACTCCGTTCGAAGCTTCAACACGCGTGGGCCACTGCGGTTGAGACGGCCGGAGCCATCAAGGATCAGGCTCTGAAGTCCAGCGAAGGGAATGCGGACTGGTCGCGGTTCTTCGCACTGGCGGGATCGTGGCTGGCCATAAGGGAACGCTCTCCGATGGTTCCAGAGACTCCGTGGGACCCGGTCGCTCTCCGAGACTCGTTGGTACTGCTCGCGAACGATCTCAACGTGGTCGGCACGCTGGACGACTATCGAAGGTTTATTAGCTACGCTCCAGAGCGTCTGCCGCCACACTGTCACTATTTTCTTCTTCAACGGAGGCCCGATGAGCGATCGATGACGGTATCGGGTTTTCGGAAATCGCAACTCGCGAGGGCTGCAAGATTGTACGAAGAGAGAGAAGAGAGAATCCGAGGAATTGCTGGCGCGGAAGTCGTCCTTGTCGCCATGGATTCCGTAGCGAACTTGCGCGCGGCCTATCCGAACTACCTGTTCGATACTGACCTGTTCATTGAGGAACTTGATCTTGCGACGCGGAGGCGAGTGCACCTGCCCGGACATCCACTCCATCGGCGATAGCCGGCGTCCTATCGGCGGATACGCGGGCTGTCGGAGAGAGGTGTGGACTCACCCTTTTTGGGCCGTCGCTCAGCCTCGGCCGCGTCGACGGCGGCTCCGAGGGAGTCCGTGTAGGGCGGGCGATGGATGCCGCGTTCGGTGACGATGCCGGTCACGAGTTCCGCCGGCGTGATGTCGAACGCCGGGCTGTAGACGCCTGCGGCCTCGGGGGCGAGGAGGGGACCGAAACCGCGGCGGACCTCGTCCGCGTCGCGGTGCTCGATCGGGATGTCCGCGCCGGTGGGTGTGCCGAGGTCCACGGTGGAGGTCGGCGCGAGGACGTAGAACGGGACTCCGTGGCGTTGGGCCAGCACGGCCAGCGGGTACGTGCCGATCTTGTTCGCGACGTCGCCGTTGGCCGCGATGCGGTCGGAACCCACGAACGCGATGTCGGGCGGGTCCGAGGCGAAGAGCGATCCGGCCATGTTGTCGGCGAGCACGGTCACCTCGATGCCGGCGCGGGACAGCTCCCACGCGGTAAGGCGGCTCCCTTGAAGGAGGGGGCGGGTCTCGTCGGCGAAGACTCGGACCCGGCGACCGGCCTCCGCCGCCACGTAGACGGGGGCGAGGGCCGTCCCGATGCCGCCCGTGGCGAGCGACCCCGCGTTGCAATGCGTGATCACGGATTCGCCGCCCGCAAGCAGCCCCGCCGCGTGCTCGCCGATCGCGCGGCACATGCGGCGGTCCTCCTCGTGGATGGCGTCGGCTTCCGCCGCCAGCGCCGCGGCCAGTGCTCCCGCATCCCCGGTGGCGGCATCAAGGCGGGCGCGCTGGCGACGGACCGCCCATGCGAGGTTGACCGCCGTGGGCCGGGCGTCGGCCAGCCGGTCGGCCCAGCCGGCGAACCGGTCGCGCAGACCGTCCGCCGAGACTCCCTCCGCGGCGACCTGCCGGGCCAGAGCCGCAAGACCGATGGCGGCGGTGATCCCGATGAGCGGCGCGCCCCGCACGCGCAGGCTCCGGATCGCCTCGATGAAGTCGTCGAGGGTCGAGAGTTCCCTCTCCTCGTGGACGCCGGGAAGGAGCGTCTGGTCGAGGATCAGCGCGCTCCGCCCCCCGGGGGCCCAGCGGATCGTTTCCGGCACCGAGAACTCGCGATCGTTCATGCGGCGCAACCTATCCGGCGGCGGGAAAGGCGCTACCTTGACTGTCGCGGGACGTCCCCCAGAGATCGAATGCTGTCCAGGAGGAACCATGACGCCGTCACGAGAACACAGGGTCGCCGGCTCCGCGGTCGCTTGCCGGGTGCCGGCCGCCGCGCTCGCAGTCGCTTGCCGGGTGGTCGGCGCCGCGCTCGCGCTCGCCATCGTCGCCCCGGCCGCACCGCTTGCCGGGCAGGAGCGGGATCCGAACCACTTCGGCCCCGCCGACGTGTTCGAACTTGAACTCGCCGGCGATCCCCGGATCTCGCCCGATGGTTCTCGGGTCGTCTACGTGCGGTCCTCGATGGACATCATGACGGACCGTCAGCGAAGCAACCTGTGGACCGTCGATTACGACGGCTCGAACCACCGTCCGCTCCTCACGGGACAGACCAACTTCTCGTCTCCGCGCTGGTCGCCGGACGGCACGCGGCTCCTCTACGTCGCGAGCGACGAACACGGGAAGTCGCAGCTCTACCTGCGCTGGATGGACACCGGACAGACGGCCCTGCTCACGCAGCTCGAGCGAGGCCCGGGCGGGCTCTCGTGGTCCCCCGACGGGAGCATGATCGCCTTCAGCATGTTCGTCCCGGAGACGCCACAGCCCTTCGCACGGATGCCGGCGAAGCCGGAAGGCGCGACGTGGGCGCCCCCCGCCACGACGTACGAACGGCTCTACTACCGCTCGGACAGCCAGGGCTTCCTGCCGGTCGGCTACTCCCACGTCTTCGTCCTCCCCGCCGAGGGAGGGACGCCGCGCCAGGTCACGCACGGCCCCTACCACCACGGCGGGACGCCCGAGTGGACGCCCGACTCGCAGCACCTCCTGATCTCGGCCACGCGCCGCGACGACTGGGAGTACGTGCGCGACTCCGAGATCTTCGAGTTCTCCGTGGCCGATGGCGCCTTGCGGCAACTGACCGACCGGCGCGGTCCCGACTCGAGTCCGACGGTGTCACCCGACGGCGGCATGATCGCCTACACCGGCTACGACGACCGCTTCCTCGGGCATCAGGTGTCGAAGCTCTACGTCATGAACCGGGACGGGTCCGGCTCGCGCCTCATCGCCGACGACCTCGACCGTTCCATCGGCAACCTGCACTGGGCGAGCGACGGGGCGGGGCTGTTCTTCCAGTACGACACCGAGGGGAACACGCGACTGGCCCATGTCGATCTCGACGGGACCCTGACGGACATCGTCTCCAGCGTCCAGGGATTGTCGATCGGTCGTCCATACGGCGGCGGCACCTTCTCCACCTCCGGAAACGACAGGTTCGCCTACACCTACGGGACGCCGGACCACCCCGCGGATCTTGCGGTGACGGATCGCGGCGGGGACTGGCGGCGCCTCACGCAACTGAACGAGGACCTCTTCGCGCAGAAGGCGATCGGGGAGACGGAGGAGGTCTGGTACAAGTCCTCGCACGACGGGCTCGACATCCAGGGTTGGATCGTGAAGCCGCCGGACTTCGATCCGAGCCGCAAGTACCCGCTCCTGCTCGAGATCCACGGCGGTCCGTTCGCCAACTACGGGGACCGCTTCAGCGCCGAGGTCCAGCTCTATGCAACGGCGGGCTACGTCGTCCTCTACACGAACCCGCGCGGCAGCACGAGCTACGGCGAGGACTTCGGGAACGAGATCCACCACGCCTATCCCAGCCACGACTTCGACGATCTCATCTCGGGCGTCGACGAGGTCATTTCGCGCGGGTACATCGACGAAGACCAGCTGTTCGTGACCGGCGGGTCCGGCGGCGGCGTGCTGACGGCGTGGATCGTGACCCACTCGGACCGCTTCGCCGCGGCCGCGTCGCAGAAGCCGGTCATCAACTGGTACAGCTGGGTGCTGACGGCGGACATGGGCGGCACGGGGGGGATGAACTACTGGTTCCCGGGCGCGCCGTGGGACCACCTCGAGCACTACATGGAGCGCTCGCCCATCCACCACATCGAGAACGTGACGACCCCGACGATGCTCATCACGGGCGAGGTGGATTGGCGGACCCCGATGTCGGAGTCCGAGCAGTTCTATCAGGCGCTGCGGGTCCGGAAGGTGCCTTCGGTCCTCGTTCGCATCCCGGAGGCGAACCACAGCATCGGCGCCCGTCCGAGCGGCCTGATCAGCAAGGTGCAGCACATCCTCGCTTGGTTCGAGCGCTACCGGAAGAGCGGGACGACGACGCAGTGAGGCGCGGTCCCGGGCGTGACGGCGGACGCGCTGGAGCGAGCGGCCGGAGGACGGACCGCGAGCTGGGTCTCCACCGGGAGATCACGCGCCGGGACTTCGTCCAGCTGGCGGGGGCGGGGATCGCGGGCTCGGCGATCCTGGGGTGCGGGACCGAGGCCCCGGGAGGCGGGAGCGGCGTTGCGGTTCCGCGGATGGCCTCCGAGCCGTGGTCCGATACCCTCGGGCCCGACTGGTACGGGCCGGGCGGGGTGGGGGACTACGCGTCCTCGCACGGGAACACGCCGGAGGTCGTCCGCGCCGCGCACTGGGTGCGAGACGGGCGGGTCCCGAGCGGGGAGATGACGGACACCGGGGAGCGCTTCGACGTCGTGATCGTCGGGGGCGGGCTCGCGGGTCTCTCCGCCGCGCACCACTTCAAGCGGCACCGCCCCTCGGGCCGTTGTCTCGTTCTCGAGAACCATCCGGTGTTCGGCGGCGAGGCGAAACGCAACGACATCATGGTCGACGGCGTGCGCCTGGCCGGGCCGCAGGGTTCGAACGACTTCGGCATACGACCGCCCACGGGGGAGCCGGACGACTACTTCACGACGCTGGGCATCCCGCGCGAGTTCGAGTACGCGCCGGATGCGGGCCGGGTGAAGGCGCCGCTCGAGAACTACGGCTTCATGCACTGGGTTCAGGACCAGTTCTCCATCGGGCACTACTTCGGCGGAACCCGGCGCGGCGGCCAGCCGGGCTGGTCGGGCGGGTCAGGCGGGTCGGGCGCCTGGGTCAACGGCCTCTTCGGAGACACCTCCCGCGCGCCGTGGACGCCGGAGGTGCGCGAGGGCTTCGAACGCTGGCGGAGGGCGCGGGTCACGGACCACGTGCCGGCGGACGCCCCCGGGGGACCGGACAACCCCGGGCCGTGGCTCGACGGCATGACGCTCAAGGCGTACTACGAGGACGTGCTCGGCCTGCCGCCCGAGGTGACCGCGTACGTGGATCCGATCCTCGCCAGCATCATCGGCCTCGGCTGCGATGCCATCTCCGCGTGGTGGGGGATGCACTTCGACCTCCCCGGTTTCGGCCTGCCCTCCCGCTACGACGGCATGACCTTCCACTCCTTCCCCGGCGGGAACGCGGGGATCGCCCGCTATTTCGTGAAGGACGTCGTACCGGACGGGATCGCGGGCGAACGCACGTTGGGGGACGTGCTGAACGGGGCGATCGATTTCGGGGCCCTCGACCGCCCGGATCAGTCTGTACGGCTGCGGCTCGGGTGCACCGCGATCGACGTGCGCCACGCGGGGGCCGGCGGCGGGCCCGTGCGCGTCGCGTACGTGCACGAGGGTCGAGCGTGGTCCGTCGAGGCCGACGGGGTCGTGCTCGCGAGCGGGGGGTGGATGAACCGCTACATTGCGGCCGACCTGCCCGACGGACACCGCGCCGCCTACGAGAGCTTCCGGCACGGGCCGATCCTCGTCGCGAACGTGGCGCTCCGGAACTGGCGCTTCCTCGACCGCTTGGGGATCGCCGGTTGCTTCTACGAGGGCGACCTCGGCTTCTCGTGCAACATCCGGCGGCCCATGTACGCGGGAGACCACCGACCGGTCCACGCGCCGGACCATCCGACGATGCTGACCTTCTACATCACCTTCGAGTCGCCCGGAGCGTCGCCCGTGGATCAGGGGATGGCGGGACGCACCGAGATGCTGAGCGCGTCCTTCATTGACTACGAGAGGCGGCTGCGCGCGCAGATGGTCGAGCTATTCGCCGAGGGCGGCTTCGACCCGGCCGAGGATATCGCCGGCCTCGTCCTCAACCGCTGGGGGCATGCCTACGTGGCACCGGGTCCGGGTTTCTTCTTCGGCCGTGACGGCAGGCCCGCCCCGCCGGACGTCATCCGTGAACCCTTCGGCCGCGTCGCGATCGGCCACTCGGAGTTGCGCGGCCACCAGAACTGGACCGGCGCGTCCGCCGAGGGTCGGCGAGCCGTCGAGACGGTCCTCGATCTCATCTGATTCGATGCCGACCGGCCGTACGCGACCGTCGCGGCCCGCCGCGAGTCGATGGCGTGAGATTTCGGGCTTTCGCCACGTCCTGTGGACGCTTGCACTCTGCGGGCTGGCGGGCTGCTCCTCCCCTGCGGTCCCATCCATCGAGTACGAGATCCTCGGGACGTTCCCTCACGATCCGGCAGCCTACACGCAGGGACTTCTGTTTCACGACGGACATCTCCTCGAGAGCACCGGCCGCTACGGCGAATCGAGCGTGCGCCGGGTCGATGTGCCGACCGGCGAGGTTCTGGCGAGCGTGGCGGTGGACTCGGCGCTCTTCGGCGAAGGACTCGCCCGCGTGGACTCGGAACTCGTGCAGCTCACGTGGAAGTCCGGCAGGGCCTTCGTCTACGATCTCGATACCTTGGATGTGCTCCGGGAGTTCGCCTACGAGGGCGAGGGATGGGGCCTTTGCTACGACGGGGAGTCCCTCTGGATGTCCGACGGGTCGAGCGTGCTTGATCGCCGGGATCCCAAGACGTTCGAGGTGCTGGCGACGGTCGACGTGATCCGCGGCGGGCTAGCGCGGAACCGGCTGAACGAGCTGGAATGCGTGGGCGATTGGATCTACGCCAACGTCTACCAGACGGACATCATCGTCCGCATCGACAAGGCCACGGGTGAAGTCCTCGGCGAGATCGACCTCTCGAGCGTCCCACTCAGCGCCCGCCGCCCCGGCGACCCGGAGGCGGTGCTCAACGGCATCGCGTACGTGCCGGCGACGGGCGTCCTCCTCGTGACCGGCAAGCTGTGGCCGAAGATCTTGGCCCTCCGGCTCAAATGACTAACCGGAGTGGGGCGCTGAACCTGCCGTGGTGCGACTCCGACGCGGATTCAGCCGCAGGCCGCGTAGACGCCGCCGGTGAGGTTGGGCACTCTCTGGCTCCATCCGGCCGTTCGATTTCCTTGAGCCTCACCGAAACGACCTGATCGTCACGACGGAGCGTGATCTCCCGTAAAAACTCCGGGCTTGGACTTGTGGAATGGGGGAGGCCGTCCTGAGAGGGCGTTGGTAGGTCGGGCAAGGGCGCTACAGGACTTCGGCGAAGCGGTCGCCGAGCGTCCGGAGGCGGGCGGCGGGTTCGTTGCTGAACACGAGGCGGAGTTGGTATTCGGCGTCCGGGCCGCCCCAGGCGTCCATTGGAGTGGCCGCGACGCCCGCCCGGGCGAGCAGCCGCACGGAAAGCTCACGCGCCGTGAGACCGAGGGGCCGGGTGTCGACGAGGAGGGACCAGCCGCCGCCGGCGGGCCGGACCGGGTAGTCGCGGAGCGCAGCGAGTACCGTGTCGCGCCGGCGCTCCCAGCGCCGTACGCTCGCAGCCACGTCCTCCGCCTCGTCCGCGGCGGTCAGCGCCGCGAGCGCGCCGGGCTGCCCGATCCCGACGCCGGTGACAACGTTGTAGATGCCGACTTTGGCGACATCTGCGAGGACGGCGGCCGGACCGACGACCCAGCCCGTGCGCCACCCGATCAGGCGGTACTCTTTCGAGACCGAACCCACGGTGAGCGTCCGCCCCCGCATGCCGGGGAGTCCGGCCGGGTGCAGGTAGGGACGGCCGTCGAAGAGGATGCGCTCCATGACGGCGTTGTAGATGAGCCATAGGTTGCGGCGCTCGCACAGGTCCGCGACCGCGGCCCAGTCGTCCGCGTCGAGCACGCCGCCGGACGGCATGGACGGGTTCATGATGAAGAGCGCCCGCGTCCGGTCGCCGACGCAACCGGCGAGGACATCGAGGTCGAGACGCCACCCGGCCGCCGGTTCGAAGACCCAGGGCGCGAGCCGCGGGACCGCCCCGGCCAGCCGCACGCGCTGCAGCATGCCGGCGTACGTCGGGTCGGTGAGGATCACTTCGTCGCCCGGGTCCAGCGTCGCGAGCAGCGCGTTGAGGAGGCCCTCCGTGCCGCCCGCGGTGATCACGCACTCCTGGTCGGGGTCGTACTCCTGCCCGGCGAGCCGGCCGACGTGCCGGGCGGCCGCCGCCCGGAGGCCGGCCCGGCCCGTGAAGGGCAGATAGCTGTTGGCGGCCGGCGATTGGAGCGCGGCGCGGGTGGCGGCCACTGCCGCCGCGGGCGGGCGCAGATCGGTGTCGAGGTTCTCGAGCCGGAGGACGCCGGGATCGCCCGCCGCCGTCCGCGCCACCCCGTCGATGTCGAACCCCGGAATCCCGGCCAGCCGCCGGGGCAACGTAGGCGCGGGCCCCCGCCGAGCGCGCACGGAGTCGTCGGGGGCGCTCACCCGCCCATCCTCCGCTGCAGGGCGTCGAGCGCCGCCATGAGGTCGGGCGCGTCCGACAGCACGCCCAGAAGCGGATCCGGGTCAAGCGCCCGCGCCCGCTCGGGCATCGTCCGAATCGTGAAGTCCTCCATGGAGAGCCCCTCCCCCACCTCGTCCCAGGCCAGCGGCGCCGACACGGTCGCCCCGGCCCGCGGGCGGACGGAATAGGGGGCCACCACAAGCCGTCCGCGACCGTTCTGGACGAAGTCAATGTAGATCTTGCCGTCTCGTCCCGCCGGGTTCCGCACGATCGTGGCCCGGCCGGGAATCTCCGCCGCCACCAGCTTCGCGAGCAGGAGCGCGAGCGTGCGCGACTGCCCGTAGTCGAGTTGACCGCCGAGGGGGATCATCACGTGGATCCCCGAAGATCCGCTCGTCTTCGGATAGCTGGGCAGCCCGATCTCCTCGCACAGGGCACCGATCGTCCGCGCGACCTGGACCACGTCTTCGAACGACGCGTACACCTCCTCGCCGTCCCGCTTGTGCTTCGGATCGAGATCGAGGAGACACCAATCGGGGCGGTCCAGGCTCCCGATGCGGCTCGCCCACACGTGCAGCGGGATCGCGCCGAGATTCGCGACGAACACGAGGACGGCGGGGTCATCGGCGATGAAGTAGTGGATGTCGCGTTCGGAGCCGCGGCTCCAGATCGCTTCCGTGCGCACCCACTCGGGCTGGAACCCGGGCGCGTTCTTCTGGAAGAAGGATTTTCCGTCGATGCCGTCGGGATACCGGGTCAGCACGAGCGGCCGGTCCTTCAGGAACTTCAGCAGCCAGGGGGCGATGTCCCGGTAGTACGTGATCAAGTCGCCCTTCGTGTACCCGTCGTCCGGCCAGAAGACCTTGTCTAGGTTCGAGAGCTGCAGTTCGTTGACGGGCGGGGGGGACGTGTCCACTCGCACCGGGTCGGCCAGCGCCGCGCGCGGATCGGGCGGAAGCCGACAATCCGTGGGGAGTACGTACTCTCGATCATCGTTCCTGTCCCCGTTCCCGCTCCCGCTCTCTTCCTCCGGGACCGGGAGAAGGCCCAGGAAGACGGCGTGCCGGAGGAGGCCGCCCTCAGTGACTTCCTTGTAGCGGATGTCGGCGACGAGCTCGGGCTCTACCCAGGTGTGATCGTCTCCCGCCGGGGCCGGCGTCACGAAGGCGGGGCCATCGGACTTCAACTCGTCGAGCCGGGTCCGGACCTCCACCAGGGTGTGGTCGTCGAAGCCCGTTCCCACGCGGCCGACGTAGTGGAGCGCGAACCCGTCGTCGCCCGCGGCTACTCCGGATTCCGCGTCGGCCGGACCGTATGCGCCGAGGTGGAGGGCCCCGAATCCCGTCCGCGAGCCGGCGGGCCTCGTGAATCCGACGATGACGAAGCGGGCCCGGCGGGCCGCGTGGATCTTCCTCCAGTCGGAGGAGCGGCCGCCGGTGTACCGGGAGTCGGCGCGCTTGGCCATGATCCCCTCCAGCCCCATCCCCTGAACCTGTCGCAGAAGGGCCTCCCCGCACCCCTCGAAGTGCTCGCTGAAGCGGATCGGACCCGCTTCCGGCACGACGTCGCGCAGGAAACGGCGCCGCTCGGAGAGCGGAAGGTCGCGCAGGTCGCAACCGTCGAACGCGAGGAGGTCGAAGGCGTAGAAGCTCGCCGGCGCCTCGAACGAGGCCCGCCGGATATCGAATGGACGGGAGAGCCGGGCCCGCCGCTGCAGGCGCCGGAAGCTGGGATACCCGGCCGCGTCGTGGACGACGACCTCGCCGTCCAGCACGACCCGCCGATAGGGGAGTTTGCGCAGGGTGCGCCCGATCTCGGGGAAGGTGGGGAGCGCGTCGTGTCCGTTGCGCGTCAGGAGGCTCGCCTCACCGCCGACCGCCGAAGCCAGCATGCGGTAGCCGTCCAGCTTGAGTTCGAAATGCCACGCGGGGTCGTCGAAGGCGTCCTCGCGAGGGGTGGCGAGCATGAGCCGCACCTCGGAGGGGGCGACCCGCGCCTCCCGCGCCCCCGCCCGAGCGAGGGCCGCGCCCAGCTCTTCTCCCGGATACCAGCCGCGCTCCCGCTCGGCCATCTGCTCGATGGTGAGCCCGGACAGGATGGAACTCTCCGGGAGCGACCCATCCTCGAGGATCGGGTGTCCGCCGCGCCGCTCGCGGATGAGCAGCCATTCCTTCCCCGTCTCCCCCTTCTCGATGCGCACGAGCGTCCACACGCCCTTGAGCTTGTGCCCCCGAAGCTCGAACAGGAGCTTGCCCTTCTCCAGTCCCTCCTCCGGATCTTCGAGCATGATGCAGCGGCCGATGTCCCACACGATCATCTCGCCGCCACCGTATTCGTCAGCCGGAATCACGCCCTCGAACTCGATGTACTCGACCGGGTGGTCCTCGACGTGGACGGCAAGCTTCTTGTCGGCGGGGTCGGCCGAGATCCCCTTCGGGACCGCCCATGAGACGAGGACGCCCCCGATCTCCAGGCGCAGGTCGTAGTGTCGGCGGGTCGCCGCGTGCAGTTGGACGGCGAACGCGCCGACGCCCGTCCCGGGAGCCCCACCGAAGGGCTCCGGGGTGCGCTCGGAAGCTCGCTTGTCCCGGTATTCCTCGAGTTTCTCGCGGGGCATGCTCGCAGGCGTCCCCCCTCGCCGCCGGCCAAGGTCCGCCGTCGCTCTGTGCGACGATCCGGGCCGCAACCTATTATTCGACCCCTCCGTCCGGCATCACGCGGGAGGGCGCAGCATCGCGCGGGAGGGCGCGGGCAGCGCGCGGGAGGGGGCGGCATCGCGCGGGCGGACCGGCGCGGACAAGGAGAGGCACAGGATGGCTCCTCGACCCATCTCGACGGCGACGATCTCGTTCGGGCTCGTTTCGATCCCGTGCCAGCTCTACTCGTCCGCCGAGAACTCGCACAAGGTCCGCTTCAACTTCCTCTCCCCCGGCGGGAGCCGCGTGAAGCAGCAATACGTGGATGCGAAGACCGGGGACCTGGTCCCGCGCAGCGACCTCGTGAAGGGGTATCAGTTCGCGAAGGACCAGTACGTGACGTTCAAGCCCGAGGAACTGAAGGCGTTGGAAGCCGAGGCGACGCAGGCGATCGAGATCGTCGAATTCGTGCCGCTGGACCAGGTCGAGCGGGCGTATATCGGGAAGACGTACTACCTCGGACCGGCGCGGGGAGGGGACAAGGCCTACCGCCTCCTCGGCGCCGCGATGACGAAGACGGGCTGGGCCGCGCTCGCGAAGTACGCGGCGCGCGGCAAGCAGTATCTCGTCCTCGTGCGCCCGGTCGGGGATCACCTCGTGCTGGAACAACTGCATTACGCGCACGAAGTGCGGAACATCGCCGAGGTGCCGTCGGGAGAGGGCGAGGTCGCCGATGCGGAACTCGGCCTTGCCGTACAGCTGATCGAGCAGATCGCCTCGGAGAACTTCGATCCGTCGAAGTACGAGGATGAGGTCGGACAGCGCATGCTCGAAGCGGTCGAGCGCAAGGTCGCGGACGGAATGGAGATCGCCGCGCCCGCCGAGGAGGAGACGACGACTCAGGTCATCGACCTCATGGCCGCGCTCCGGGCCAGCGTCTCCGGCGCCGGCGAGACGGAGGCCGGGGACGATGCGGCGGAGAGCGAGCCGGAGAAGAAGCAGGCCGCGGGGTCGTAGCCGGACCTCACGACAGAAGACCAGCGATAGAAGACCAGCCAAGGAGAATCCGATGCGGGTCCGATCCGTCACGCTGTTCGCGCTCATCCTCATGCTGGCGGTCTGGCGGAGTTCCGGCCGGGATCCGTCCGGCGCGCCAACCGTCGAAGACTTCCCGGCCGCCGCCGTCGATGCGGTCGACACGGAGACGCTGCGGGTTCCCGGGCTCGAGGCCCAAGTCGAGATCCTCAAGGATCTGTGGGGCGTCGGTCACATCTACGCGGAGACGGAGCACGACCTCTTCTTCGCGCAGGGGTACGCCGCCGCGCGCGACCGCCTCTTCCAGTTCGAACTCTGGCGGCGCCAGGCCACGGGCACGGTCGCCGAGATCCTCGGTCCGCGCGAACTGGAGCGCGACCGCGGCGCGCGCCTGTTCCGCTTCCGCGGCGATCTGGAAGCGGAGCTGAACCACTACCACCCGCGGGGCGCCGACATCATCCGGGCCTTCACGGATGGAATCAACGCGTACATCTCCGAGACGGAGCGCTACCCGGATCTGCTTCCGGTCGAGTTCGAGATGCTGGGGATCCGTCCGCAGCCGTGGACCCCCGACGTAGTCATCTCCCGCCACCAGGGCCTGCTCATGAACATCGGGCAGGAACTCGACCTCGGGATCGCGGTCGCGGCGGTGGGGGCGGAGAAGGTGAGGGAGGTCTCCTACTTCCACCCGGGGGAGCCGGACCTCGATCTCGACCCCGCGATCGACGGATCGCTTCTACGGCGCGAGATCCTCGACGTGTACCGGGCCTTCCGCGGACCCGTCCGCTTCCGGCCCGAGGACCTCGCCCCCCGCTTCCGCGCCACCGCCTCCGATGCGGAGGCCCTCGCCCCGGCGACGCTCGCAGCGGAGACCGACGCCGAACCGTACGGCGCGGGACGCCTGGCAGCCCACGGACTGCTGGAGGCGGAGCGGATGGGGACGGGGAGCAACAACTGGATCGTGGCGGGGAGCCGCACGCTGAGCGGACACGCGATCATGGCGAACGACCCGCACCGCGTGCAGGCGGCCCCCTCGCTCCGCTACTTGGTCCACCTCGTCGGACCGGGGTGGAACGTGATCGGCGGTGGGGAGCCCGTCCTCCCCGGCGTCTCGATCGGGCACAACGGGTACGGAGCGTGGGGTCTCACGGTCTTCCAGACCGACGCGGAGGACCTCTACGTCTACCGGACGCATCCGGACGACCCCGACCGCTACTGGTACGGCGGCGACTGGGAGGGGATGCGGGTCATCGACGACGAGATCCCGGTCGAGGGGCGGGAACCGGAACGGGTGCGACACCGATACACGCGGCACGGACCCGTCGTGTACGAGGACCGCGACAACGACCTCGCCTACGCGGTGCGCGCGGGGTGGATGGAGATTGGCGGCGCGCCCTACCTCGCCAGCCTGCGCATGAACCAGGCGAAGACGTGGGAGGAGTTCCGGGACGCCTGCAACTACTCGAACATCCCCGGCGAGAACATGGTGTGGGCCGATGTGGAGGGGAACATCGGCTGGCAGTCGGTGGGGATCGCGCCCATCCGCCGCAACTGGTCGGGTCTCGTCCCCGTGCCGGGAGACGGCCGCTACGAATGGGATGGCTACCTCGAGATCAGGCACAAGCCGCACGTGCTCAACCCGGAGAAGGGCTTCTGGTCGACGGCGAACCAGAATCTCGTCCCGCCCGGCTACGAGCACCGGGACGCCGTGGGCTGGAGCTGGAGCGACCCCTTCCGGAGCGCGCGCATCGACGAGGTGCTCGCGTCGGGGAGGCGCTTCACGATGGCGGAGATGATGCAGCTGGCGACGGACTACATGTCGCTCCCGGCCCGCTCGCTGGTGCCGATGCTGCGCGGCATGGATCTGCCCCAGGGGGCGGAGGCGGCCCGAAACGAGCTGTTGCAGTGGGACTTCGCGCTGGCTCCGGAGTCCCGCGAGGCCGCGATCTATGTGTCGTGGGAGCGTGAGATTCAGAGGCAGATGGTGCCGCTCGTCGTCCCCGCCGAGGTCCGCGCGTCGCTGGGACGGCTGTCGATGAAGAGGATCATAGACTGGCTCGGCTCGCCCCCGGCGTGGTTTGCGCCGCTCGGAGACGGGGATCCGGTGGCTGGCCGGGACGCCTTCCTCGCCCGCACGCTGGCCGACGCCCTGGAGGGGCTGGAGGATCGCTTCGACGGCGACCCTTGGCGGTACGGCGACGTGCGCTTCAAGCACGCGCGGTTCCGGCACCCGCTGTCCGGGATCGTGAACGACGAGATGCGGGCACGCCTCGAGGTCGGACCGCTCCCGCGCGGAGGCAACGGCTTCACCGTGAACCAGACGGGCGGCGGGGACAACCAGACATCGGGCCCCTCCTTCCGGATCATCGCGGAGGCGGGGGACTGGGACACGGCCGTGTTCACGAATACGCCGGGGCAGGGGGGAGATCCGGACGACCCCATGTACCAGAACCTGTTCGAGGGCTGGGCGAAGGACCGTTTCTTCCCGCTCTACTACTCCCGGGAGCGCGTGGAGGGGGCCGTCGCCAACCGAGTGATGCTGACCCCGAACTAGCAACCCCGCCGGGAAATCCCGCTGCGTTCGAGCAGGGGCTGCCGGCAGCATCCACGTTGCCAGGCCTCGTGGCGGCGGGGGCTCGCTTCCCGCTGGACGGCACTTCCGTTTGCAGCGGCCGCCCCGCTCCGGCTAGATTATATGGTTGTTCCGCAGACGCCTCCGCCGGAGGCGGACAACCCAACGCGTGGGAAGAGACATGAAGGCAGGCATACATCCGGAGTACGCACCCGCCAAGATCACCTGCGCGTGCGGGCGGGAGACGGAGACCGCTTCGACCGTGGGCGAGATCCACGTCGAGATCTGTTCGCACTGCCACCCCTTCTTCACGGGGCGGCAGAAGCTCGTCGACACGGCGGGGCGCGTGGAGCGCTTCATCGCCAAGTACGGCGATGGGCACGCGCGCGGCCGCAAGAAGTAGGGGGGCGGAGAAGGAGGCGGCGGCAGCGGCGGAGGCCTGAGCCGGAAGCGCTCGGCGCTCCAACATGACTTTCAATGACGGGGTTCCTCGCGGACCCCGTTTTCATGTAGGGAACGAACGATGTCGGATCGGGACACGCTCGAGGGTCGCCTGCGGGAAGCCGCCGAGCGGTACGAGGGGCTGGCACGCCGGATGGCGGAGCCGGAGGTGCTGTCGGATATGGCGCTGCTGCGCGACCTGGCGCGCGAACACTCGGCGCTGGAGCCGGTGGCGCGCGCGGCGGAACGCCACTTCAAGCTCCTCGACGACCTGCGCCAGGCGCGGGAGGTCGCGGCGGAATCCGAGGGGGAGCTGGCCGAGATGGCCGCGGCCGAGGTTGCCGAGTTGGAGACCGAGCGCGAGGCGGCCCGCGACGAGCTTCGTCACCTCCTCGTTCCGAAGGACCCGCTCAACGATCGCCCCGCCGTGGTGGAGATCCGCGCCGGTACGGGCGGCGACGAAGCCGCGCTCTTCGCGGCGGACCTGTACCGGATGTATGCGCGCTTCGCCGCGGAGTCCGGCTGGGATGTGGAACTCGTGAGCAGCAGCGAGGGGGTTTTGGGCGGCCTCAAGGAGATCGTCTTCGTCGTGCGCGGATCCGACGCCTACGGCCGCCTCCGCTACGAGTCCGGCGTCCACCGCGTCCAGCGCGTGCCCGAGACGGAGAGCCAGGGTCGGGTACATACGTCGGCGGCTACGGTCGCCGTCCTCCCGGAGGCGGAGGAGGTGGACGTCGAGATCGATCCCGCGGACCTCAAGATCGACGTGTTTCGCTCTTCCGGCCCCGGTGGGCAGTCGGTGAACACCACCGACTCCGCCGTGCGGATCACGCACGGGCCGACGGGGCTCGTGGTCTCGTGCCAAGACGAGAAGTCGCAGCACAAGAACAAGGCACGGGCGCTCAAGGTGCTGCGGAGCCGGCTGCTCGACCGGCTCGTCGCCGAGCAGGAGGCCGAGCGGGCGCTCGAGCGGCGGACCCAGGTGGGGACGGGTGACCGCTCCATGAAGATCCGCACGTACAACTTCCCGCAGAACCGAGTGACGGATCACCGCATCCACTTCACGAGCCACCGGCTGGAGGCCATCCTCGCCGGCGACTTGGGCGAGGTGGTCGAGGCGCTGCGGCTCGCCGGGACCGAAGAGCGGATGGCGGCGGGGGCCGGATGATCGATCCGCCGCCGGGCGGGGAGGGGCGCCGCCCGGCGGGTCCGACGCGCGGCGAGATCGTGCGGGGCGTGCGGCGGGAACTCGAGCTGGCCGGGATCGAGGCGCCGCGCGTGGAGGCCGAGCGGCTGGTGGCCGCGGCGCTCTCGCTGTCCGTGGGCGAACTCGGCCTCACCGGCGGAGAACGCGTCGATCCCGGTGCCGCGGCCGCGGTGGCCCGCGCCGTGTCGCGCCGGCTCGAGGGGCAACCGCTGCAGCACATCGAGGGCACGGTCGACTTCCGGCGGGTGCGCCTCGTCTCGGATGGCCGCGCCCTCATTCCGCGGCCCGAGACGGAACAACTGCTTGACCTCGTCGCCGCCTGGCACCGCGGCCTGGGCGCGCCCGTCGACGCGCTCGACATCGGCGTCGGGTCGGGCGCCATCGCGATCGCGCTCCTCGACGAGGGGATCGCCGACCGCGTCGTCGGGCTCGACGTGTCGGACGACGCGCTCGACCTCGCCCGCGAGAACGCCCGTCGCGCGGCTGCCGACGGACTCGAGCTGCGCCTCTGTCCGCCCGGCATCTGGTCCGCGCTCGACGCCGGCGAAACCTTCGACCTCATCATCTCCAACCCACCCTACGTTACGACCCCGGAATGGGCCGGTCTCGACCCCGCCGTCCGGGACCACGAGCCCCGCGTCGCCCTGGATGGCGGGGAAGACGGACTGGACGTGATTCGAACCGTGGTGTCCGGGGCCGCGGCGCGGCTCCGGGAAGGCGGCGCGCTCTTCCTCGAGATCGGGATGTCGCAGGGCCCCGCCGTCCTCCGGCTTCTGAAGGCCGCAGCCATGCTCTCCGACGGCCGGATCGGCACGGACCTCGCCGGCCGACCCCGCTTCGCGAGCGCGCGGCGTGCCGACTCCGGACCTGAAGCCGACCGCCCGTAGGTAGCGCGGTGAGGCTTGAGTTGTCGTGAGGGAGTACGTGGAGGGAATCGCGGGCGGTTTGGCTGATTCCGACTGCGGGCCGGAGTCGTTGGCGGCGCGGTGGCGCAAGTCGCGTGGGGGTCGAAGCCGGGTTATACTCGGGCGTCGAATCGTCGGCCCGGGCCCCGGATGGCGAGCGGGGAGGGCACGGGAGATTCGAACCTCCGCCCGCTGCCGGCCCGACTCGTCGGCCCGGGGTGCTTCCTGATTCCGTTTCGAGCCGGGGATATGGACGAACGAGACCGCATGCTGGAGAAGGCGCGGGAGGTGGGGCGCATCATCTCGCAGCTCTCGGAATACGCCTACCTGCGCGCGGCCCGCCGCGAGATCGACGAGGACCGCGACGCGACGGAACTGCTCAACCGGATGCGCGATCTTCAGGGCACGCTCGTGGAAGCGGTCGGCCGCGGCGAGCAGCCGAGCGAGGAGCAGGAACGGGAGTTCGCCGAACTGCGGGAAAGGGTGCAGACGAACACCCGTTACCAAGCCCTCATCTCCTCTCAGGCGAACTTCGAGAAGCTCATGGAGCGGGTGGATCGAGCCATCGGGGAAGGCGTCCGGAAGGGCGAGGAAAGCCGGATCATCCTCCCGACATGAAGGCGGCCCGCGATCTGGGGGAACGCGCGCTGCGCGCGATCTTCGAGCCGGCCATGGCGTGGCTCACGAGACGCCGCGTCCACCCCAACGTCATCAGCACGCTCGGTTTCATCATCACCTGCAGCTCCGGCTACTTCTTTCATCAGCACCATGTGAGCACGGCCGGCTTCCTCGTCCTCCTGGGCGGCGTGTTCGACCTGTTCGACGGCACGGTCGCGCGCCGCACGGGCCTGGCCTCGTCCTTCGGGGCCTTCTACGACTCGACGCTCGACCGGCTGTCCGAGATCGTCGTGTACCTGGGACTCCTCTCCCTGTACAACGACTACCGTCTCGAACTCGGCGACGTGGGGATGATCTACTGGATCGTGCTCGCGATGGCCGGCTCACTGATGATCAGCTACACCCGCGCCCGGGCCGAGGCGCTCGGCATCGCCTGTTACGTTGGGCTCATGCAGCGCCCCGAACGGGTCATTCTGATCGGCTTCGCCGCGCTCATCTTCGGCGAGACGACCATGTTCGGGCACCAAGGTCTCGTGCTCAGGGCCGTGATCATTGTGCTCGCGATACTCACCAACCTGACCGCCTTCCAGCGCATCTGGTGGGTGTACCGGAATACGCGGCCCGACGGCGAGCCGCCCCCGGAGTCGAACTGAACCAGACACGGAGTGAACCGGCATCGTGGATTCGGATAGATCACCCGCAACCATAGCCTCCGCCGAAGGCAGGCTCGGCGTTCTCCTCGTAGGGCTCGGAGCGGTCTCGACCACCTTCATCGCGGGCGTGGAGGCGGCGCGCCGCGGACGGAACCGGCCCATCGGATCGCTCACGCAGATGAACACGATCCGGCTCGGGAAACGGACGGAGAACCGCACCCCGTTCATCCGCGACTTCGTGCCGCTGGCCGAACTGAACGACCTTGTCTTCGGGGCATGGGACCCGATTCCCGACAACGCCTACGAGTCCGCCAAGGTGTGCGGCGTCCTCCGGCCGGAGGACATCGATCCGCTGGCGGACTTCATGCGGGGCATCGAACCGATGCCGGCCGCCTTCGACCGCGCCTACGTCAAGAAGCTCGACGGCTCGAACGTGAAGACGGGCGCGAACAAGCGCGAACTCGCCGAGCAGCTCCGCGAGGACATCCGGCGCTTCAAGGCGGAGCACGGCTGCGACCGTCTCGTGATAGTGTGGGCGGCCTCGACCGAGATCTTCATGAAGGCGAGTCCGGTGCATGACAGCCCGGCCTCCTTCGAGCGCGCGATGGAGGAGGATCACCCCGACATCGCGCCCTCGATGCTCTATGCCTGGGCCGCGCTCATGGAGGGGGTGCCGTTCGCGAACGGGGCCCCGAATCTGACCTGCGACATCCCCGCGCTTCTCACGCTCGCCGCCGATCGGGGCGTCGCGATCGCGGGGAAGGACTTCAAGACCGGCCAGACGCTGATGAAGACGATTCTGGCGCCCGGCCTCAAGGCGCGCATGCTCGGCCTCAACGGCTGGTTTTCGACGAACATCCTCGGCAACCGGGACGGCGAGGTGCTCGACGACCCGGAGAGCTTCAAGACGAAGGAGGAATCGAAGCTCGGGGCCCTCGAATACATCCTGCAGCCGGACATGTACCCGCACCTCTATGGAGACATGTATCACAAGGTCCGTATCAACTACTATCCGCCGCGCGGTGACAATAAGGAGGGATGGGATAATCTAGACATATTCGGCTGGATGGGATACGGCATGCAGATCAAGATTGATTTTCTGTGCCGCGACTCCATTCTGGCCGCGCCCATCGTCCTTGATCTAGCGCTCTTCCTCGACCTCGCGGCGCGCGCCGGATTGTCGGGGATCCAGGAGTGGCTGTCCTTCTACTTCAAGGCGCCGCAGACGGCTCCGGATCTTTATCCGGAACACGACATTTTCATCCAGCACTGGAAGCTCAAGAACACGCTGCGCTGGCTGAACGGGGAGGAGCAGATCACCCACCTCGGCGTGGAGTACTACGACTGAATGAAGGGGTGTTTCCTCGTATTCGAGGGACCGGAGGGGGCGGGGAAGTCGCTCCAAATCGGTCGGTTGGCCGAACGGCTGGCGGCCTCCGGCGTGACGCACACGGTGACGCGGGAGCCCGGCGGCACGGCGACGGCGGAAGCGATCCGGAGCGTACTCCTCGACCGACCGGAGCTGCGGCTCGACGGAATCGCCGAGCTGCTGCTCTTTTCGGCCTCCCGCCGTGCCCATGTCGAGGAGGTGGTCCGGCCCGCGCTGAAGCGTGGCGAGGTCGTCCTCTGCGACCGCTTCGAGCTGTCCACGCGGGTTTACCAGGGGTGGGGCCGCGGCGTCGCCGCGAAGACGATCGACCAGGTCACGCGCGCCGCGACGGGCGGCCTCCTGCCGGATCTCTACCTCGTGCTCGACGTCCCCGTGCGTGTGGGGTTGGATCGCCAGGGGCAGGACTTGGAGGACCCCGGCCAGTTGGGCTTCTTCGGGCCCGCTCCAGATCGGATCGAGCTTGAGAAGCGGTCGTTCCGCGAGCGCGTGCGGAAGGGGTATCGAGAGCTGGCGGCGGAGGAGGAGAGGATCGCGGTCGTCGACGGCTCGGGGACGCCGGAGGAGGTGGAGGGCCGGATTCTGGGGCTTCTCGACGAGAGGTTCCCGGATCGCTTCGAAGGCGCGAGCTTTCCTCTTTGACGGTGTGGTGTGACATTGACGGTAACGGCGGATTGACGGTAGCGGCGGAGCGCCCGCGCGAGCGCGGCCCGGCGCGATACGGGGCCGCCAACACGGAGGATGCATGAGAGTGGAGCGATCTTGGACGACGGGAGTGCTGGTCGGCGCCATCGCCCTTGCGACCGGAGGCTGGCTGCTAAACCAGAGCGGGGCCGCGAACGGCGGGGAGAGCCGTCGGCTCCTCGATGAAATCCACCGTCTGATCTCTGCCCGCTTCGTCGACGAGATCCCGCCGGAGGAGCTGTATCAGATGGCGATCGACGGGATGCTCGAGAATCTGGGCGACCCGTACACGACCTTCCTCGAACCCCGGGATTCCGAGGATCTGCGTCTCACCACGACGGGCAACTACGGGGGGCTCGGCGTCCGGATCGACGTGAAGGACGACTGGATCACCGTCGTTCAGGTGCTCCCGAACTCGCCGGCCCTGCGCGAGGGCCTCGAGGTCGGCGACCGCATCATCGAGGTCGAGGGCGAATCCGCCGAGGGCTGGTCGGTGGACAAGGCCGTGGACACGCTGCGGGGAGAGAGGGGGGCGCCCGTCGACATTATGATCGCGAGGGTGGGCGTGGATCGGCCGCTCGCGATTCGCATCGTGCGCGATGTCATCCAGGTGGCGCAGGCGCAGGGCTTCATTCTGGACGGCGATATCGGCTACGTGACGCTGCGCGGCTTCAGCCGCGAGGCGAAGGAGGAACTCGTCGCGACGCTGGACCGCCTCGTCGATGAAGGCGCCGGCGGCTTGATCCTCGACCTGCGCAGAAACCCCGGCGGTCTGCTGCCGGCGGGAATCGACGTCACGGACCTCTTTCTTGAGCGCGGCAAGCCCGTCGTCGAAACGCGTTCACGCCTGGACGAGCAGAATCACCAGTTCCGCGCCTCCACCGAGGACCGCTACCCCGACATTCCCATCGTCGTCGTCGTGGACGGCCTCAGCGCGAGCGCGTCCGAGATCGTGGCCGGCGCGCTCCAGGACCACGACCGCGCGGTCGTGGTGGGGACGACGACGTTCGGCAAGGGCTCGGTGCAGACGCTGTACCGCCTCTCCGGGAACAACAGCATGAAGGTCACGACGGCCCGTTGGTACACGCCGGCGGGGCGCTCCATCACGAAGGACTTCGACCGCGAGAGCGCGCTGCGCGACTTGGCGGCGAGCGCCGTGGCGATTTCGGGCGAACCGATCGCGGCGCCGTCGGAGCCGGGAGACCGTGAGGAGTTCCGGACGACGGGTGGCCGGACGGTGTATGGAGGCGGCGGCATTACGCCGGATCTGATCGTCTACCGCGACACGCTCTCCACGGAGGAGCAGGAGTTGCGGCGTCTCGCGACGCGCTCGGGGGCGATCCCGCGGAACGTCGTCTTCCGGTGGGCCGTCGCGTATTCGAACGAGCACGATGTCAACGAGGGGTTTTCCGTCACGCAGGGGATGCGGGACGAGGTTTGGACGGCGCTGGTGGAGGCGGGAGCCGAGGTCGAGAGGGAACTCTTCGACCAGTCGCGGACTTATGTCGACTGGCTCATCGCCGATGAGCTGGCCGGCGCGGAGTTCGGGGAGGTGCCCCAGCTCCGCAGCCGGGCCGTGCGCGACGCGCAGATCAAGGTCGCCATAGACCTTCTGAGGGAGGCGGATTCGCCGGAAGCGCTGCTCACCGTCGCGGCGAGCGCCGCGGAGGAGCGGAGTGCGGAGGGGATGCGGAGCGGCGAACCCGGCGGAGATCGCTAGCGATTCAAAGAGGTGAGGAGACGAGCGATGAGAGAGAGCGCGCGACGCTGGGCCGCGATTGCAACCACGATGGCGCTGATGGCGGCGACGGCATGTGCCAGCAACCCCCGCCCCGGGACGTACACCCGGCTCATCATCACCGGGAGCGAGATCCGCGCGGACGGATACCGGTCGGCCTACGAGGCGCTCACCCATCACCGGGAACTGATCGTTCTTGAAGACGAGATCGGTTTCAAGGGCGGCAACGACAGCGCCGCTCTGTTCGGGCGGCAGACGCAGGAATACTTCGTGCCGATGCTGGTCGTGGACGGCGACTTCAATCTGAATGACGCGATCACCACACTGCGGCGGATTCCCGCGGAGGAAATCGTGTCGATCCGGCTGTACCACCAGAGCATGGTTCCGCCCCGCTATCGCCGACCGGGCGCGGAGGGCGGAGTGATCGAGGTCAACACCCGCTAACCTGCTAACATCCGGGTCGGTGCGCGCCTGAAATCCCGCCTCCTCGTCTTCGGCCGCCTGCCCGAGCCGGGCCACGTCAAGACGCGCCTCCATCCCGGGCTGACCAGGGAGGGGAGCGCCGTTCTGTACGCGGCGTTCTTGGACGACGCCATGAGGCTCGCGCCGGACGGCGTCGCGGTGGAGTTGTGGGTGCCCGATCGTCCCGGAGCGGAGGAGCGGCTGGGTTCCCGGTACGCGGCGGCTCGCATCCGGCTACAATCTGGCGGCTCGCTCGGTGACCGGCTCGAGATGGCGTTTGCCCGCGCCTTCGGCGAGGGTGTCGGCCGCGCGGTGGCGCTCGGAAGCGACCATCCGACCCTCCCGGCCGAGTTCGTCGCGCGGGCCTTCGAGGCGCTGGCGGGGTGCCCGGTGGCGCTTGGGCCGAGCCTGGACGGCGGATACTACGCGGTCGGACTGCGCGCGTCGGCCTGGCCGCGGGCCCGCGGGCTCTTCGCCGGAGCCCCGTGGTCGACGTCGGGGCTGTTCGCCTGGACGCGCGCGCGCGCCGCGTCGCTGCGGCTCGATTGCGCGGAGCTGCCACCCTGGTACGATGTGGACCGTCCGGCCGATCTGGCCCGCATGGCCGGCGATTTGACCGAAGGGAGCGCGACGGCCGCCGCGTGGGCCCGGCTCGCGCCGACGACGTCGGGACCGGCGGGGTGATGGGGCCGATCCGAGTCACGGTGGAGCGGGCCGGAACGCGGGAATCGTCGCATCTCGTGTACGGCATGGTCCGCGAAGCCCGTTCTTCCGGTCGCGGCCGCAGCCACAGCTTCGGCGACGCGCGATTGACGGCCTTCTGGCGTTCGTCGATGAAACCGCTCCAGATCCTTCCCGCGGTGAGAGACGGCGTGCTCGAGCGCCTCGGGCTCGGAGCGGAGGCGCTGGCGCTGGCGTGCGCGTCCCACCATGGCACGCCACGGCACCTGGAGGTCGTGCGGTCGGTGATGGACGCGGCGGAGTTGACGCCCGAGATGTTCGCCTGCGGGCCGCATCGGCCGTTCGACGACGGGGCGGCCCGGCGGATGGATCGGGCCGGGCACCTGCCGGGACGGATCCACAACAACTGTTCGGGACAGCATGCGGTGCTGTTGGCGCTCTGCGTTGCCCGCGGCTGGCCCGCGGCGGGTTACCAGGAGCCGGAGCATCCGCTGCAGCGGACGATTCGGCGCGAACTCTCGGCGTGGCTGGGGGAGGATTGCGAACGCCTGCCGTGGGGGACGGATGGCTGCGGCCTGCCGACCCCGGCCCTTTCCCTGCGGAAGATGGCCCGGGTGTTCGCCGATTTCGGTGCCTCGCGCGAGGTGGCCGTGCGGTCGGTTGTGACGGCGATGACGACGCACCCGACATTGGTATCGGGGCCTGCGGCGCTTTCGGCGAACCTGATGCGGGCGAGTTCCGGCCGGATTCTCGCCAAGGAGGGGGCGGAGGGAGTGTTCTGTCTGGCGAGCGCGGAGGGGGGCTGGGGGGCGGCCTTCAAAGTGCTGGACGGGGCCACGCGGCCGCTCGGGCCGGCGGTCGCGCACGCGCTGGCCACGCTGTCGTTGCTGGCGCCGGAGGAGATCGGGCGGATGGTGAGCTTCGCGCACCCGGTGGTCCGGAACACCTGTGGGGACGAGGTCGGCGTGCTTTCGGTGGAGAGGGAATCTTGTTCGTCGATGTAGCGAGAATACACGTCACCGGAGGCGCGGGCGGCGCGGGTGCCGTCGCCTTCCGGCGCGAGAAGGGCGTGCCCCGGGGAGGGCCCGCCGGCGGCCGGGGCGGAGACGGCGGCGGCGTGATCCTCGTGGCGGATCGCCGACTCGACACGCTGCTCGACTACTCCTACCGCGAGCACTACAAGGCCGGGCGCGCCGGACACGGGGAGGGGAAGAACCGGGACGGCGCCTCGGGGAAGGATCTCCGGCTGCCGGTCCCTCTCGGGACGCTCGTGTGCGATGTCGAAACCGAAGAGCGCATCGGCGAACTGCTTGCGGAGGGCGATGAACTCGTCGTGGCCCGCGGCGGCCGCGGAGGAAGGGGCAACGCGAGCTTCGCTTCGCCCACGCGCCAGACGCCGCGCGAATGGGAACCCGGGGAGTGGGGGGAGGAGCGGCACATCGAACTCGAGCTCAAGCTCATCGCCGACGTGGGTCTGGTGGGGGAGCCCAACGCGGGCAAGTCGACGCTCCTCGCCCGCGTAACGGCGGCGAAGCCCCGGATCGCGGACTACCCCTTCACCACGCTGACGCCCAACCTGGGGGTCGTGGGGCTCAGCGGGTATCGTTCGTTCGTGATGGCGGACATCCCGGGGATCATCGAGGGAGCGCACGAGGGGCGCGGTCTGGGCGCCCAATTCCTGCGACACATCGAACGTACGCGCACCCTCGCGCTCCTCGTGCCGGTCGACGACGAGGATCCGCAGGCGACGTACGACCTGCTGCGCGAGGAGCTGCGGGCGCACGACGCGGCGCTCGCCGGCATATCCCACTGCGTCCTCCTGACGAAGGCCGATTTGAGTCCCGCCGCGCCGGAGCCGGGTGTGTCGGTCGATGCCCCCGGGAGTTGGGGCCAGTTCACGGTCTCCGCCGTGACCGGGGCCGGCCTCGACCGCGCCCTCGAGGGGCTGTGGGCGCGCGTGCGGTGTGAGAAGGAGGTGGCGGCGGGGGAAGCCGAAGCGGATCCGTTCGGGAGCGGCTCAGGGTGGCGTCCTTGACGGAGAAACGCGCTGCCGAGGTTCGGACCGCGGAGGCACGAGCTGCGGAGGCACGAGCCGCGGAGGCGCGGGCTGTGGACGCTCGGGCCCCGGATGCTCGCGCCACGGATGCTCAGGTCGCGGAGGAGGAGTTGACGGCGCTCGTCGTCCTCGCCCGCGCCCCGGGCATCGGGCTACGCAGCGTCCGGCGCCTGGTCGACCGCCATGGCGGAGCGTCGGAGGCGCTCGCAGCCCTTCGGCGGGCCGCACCGGCCGACCTGCGGGGGCTGCGCCGGGGCGGTCGAGTTCCGCTGGCGAAGACGGTCCGCGCCCTCGGCTCCGCCGGGGAGAGGGCGGCGCGGTCGCTGTTGCGCGAAGCGAGGGCGAAAGGGCTTCGTGTGGCGGGGTACACCGATTGCGGGGAGGCCGCATACCCCGCGCCGCTGCGCGATCTCCCCGATCCGCCTACCGTTCTCTTCGGTTGTGGCACCGGGACGCTGGGCTCCGAGCGTGGCGCCGGGACGCTGGGCTCCCAGCGGGTGATCGCCGTCGTGGGCACGCGGGCCGCGTCGTCCTACGGGCTGCGCACGGCGTACACGCTGGGAGGGGAACTCGGACGCTGGGGCTGGACGGTGGTGAGCGGCATGGCGCGCGGCATCGATGCGGCGGCCCACACCGGCGCCCTCGACGCCGGTGGACGGACCATCGGGGTCCTCGGAACCGGACTTGATCGCGAATACCCGGCGGAAAACCGGGATCTGTACCGGAGGATGCGCTCGCACGGGATTCTCCTGAGCGAGTTCGAGCCGGGGGCGCCGCCGACGCGTTCCGCCTTTCCGCGCCGCAACCGGGTGATCGCCGCCCTCGCCCGCGGCGTCATCGTCGTGGAGGCCGGCGGAAGGAGCGGGGCCCTGAACACGGCGGACCATGCCCTCGACCTGGGACGCGAAGTCCTCGCGGTACCCGGGCGCATCGATGATCCGGGCTCGGTCGGGTGTCTTCGCCTCCTGCGTCAGGGAGCCGGACTCGTGGCCGGCGTGCAGGACGTGTTCGACGCCCTGGGCTGGCTGTGCCTCGAGGCGCAGACGTCAAAAACGGAGGAGGAATTTGCCCCGGCCCTCGATGGATCCTCCGGCGACGCGCGTCTGCTCGGAGCGCTCTCGCGCGGACCCCGCTCGCCGGATGAACTTGCCGTCGGTCTCGAGATGCCCGTCGCGAAGGTGCTTGGCGGGCTGGGGCGGCTGGAACTCGAGGGATGGGTCGAGCGCCGGCCCGGAGGGGACTTCGCCGCCGTCCGGCGGCGGGGCGGACGCTGATGTGCGACGAGCGCCCGCCACGCTCCCTGTATGTGCACTTTCCGTTCTGCGCCCACCGCTGCCACTACTGCGACTTCTCCGTTAAGCGGGCGTCGGCGCCGCCGGTGTCCCGATGGCTCGCCGCGATCGAGATCGAACTCGCCTGGTGGTTCGAGCGCAACGGTTGGGATCGGGGCGCCACGCTCGACACGATCTTCGTCGGAGGCGGGACGCCTTCACTCATGGGGTCGGCCGGGATGGAGGGGCTGGCCTCGCGCATCTCCGCCTGGTTCCACATCGACCCCGCGCACACGGAATGGACGGCCGAGGCGAACCCGGCCTCCTTCAACGCGCGTCTCGGTTCAGGCTGGCGGGCGACGGGCGTCAACCGGCTGAGTCTGGGCGTCCAGGCCCTGGACGATGCGGTCCTGACATGGCTGGGCCGGCTTCACGACCGGCGCCGGGCCACGGAGGCCGTCGCCGAGGCGAGGGAGGCCGGGTTCGAACGGGTGAGCGTCGATCTCATCTTCGGTCTCCCCCCGGAGGTAGGGCGGGACCTCGGCGCGGAAGTGGAAGCGGCGACCACACTCGATGTGTCTCACCTGAGTCTCTACGGCCTGACCGTGGAACCTCGCACGCCGTTGGCCGAGTGGATCCGCCTCGGCCGGGTCGGGGCGCCGGACGAGGAGCGCTACGCGGAAGAGTACCGACTCCTGTCCCGCGAGCTGCGCGCGGCGGCGTATGAGCAGTACGAGGTATCCAACTTTGCCCGGCCGGGAGAGCAGTGCCGACACAACTGGTCGTACTGGAACCGAACGTCGTATCTTGCCCTCGGCCCGTCCGCGCATGGCTTTTTCCCACCGATCCGCAGTTGGAACGTCTTCCGCTGGGACCGGTATGAACGCGCGCTGCACGCGGGCCTTGGTCCCCTCGAAGGCTGGGAACGCGTGGGGCCGGAAGAGGAGGAACTGGAACGGATCTGGCTGGGCCTCCGTACGAATCGCGGCTTGACGCCCGAGTTCGTGCAGGAGATCTCGCCGGACGGACTCCGCCTCGATGATTGGGCCGGGGCCGGGTGGATGGAGGAGCGGGACGGACGCTGGCTGGCGACGATCGAAGGCTGGCTCCGCCTGGATGCGATCGCCGCCGAACTCGCCGGGGCTGAGGAAGCATGACCCTGCCAACACTGACAGAGCGCGAACGGGCCGTCCTCGCCGCGGTCATCGACTCCTTCGTCCGCACGGCCGCCCCGGCCGGCTCGCGAAGGATCGGAAAGGAGTACGCGCTCGGCGTGTCCCCCGCGACGATCCGCAACACGATGGCGGACCTCGAGGGCAAGGGTCTGCTCACACACCCCTACACTTCCGCCGGACGGCTTCCGACCGACCTCGCGTACCGGTACTACGTCGATGCGCTCATGCGCTGGGGCGGCATCCGGAAGCGGGACCAGGCGAAGATCGAACGCGAGCTGGGGGATGCGGACGCCGGCGGGGTCGAAGACCTCATGGGCAAGGCGGCCCGCGTCCTCAGCCTCCTGACGGGGGAACTCGGCCTCGCGGTGGGTCCGACGCTCGCCACGGCCACGCTCGAGCGTCTCGAACTCGTACCGCTTTCGAGTGAGAAGGTGCTCCTCGTGTTCACGATCGAGTCCGGCGTCGTTCGCACCGTGTACGTGGATGTGACGACGCGGGTACCGCGGGCGACGCTCCAGGCGGTGTCGCAGGCGCTGAACGAACGGTTGGCGGGGAGCGCCATCTCGGAGATCCAGGCGACGCTGCGCGAGCGGCTGGGCGACCTGAGTTTCGACAGCCGCGGCGCCCGGGAGTTAATGAACATCTTCGTGCACAGCGGTCCGGACATCTTCGAGTGGGCCCGCCGCGAGCGCGAGCTCCACCTCGGGAGCGCGGCGGCGCTGACCGAACAGCCGGAGTTTACGACGAGCCGGCGCCTGCGCGACCTCCTGCTCCTCACGGAGCGCCGGGAGCTGCTCGCCTCCGTGCTGGGGGATCGCGGTGGCTCGGATGGTCCCCATGTGACGATCGGAGCCGAGCACGGCCAGCCGGAACTCGAGGATCTGACCATCGTCACGGCCAACTACGCCGTCGGGAGCCTGCAGGGCACGGTCGGCGTGATCGGGCCCACGCGGATGCCGTACGACAAGGTCGTCTCCATCGTCGATTGGACCTCCGATCTTCTCACGCGGCTGACTCCGTGAGCGGACGCCGCGACTACTACGACCTGCTCGGCGTCTCCCGCGACGCGGGTGCGGACGAACTGAAGAGGGCGTACCGGCGCCTCGCCATGGAGTACCATCCGGACCGCAATTCCGCGCCGGACGCGGAGGAGCGGTTCAAGGCGGTGACGGAGGCGTGGGAAGTGCTCCGCGACCCGGGGAAGCGGCAGTTGTACGACCAGTACGGCGAGGCCGGGGTACGGCGGGGTGGCGGAGGCGAGGCGCCGTTCTCCGGATTCAGCAACTTTTCCGACGCGTTCGACGTGTTCATGCGCGAGTTCGGCGGGGCGGGCTTCGGAGGCGGCGGCTTCGGCGACCTGTTCGGAGAGGCGCGCTCCCCGAACCAGCCGCGCCGCGGCTCGACCCTCAAGGTCTCCCTCACAATCACGCTGGAAGAGGCGGCGACGGGGGCCCGGCGCTCCCTCCGCGTCTCCGCTCTGGATCGGTGCGAGCGCTGCGACGCGACGGGCGCCGAGCCGGGAAGTACGGCTTCGACGTGCGGAACGTGTCAGGGCTCCGGCGAGATTCGCATGGTCCAGCGCTCGATGCTGGGACAACTCGTCTCGGTGCGTCCCTGCTCCGCCTGCGGAGGAGAGGGAACCGCGATCACGGACGAGTGCCGCGACTGCCGGCGCACCGGGCGCGTGCGGGTCGACCGGTCCGTCGACCTCGAGATTCCCGCGGGGATTTCGTCCGACGACTACCTGAAGCTTCGCGGGCGCGGCAACGCGGGTCCGCGCGGCGGGCCGGCGGGGGACCTCATCGTGCAGGTGGAGGTCGAGCCGCACGACCGCTTCGAGCGCAGGGGCGATGACCTCCTCCTCGACTTGCCCGTCACCTTCTCCCAGGCGGCGCTGGGCGATGAACTCGACGTGCCGACGATCTTGGGACAGGCCCGGCTCAAGGTGCCGGCGGGAATCCAGGCGGGTCAGGTTCTGAGGCTTCGTGGCCAGGGGATGCCGCGTTTGCGGGCCGCGGGCCATGGGGACCAGCTGGTGCGCGTACACACGTGGACGCCAAGTGAGCTTTCCCGGCGCCAGCGCGACATCCTGGAGTCGCTGCGGGAGGTGGAGGGTGCGCCGCCCGAACCGCGCCGGGGCGAGGATCCGAGCTTCTGGGAGCGCGTGAAGGCGGCGTTTACCGCGTAGCCGACCCCGACGCCACGGCCGCGGCGGGCAAGCGCGCCATCCGCTCCGCGAGGCTCGCGAGAAGCCGGTCGAAGGGAACGGCGAACTTCTCGACGCCCTCGGCCAGAAGCTGATCCGTCACCTCGTCCAACTCGATCCCAACGGCCGCCAACTCCGCCATCGCGCGACGGGCCTCGTCGACGCCCTCGGTCAAGGTGCCGGCGACGCGCCCGTGGTCCCTGAAGGCGTCGATCGTCTTCTCCGGCAGCGTGTTGACCGTAAGTTCGCCGATCAGCGGCTCGACGTACTTCACATCGGAATACGCCGGGTTCTTCGTGCTCGTGCTCGCCCACAGCATGCGCTGCGGGTGGGCGCCGAGCCGTGCGAGCCGGGCCCAGCGCTCCGTGGCCAGCCGCCGTTGGAAGCCGACATAGGCGAGTTTCGCGTTGGCGACGGCCGCCTCGCCGAGCAGGGCCTCGAGGCGAGCGGCGTCGCCCTCGGAGGCGCCGGCCAGCGTCCCGAGCTTCCGGTCGGTGAGCGCGTCGATCCGGCTCACGAAGAAGCTGGCCACCGAGGTGACGCCGTCAACGGACCGGCCGGCTTCGAGCCGCTGCTCCAGCGCCTCCGTGTGCGCGTCCGCCACCGCCTCGTACGCTGCGATGGAGAAGAGGAGCGTCACGTTCACGTTCACGCCCTCGAACAGCGCCTGCCGGATGGCCGGAACTCCGGCCGGAGTCCCCGGGATCTTGATGAGGACGTTGGGGCGGGCCACCTCGTCGTGGAGGCGGCGCGCCTCCCGCACCGTGCCCTCCGCGTCGTTCGCCAGATGGGGGGAGACCTCGAGGGAAACGTATCCATCGACCCCGCCGGAACTCTCCCACACGCCCCGCAGCACGTCGCACGCGCCCCGCACGTCGGCGATCGTGAGCCGGTCGTAGACCTCTTCGACGCCGAGACCCTGGGCGCTGAAGCGGGCGATGTCCCCATCGTACTGCGCACTGCCCGTGATCGCGTTATGGAAGATCGCGGGGTTCGAGGTAACCCCTTGCAACCCTTCGGTCTCGACCCGGCGAGCCAGCTCCCCGTCGACGAGCATCCCGCGCGTCAGGTTGTCGAGCCAATAGCTCTGGCCGTGCTCCCGCAGCTGAAGCAGCGCGCTCATCTCGCTCCCCTCCCCATCAACGGTCTCAGGTGTCCGACTTCAGGTGTCGGGCTTCGATGTCCAAGACTTTCTCGAGCCGGCGGCGATGCCTCGGTTCGGCCGAGAAACCGGCCGCCAGGAACGCCTCCGTGATCGCGCGCGCGAGGGCGATCCCGATCACGCGCTCCCCCATGCAGAGGACGTTCATGTCGTCGTGATCGACCGCCTGCGCAGCCGAATACGTGTCGTGGCAGACGCCTGCCCGCACTCCCGGTACCTTGTTGGCGGCGATACAGACGCCCACCGCGGATCCGCAGATGACGATGCCGCGTTCCACGTCGCCGCGCGCCACCCGCTGGGCGACGGCGAAGGCGAAGTCGGGGTAGTCGACGGAGTGGGTGCCGTGCGTGCCGACGTCGACGATCTCGTGGCCCGCCTCGCGTAGCTCCGCGGCGAGGATATCCTTGTAACCCACGCCCGCGTGATCCGCCCCGAGCGCGAGCTTCACGGCGGGCCCTCCGCAGGGAGCGCCTCAAGGGCGCGCGCGGCGAGGGCCTCCGCGGTGAAGCCGAAGTGGGCGAAGTTGTCCGCCGCCGATGCGGACTGGCCGAAGCGGTCGATCCCGATCACGGTGCCGTCCCGGCCCACCCATTCCGTCCACCCGAGGGTGGCGCCGGCCTCGACCGCGACCCGCGGTACGCCGGGGGGAAGGACCTCGTCCCGGTAGGACGCCGGCTGCGCGCGGAACAGTTCCCAGCTCGGGAAGGAAACCACGCGCGCCGATACGCCCCGGGCCTCGAGGACTCGCGCCGCTTCGACCGCCACCTGCACTTCCGAACCGGTCCCGAGGAGCACGATCTGAAGGGGGCCGGGCTCCGGCTTGAGGACGTAGGCGCCGCGTCCCACCCCATCGCGGGCGGCCCCGGGAGCGCGCTCAAGATGGGGAACCTTCTGGCGCGTGAGCGCCAGAATCGTGGGCCCCGCGCGGCGCTTGATCGCGACGCGCCACGCCTGAACAGTCTCCTCCGGGTCGGCGGGGCGTAGCACGACGACGCCGGGCATCGCCCGGAAGGAGGCGAGGTGCTCGATCGGCTGGTGCGTCGGCCCGTCCGCCCCGAGGCCGATCGAGTCGTGCGTCATCACGTAGATGTTGGGCAGCCCCATCAGGGCGGCGAGCCGCATCGACGGGCGGGCGTAGTCCGTGAAGGTGAGGAAGGTGGCGATGTAGGGACGGATGCCGCCGTGGAGGACAAGTCCGTTCGCGACGGAGGCCATGGCGTGCTCGCGGACGCCCCAGCGCAGATTGCGGCCTTCGGGCGCGTCCCTCGAGAAGTTCGGCGAGTCGATCAAGGTGTTGTTCGAGCCCGACAGGTCGGCGCTCCCGCCGATGAGTTCGGGGAGGCGGGGCGCGAGCGCGGCCAGGATCCGGCCGGAAGCGGCCCTGGTGGCGATCGGATCGTCGTCCGGGCCGAAGCTCGGCAGCTCCTCGTCCCACGCCCCCGGGAGCGCCGACCGGATGCGGCGTTCGAGTTCCGCGGCCAGCTCCGGGTGCTCCGCGCGGTATCGCTCGAAGCGCGTTCCCCACTCCGCGGCGAGCGCTTCGCCGCGTGCGACCCGCCGGCCCATGTGGCTCCGGACGGCGTCCGGCACGAGGAACGGAGGTTCGCTAGGCCAGCCGTACACCTCCTTGGTGAGCCGTACCTCCTCCTCGCCGAGCGGCGCGCCGTGCGCGGCGGCCGTGTCCTGCTTGTGGGGGGCGCCGTAGCCGATGTGAGAGCGGACGATGATGAGCGACGGCCGGTCCTCCTCGATCCGCGCCCCTTCGATCGCCGCGTCGAGCGCCGCCAGGTCGTTCGCGTCTGCGACGGACCGCACGTGCCACCCCAGCGACTCGAACCGGCCGCGCACATCCTCGGAAAAGGCGAGGTCGATGTCGCCATCGATCGTGATCCGGTTGTCGTCGTACAGCCAGAGGAGCTTGCCGAGGCCCAGGTGTCCGGCCAGCGAGGCGGCTTCGTACGAGACGCCCTCCATGAGGTCGCCGTCGCTGCAGATGACGTACGTGCGGTGATCGATGATCGAGTGGCCCGGCCGGTTGAACACCGCCGCGAGGTGCGCTTCGGCGATCGCCATCCCCACGGAGTTCCCGACGCCCTGGCCCAGCGGGCCGGTGGTCGTCTCGACGCCATCGACGTGGCCGTACTCGGGATGCCCCGCCGTGCGGCTCCCCGCCCGCCGGAAGTTGCGGACTTCGTCCAAGGGAAGATCGAACCCGGTGAGGTGGAGGACGGCGTATTGGAGGATCGCCGCGTGGCCGGCGGAGAGCACGAACCGGTCGCGGCCGAACCAGGCGGGGTCTCGCGGGCTGTACCGCATGTGGCGCATCCACAGCGTGTACGCCACGGGAGCGAGCGCCATCGCGGTGCCCGGGTGCCCGGAGCCGGCTCGCTGGACGGCGTCCATGGCGAGCGTGCGGATCGTGTCGATGGACTGGGATTCTACGGACGGATCCGCGCCCGGAGCGGCGGACCCGGAAACGGCTTCGACGGTCCTTGTCTCGTTCAATCGCCCCCTCGCGCGAGTTGAATCGCCCTTGGCTGGCCCAATGCCCGGAAGCCGGAGGCCGCGCGAGACAACTCGTGTTGGGCGGGCCGCTTCGGCGGAGCGAACATAAGGGTTCGGGACGTTGCCGGAAAAGCCTTCGCCGCGAAGCGTGCGGGGTGGGTGGCGTCGGCCCGCGGGGTTGGTGGCGATGGCCCGCCGACGACGGATACGTTGCCCCGCGTGAGCGATTCAGAAGACGGCGGGGGCAGGGAATCGGCGCCGCCGCGGACGCCGGCCCGGACGTTCTTCGCCGACCGTCTTGCGGGCTTGGAAGCGGGCGCGCGGGCCGAACTCGCGAGCGACGAGGTGAGCCATGTTCGTGCCGCCCGGATCCGCGCCGGCCGTCGTCTCGCCGTCATCGACGGGGCGGGAAGCCGCTGGGAGGCGGAACTGGTTGCGCTGGACCGGCGCCGCGCGAGCTGTCGGCTGCTCGCTCCCCTTCCGCCCGAACCCGCGCTCCCGCTGCACCTCTGGGCCCCCGTGGCGAATCGCGACCGGTCGCTGTGGCTCGTCGAGAAGGTCGTGGAAGTGGGCGCCGCCACGATAACGTGGATCGAGTGGGAGCGGTCGCGCTCCGTGGCCGATGCCGGGCGCTCGGAGGGCTTTCTGCGGCGGGCGGAGGGCCGCGCCAAGGCGGCGATGAAGCAATCGGGGCGCAGTTGGCTCCCCCGGCTGAAGGGGTCGGTGATGCCGGAGGAGGCGCTCCGCCGCCACGACGGAGCCGGCTGGCTGGCGGACGCGGAGGGGCGGCCCTGGCTTGCCGCCGTGATCGGGCGCGGCCGGAAGGGGCGGCGCGCCGCAAGCGGGCTGACCGTCGCGGTGGGGCCGGAGGGCGGCCTCACGGATCCGGAACGCCGCCGCTGTCTCGAGGCGGGCTTCGAACCCGTCGCCCTGGGGCCGGCGGCACTGAGGTTCGAGACCGCCGCCGTGGTCGCCGTCGCGGCGGCGGCGGCGATGCTGGCGGACGAGGATTACGAGGCAGGCGACGAGGTGATGACATGACGGACTGCGTATTCTGCGGCATCGCTTCGGGGGCGGTCGGGGCGACGGTGGTCGCCGAGACGGACGACTGGATGGCGTTCCGGGATCTCGAACCCCAGGCGCCGGTGCATGTGCTCGTCGTCCCGCGGGCGCACGTGTCGAGCCTCGCGGCCCTGTCGGAGGGGCCGCTCGGAACCCAACTCCTCCTCGCGTGCGCGGCCGTCGCCGACGCGGAGGGGCTGGACGGCGGCTACCGCGTGGTCGCGAACGTCGGCGACGACGGCGGTCAAGCCGTGCCCCACCTGCACTTCCACGTGCTCGGGGCTCGCCGCATGGGCTGGCCGCCCGGGTAAGGGGCCGTGGATCACGCGCTGAGGGTGATCGAGTTCGACCGCGTGCTGGCGGCGATCGGGAAACGCGCCGTGTCCGAGGCGGGCCGCTCGGCCGTGCGCGGACTCCGGCCGCTCACCGATGCGGCATCCGCGAAACGCTCGCTCGCGGCGGTGAACGAACTTCGGGAGCTTCTCGGGAGCCGGCACGGATGGGCGCTGGATCCGATCGCGCCGCTCGATGGGGCCCTGCGGCGGCTCGCGATCGAAGACGCGGCGCTGGAGCCGCCCCAACTTCTCGCCTGCGGGCAGATCATGGCCGTCGCGCGCGCGGCGCGTCGACTGGAGGCGCACCTCGACCCCGACGGCCTCCCCGCGGAGCATGTGAGCCGGTTGTGGGGAGAGGCGGCCCTCGAGAAACGGATTGCGCGCACCTTCGATGCGACGGGCGCGGTCGCGGACGGGGCCTCCCCGGAGCTTCGGCGCATCCGCCGCGCGCTCACGAGCCGGCGCGGCCGGCTGGTCGACGAACTCACGCGCTACGCCCGCTCCCTTCCGGAACGCGTTCGCGTGCCCGACGCCTCGGTCACGGTCCGCAACGGCCGCTACTGCATCCCGGTCCGCCGCGAGGGTAAGGCCATTGCGGGCGGTCTCGTACACGACGCCTCCGCCAGCCGCCGGACGCTGTTCGTCGAGCCGTCGCGCGCCATCGAGGCCATGAACGAAATCCGTGAACTCGAACTCCGCGAGGCCCGCGAGGTGGACCGGGTTCTGCGCGACCTGTCCTCCGCCGTGCGCGCCCGGGCAACCGAACTCGCCGGCTCGTACGCCGCCCTCGTGGAGCTGGACTCGCTGCGCGCCCGCGCGCTCTTCGCCGACGAGATGGACGCGGCGTCCCCGGCCTTCGTCGAGGCGGAGTCGGAGGGGATCCACATCCGCGGCGCTCGTCATCCCCTTCTCGCCCTCGGTGCCGGCGGAGCGGTCCCGTTCGATCTCGATCTCTCGGCCGGCGAGCGCGTCCTTCTCGTGTCGGGCCCCAACGCGGGGGGGAAGACGGTGTTTCTCAAGACGTTCGGCCTGCTGTGCTCGCTCTTGCAGAGCGGGGTCCCGCCGCCGCTCGGCGCCGGGAGCCGGATCCCCTTCTTCCGTCGATTCTTCGCGGTCATCGGGGACGAACAGTCGATCGATGCGTCGCTCTCCACCTTCGGTGCGCAGGCGCGCAACCTGGCCGAGATTCTGCGCGAGGCGGGCGACCGCGACCTCGTCATCTTTGACGAGATCGGCAGCGCCACGGATCCGGCCGAGGGGGGCGCGCTGGCGGCGGCGGCGCTGGGACGGCTGGCTCGGCAGGCTCGTCTCACGGTGGCCACGACGCACCTCGGCGACCTCAAACGCCTGGGCGACGAGAGGGCCGCGGCCGTGAACGCGTCGCTGGAGTTCGATGGAACGCGGCTCGAGCCGACGTACCGCCTGGTCAGAGACCGGCCCGGCCGCAGCTACGCGCTCGTCATCGCGGCGCGGCTCGGGGTTCCGGAAGAGGTGCTCGCCGACGCCCGCGACCGGCTTGGGCCGGAGCATCTCTCGCTGGACGCGTTCCTCGCCCGGCTCGAGACCGAACGGGGCGAGGTCGAGGACCTTCGGATCCAACTCGAGCGCCGGGCGGGAGAAACGGCCGCGCGCGAACGCGACCTCGCGTCCAGGGAGGCCGCCTTGGACGATTCGGAGCGCTCCGCCGCCCGCAGACGGGAGGCGGAGCGGCTCGCGGCGCTGCGCGAGGCGCGAGAGCGGGTGGAGAGGGCGATCTCACGCCTCGAATCCGACTTCGCCGCGGGGGACGAGGTGCGCCGGCGCGAGGCCAAGCGGGCCGCGCGCGGGGACGTGGAGCGGGCGCTCCGGGCGTCTTCCCGCGCGCTCCGCGCTTCGGGCGAGTCGGCGCCTCCACCAACGGCGGTAACGGTCGGCGTCGGCGATGCCGTGCGTTGGAACGCGTCCGCCCGTCCGGCGCGCCTCGTCGAGATTCGGGAAGGTCGCGGCGTCATCGAGGTGGGCGAAGTGCGGCTGACGGTACCGCTGCGGGAGCTGACTCCCCAGTCTGCACCGGAGACCCGTTCGTCCCGGCCGCCCGGGGTCCGCGAAGCCGACGGCCCACCGCCGCGCCGGCCGAATCTCACCGTCGCCACGGAGGTCGATCTGAGGGGACTGCGCGTCGACGAGGTGGAGGGGACGCTCAACCCGGCCGTCGATGCGGCCGTGGTCGGAGACCTCCCGTGGCTCAGGGTCATTCACGGAAAGGGAACGGGCGCGCTGAGGGCGAGGGTCGGGCAACTGCTCGCCGGCGACCCGCGGATCCGGCTGTTCAGAACCGGTGAATCGAACGAAGGGGGCACGGGCGTCACAGTGGTGGAATTCGAGTGAGCGCGGGTTGCGCGCGGCGCGCGGGATGATCGGCCGCTCCCGTCTCGGCTCGGGGGCGGGATCGTGGTGAGCGACGGCCTCGTGGAGGACATCCGCGCGCGGGCGGACATCCTCGAGATCGTGGGGGACCACGTCCAGCTTCGACGATCGGGGAAGAGCTACCGCGGACCCTGCCCCCTGCACGGCGGCGACGGCCCGAACTTCGCCGTCGACCCCCAGCGTCAAATCTTCAAGTGCTTCGTCTGCGGGGAGGGCGGAGACGTCTTCGGCTTCTTGATGAAGCACCTCGGGTTCGAGTTCCCGGAGGCGGTGCGCCACGTGGGCGCACGGGTTGGGATAGAGGTCCCCGACCGGGAGGAGCGGCGCGAGGATCCGTATGCGCCGCTGCGCGGAGTGCTCGCCTTTGCGGCCGAATGGTTCCAGAGCCGGCTGCGCGAGCCAGCCGGCGCCGGGGCGCGCGATTATCTCCGGCGGCGCGGACTGTCGCTGGAGGAGGCGCTCGACTTCGGGCTGGGCTACGCGGACGACGAGTGGCGGGCGTTCCGGTCCGCCGCGGCTCGACACGGGATCGAGGAGCCGACCCTGCTCGAACTCGGGCTCCTCGCGACGAGCGAGAAGGCGGAGGAGCCGTACGACCGTTTTCGCGGGCGTCTCATGTTCACGATCCACGATCTGCGCGACCGGCCGATCGGCTTCGGCGGCCGCATCCTCGATGCCTCCTCCGATGCGCCCAAGTACATCAACTCGCCCGAGTCACCCGTCTTCCACAAGGGCGAGGAACTGTACGGACTCAACCGGGCCCGCCACGCCATGCGACGCGAGGGCCGCGCGGCGGTCGCGGAGGGGTTTACCGACGTCATCGCGCTGCACCGGGCCGGCCTCGGCTTTGCGGTCGCCGGGCTGGGGACGTCGTTCACGGCCGACCAGGCGCGGCGCATCGGCCGATACGCGAAACAGGCCTACCTGCTCTACGACAGCGACCTCGCCGGGCTCCGCGCGACGTTCAGGACGGGCGACATCCTCCTCGCTGCCGGGGTCCACCCGATGGTCGTGTCGCTTCCTTCCGGCGAAGATCCCGATTCCCTCATCCGCCGGGACGGTTCCGGCGCCATCCGGCAGCTCCTGGACGATGCGGTGGACCTTCTCGAACGCAAGCTCCAGATCCTGCGTCGCGAGGGGTACCTCGATCGTGTGGAGGGGCGGCGGCGCGCCGTGGACGGCCTGCTCAGCACGCTGAGGGCGGTCTCCGACCCGGCGCTCCGCGACATCTACGTGGACCGGGCGGTGGAAGGGCTGGGGATACGGCGCGAGACGCTCGTGGACGAGATCGCGCGCCTCGAGAGTTCCCGCCCTCGCCGCCGTCCCCCCGCCGTCGGCACCGGACCTCCCCGTCGCGGGCCATTTCCGGCCTCGCGGACGGAGCACGATTTGCTTCTCCTGCTCGTGCGCGACCCGGCGCTCGCGCGGCAGGCCGTGCGCGTCGGACTCGAACCCGGCCACATGTCCGACCCGCGGGGCCGCGAGCTGTTCGAGATCCTGTCGGCGGCGGCGGACGAGGGGATCGATTCTCCGGACTGGACGTCCGCCTCCGCCGCGGCCGGGGGATTGGCGAGGGCGCTGCGAGAGTCCGACCGGGAACTTCACGACGCCGCTCGGGTGTTCGACGCCGTGGTGCGCCGCCTCCTCTATCGACCGCATCGTGAACGGATCAAGGAGATCGGCCGCGCGATCGTGCTTGCGGAGCCTGAGCAGCAACGTCGATTGTTGGGCGAGAAAGAGGAACTCGCGCGCGAACTTCGTGCCGCGGACGAGTCGGGGGCGTTCATGCCTACGGCCACGGAGCGATGACAGCCGGGGAGAGTATGCAAGCGAGCGATATCGTCGAAGAGTTGCTCACCCTTCAGGAGATCGATCACAGGATCCTGAAGATAGAAGATGAACTCGAGAGTCTCGGCCGGGAGGAGGCCGGGCTCCGGGAGGCGGTGGAGGCGCTGGAGTCGCAGGTCGCGCGGATCCGGGCGGAAGCGGAGGGGGCGGAAGGGCGAGTGCGGCGCTTCCACCGGGCCGTGGAAGCCGGGAGGGCGACGCTCAAGCGTCTCGAGGCGCGCTCCGTCGCGGTGGCGAACATGCAGCAGCATCTCGCGGTTCGGAGCGAGACGGACACCGCCCGCCGCAACCTGCGGGCGGCGGAGGACGACCAGCTCGACGCGATGCAGGATGTGGAAACCGCGCGCGGGGCGCTGAACGCGGCGGAAGCGGAACTGCGGGAGGCCGCCGCGCAGTTGGCGGAACGGAGCACCGCCGCCGGGAAGCTGCGGGCGAACCTGGAGGGGGATCTTCGGCACTGCGGCGCGAGCCGGAAAACCCAGGAGGGCCGGCTGGACCGCCGGGCGCTGCAGCTATACCGCATGGCGGGCGGAGGGGGGCGCAAGGCGGCGCTTGCCGAACTCACCGTCGACGGGGCGTGCGGCCGGTGCTATACGGCGGTACCCAAGCAGCGGCAAACCGAGATCCGGGGACGCCGGCATCTCGCCGTCTGCGAAGGCTGCGGGATCATCCTCCACCCGGGGGCCCTCGCCTGAGGCGTCCCGGGACTTGAGGCTTCGCATCATCGCGGGGGAGTTGGGCGGCCGCTTCATCGACGCCCCCCGTGGACGGCGCACCCGTCCGACGGCGGAGCGGGTGCGGGAGGCTTGGTTCTCCGCGCTTGCGGGCGATGTCGATGGTGCCCGGGTCGCCGACCTCTACGCCGGCTCCGGGGCCTTGGGAATCGAGGCGCTGTCGCGAGGTGCGGCGCACGTCCATTTTGTCGAGTCGGATCGGCGGACGGTGGCGCTGCTGCGCCGCAACGTCGCGAAGCTTGATCTCGCGGACCGGTCGCGGGTGGTGCGGGACGATGCCATCGCCTGGGTCGACGGTCTCGACGGACCGGACGCCGCCGCCGGACCGGACGCCGCGGCCGGACCGGACGACGCCGCCGGCCCGGGAGCGCCCCTCGATCTGGTCTTCGCGGATCCACCGTACGCGTCCGCCGGCGGCGCGCGGCTGGTCGAGCGCTTCCTAGCCCGTCCGTTCGCCTCACAGTTGTGGGTCGAGCACCGTCCGGACGCCGAATGGGCGGCGGCGGCCGACTGGACGAGGGAATACGGTGGCACCCGCGTGAGCCGGTTTCGGGCTCCGGCCGACGCTTCAACCCGAACACTCTGACGGGGATTCGATGAACCATGCCGTCGCCGTGTACCCCGGGTCGTTCGACCCGCTGACGGTTGGACACGAAGACATCGTGCGCAGGAGTCTGGGGGTCGTCGACCGTCTCATCGTCGCCGTGGCGGAGACGGCCACGCAGGCCAAGTCGGGACTGTTCGAGATCGACGAGCGCGTAGATCTGATCCGCGAAGTGTTCGCCGACGAACCGCGGATCGAGGCGACGTCCTTCTCCGGCCTGCTCGTGGATTTTGCACGTTCCCGCAAGGCCCGAATCATCGTCCGGGGGCTGCGGGCCGTGAGCGACTTCGAGTACGAGTTCCAGATGGCGCTCATGAACCGCTCGCTCTGGCCCGAGGTCGAGGTGCTCTTCATGGCACCCTCGACGCGCCACACGTTCCTCAGCTCCTCGCTCGTGCGCGAAGTCGGACGTCTGGGCGGAGATGTAACGGACTTCGTGAGCCCGGCCGTGAAGGCCCGCATGGCCCGCGCCTTCGGGCGCGACGCTTAGCAGCCCGTGGCAAGAGCCTTGCCGCGTTCGAGCGGCGAATGTTCATCGACCGGCTGAGGGGGCGGGCCGCGACCCTCGAGCGGCGCATCGGCTTTCCGGAGGCGGACGAGACCCGCACCGCGCTGGCGATCCGCCGGTTGCGAGAGGAGGCGTGGGTGCGCCCGGTGGCGATTCGCGCCGGGGCGAGCGGCCTGGAGAAGGCCGCGCAACGCCTCGCGGCGGGGGAACTGGACGGGGTCGTGGCCGGTGCCGCGCACGCGACGGCGGACGTCATCCGCGCCGGGCTGCGGGTCGTCGGCCTGGCCGACGGCGTGGAAACGGTCTCGGCCGCCTTCCACATGGTGTTTCCCGATCCCGGCGAGCGGGTGCTCACCCTTACGGACGCCGCGGTCGTCCCGGCGCCGACCCCGGCACAGATGGCGGAGGGTGCCTCGGCGGCCTGCGACGCGCACCGCGCCATTGCCGGAGAGGAACCGGTCGTCGCGTTTCTCTCATACTCCACTCTCGGCTCGGCGGCGGGGCCGGCGGTCGAGCACGTGCGCGAGGCGCTGGACATCTTCCGCCGCCGCCGCCCCGAGATCGCCGCGGACGGTGAACTGCAGGCCGATGCGGCGCTCGTGGCGGATGTCGCGGCGCGGAAGGCTCCCGGATCTCCGGTGGCCGGCCACGCGAACGTCCTCGTCTTCCCAAGCCTGGATGCCGCGAACATCGCGTACAAGCTGCTCGAGCGGCTCGCCGGCGCGCGCGCCCTGGGGCCTGTCCTTCAGGGACTGCGGCGACCGCTGAACGACCTCTCCCGCGGCGCGTCCGTCTCCGATATCGTGGACGTCGCCTGCATTACGGCCCTCATGTCACCCGGGAGCGAAGGATGACGTTTTTGATCGAAACGTTGGGAGCCAATACCGTCGTCGCCGTGGGCGGCCAGCTCACGATCAACAACCGAGGCGAATTCAAGGAGCGCGTGCTCGCGCGCCTGGCGGTTGGGGACACCGACTTCGTCATCGATTTTGCCGAAGCGGACTACATCGACTCCTCGGGACTGGGGGTGCTCGTGAGTCTCTCCAAGCACATCCGCGACACGGGGGGGCGCCTGACGCTGGCGGGGTTGAACGAGGATCTTCAGCGGCTCTTTGCCCTGACCAAACTGGACTCGCTGTTCGACATCGCCGAGACCCGGGCAGCCGCGCTCGGCGAATCCTGACCGCCCGTGGCACGAGCCCCGCTGCCTTCGAGCGGCGCCGCTCCCGGCGCTGACGCGGGGTCTCGCCATGATGGAGTGGACGCCTCCTCCCGGCTGCTAACCGGAGCCGCGGCTCCGGAATGAAGGACGGTCACCCGGCCCGCATCTTGGTCCTCTCCAGCCGGCCGGACATTCTCGATGCGGTCGCCGGCGCCGCCGCGGAGATTGACGCCTCCCCCGAAGTCAGGGGGCTCTTCGGGCGCCCGCTCACGGTGCTCCCGACGGATCTCATCCTGGTGGACATCGCCGAGCAACGCGCGACGATGCCGTATCTGCACCGGCGCTTCGGCGCCGCGTCGGCGCTCGTGGCGCTCATCGAGGGGGCGTGGATCGACCGTCTGGGTTCGGCGCTGGCCGAGGACTGGACCGACTACCTCTTCTATCCCCTCAACGCGGCCGAACTCGGGTTCGTGTGGCGCAAACACACCTCGCCCGCGGAAGTGCCGGAGCTGAACCTGGACGTCGACGATTCGGGGCGCATACGCGTCGTGTTTCCGTCGAGCGTGCGCTACCAGCGCGCCGTGGTGGAGAGGGTCGTCGTGGCCTGCCGGCACCTCGCGGACCTGGATCGCGAGACGGCGTTCAGGCTCCGGGTCGCGCTCGGCGAGGCCGTGGCCAACGCGATTCTTTACGGAAGTGGGGACCGTCCCGGCGCCGTCGTGCGGGTTTCGGCGAAGGCGCACGCGGACGGCCTGCGCGTGAAGGTCTCGGACGAGGGGGGCGGATTCGATCCCGAGACGGTCCCGGACCCCATCTCGGCGGAAGGCATCGCCCGACCGCGCGGGCGCGGCCTCTTCCTTCTGAGGCAGTTCGCGGACGGCGTGGCCTTCAACGAGACCGGCAACCGGGTCACGCTCTCGTTCCGGGGCGCGCCGGATCCGCTCGTGAGGATCGAACCTCTCCTGAAACGCTTCGCCGAGGTCATGGGTCTCAAGTTTCGGCTCGACCGGCTGTTCGAGGACGGCTCACAGGTGCTGTTCGACAGTTGGGAGGGGGACGCGGAGTCGAGCCGCCCGCCGGAGGTTCGGGAGACGTGGCCGCTGGGCGATGCGGGACGGCTTCGTCTGGTCCACGAGCCGGCAAGCCGCGGCGATGCCGCCGCGTCGCTTCTCGCGGGCTGGATCGGCGCCGTGGCCGAGGGCGAACGGTCGCGGGAGCGGCTCCTCGCGCGACGGCTGCGGCGGGAGCGGGTGCTGGCAGAACTGGAGATCGCCCGGGATCTGCAACTGAAGCTGCTGCCCCCGGCGGAGGACTTCCGCGATCTCGGACGGATCGCGGCCCGCTGCGATCCGGCGCTCTCTCTGGGCGGCGACTTCTATTACCTGGTCCGGCTCGCGGGCGGTTGTCTGGGAGTCATGCTCGGCGACGTGAGTTCGCATGGCCCCTCCGCCGCGCTCATCATGGCCCGTACGCTGAGTGCCGTGGTCTTGGCGACGGGAGTGGAGGCCGAACCCGCGGCCGTCCTCGACGCGATGCACGGGCAGCTTCGGGCGGCGCTCGACGCGACCGAGATGTACATGACGCTCTTCTACGGGGTCATCGATCCCGGGCGCGGAGAGCTGCGCTACGCGAACGCGGGCCACCCGTACGCGTATCTGCTCGGATCGGACGGGGTGCGCCGCCTCACCGCGCTCGATCCCCCGGTCGGCGTGGCCGCGGTGCGGTCGTACCGGCAGGCGCGGGTTCCGTCCGCGGATAAGACCTTGTTGGCGTTCACCGATGGCCTCGCCGAGCTGAGCGATCCCCTGGAAACGCCGCATGCCCGGGTGCGGAGGCGCATCGACCGCGGCGATCTCGATCCCGAGGTCCTCGTGGCGGCGCTCTTCGCGGACAGCGATGACGAGATGAGATTGGACGACCGGACGGCCGTCGCGGCTTCGCTGTGACCGCGGGGAGGACCGAACGCCCCCGGCCGAAGCGCGCCCTCGGCCAGAACTTCCTCGTCGACCCGAACATCCAGCGCCGGATCGTCCGGGAACTCGATCCGCGGCCGGCGGACATGGTGCTCGAGGTTGGACCGGGGCACGGAGAGCTGAGCCAATACCTCGTCGGACGTTGCCGTCGCCTCGTCCTCATCGAGAAGGATCGCGACCTCGCCGGCGGGCTCCGCGACCGATGGGGGGACCGGCCGGACGTCGAGGTGGTGGAGGGCGACGCGCTTCGCCTCGAACTCCCGGATTTCGTGCGGGGCGCCGGCGCGGTGCGCGTGGTGTCGAACGTCCCCTACAACATCACGTCGCCTCTCGTCTTCGCCCTCCTCGAACTCGAGCCGGCCGCCGTCCGCATCGTGCTCACCGTCCAGAGAGAAGTGGCGGAGCGGATCGTCGCGGCGCCGGGCATCAAGGCGTATGGCGCGCTCTCCGTCGGCGTCCAGGCGATCACGGAGGCGTCGCTTGCCCTTCGGGTGGGCCGCCAAGCGTTCCGTCCCGTTCCGGCGGTCGATTCGGCCGTGGTGCGCCTGGAACCGCGGCCGGGTGCCGCCGACATCGACCGAACGGCGCTCAGGACGCTGACGCGCGCCTGCTTCAACCGCCGCCGGAAGCAGCTCCAAAAGACGCTGCGCACGGCTCCGGAGCTGAGCTTTGCGGGAGATGCGGAGGCGGTGCTGGCGCAGCTCTCGATCGACCCCGCGGTGCGGCCGGAGATGCTGGATCCCCCCACCTTCGTGCGTTTGGCGGGGGCGCTCGAGGCGAGACGCGGAGGGGGCGCGTCGCGTTGAGTTGAGGACGGGCCGGCCCTATCTTGGTTTGTGAAACCTTTCACAAGGGCGGGCATGAGCGGCAGGATTTCCGATTCGACGGTTCGACGCCTCTCCCTGTATCTCCGCATGTTGCGCGACCTCGAGCGAGTCGGCGCGGAGTTCGTGTCCAGCTCGCAGCTCGCCGAACCCTCGGGGGCCACCTCGGCCCAAGTCCGGAAGGATCTGAGCCACTTCGGCTCGTTCGGGAAGCGGGGGCGGGGATACTCGGTCGCGGGGCTCGTGCGGGCGCTGGAGAAGATCCTCGGGCTCTCGCGCAGCTGGAGGATCGCGCTCGTGGGCGTCGGCAAGATCGGGTCCGCGCTGCTCGGGTACGGCGGGCTGGCGGCGCGCGGATTCGACGTGGTCGCGGCCTTCGACGTCGACGACGCGAAGATCGGGACCCGGGCGCACGGGCTCAGGATTCACCCCATGACGGAGTTGCGGCCCGTCATCGCGGAGAGCGGGGCGGAGATCGGGGTCGTCGCGACTCCGACGGAGGTGGCCGCCGAGATCGCCGCGGAACTCGAGCGCGCGGGCGTGGGCGCGATCCTCAACTTCGCGCCGATCGAACTCTCCGAGGTGAACGGGGTGCCGATCCGAACGGTGGACATCGTGCTCGAGCTGGAAGGCTTGAGCTACCTGATGTCCGAGGCGGGCCGGCGTACCGGGAGCGACGCGTGACGGGCGTGCACTTCGCTCCCGATGGAGTGTTGGTGCAAAGGGCGCTGCGCCGGCTCGAGGACGGTCCCCGCTCGTCGGTGGACCTCGCGGCCGAGGTGCTCGGAATGCGCGGGTGTCCGCCGGCCATGGCCCGCCGGCTCGTCGCGCAGCTCCTCGACGGGATCCCGGAGGTGGCCCGCGACGGGGAGGGCGGCGACGCCTGGCGCCTGGCCGGGGGAGGGCGGCGGACCCGGAAGCCGGCGGCGAGGGGACTGCGCGACCTCCGATACGCGGTCGTGGACGTCGAGACGAACGGCGGCGTCGCGGGCGCGGACGGCCGGGTGGTCGAGATCGCGATCGTGGACGTGGATCGCGGTGCGATCGGGGGATGCTATTCGACCCTCGTGGATGCCGGCGTGGCGATTCCGCCGTGGATCACGCGGCTCACCGGCATCCGCACGGAGATGACGCGCGGAGCGCCGAGTTTCTCGCAGATCTGCGACCGGGTGCGCGCGCACCTCCGCGGCCGGGTTTTCGTCGCACATAACGCGGCGTACGATTGGGGCTTCCTGCGCGCCGAGATGCGGCGGGCGGGGGCCGGCCTCCCGCGCGGACCCCGCCTGTGCACGGTCCACATGGCGCGCCGACTGCTACCGGGACTCGAGCGGCGAGGCTTGGATTCGGTCGCCGACTACTACGGGATCGAGATCCGCGAACGTCACCGCGCGCGGGGCGACGCGGTCGCGACGGCCCGCATCCTCCTCCGCATGATCGCGGAGGCGGAGCGGCGAGGCTGGACGACGTGGCCAGAGCTCCGAAAGGCTCTCGGGCCGGTTCCGCGACGTGAGCGCGGCCGACGTCGGGATCGGCGTTCGAGACGGCATGAACCACGCGAACGACGGCATGAGTGAGGGAAAACACGGCATGAGTGATGGAAGATGAGAGATAGCGACAAGATCCCGGTCATCGTCTCCGCCGCGCGGCTCCCAACGGGCCGCTTCATGGGCGGACTCGCCTCCCTCGCGGCCCCGGATCTCGGCGGTCTGGCGATTTCGGCGGCGGTCGACCGGGCCGGCGTCGACCCGGAGGAGATCGACGACGTGATCATGGGGAACGTCGTGCAGGCGGGGGTCGGACAGGCGCCCGCCCGGCAAGCGGCGATCCGGGGCGGGGTGCCCGTCACGGTCCCGGCGGTGACCGTGAACAAGGTCTGCGGTTCCGGCCTGAAAGCCGTCATGCTGGCGGCGCAGGCGATCAGGGCCGGCGACGCCCGGGTCGTCGTGGCCGGCGGCATGGAGTCGATGTCGAACGCCCCCTATCTCCTCCGGGGACACCGGGAGGGAGTGAAGTTCGGCGACCGCTCGCTCGTCGATGGCCTCATCCACGACGGTCTGTGGTGCGCCTTCGGCACCTGCCACATGGGCGGCCACGCCGAGTACACGGCCCACAAGGCGGGCGTGAGCCGCGAGGACCAGGACGCCTACGCGCTCGGCAGCCACGAAAAGGCGATCCACGCGATCGATGGGGGGGAGTTCGCAGCGGAGGTCGTCCCCGTCCACATCGAGACCCGCAAGGGAACCGCGACGATCGAGGCGGACGAGCCTCCGCGGCGCGGCACGTCGCTCGAGGCGCTCGCCAAGCTGAGGCCCGCCTTCGCCGGAGATGCTCCACCCGAGGTGACCGAGCCCAGCGTCACGGCCGGAAACGCGCCCGGCCTCAACGACGGCGGCGCGGCCACGCTCGTCGCGTCCGAGGCCTACGCTACGGCGCACGGCCTTCCGATCCTGGGGCGGATCCGGGCCTATTCGGTGGGGGCGACGGCCCCCCGCGACCTCTTCTTCGCGCCCGTCGCCGCCGTGCGGAAGCTCATGACGCTCGACGGGACGGTCGTCGCCGACTACGGACTGTTGGAGATGAACGAGGCGTTCGCCGTGCAGTGTCTCGCGGACGCCCGCGAACTGGGACTGGATCTCGAGCGCGTGAATGTCCGCGGCGGGGCGATCGCCCTCGGCCACCCGATCGGGGCTTCGGGCGCGAAGATCCTCACGACGCTCCTCTACGCCATGCGGGACCGTGACGTCGAGCGGGGCATGGCCACGCTGTGTCTCGGCGGTGGCAACGCGGTCGCGCTGAGCGTGGAGCGGCGCTGAACGTGGAGCGGCGAGCAACGTGAAGCGGCGAGCAACGTGAAGCCCGAAGGGTGGGCCTGGGCCGGGAGGCTGGCGGCGTTCGCGGGCCTCTTCGTCGCCTTTGGACTCGTGTTCGGATTCGCGGGCGCGAGCATCGCCGACCTCGCGGATGCCGACGTGGGCGCGGCCCTCAACTGGTGGACCGCCACGCCCGTGCTGGCTGCGGCGTTTGCCGCCACCTGGGTGCTGGCCGTCCGCATTGACGGGCACCCCCTGTCCGCGCTCGGGTTGCGCCGCGGGCTTCCGGGCCTCAAGGAACTCGGTTTCGGCATCCTGGTGGGATGCGCGCTCATCGGTGCCGCCATCCTCGCGCTCGTCATACCGGGCTGGGTCTCGTTGACCGCCCCGGCGGCCGTACCCATGCTCGCGGGAGGGGCCGTCACCCTCCTGCTCCTGGGGGCCGCCTTCGCGGAGGAACTCCTCTTTCGAGGCTACCCCTTTCGCGTCCTCCACCGCCGGTTCGGGCCCGTGCCCGCCGTGATCGCGACCTCGGTGGCCTTCGGTCTCATGCACGGGGCCAACCCCGGGGTGACGCCGCTGGCGCTCGTCAACCTGACGCTTGCCGGCGTGTTGCTCGGCGTGGCGTACTGGCGTTCGGGGAGCCTGTGGTTCGTCACGGGCCTCCATTTCGGCTGGAACTGGGTGATGGCGGCGAGCGGCCTGCCCGTGAGCGGGCTCGACGTGTCGATCTCCGGTCTCGAAGCCGGCGTCACGGGCCCGGTGCTGTGGACGGGCGGCCCCTTCGGGCCCGAGGGTGCGCTGATGATCACCTTCGTGACCGCACTGGGAACCGTCTGGATGTGGCGCGTCGCGACGCCGAGAGCAGCCCGTGGGGATGCAGCGCCGCTCGAACGCGGCCGGGTTTCGCCACGGGCCGCTGGGCGGCTTGGGGTTGCCGGCCGCCGACGATGATGGGGGGACCGGGAGTCGATGATGGGAGCCGCGATGATGGGAGTCGCGATGCGGGCGGGTGAGGTGTCGCGGGTCGGCGTCGTCGGCGCGGGTACGATGGGAAGCGGCATCGCCCACGTCTTCGCGCTCGCCGGCATCGAGGTCCGCGTCGTGGACGTGGCGCCGGAAGCGCTCGCCCGGGCGCGTGCCTCCATCGAGCGAGACCTCGCGCGCCAAGCCCGCCGGGAGCGGATCTCCACCGATGAGGCCGAGGCGGCGCTCGCCCGCATCGCGACGGAGCGGTCGCTGACGGCGCTCGAGGACGCGGAGGTCGTCGTTGAAGCCGCCAGCGAGGATCCGGCGCTCAAGTTCCGGCTCTTCGAGGAGTTGTCCGCCGTCGCGAGTCCGGAAGCGCTGCTGGCGTCGAACACGAGTTCGATCTCGATCACCCGCATCGCGTCGCACGCCGCGAACCCGGAGCGCGTGATCGGGATGCACTTCATGAACCCGGTGCCCGTCATGCGCCTGGTCGAGGTGATTCGGGGACTCGAGACCTCCGGCCACACGGCCGAGCTTACCCTCGGCCTCTGCGCTCGGCTCTCGAAGACGGCCGTCCTGGCGAACGACTATCCCGGCTTCGTCGCCAACCGGATCCTGATGCCGATGATCAACGAAGCCGTGTACTGTCTCATGGAGGGGGTGGCGGAGGCGGAGGCGGTGGACACCGTGATGAAGCTCGGCATGAACCATCCCATGGGACCGCTGGCGCTCGCCGACCTCATCGGACTCGACACCTGCCTCGCCATCATGCGCGTCCTGCACGCGGAACTCGGCGACTCCAAGTACCGTCCCTGTCCGCTGCTCGCGAAGTACGTCGCAGCCGGAAGGCTGGGCCGGAAGACCGGTCGCGGCTTCTACGACTACACCGCCGCATGATGACCGGGCGCCGCTCCTGGTCTGCCCTCGACCTCTCGTCCGAGGCGGAACAGATTCTCACGCTCGCTCGCCAGTTCGCCGAAGAACGCCTGCAGCCCACGGCGGAGGCCCGGGACGCGAATGAGGACCGCTTCGATGCCGCGATCCACCGTGAACTAGGCGAACTCGGCTTCCTCGCCATGCGCGTGCCGGAGCGGTACGACGGTCTCGGGCTCGATCTCGTCACCTACCTCTACGTGCTGGAGGAACTCGCGTGGGGAGATGCCGGGGTCGCGGTCTCCGTCAGCATCCACAACTCGCTCCCGGTGTCGATTCTCCTCCGGCGGGGAAGCGACGCGCAGCGGGACGAATGGCTCCCCAAGATGGCCAGTGGAGAAGTGCTCGGCGCCTTCTCCCTCTCCGAAGCCGGCGCCGGTACGGATGCCGCGGCACTTCGCACGCAGGCCACGCCCACGCAGGGCGGCTGGATTCTCAACGGCGAGAAGATGTGGGTCACGAACGGCGCGTCCGCGGATGTCGTGTTGGTGTTCGCGAGGACGGATACTGCGGATGACCGGCGAGGATCGCGCGGCATCAGCGCCTTTCTCCTGTCGGCCGGGACGGATGGGGTGTCGGTGGGCAGGAAAGAGAGAAAAATGGGACAGCGAGGGTCGGAGACGGTCGCTCTGTCCCTAAAGGATGTATTTTTGCCGCAACGACTTATGGTGGGAGATGTAAACCGGGGCTTCAGCTATGCGCTCGAGGGTCTCGAGGCGGGCCGCCTCGGGATCGCGGCCCAGGCTCTCGGCATCGCCTCGGCCGCGGTGGACGCGGCGTTCGAATACGCCGATACGCGACGCCAGTTCGGGCGCCCGGTGCGGCAGTTTCAGGGGATGGAGTTCAAGCTCGGCGACATGGTGACCCGGCTCGAGGCCGCGCGGGGGCTGCTCGAGCGCGCGGCCGCCGCGCACACCTTGGAAGACCCGCGGGCGCGCCGCCTCTCCAGCGTGGCCAAGTTGTTCGCGAGCGAGACCGCGATGACGAACGCCCGCGAGGCGGTTCAGGTACTCGGCGGCTACGGGTACTCGCGAGAATATCCCGTGGAGCGTCTGTTCCGGGACGCAAAGGTCACCGAGATCTACGAGGGAGCCAACGAGATGCACCGCAGCCTGATCGCGCGGCAACTCTACAGGGAGAGGGGATACGTGTGAGTGCGAAGGCGGAACGCAGAGCCAGCGGTGCCTTGGACCGGCGCCCGCTCCGCGAGACGGATCCTGCGGTGGCGGCCTCCATCGACCGTGAACTCGAGCGACAGCGCACGGGTCTCGAGCTCATCGCGAGCGAGAACTTCGTCTCCCGTGGGGTCCTCGAGGCGACCGGCTGCGTGCTGACGAACAAGTACGCGGAGGGCTATCCCGGGCGCCGCTATTATGGAGGCTGCGAGTTCGTGGACGAGGTCGAGAACCTCGCCCGCGAGCGCGCCGGCCGGGTGTTTGGGGCCGACCACAGCAACGTCCAGGCGCACAGCGGCTCCGGCGCGAACATGACCGCCCTACAGGCGCTCACCGAACCGGGAGCGACGCTCCTCGGGATGGACCTCTCGCACGGGGGGCACCTGACGCACGGTTCGCGCGTCAACTTCTCGGGTCTCTGGTACCGCGTCGTTCCCTATGGGGTGCGAGCCTCGGATCGAACGATCGACTACGACTCCCTGCGGACGACCGCGCTCGATGTGCGTCCCTCCGTCATCATCGCGGGGGCGAGCGCCTACCCCCGACGGATCGATTTCGGGCGCTTCGCGGAGATCGCGGAGGAATGCGGCGCCCGAGTCCTCGTGGACATGGCGCACATCGCGGGTCTCGTCGCGACCGGACACCACCCGTCCCCGGTGCCGCACGCGGATGTGGTGACGACGACGACGCACAAGACGCTGCGCGGGCCGCGGGGGGGACTCATCCTGTGCCGCGAGGAGCACGCGAAGGCGGTGGACAAGGCCGTGTTCCCCGGACTCCAGGGCGGTCCGCTGATGCATGTGATCGCCGCGAAGGCGGTCGCGCTCGGCGAGGCGCTGCGCCCCGAGTTCGGCGAGTACTCGGATCTCGTCGTGCGCAACGCCCGCGCCCTGGGGCAGCGGCTCGCCGAACACGGCTATGACCTCGTGGCCGGAGGGACGGATACGCACCTCCTCCTCGTGGACCTCCGGACGACGGACCTCACGGGCAGGGATGCGGAGGCTCTCCTGGGTCGGGCGGGCATCACGGTCAACAAGAACACCGTGCCGTTCGAGACCCGCTCGCCCTTTGTGGCGTCCGGCATCAGGATCGGGACGGCGGCGGTTTCGACCCGCTCGATGGGCGAGAACGAGATGGAGAGGATCGCCGACCTCGTGGACCGCGCTCTGCGCTCCGAGGGCGATGACGCGACGCTCTCGGCGGTGGACTCGGAGGTCCGCGTGTTGTGCGCGGATTTCCCGCTCTATCCGGAGAATGACGGCGTTCACGGGGGCGACGTAGCTTGACGTCAACTTTTTCCCCCGTCTAACTTTGCCGTTCATGTCCGTGCGGGCGGTGTGCATGACGGCCGGGAAAGGGGCCTGGGACGAGGTGAGAAGAGGTGGACACAGCGGGCGTTCTGAAGGGCATTGGGAAGGGCAACCCCAGGTATACGGAGGCCGCATACCTGTTTCTGCTCTCCGCCCTGCAGCGTCGATTGTCCAGTCTGGAGCTGCCTCGTCACATCAGCGGCGCCGAAGTGGCCGACGCGGTCCGGGAACTCGCGTTGGAGCGGTTCGGCCCCTTGGCGCGGACCGTACTTGAGCATTGGGGGGTGCACGGCACCTCGGACATCGGCGAGATCGTCTTCGCGCTGGTTGAATGTGGAGTGCTGATCAAACAACCCGACGATTCGCGGGAGGACTTCGAGGGGCTCTTCAGCTTCGACGAAGCTTTTGAGGACTGCTACCCCTGGAGCGCGTAGGGGAGGAACTGGAAGGGGAGGGGTGAACGCGTGGCCGATTCGGGGTCGTTCACGGAGTGCTTGAGTTGCACGAAGGGGGTCCTGCTCCCGCTTTCGGACTACGGACGCGACGGGGCACCGATCCGGTACAAGGCTTGGGTCTGCTCGAACCCCAACTGCGGGTTCAACATCCGGATCGACAACGGTGAGATCAGCTTCGGACGCAACGTCCAGCAGTCCTACAAGTAACCTCCCCGGCGGAGACTCCGCCGCCGGCGCGCGGAGCCCCGCCAACCGGGTTCCCGCCTTCCCGTCATCGGACTGGTGGCGCTGCGCCGCCCGCGAGGTGTGGCTGCCCACCGCGGGCGAGATGGCGGAGATCGACCGCGTCGCCGTCGAATCCGGGGCGATACCCGAACGCGCGCTGATCGAGAACGCGGGTCGAGCGTTGGCGCGCCACGTGCACGAACGGTTCCCGGCCGGCCGCGTCGCGGTGCTCGCGGGAAGCGGCCACAACGGCGCCGACGCCCTCGTGGCGGGACGGACACTGGCTGCCTGGGGACGATCCGTCGGGTTCGTCCGCTGCGGCAGCCGAGCCCCGGACCCGGCTGTCCTCGCGGGCTGGAGACTGGCTCTCGAGCCGCCGGAAGCCCTGGATCGGGAACTCGCCGCGGCCGACACCGTGATCGACGGCATCCTGGGGACGGGCCTGACGTCCGCGCCCCGCCCGCCCCAAGCGGGGGTGATCGAACGCGTGAACGCGGCCCGGGCCGCCGTGGTCTCGGCCGACGGCCCCAGCGGCGTGGACTTTACGACGGGTCGCGTCCCGGGGGCCGCGATTCGGGCCGACCTCACCGTCACCTTCGGGTGGCCGAAGATCGGGCTGTTGTGTTTCCCGGCCCGCGAGCGCGTCGGCGATGTCGTTTCGGTGGAGATCGGGTTTCCGCCACCGGAGCCGCCGCCGTCGGCTCGGGCCGTGACGGCGGCGTGGATGACCAGCCTCCTCCGAGGGCGGCCCGCCGACGCCCACAAGGGCGACGCGGGCTATCTGGCGATCATCGGTGGAGAGCGGGGCATGGCCGGCGCCGTCGTGCTCGCCGCCCGCTCCGCGATCCGGGCGGGGGCCGGCATCGTACGCGTCGTGAGTGCCCCGGCGAACCGGGGCATCGTGCAGACCGGCGTGCCGGAGGCCGTATTCGTGGACTGGTCCGCCTCCGAGGCGGTGCGGTCGGCGCTGGACTGGGCCGGCGCGCTCGCGGTCGGACCGGGCTTGGGGGCGGGACCGGAGCGGGCCGAGTTGCTGCGGCGCGTGCTGGAGGAGGGGTCCGCCCCGCTCGTCCTCGATGCGGACGCTCTAAACGTGCTCTCGGCCGAGGCGGCGGAGGCCGGGGCGCCGCTCGGTCCGCTGGCTCCGCTCCGCTCGGTGCTCCTGACGCCGCATCCCGGCGAGATGGCGCGGCTGCTCGGAACATCGGTCGGCGAAGTGCGCGCCGATGCGCCGGCCGCGGCCCGGCGGCTGGCCGAGGCGACGGGGGCGACCGTGCTGCTCAAGGGCGCGCCGACGTGGGTGGCGCGGCCGGAGGGCGAACTGCGCGCGACAACGCTCGTGAGTCCGGCGTTCGCGAGCGGCGGCATGGGCGACGTGCTGACCGGCGTGTGCGGCGCCTGCCTGGCGTCCGGCCTCGGTCCCGCCGACGCGGCGTCCGCCGCCCTGACGCTCACGGCTCTCGCCACGCTGCGCGGCGTGGACGAGATCGGCGGATCGGCGGCGGACCTGCCGGACGTGCTGCCGGCCGCGCGCCGGGCGCTGCGGGGACTGCGGCCCGGAGCTTGGCCGGGGGTCAACCTCGCCCTGCCCGCCGTGCCGGGACGGCGACCCCGGGGGCCGGAGGGCGGTGCCGCCGCGACCGGGAACCGGGCCGGATGAGCCTCACCGGTCCGGCGCTCGCGGAGGGGCCCGAAACGGCGCGCATCCGGGCGTTTCTGGACGGAGCCGGCACGGACGTGGGCCGCGGGAATGTGGGCAGCGGGGACGGGGGCAGCGGGGACGGGGGCGTCGGCGTCACCTTGCCGGTCGGCGATGACGCCGCGGCCTTTCGTCCTCCGGATGGCGCGCAGGTCGTGGTGAGCTGCGACGCGAGCGTGGAGGGGGTCCACTTTCGCCGCGAGTGGATGACGTGGGAGATGATCGGGTACCGCGCGGCCGCGTCGGCGCTGAGCGATCTCGCGGCCATGGCGGCGACTCCCGTCGGCCTCGTCGTCGCGGCGGCGCTGCCCCCCGAGCTGGACGTCGAGATCGCCGCGGCCCTCGGACGGGGCGTGGGAGAGATCGCCGCCCGGGCCGGTGCGGAGATCCTCGGCGGCGACCTCGTCGCGTCGCCGGGTCCCGCCTTTCTCGACCTTACGGTCATCGGTACCGCGGTGGCCCCGACGACGCGTGGCGGGGCGCGTCCGGGCGACGAGCTGTGGGTGACCGGCGAACTCGGCGCGGCCGCGGCCGCCCTGCGCGACTTGGAACGTGGGCTGGAGCCGGAGCCTCGGGCCCGCCGGGCCTTCGACCGCCCGCGCCCGCGGATCGACGAGATGTTGTGGCTCCGGGACCGAGTCCCGATCCACGCCGCGATCGACCTCTCGGACGGTGTGATGCGGGATGCGCGCCATCTGGCGGCGGCGTCCGGGGTCGCTCTGAAGGTCGAGGCGGATCGCCTCCCGGCCGCCCCCGTCCTCGACGGCTTTCGCGACGCGCCGGCCGGGGAACGCCTCCTTCTGGCGGGCGGTGAGGACTACGAGCTGCTACTTGCCGTTCCAGCCGGGGCCATGCGGGGGACGGAGCGGGCATTCGCCGTCGCGTTCGGTCTCCCCCTCACACGCATCGGGAGCGCACACGAGGGGGAGGGGCTGACCGTGAGCGGGCGGTCGCATGCGGCGCTCCTCGGCGGGTTCGACCATTTCGAGGCCGGGCCTTGATCAGGACGGCGATCTTCTACGCCACGCTCGCGCTTTCGACGACCTTCTGCGGAGCCTTGGCGGCCGCGGCTTCTCTCCTCGGAGGCGGCCGCGTTTGGATGGATCGGGCCAACCGGGCCTGGGCCCGCTCCGTCCTCTCGGCCGCGGGCGTGCCCGTCACGGTCCACGGCCTCGAGCACCTCCACCCGTCCGGGGTCCAGATCGTCGTCGCGAACCACCAGTCCTATTTCGATATCTGGGTGCTCATCGCCGGCCTCCCCGCCTCCGTGCGCTTCATCGCGAAGCGGGAGTTGGCGAACATTCCGATGCTCTCGGTGGGGATGCGCTCCACGGGGCATGTGCTCATCGACCGCGACCGGCCCCGCCGCGCGCGGGAGACGCTCCGGAGGGCGGGCGACCGGATGCGGGCCGAGCAGTTGACTCTCGTGCTGTTTCCCGAGGGGACCCGGTCGCGGGACGGTCGGCTGGGGCCTTTCCGGCGAGGTGCCTTCGCTCTCGCGCTGGAGACGCGGGCACCCCTGGTTCCCGCCGCTATCGATGGCGGCCAGCGCGTCTATCCGCCCGGCGCGAAGAGGGTGAGCCCCGGCTCGATCACCGTGCGGCTGGGGCCCGCGATTCGGTTGGACGGAGCGGAACCGGCCGACCGTACGACCTTGATGCGCAAGACCCGCGCCGCCATCGAGGCGATGCTCCCCGAGGGAGGCGCTGGCGGCGGCGCGTCCGCTTAATCCGCGGCGGCCCCCCATCCCGTGTTTCGGCGGTGGGCGGACGTGTCCGCGTCGTGGACTCGGCTGGCGAGCTTGTCGCGCCGGCCCGGAAGTCGAGGCCGTGATGGTCGCCTGCCGGAGCCACCGGCTTCGCGAGCCGCCGTCGGTTGTTTGCCGGTCACGGTGTTCCCGCCGTTCGGGGCCCGTGCGGAGGGCAAGACCACTCTTGCGGGATTCAGCCGATTTCGCCGATTGTTCGGTGCCGTGTTGAGTCGAAGTTTCACGGCGAGGGTGGCCGGATCCCTTTGTGAGCGCGGACACTGGCGGGGAGCGAATCATGCGAAGGCGGTCGGGCTTGGGTTCGGCGGGTTGGAGCCTCATCCGGGCTTGGGTTCGTTTCCGTCGCACAAGGGGTTGATTGCCATCTGCTGAGCGGCGTGGATCGCGGCGGATGGGAGTGTGTGCGCGCAGGCGGGCCGTCCGGTGATGACCGAGTCCGGTAGGCGGCTAATGCCCGGGCACATCTTCGTTCGCGGCGGCGCGCTGTCTCCGCGAGGGGATGCCAGCCTGTTCTGGAGCGGCGACACCGTTTGGATCGCATCGACTCGTCACGCCGGGGTACGCGCCGTGTGCCCCGAGTGGGTCCGCGCGCCGCTCGGGGCGGCGTTCGTCAGCACCCCGCCGGCAGGGTCGGCACCCGTCATCGAGATCGTTGACGGGGGCGTTGAGGGCGGGGCTGAGCCGCGGATCGTCCGCTTCTCGGATGGCCCGTGCCGAGCGACCGCCTGAAGCGGCCCCGACCCGAGCCTGCCCGCCGCCCGTGACGCGACGGGCTGGGTGTTCGCCAGAGGGACGGGCCTCGGCGGGCCCAAGCGCCCAACCGCAGTTGGGCGCCGACGTGCATTGGCGGGAGAAGTCCGCCTGATCGCGGGATGGCCACCGCGATTTGTTCCCGGGCCGCGGGGCCTTATCTTCCGGTGCGGGTGGAGGAAGACGCGATCGCCGAGATCGCCGGGGGGAGGGGGCTCGCCTGCATGAACCGTCCCGTACATCGCCGAAGCCGAACCGTTCCGTGACGGCCATCGCCCGCGTCGTGGGCCGCGAGATCGTCGATTCACGCGGCAACCCGACGGTCGAGGCCGATGTGCACTTGGAAAGCGGCGCGATCGGCCGCGCCGCCGTACCGAGCGGCGCATCGACTGGAGAGCACGAATCGATCGAGCTGCGCGATGGCGACCCCGCGCGCTACGGCGGCAAGGGCGTGCGACGCGCGGTCGCGCACGTCAACGGGGAGATCGCCGCTGAGGTGCGGGGATGTGAAGCCTCCGACCAGCGCGGCCTCGACTCCGCGCTCATCGCGCTCGACGGCACGCCGAACAAGGGTCGCCTCGGGGCGAACGCGATCCTTGCCGTTTCCATGGCGGCGGCGCGCGCGGCCGCAGCCGCGACGGAGACGCCCCTCTTCCGGCACCTCGGCGGCGAAGATCCGCACGTCCTCCCGGTTCCGATGCTGAATATCCTCAATGGGGGCGCGCACGCGAACAACACGATCGACATCCAGGAGTTCATGATTCTGCCGCTCGGCGCACGGTGTTTCTCCGACGGTCTTCGGGTTGGGGTGGAGGTGTTCCACGCGCTGAGGCGCCGACTGTCGGATGCCGGGTATTCGACCGCCGTCGGGGACGAGGGCGGGGTGGCGCCGGATCTGTCCTCGAACCGCGAAGCCCTCGATCTCATCGTGGCCGCGATCGTCGACGCGGGCTACGAGCCCGGGGCGGAGGTCGCGCTCTCGCTCGATTGCGCCGCGTCGGAGTTCTACGACGCGGAGGCCGGGACGTACCGGCTCGCGAGCGCCGGCGAGGCCGGGGAGTTCGACGCGCAGGCCCTCGCGTCGCTCTATGAGGAGTGGCTGGACGCATATCCCATCGTCTCGATCGAAGACGGGCTCCACGAAGACGACTGGGACGGATGGGCGACCCTCACGTCCCGGCTCGGAGACCGCGTTCAACTCGTTGGAGACGACCTCTTCGTGACCAACGTGGATCGTCTGGCGCGCGGTATCGAGGCCGGAACAGGGAACGCGATCCTCATCAAGCTCAATCAAATCGGGACCGTGAGCGAGACGCTGGATGCGATCCGTCTGGCTGCGGAGGCGAACTTCGGCGTCGTCATCTCGCACCGCTCGGGGGAGACGGCCGACACCTTCATCGCGGACCTCGCCGTGGCGACGAACGCCGGACAAATCAAGACGGGAAGCGCCTGCCGCTCGGAACGCGTCGCGAAATACAACCAACTGCTGCGGATTGAAGAACGGCTGGGCTCGAGGGCAACCTATCCGGGGTCCGCCGTGTACGGAGGCCGATGATGGCGGGGGCGGCCGACCGTCGACTCGCACGGGCCATCGCGTTCATCGCCTTGATCGGCGCGGGTTACTACTGGATGGCGGGTGGAGAGTACACGAGAGCCGACTTGGTACGGCTCGAGCGGCAGATCGAATCGCGGCGAGCGGAGAGTGCGGTCCGCGAAGACGAACTCGCGGCGATCCGGGCCTGGGCCGACAGTCTCGTGTCGAACTCGTGGGCGATCGAGCGCGTGGCGCGGGAACGGTACGGATTCGTCCGTCCCGACGAGATCCTCGTGCGGTTTGTCGAGTTGGGAGACCGAAGCGATCCTCCCGAGTCGCCGCCCCGGGCAAACATTCCTCCGTGAGTGGCGAACCCTCGAGGATTCCCGGGGCTGGCCGCTTTCCCGGGGCCGGCCGCTTCCCGGGGTCGGCCGCTTTCCCGGGGCCGGCCGCTTTCCCGGGGTCGGCCGCTTTCCCGGGGCCGGCGGCCTTCCCCCCGGCCGGCGGCTTGCCTCGCGCGCCACGACGTGTAGGATAGCGGACCCACAAGCATGGCAGGGTAGCTCAGCCTGGTAGAGCAAGGGACTCATAAGCCCTGGGTCGGGGGTTCAAATCCCCCCCCTGCCACTCTTTATGGCGGTGCAACACGAACTCGGAGCCGGGCCCGTCCGGGCCCTCGTGCGCTTCTCCGGCGAGCTGTCGACCAAGGCGCGCCGGACGCGGGCACGCTTCCAGAACCGGCTCGCGGTCAACCTGCGCGACGCGTTCGAGTCCGAAGGGGTCGACGCCGCCCTCAACTCCGGTTGGAGCCGCTTCCACGTCGAGGGCCCGGACGCGGCCTTCCTCGACCCGCTCCAGCGCACCTTCGGCGTATCCAGTTGTTCCGTGCTGGCCGGCGAGTGCAAGGCGGACCTCGATACGGTCGTCGCCACGGGCACGGCCCTCTTCGCCGAGTCCGTGCGGGGCCGGAGCTACGCGGTGCGGGCGCGCCGCTCCGGCTCGCACGTCTTTTCCTCCTCCGACATCCAGCAGCGTCTCGGGGCGGCCCTCAACCCCGGCGCCACCGTGGACCTCGGCGAACCCGACATCACCGTGTTCGTCGAAGTCCGCGACGAACGGGTCTTCTTTTTCGAGGACAGGATCCGCGGAGCGTCCGGCCTGCCGCTCGGAGTGCAGGGACACGCCCTCGCCCTCATCTCCGGCGGTTTCGATTCGGCCGTCGCCTCCTGGATGGCGCTGCGCCGGGGGATTCGCCTCGACTACGTGTTCTGCAACCTCGGCGGGAGCGCCTACGAGCGGATGGTGGTGGAGGTCACGAAGATCTTGGCGGATCGCTGGAGCTACGGGACGCGGCCCCGGTTGCACGTCCTCGAGTTCGGCCCGGTCGTCGAGGCGATGCGGGCCCGCGCCAAGCCCGCGTACCTGCAGGTTGTCCTCAAGCGGATGATGGTTCGGGCGGCGGCGAGGATCGCGGACGGCATCGGGGCCGAGGCGATCGTCACGGGCGAGTCGGTCGGGCAGGTCTCCTCGCAGACGCTCCGCAACCTCCGCGCGATCGAGAGCGCCTCCGCGCTCCCGGTGCTGCGCCCCCTGCTCGGATTCCACAAGGAGGAGATCCTCGACCGGGCGCGGGAGATCGGCACCCATGATCTGTCCGCCCGCGTGCGCGAGTACTGCGACCTCGTGCCGCAACGGCCCGTCACCGCGTCGTCGCCGGAGGCCGCCGAGGCGCAGGAGGCGGCTGTGGGTTTCGAGGAACTCGACCAAGCGGTCGCCGGCGCGGCCGTGCACGATGTGCGCGCCCTGCGTCCGGAATCCATGGTCGGGGCGTCGCTGTACGTGGCCGAGGTGCCCGACGGAGCGATCATCCTCGACACCCGCCCCCGCGAGGCGTTCGAGGCTTGGCACTGGCCCGGGGCGACGCTCCGCGACCTCCCGCAGCTCGAGCGGAACTTCGGCGAACTCGATCGCGCCGCGACGTACGTGCTCTGCTGTGCGGAGGGCGTGCGCACGGCCTATCTGGCCGAGGTCATGCAACGCGCCGGATACGAGGCCTACTCCTTCCTCGGCGGGGCGCCCCGCATGCGGCGCGCCGCGCGAGGCCGGCCGGTGATCGACTGATCGCGGCCCGTTTTGACACCCCCGCCCACACGGGGCGAGCTTGGGCCGCATGAGCGCGAACACGAGTGGCGCGACGGCCGCCCTGGAGACCGTGCGGCAGGGGGAGGTGCCGGTCCACGTCGCCGTCATCATGGACGGGAACGGCCGCTGGGCGAGACGGCGTGGCCTGCCGAGATGGGAGGGGCACCGCGCGGGCATGACGGCGGTGCGCGAGATCATCGAGGGGGCGGCGGAGGCCGGCGTGGCCCACCTCACCCTGTACGCCTTCTCGGATGAGAACTGGTTCCGGCCCTCCATCGAGGTGGAGGCGCTGATGACGCTCCTCCAGGAGTATGTGAGGAGCCAGCGCGAAGCTCTGGTCAAGCACGGCATCCGGGTGACCGTGTTCGGTGACCGGCTTAGGCTTCCGGAGGAGGCCCGGCGGGCGATCTCCGAACTCGAGGCGTCGACGGAGGGCGGGACGGCGCTGGAAGTGCACCTCGCGATTAGCTACGGATCGCGGGCGGAACTCGCGGGGGTGGCGCGAACGCTCGCGCGGCGCTGCCTGGAGGGCGAGCTGGCCCCGGAGGAGATCGACGCCGAACGCTTCGGGGCCGAACTCCTGACGAGGGACTGGCCGGATCCGGACCTTCTGATCCGCACCTCGGGGGAGCAGCGCATCTCCAACTTCCTCCTCTGGCAGCTCGCGTACGCGGAACTCTTCGTGACGGATGTCCTGTGGCCCGACTTCACCCGCGAGCACCTGTTCGGCGCGCTCGTCGACTACCGGCGCCGCGAGCGGAGATTCGGGTTGGTGAAGACGTGAGGCGGCCGGGTTCACCATGACCCCCAACCTTCGCAAGAGACTCGCGGTGGCAGGCGTCGGAGTCCCCCTCTGCGCGCTGGTGGTTTACGCCGGGGGGGTCGTCTTCGTCACGGGGTTGGGCGCGGCGGCCGCGCTCGGCTTCAGGGAATTCGCGGCGATGATGCGGGGGACGGGGACGCGCGTGCTCGCGCTGCCGGGAGCGGTGGCCGCCTTCCTCTTCCCGTTTGCCGTCTTCGCGGGGGGTCTCGAGGGCGGCGGCTTCTATGCGGCGGGCCTGGTGCTCGCCCTCCCCGCGCTCGCGCTCGCGACCGTGGACCTTGCGGAGCGGCCGATCCGGGCCGCCGCCTGCACGACGTTCGGCGTCTTCTACGTCGGAGGACTGCTCGCGCTCGGCCTCCCCCTGCGCGAGGGCGGACTCCCGCTCGCCCCCGTCGACGATACGGGTGCCGGGCGGATGGCCGGCACGCTTCTCTTCCTCCTTCCGATCGTCATCACGTGGCTTGCCGACACCGCGGCCTACCTGGGCGGACGAGCCCTCGGGAAACGCCCGCTCGCGCCGCGCGTGAGCCCCAACAAGACGGTGGCCGGAGCCGTGTGCGCGCTGCTGGCCGGCGTCGCCACCGCGGTCCTCTATCCGCGGTTCCTGCTTCGGGAGGTTTGGGTTCTGGGCACCGTCTCCACGCTGGCCTTCGGGCTGGTCGTGACGGGGCTGGCGATCATCGGGGATCTCGCGGAGTCCGCCCTCAAGCGCGAGTGCGGGGTGAAGGACTCGTCGGGCCTGCTCCCCGGGCACGGGGGGATGCTGGACCGGCTCGACGCCATCCTGTGGGCGGTCCCGGGCGCGTTCCTCTTCCTCCTTCTCCTCGCGTGACGGCCGCCGGAGACGGACCGCGTTTCCCGGAGGCCGGGACTTGAAGCACATCGCCGTTCTCGGCGCCACGGGCTCCGTCGGCGGGGGCACGCTCGAGGTCATCCGCCGCCACCCGAGGCGGTTTCGCGCCGCCGTCCTGACGGCGAATCGCCGCTGGGAGGCGCTCGATGCGCTCGCGCTCGACCGGGATCCCGACTTCGTCGTGCTCGGGACGCCACCGCCGGACGACTTCGCGCCGCGCTGGGCCGGAGAATGGCGCTTTGGGGCCGCCGCGCTCGCGGAAGCCGCCGGGTCGCCCGGGGTCGACATCGTACTCAATGCGGTCGTCGGGTTCGCCGGGCTCGACGCCACGCTGGCGGCGCTGGAAGCGGGGAAGCGGCTCGCCCTCGCCAACAAGGAGTCGCTCGTGGCGGGAGGAGACCTCGTGATGCGGGCGCTGCGCCGCGGCGGCGGTGAACTCCTGCCGGTAGACAGCGAACACTCCGCCGTGCACCAGTGTCTGGCGGGGCGTCCCGGGTCGGAGGTCGCGCGCGTCACCCTCACGGCTTCGGGCGGCCCCTTCCGCGAGTGGCCGGCACGGCGACTCGCCACCGCAACGCCGGCCGATGCCCTGCGCCACCCCACGTGGTCGATGGGAGCCAAGATCACGATCGACTCCGCAACGCTGGTGAACAAGGCGCTCGAGGTCATCGAGGCGCACACGCTGTTCGACCTCCCCTACGAGCGCATCGAGGTCGTCGTCCACCCCACGTCGATCGTCCACTCCCTCGTCGAGTTCAGGGACGGTTCCTCGCTCGCGCAACTGGGCCGGCCCTCGATGGAGATTCCGATCCTGTGGGCTCTCGGCTACCCCGACCGGCTGGATGACGCGCGCCGGGAGACGGGCTTCGACCCCGTGCGGGATGGTCCGCTGGAGTTCGAACCGGTGCGGGAGGAGGATTTCCCCCTCTTCGGGGCGGGGGTCGCGGCGGGAAGGGCGGGGGGCGAGTTTCCGGTGGCCTTCAACGCGGCCAACGAGGTGGCGGTCGAGAGGTTCCTCCGCGGAGATGTCGGCTTCGGGGAACTCGCCGATATCGTGCTTCGTACGCTGGACCGGTTCTCGTCGCGCGCCATCGAATCGGTGCATGATGCGCGGCGCGTCGACACCCGGGCCCGCGCCATCGCCCGCGACTCACATGGGGAATCCACGTCGGGAGACGCTGAGTGATCGTAACGATTCTGGTAACCATCCTTGTCCTGGGCGTGCTCATTTTCGTGCACGAGCTGGGGCATTTCGCTGCCGCGAAAAGCGTCGGGATCGACGTGCCGCGGTTTTCGATCGGCCTGGGCCCGAAGATGGTGGGGTTCCGACAGGGTGGAACGGAGTATGTCCTCTCGTGGATCCCGCTCGGCGGCTACGTGAGGATGGCGGGGATGGCGGACGAGGAGGTGACCTCGACGCTCGAGGGCGGAGCCGGCCCGGATGAGACGGCGCGGCGCGCGGCGGCCCCGGGGCCCGGAGATTTCGACGGGAAGCCGCTCTGGGCCCGCACGCTCGCCATCTCGGCCGGCGTCATCATGAACTGGATGTTCGCGGTCGTCGCCTTCGCGGCGATCGCGATGGGGCGTGGCGTGCTCGAGCCGCGGATCGCCGATGTCGCGCCCGGGTCGCCTGCGGCGGAGGCGGGACTTCGGAGCGGCGATCTGATCCGGAGCGTGGATGGCGGCGCGGTGCACGATCCCGCCCAGGTGACGATGCGGATCGAGCGGCGCGCCGGCGAACCCGTCGACATCGTCGTGGAGAGGGAAGGAGAGCGAATCACCTTCGTCGCGACGCCCGAGATGGTCGAGCAGTACTCGGATCTCATCGGAGCCTCGAGGACGGTGGGGCGCGTCGGGATTACCATCGGTGCCGAGAGAGGCCGGGCGGGCCCCGTCGAGGCGCTGGAGCGCGGGTGGTCGAATACGGCCTACTGGGGAGGCGCCGTCCTTCAGTTCCTGGGGGATCTGGTCACCGGACGCAGCTCGGCGCGGGAGGTCGGCGGCCCCATCCTGATCGGCGAGATTTCGGGCCGCGCCGCGCGCGCGGGGTTCTGGGAACTCCTGAGTTTCATGGCGATCATCAGCGTCAACCTCGCCATCTTCAATCTGCTGCCGATTCCCGTCCTCGACGGGGGACACCTGCTCTTTTTGGGGATCGAGGCGGTCCGTGGCCGAGCGCTCAGCGTCCAGGCGCGCGTGCGGTTCACGACCGTGGGGATGGTCTTCGTCCTACTCCTCATGCTGTGGGCCGTGGGCAACGACGTGCTGAGGGTGCTAGTCAGATAGGGAGGGAGAGCTGTTCGGCGTCGGCGCGAGCCCTCGCGAGCGCGACCACGTCGTAGGGGGGGGTGGGTTCCCCCTGGGCGGCGGCGTCCAGTAGTCCATCGTATCCCGCCGGTGCCAGACCTTCCGCGACCCGGTCGAGGGCGAGTTCCCGGTCGTTGCACTCCTGGCTTAGGTGGGCGAGCAGCATCCCGGCCAGTCCGGGGTGCGCGAGTTCGCGCGCGAACTCGGCCGCGTGGCGGTTGGAGAGGTGTCCGCGGCTGCCCCCGATCCGCTGCTTGACCCGCCAGGGATAGGAGGCGGCGCGGAGACGATGCTCGTCGTGGTTCGCTTCCATGACGAGAAAGGCGCATTCGCGGAGCGCCGCGCGGACGGGCGTCGTCGGCCTCCCCAGGTCCGTCGCGATCCCCACCCGCAGGCCGGTGGGCCGGTGCAGGACCGTGATGGCGACGGGTTTCGCGGCGTCGTGCGCGGTGGGGGCGGCTTCGATCGAGAGGTCGCCGACCTCGAGTCCCGTGGGTGGTAAGTCTTCGCAGCGCTCCTCCCCGCGCAGGAGGGGGGCGCAGGCGCGGCGGGTCGGAGGGTTCATCGCGAGCCGCCACCCCCAGCGGCGCGCTCCGATGCCGATCCCCGCGGCGTGATCCCGGTGCTCGTGTGTGACGACGACGAGATCGATGGCCTCGGGCTCCACCTCGAGTGCGGCGAGCCGGCGGGCGAGTTGAACGCCCGAGAACCCCGCATCGACGAGCACGCGGGCTTGGTCGCCCTCCACGAGGAAGGCGTTGCCGCGGCTCCCCGAACCCAGCGACGCGACGGACAGGCTCACGAGCCTCTGGCCTCGTCCCAGACATCGCCCAGCCAGTCGCGGAACTCCGGCGTCTCCTCGAGTCCCCGGCGCTCGGCCACCTGGACGGCGGTGGAGAGGAAATCGCCGCGACGGTGGGGCTCCATGCTCCGCCCATCCCCCCATGAGAAGGGCTCCACCCACCGGGGCGGCGGCTCCGCTCCGAACAGGCTCGAGCCCGCGCCGACGACCGTGCCGGTCTCGAGCCGGGTGCCGACGCCGGTCTTCACGTGATCGCCGACCAGGCAGCCGAACTTCAGGAGTCCGGTGTCCCGGCGCGCGCCGGGCCGCCCCACCCGGATCGAGCCGTAGCTGTGCTTGAGATCGCTGTTGACCGTGGCCGCCCCGAGGTTCACCCAGCGGCCGAGGTACGCATGTCCGAGAAAGCCGTCGTGCGCCTTGTTCGAATAGCCCAGCGTCGTGACGCGCTCGACCTCGCCCCGCACGCGGGAGTGGCCCCCCCCCGAAAAGTGCGAGATGTGGCCGCCCAGAAGCCGCGAGCCGGCTCCCGCGTACAGCGGCCCCCCGAGACGGGTGCCGCTGCGGACCCGAACGCCGGGACCGAGTTCGATCGGACCCTCGCGCGCATCGAAGAGCACGCCGGGTTCTACTTGCGTCTCCTCGCCGAGGCGGATCGGGGCGTCGCCGAGGCGCCAGCAGCCGCCCGGCAGCTCCGGCGCCTCCGCGCCCGGTCCGGTTTCGGCCACCAGGTCCGCGGCCAGCCGGTCGGGTCCGGCGGACACGAGGTCCCACGGGTGTCGAAGCCAGGCGCCGGGCAGCGCGCGGTCGGGCAGCCCGGGCCGCGGACGGGGCGCGGCGAACCAGTCCGCCCGAGGCGGCTCGGCGTCGGCGCCGAGCTGAACGCCGGCCAGCCGGTCGGCGACCCACAGGTTGGCGGGGGCGTCGCTCCACGCCGCACCGAGCGACGGCACGGCCCGGGCGTTCCAGACGGTACAGGGCGCGGACAGCCCGTCCGCGTCCAGGCAGCGCGGCGCTCCGGGCTCCGCGTAGCGGCGCAGCCACGGGCGCGTCACGTGACCGGCGACGCGCCTTCGCGCGACCCGCTCCAGCCGCTCGCGCAACGTCCAGCGGCCGAAGACGAGTTCGCCGCACGGCCGGACGAGCGCGAAGGGGGCCCACCCGTCCGCCCACCCGTCGTCGAACATGACGAGCGTCGTCAAGGTGGTGGATCTGAGGAGGAGGAGTCCGCGTCGATCTTCCGCAGACGGGCGTCGAGTCCGGCGGCCTGTTCGCGCGGCATGACGAGGAGTTCGCCGTTCGCCTCCACGATGACGAGACCCGACACTCCGATGACCGTGGCCCGGCGGGATTCCGTCCACACGACGTTGTCCGCCGCGTCGAACAGACGCGCCGAGCCGACCGCAGCGTTCCCGGCCTCGTCCACCTCCGGGGAGCGCAGGAGCGCGCTCCACACGCCGAGATCGTCCCAGGCGAATCGGGCCTCGACGGCGGCCACCCGCTCGGCTCGCTCCATAACGCAGACGTCGATCGCGACGGGCTCGGCGCGCGTGAAGAACCCCTCCGCGTCGCCGCGTGCGAGCGCTGGCCACGCCCCCGCGAGTTCGCGCGCGTAGCGCCGGGCGGCCTTGAGCAGATCGGCCGCCCGCCACACGAAGATGCCCGAGTTCCACAGGAAGCGTCCCGACTGCAGGTATTCGCGGGCCGTGGTGGGATCCGGCTTCTCCACGAAGCGCCGCACCTCCCGCGCGCCGGACGCGGTCTCTCGCCCGGTCTCCAGATACCCGAACCCGGTCTCGGGGCGGTCCGGCCGCACGCCGACGCAGCACAGGTATCCTTCCCGGGCCGCCTCGAGGGCCGGCCGCAGCGTCTCGGCTAGCGCCTCCGGGGGCTCGATGCGGTGGTCCGCGTGCATGGAGATCATCAGGGCTCCGGGTTGAGCCCGCTCGATTTCGGAGGCGGCCCAGACGAGGGCCGGCCCGGTTCCGCGCGCCCTCGGTTCGATGAGCGCGTCGACGCTCGCCGCATCCAGGTTCGGGCGCATGAGCCTCACCAGACGCTCCGCCGCGACGACGCGGACGCGCGGGGCGCCCACCAGCGCGACGGCGCGGGCGAGCGTATCGTCGATCAGGGGGGCGGGGCCGGCGAGGGGCAGGAGCTGCTTCGGACGGGCCGGGGTCGACGCGGGCCAGAACCGGCGACCGATCCCGCCCGCGAGGACCGCGCAGTACGCCTCGGGGTGCACCGACAGAGCCTCCCTCCCGTCCTCCGAACCGCCCTTCGCGCGCGGAGGGATCTTCCCGCCGCGGGCCGGCCGCGGCGCGGCCAAGCTACGGACGCCCGCAGGTGCCGCGACGCGGCCAAGCTACGGACGCCGCGGGTGCCGCGCCACGTCGCCGGCTTGGCCGCCCGATCCCCCTTCGTCCGGCTGTTTTTTCTTGCCCCGGACCCCCCCGGGCGACATTTTTCGCACCATGTTCTCCCGACACCGAACCCGTCCGTCCGTCCGGCTCGGAGCGCTGATCCTCGCGCTCGCGGTGACCGCCTGCGACGATCCGTTCGATGCCTTCCTCGGCGATGTTCCGCTCACGCCGACCGAGGTCACGCTGTACGACTATGTGATGGGTCGCCTCGAGGATCCTCCGGCGTTCGACATCGTACTCGCGGTCCCGGCTCGCGTAGACCAGACGCTGAACTGGGATTTCCTCTTTCGGATCCGGGCCGGGGCACCGGAACTCGTCCCCTTTTCGGCGGTGGCGGACAGCGTAACGGACGCGGGTCTGCAGATCACCGGCGAACGCTTCGACGCCGTGCTCGAGGCCCCGGAGGACGGGTACACCCTGAACGAACCCATCGAGGTCCGGCCGGGGGACGTGCTCATCGCCCGCAGCCGCGTCGACCCTAACAACTTTCTCGCCTGCAGCCGCTACGCGAAGCTGCAGATTCTCGCCATCGATCCCGAAGAGGGCACGATCACCTTCCGCCACCTGGTGAACCCCAACTGCGGCGACATCGTCCTCGAACCGGGAACGCACGGTTCGTTGTGACGCGCCGTCCAGCCGATCCCGCCCCGCCACGGGCTGCCAAACATGCTTGACCTCCGAACCCTCCGCGACGACCCCGAACTCGTGCGCGACGCCATGCGGAAGCGCGGCGACGAGCGCGCCGCGGGGCTCGCCGAGGCGGCGCTGCGCACGGATGAGGGCCGCCGTCGCCTGATCCGGGAGGTGGAAGTCCTCAAGGCCGAGCGGAACACGGCGTCGAAGGCGATCGGCGCCGCGAAGGGCAGGGGAGAGGACGCAGCGGCGGACATCGAGGCCATGCGCCGCGTGGCCGCGCGGATCAAGGTTCTCGACGCGGATCTCGCGCGCGCCGAGGCGGAGCTGCGCGATCAGCTCCTGCGCATCCCGAACGTCCCAGACCCTCGCGTCCCGCCCGGCGAGGAGGGGGAGGGGCCGACGGTCGCGGAATGGGGCGCCCCGCGGAGGGACGAGGTGCCACCCCACTGGATCCTCGGGGCGACGCACGGCTATACGGATCCCGGCGGCGCCGCACTGCCGGGAGGACGGACGCCCGCCCTCGATATCGAGCGCGGGGCGAAGATCGCGGGTTCCGGCTTTCCGCTCCTCGTCGGCGGCGGCGCCCGTCTCAGCCGCGCGCTCGTTCAGTTCATGCTCGACCTCCACGTCCGCGAGCACGGATACCTGGAAGTACTGCCCCCCCTCGTCGTCTCGCGGGATTCGATGGTGGGGACCGGGCACATCCCCAAGTTCGAGGACGACGCCTACCGGACGGATCCCGACGACCTCTTCCTCGTGCCCACGGCCGAGGTGCCCCTCACGAATCTGCATCGGGGAGAGATCCTGTCCGCGGGCGACCTGCCGCTGGCGTACGTCGCGCACACGCCCTGCTTCCGGCGCGAGGCCGGCGCCGCGGGCCGCGATACGCGGGGGCTCCTCCGGGTTCATCAGTTCGACAAGGTGGAGATCGTCCGCATCTGCCGGCCCGAGGACTCGGAGGCGCAACTGGAGCTGTTGACCCGCCACGCGGAGCGCGTGCTCGAGCTGCTGGAAGTCCCCTACCGCCGGATCCTGCTCCCGCTGGGAGATCTCGGCTTCGCGAACGCGATCACGTACGACCTGGAGATCTGGGCTCCCGGCGTCGAGGCATGGCTCGAAGTGTCCAGTTGCTCGTCGTACGGCGACTTCCAGGCGCGGCGCTCCGATATCCGCTTCCGGGGCGAGCGCGGGGGACGCCCCGCCCACGTGCATACGCTGAACGGTTCGGCGCTGGCGCTGGCACGGCTCCTCGTGGTGTTGTTCGAGACGGGCTTCCGCGAGGGAGACGGGATCCTGCTCCCGGAGATTCTCCACCCCTATCTCGGGTTCGAGCGGCTCGAGTGCTGCCGGTGATCCGGCTCTGGAACCGGCGCGGCGGCGCGCTTCTGCTCGCGGTTCTGTCCACGAGCGTCCTCGTCTCGTCCGCCGTCTTCTCGCGGCAGCAGGCGGAGGAGCGCCGGCTCGACGCCGCGGTCCTCGGGCAGTTGACGGCGATCAGCATCGCGGCCGCGGCCGGCAACCTCACGGTCGAGGAACAGAACGAACTCTGGAATCAGGCCTCGAACCAGGTCATCAATCAGGTCGGGAGGCTGCGGATCCCCATCGTGATCACCGACACGCTGGGCAACCCGAGCAGCTCCGCGCACCTGCCCGATGACTTCCCGCTCGGCCCAACCGGCGAACCGGACGACCAGGCGCTGCGCGACTTCGTGGCCGAACTCGACGCGCTGCGGCCGCCCTTCGGGGCGCCCGGCCTGCAGGTCCACTTCGGCGATCCCGAGTTTACGAGCCGCCTTCGCCTGATCCCGTGGCTTCAGGCGGCGTCGCTCCTCGTCATCCTCGGCAGCGGCGGCTGGCTCCTCTTCCTCTCCTTCCGGAGCGAGCGGGAGCGGATCTGGTCCGCCATGGCCAGGGAGTCGGCGCACCAGATGGGGACCCCCCTCAGTTCGCTCGTCGGCTGGCTGGAGGTGCTCGAGGACCGGCCGCGCCCCCGGGGATCGGAGGTGGGGCAACCGGACCTCATCGACGAGATGGCGGCGGATGTCACGCGCCTGCAGAAGGTGTCGCGCCGCTTCGAACTCATCGGCCACAAGCCGAAGCTCGAGCCCATGTCCATGCGCGCCATGGCCCTCCAGCTTCGGCAGTACTTCGAGGCGCGTCTCCCCACGCTCTCCCGCACCGGCAAGATCGAGATCGAGGTGGAGATGGAACCCGAGTCGCCGGAGGTGCTGGGCAACCCGACGCTCCTGGAGTGGGCGTTTGAGAATCTGATCAAGAACGCGATCGACGCGCTCGCCCCGGAGGGCGGCCGGATCGTCATCTCCCACCTCGGCCCGAGCGGCAGGCGTTCCGTGTTCCGGGTGCTCGACACCGGACCGGGGATCCCGCCCGCGCTCCGAGACAAGATCTTCAACATCGGCGTGACGACGAAGAAGCACGGCTGGGGCGTCGGCCTTTCCCTCGTGCGGCGCATCGTCGAAGACATGCACGATGGCTCGATCCGCCTCGAGGACACGGGGCGGGGCGCGAGCTTCCGGATCGAACTCCCGCGTCAGCGTCCCGGGAAACGGGGGACGTGAGGGGACTCCGCCTCAACCCGGAGCAGCGGGACGCGGTCGAACACGGCGAGGGGCCGCTGCTCGTCCTCGCCGGCGCGGGCTCCGGCAAGACGCGGGTGCTCACGGCGCGGGCCGCCCGCCTCATCGAGGAGGGGCTGAAGCCGACGCGCCTCCTCGCCGTGACCTTCACGAACAAGGCCGCCGGCGAGATGCGGGAACGGATCGAGGGATTCATCGGCCGTTCCACGCGGGGCCTGTGGATCGGCACCTTCCACTCGGTCGCCGCGCGCATCCTTCGCACGGAGGCTCCGCACACGTCCCGCACGCGCGCCTTCACGATATACGACGAGGACGACTCCATCCGCACGCTCAAGGATGCGATGGAGTCGGCGGGCTACGATCCCAAGCGCTGGGCGCCCCGGGCGCTGAGCGGCCGGATCTCCACCGCGAAGAACGCGCTCGTGGGTCCGGCGAAGTACGAGTCGGAGGACTTCGACCTGTTCTCGGAGGTCGCGGCGAGGGTCTATCCCGAGTATCAGCGCGAACTCGAGCGGCGCAACGCCTACGATTTCGACGACCTCCTCTTCGAGACGGTGCGCCTGCTGGAGACGGTGGACGGCATGCGGGACCGCTACGCCGCCCGCTTCGCGCACGTGCTCGTAGACGAGTACCAGGACACGAACCACGCCCAGTACCGGATGGTGAAAGCGTTGGCCTCGAAACACGGGAACCTGTGTGTGGTGGGGGACGACGATCAGTCGGTGTACGGATGGCGCGGAGCGGATATCCGGAACATCCTTGACTTCGAGGCCGACTTCCCCGGTGCGCACGTCGTGCGGCTGGAGCGGAATTATCGCTCGACGGGGTCGATTCTCGAGGTCGCGAACGCCGTCATCTCCCGGAACCTGGCGAGAAAACCAAAGCGGCTGCGCACGGAGCGGGAGGCCGGCGATCCGATCGAGGTCGTCCGCTGCGATGACGAGCGCGCGGAGGCGGCGTGGGTGTCGTCGCGGATCGCGGCGGGCCGTCCCGCGCGTGACCTGAACGAGTTCGCGGTGCTGTACCGGACGAACGCCCAGTCGCGGGCTTTCGAGGAGGCGTTCCGACGCTCCGGCGTTCCGTACCGGATCGTGGGAGGCGTCCCGTTCTACGAGCGTCGCGAGGTGAGGGATGTCCTCGCCTACCTCCGGCTTCTCGTGAATCCGGCGGACGATGCCGCCTTCCTGCGCGCCGTGGGGTGGCCGAGGCGTGGGGTCGGAGCGAAGAGCATCGAGCGGCTGGCGGAACTCGCCCGCGCGGGTACCGGAGAGGGCGAAGCGCTGGAGCCGCTCTCCGCGGTCGCGGCGCGGGCGCGGCACGAAGACGGCCTCCCGAGGGCGGCGGCGCACGGCTTAAGGCGGTTCTCCCACCGACTCGCCGAGCTGCGGGTCTCGCTCCCCGCTTGGAGCGCCCGGGAAGCGATCGAGGCGTGCGTCGCGGCCTTCGGCCTGGGCACGGCGCTGGCGGCGGAGGAGGATGGCGAGGACCGCGTCGAGAACGTGACCGAACTGGTCGCCGCAGCGGAGCTATTCGAGCGGGACGACGTGGAGGGCGCCGCCGCCGAGGCCTCGGATCTCGAGTTGTTCCTGCAGTCCGTGTCGCTGCGCTCCGACCTCGATGAGGCGGACTTCGACGGTGAGGCGGTGACGATGATCACGCTGCACAATGCGAAGGGACTCGAGTTTCCGGTCGTCTTCCTGGGCGGGCTGGAGGAGGGTCTCTTTCCCCTCTCGAGGGCGGTGGAGGCTCCGGGCGGGCTGGAGGAGGAACGGCGCCTCTTCTACGTGGGGGTCACGCGCGCGATGGACCGGCTGAGCCTGACGTATGCGGACCACCGCTGGCGGGCGGGGATGGCGAGCCGCTCGGCCCCGTCGAGCTTCCTCGATGAACTCCCGGAGGAACACGTGCTGCCGCGGCTTGCGCCGCCCAGGTGGGGGGGGCGGCGTGGCCAGGGCGGCCGCCGGGTCGCCCGCCCCCCGGCGGGTGGAAGTGCGCCGGCAGCCCGCTCCTACGCTTGGCAGAGGGGTACGGCCCGTGGACCGGGTCGTGCCGCCGGCTCGCGCGCGGACGGAGGGTCGGCGCCTCCGGGCGAACTCGAGTATGACTACGACGACTCACAGGTGCCGCTATCGCTTACCCCGGGCGTACGCGTGGTACATCCGCGCTTCGGGGCGGGCGAGGTGCTGCAGGTGTACGGCTTCGGAAGGGAGGCGAAGGCCGACATCGCGTTCGAGACGGTCGGCCGGAAGAAAGTCGTCGTGGCGTTCGCGGGGTTGCGCCCGGCCTAGCACCGTGAGCGGCTGCGTTGTGGGCGGCTGGGTCGTGGGTGTCTGGTTCGGTTGCGGGCAAGCAGCCCGTGGCAAGAGCCCCGCCGCGTTCGAGCGGCGCTGACGCGGGGTTTTGCCACGGACTGCCGGCACCCGGCCGTCACTCTCCGCGGTCCCCCAGGGCCCGAACCATCCGCTTCGCGGTCGAAGCCTTGTCCTTGCCGCGCCGGAGTCCGCGCAGCAGCGAGGCCGTCGTGAGGAACGTCTCCTCGGCCTCCTCCTGGACGACCGCGAGCAGTGCCGCGACTTCCACGACCCGCTCCTCGACCAGGTCCACCATGCGGCCGGTGGACTCGCTCGCGCTCTTCAGCGCCTGTCCCACGCCGTCCGCGTCGTCCCGGAGCCGGCCCGCGATGCGCCGCGCCTGGTCGCTCGCCTGTTCGACGTTGTGCAGCACCGGCTTGAGGCGGTCCCCCAAGTCGGTGACCGTGCCCGAGATCCGCCCCAACGGCTCGCGGGTCTCGCGCAGCAGGCGGATCGCGCGCAGCAGGACGATGAGCATCGCCAGCGCGACGACGAGCCACACCGCCATCCCGGCCACGACCGCGATCTCGAATGTGGTCACTGCGGCTCCCCCGGAGGACAGTCGGAAGGGTTGCGGGAGGAGAGTATAGGCCCGCTTCCCACGGGGCTCAACCGTGTCCGCCGCGACGTTTGACTCTCAAGAGGTAGGCAGGCAGCGACGGCGGACGGGACTACGACTGCGGTGATCCCCACTGGACTCGAACGGTTCCGGCGTACACCTCGTCAGAGTTCAGCGGGGGCTCGTGGTTGATGCCGATGTCCAGGATCTGCGCCGTGACGATGTAGGTCTCTCCGGCGGTGGTGGGGTATGGCGGAGGACCGAACGCCACCGCCGGTTCAGCCAGGAGCCGGGTCCTCGCTTGAGGTCGTAGCAGCTCCTGCCCACGGCAGCCCACTCCCGGCGTCTCGAAGTCCGGTGTGGCGGTTCCGTCTCGGTAGATGCGGACCAAGACGCAGGCACGGGGTTCGCTAGGCATCCTGACGAGCACTGATTGGTCGGTGAAGTTCTCGATGGTCACGCCCACGCGGACGAAGGCCCAGCCCGGGCGTTCGGAAAGCAAGTCGAGCGCGGCCGAGACCTCGAGCATGTTCAAGGCGATCATCTGGGGGGGCGCCGGAGCCAGCGCATCCGTGCAGGCGAGGGCAAAGACGACCACGATGCCCGAAACCGTTCTGAGCATGGCTTCTCCAAATCCGACAGGCGCGGAGTTCCGCCTCTTCAACGCGCCGGCCGCGAGGTTCGAGACAACCCTGAGGGAGCGGGCAAGACAGGCTGGAAGCCCTCCCCTGCCCCCTCGAGTCCTCCGTTCAGCTGGAAGCGTTCACCGCCACGTTTGCCCCCCTCCGTTCGCCGGCTACTTTGGCGCGCGGCGCCGGCCAGCAGGCCGTGGCGAAACCCCCGCGTCAGCGCCGCTCGAACGCAGCGGGGCTTTCGCTGCGGCGTGCTGGGGCCGGATGCGGGAACGGGCGGGAGGAGGCGCGGTGTACTATCGGATCGAGGGCGGAAACGAGCTGAGCGGCGTGTTCACGCCGGCCGGCAACAAGAACGCCGCTCTCCCGATCATCGCCGGCACGCTCCTCGCGCGCGAGCCGGTGCGCATCGAGAACGTCCCGCGCATCACCGACGTGGAGACGCTGCTCGAGCTTCTCCGCAGCCTCGGCGTCGAGGGCGGCTGGACGGCGCCGGGCGTTCTCGAACTCGACGCCGCCAGCGTGGATCCGCAGGCGATCCCCGATGCGGACCTGGCCGTCCGGATCCGCGGATCGGTGCTGCTCGCGGGCCCCATGCTCGCGCGCATGGGGTCGTGCCAGCTCCCGCACCCCGGAGGCGACTTCATCGGGCGCCGCCGTCTCGACACCCACATGCTCGCGCTGCAGGCGCTCGGCGCGACGATCGACGTCGGCGACCGCTACGTCCTGCGCGCTCCGGATCTCCGCGGCGCGTCCGTCTTCCTCGATGAGCCGTCCGTGACGGGGACGGAGAACGCCGTGCTCGCGGCGGTGACGGCGATGGGCACGACGGAGCTTCGCAACGCCGCCACGGAACCCCACGTGCAGGATCTGTGCCGCTTTCTCGTCGCGCTCGGCGCCCGCATCGACGGCATCGGGACGTCGCGGCTCGTCATCGAGGGCGTGGAGACGCTGGCGGGCGGGACCTTCCGCATCGGACCCGACCACATCGAGATCGGAAGCGTAATCGGGCTCGCGGCGGCGACGGGCTCGGCCCTTCGGATCGCCGGCGTGGATCCGGCCCACTTCGACCCCCTACAGGTGGGATTCCGGCGCCTCGGCCTCGAATTCGCGTGGCGCGATGACCTTCTCCTCGTGCGCGCGGGGCGGGAACTCGAGATCCAGCCCGACCTCGGCGGCCAGATTCCGAAGATCGACGATGGGCCCTGGCCCGCGTTCCCCGCGGATCTGATCAGCATCGCGCTGGTGACCGCGACCCAGTGCCGCGGCACCGTCCTCATCCACGAGAAGATGTTCGAGTCGCGGATGTTCTTCGTCGACAAGGTGATCGCCATGGGCGCCCGCATCGTCCTCTGCGATCCGCACCGGGCCGTCGTCGTGGGACCCTCGCCGCTTCGCGGCGCCAACCTCGAGAGTCCCGACATCCGGGCCGGTATGGCGCTCCTTATTGCGGCACTCGCGGCGGAGGGCCCGAGTCGCGTGCACAACATCGGGCAGATCGAGCGTGGCTACGAGCGCATCCACGAACGCCTCGCCCTGCTCGGGGCCCACATCGAGCTCGTGGAGCCGGAAGGCGCATGACGGAGGTCGCGGAGACCCGGAGGGACGGCATGCTGCGGTTGTCGCACTGGGAGTCGCTCGATCCGAACCTCGTGTGCGGCATCACGACGGCGGTGCGCGGGGATCTCGCGGTCGCGGAGGCCTCCCCGGAGCGCGTGGCCTCGATCTACTCGGACTTGGCCCGGGAACTCGGCTTCCGGCACGTGTCGGTGCCGACGCAGGTCCACGGCACGGACCTCCGGGAGATCAGAGCCGAGCCCGGCCCGGCCGCGGAGAGTTGTACCGTCCACCGGGCGGGTCGCGTGGACGGCCAGCTCGCGGACGGACCCGGTTGGCTTCTGGCCGCGACCGCGGCCGATTGCGTGCCCGTCTATCTGTGGTCCCGGGAACTCGCGCACACCGGGCTGATCCACGCGGGATGGCGCGGGGCTGCGGCGGGCATTCTCCGCCGTGCGATTTCCCGGCTCGCCCGCAGCCTCGATCGCCGCCCCTCCGGCGCCGTCGGGGATCTCCGAGTCCATCTGGGGCCCGCGATTTGTGGGGACTGCTACGAGGTCGGCACACCCGTGCTTTCCGCGTTCGGCCTCGGCGGCACGCGCGCCCGAATCGATCTGAGGGAAATCCTCGCCCACCAGGCCACGGCGGCCGGCGTCGAACCCGCCGCGCTCACCACCTCCCGTTTCTGCACCGCATGCGGCCCCGGCGACCTTCATTCCCACCGCGCAAGCGGCGGCACGGCCGGACGCATGGCCGCCTTCCTGGGGCTGCGTGGCTGAATCGGCCGCGCCTCGGTCGGTGGCCTCCCGTTGACGGGGGACGTGACACGGGTGTTCGTGCGCCCCCGGCGTCGCGCAGCCGTAGTCGCGAAGTTCGACGAACCGTGGGCGCAACGTCACGTTCCCGGAAGAGTGTAATGGCATGACGGCGCAATCCCGTTGGAGCAGCCGCGTAGCGACCGGGCGAGCGCGCTGCTGGTTTGCCTTACGATGATCTCGCGCGGCGGCGGATCGAGGCGGGACCACTCGCACGCACCGTGAACACGGATCTGTACGTTCTCACTTCAACGATTACGGCAAGTGGCGATAAGCTGGTTGGAAGCCGTGTTGGCAGTTCGGAGATTGTCTACTGGCTTGAACAGGGAGCCATTATGGCCGTCATGATTTCCAGTCCGATTCGTCTGCCCATTGGGATGAAGTGCTCGCTGCGGTTCGGCGCTGCCTTGAGAGCGACGGCAAGTGCGTGGCGCTCAAGCGGAGGATCTATGCGTCGGCTAATAGGATCGACGGATAATCTGGGCGATCAGTCCATACTCACCGTCGTGGGCGTGAACGATTCGTACTCTTTCGAAATCCGGGAGAGCCACGGCGGGATCGGTACGCGTGTCGCGAGAGAGGTCGGAAACCTCCCTGGCCTTTCACGGCTTCGGAATCGCAGCCGACGAGCGCATTTGGGTGGAGCTGGATGCGCCAGCCGAAGGCGAGGCGGATCGCAGGTACGATGTTTTTCGGAGAGACGGTGAGTACGTCGCCAGGTTCGCGACCCGGCGGGTATCGCTCTCCGTTGGATCGGGAGAGAGTCGTCGTTCGGCGTGCTTCGCGGAACACTTGACGAGCAATACGTCTTGAGACTGAGACTAAGGACGCCGCGATCGCAGTAGAGGGTTTTGCGAACGCGCATCTGCGGCTTTGCGATCCTCTCAGCGTCCCGTGGCCGAACCGGCTGCGCATCACCGGCGGGAGGCCGGGCGCGGGCGGCGTGAACGAGCAGCCGTATCGAGGCGTCGAGTGAGCTTCGCCTCCTTCGGCCTCCCAGCCGTCACGCCGCTCGTCGCTCCGCCCCGAGACGACGGTTGCTGTTGCAGCGGGTCGGAGCCTGCCGTATGTTCGGAATCGCATGTCCACATACGTCCGCGCGGGCCGGCGGGCGATGGCGTTACTCGAAGTGGGGAAGCTGTACGGGCCCCACTTTTTTTTGCAGTAGGGCGAGCCGGATTCGCCGAAGACGTCGGTCGGAAGGGGTGGGTCGTGCTGGACTCCGCGGACATCGAACGCGCGGTCGAAGCCCTCGGCTTCGAGGTCGTGCAGATGGAGCGGGGCGGGGGCCGTCGCCGGCCGTTGCTTCGGCTCCGGATTGATCGACCGGGTCCGTCGCCCGCGCGGTCGGGCGTCACCGTCGACGACTGCGTCGCGGTGACGAGCGAGCTGCGTGGCGCACTCGGGGATGGAGTCGCCGAGGATTGGGTGCTCGAGGTGTCGTCGCCGGGAGTGGACCGGCCGCTGGTCAAGGCCGCGGATTACGGCCGCTTCGCCGGGTCGCGGATTCGCGTCCGGGGATACGGTCCGCTGGCCGGTCGGGGCCGAAAGCTGGAAGGTGTGCTGCTCGGGATGGTGGACGGACTGCCCGAGACGTTCGCGCTGGAGATCGAAGGGGATCGCGTGGAGATCCCGCTGGAGGTCGTGGCCTCCGCCCGCCTGGTCTACGACTGGGATGCGGCCGGAGGCGTGGATGGGAGATAGAGAGAGGAAATGAGCGATCAGATCCCGATCGTTGAGGCGTTCCGTATGATGGCGGCGAACAAGTCGCTGACGGAGCTGGAGTTGCATGATCTCATCCGCGACGGGATCCATGCGGCGCTCGCCCGTAATTTCGGCGGTCCGGTCGAAGCGGAAATCGACGTCTCCGACGAAGGCGACATCTCGATCGTCGTCCTCAAGGAAGTTGTTCAGGAGGTGGAGGATCCGGCTCGGGAGGTGATTCTCGAGCAGGCTCGCTGGGATGATCCCGACTTCCAGGTCGGCGACCTCATGGAGATCCCCGTCGACTTCAGGGATTTCGGACGCAGCGCGGTCATGGCCGCCAAGCAGCGGATCATCCAGCGCATCCGCGAGGGAGAGCGCGACCGGATCCGCATGGAATTCAACGACCGGGTGGGGGACCTCGTCTCGGGCGAGGTACAGGCGAGCGAGCGCGGCAAACTCGTCGTGATGCTGAACCGGTCTCGCGAAGCCGAGGCGATCATCCCGTGGCGGGAACAGAATCCGCGGGAGCGCTTCCGCCAGGGCGAGCCGATCCGTGCCGTGCTCAAGCTGCTGGAGGAGACGTCGCGGGGCCCGCGACTCATCCTGTCGCGGGCGGACCCCCAGTTCGTCGCGTCGCTGTTCGCGCTCGAGGTGCCGGAGATCTACCAGAACATCGTGGACATCAAGGAGATCGTGCGCGAAGCGGGCGGGCGCACCAAGGTGGCCGTCGCGTCCCGGGACGAGGCCGTCGACCCGGTCGGCGCCTGCGTGGGCCTCAAGGGGTCGCGCGTTCAGGCCGTCGTGTCGGAGTTGAGCGGGGAACGGATCGACATCGTCCCGTGGCACCCGGACCCCGAAATCTTCGCCCGCCGCGCGCTGGCTCCGGCCCGGGTCGCCAAGGTGATCTCGGACCAGGAGCGGCACGTCATTACGGCGATCGTGGACGAGGACCAGCTCTCGCTGGCGATCGGGCGAAACGGGCAGAACGTGCGGTTGGCGTCGCAGCTCATCGGATGGCAGATCGACCTCTATTCCAGCCGCGACTGGATGGAGCGCGGCGGGGAAGCCGGCCTGTTCGGAGGCGATGACGAATACGAGATGTCCGACTTCCCGCTTTCCGAGCTTGAAGGGATCGCCCCCGCGACGCTTGCGGCGCTCGAGGCGGCCGGGGTCGGCAGCTTTTACGGACTCCTCGACATGGATCGGAGCGATTTCCTTCGGGTTCCGGGGATCGGGCCCGACGAGGCGGATACGCTGGAGGCGCTCATCGACGAGCTGACCGTCGTGGACGAGGCGCAGACGGAGGGCGCCGCGGCCGCGAAGACGGCGGCCGAGGCGCCCGCGGAGGCGGCCGCCTCGGATGCGGAGTCGGAGGCGGCGGCACCGGATGCGCCGTCGGAGGCGGCGTCCGGTGAGGCGGCCGGTGCGCTGCCCTCGGCGGCCTCGGGCGAGGGGACCGCCTGAGACGCGGCGGAGCCCGGGGACGGGCGGGCGGCACGCTGAGCCTGCTCGGCATCGCGACGCGCGCGGGCCGGGTTGCGCTCGGAACTCGGGCCGTGGACAGCGCGGCGCGCAGGGGAAGGCTCGCCCTGCTCGTGGTGGCGGGCGACGCATCGCGGCATGCGCTGAACCGCCTCACGCCACAGGCGCGGCGGGCGTCGCGTGTCACGGTGGCGAGCCGCAGGGCGCTCGGACGGGCGCTCGGACGGAACGATGTGGCCGTGGTCGGCGTCACGGATTTGGCGCTGGCGCAGCGGATTCTCGAAGGGGAGCGCACGCCCTCGCGGCGTGACGAAAGCTCCGGGTCGCACGGAGACCCGGGAGGGCGGGTGCCTGGACAATGAAGCGTGTCTTCGAGGTCGCGGAGGAACTGAGACTCGACCCGAGTCAACTCATCCAGCTGCTGCGGCAGATGGATGTGCCCGTGCGGAGCCACATGTCGAGCGTGGACTCGGCGAATGTGGCGCGTCTGCACGCGCGGCTCGAACGCGAACGGCGGGGTGAGACGGTCACGACCACGGCCGCCCCCGTGCGGCGACGCCGTCGCCGACGCAGGGCCGCTCCCCCGCCGCTCACGACCGCGACGCCGGACGTCGAGGTTGAGAAAGGGATCAGGGCCTCCCCCGAGGCGGCGGAAGAGGAGACGGTGGCCGTCGAGGTGCCCGAAGTCGAATCTCCGGTCGAGGCCGAGATCGAGGCCGGGACCGATGCCGAGCCTGAGCCCGGCACCGAAGCCGAGACGGAGCCCCCCCCGGCGGAGGCGGAGTCCGAACCTGAGGCCGAAGTGGCCCCGAAGCCCGCCGAGGCTCCCGAGGTTCCCGCCCCCGAAGCGGCCGTGCCGGCGGAGCCGGACGCGAGTGTCGAGGTCGCGGAGCCGGACGTCGCCGAACCCGAGGCGCAACCTGCGGAGCCCGAGGCGGAACCCGCGGAGCCTGCGGCGCGGGTGGAGGCGCCGCCCGCCCCGGCCCGTCCCGTGCGCCGGCCGAAGCCGGTCCGCCGGGACATGCCGTCGCCGGCCTCCCCCCCGGCGCCCTCGGCCCCCCGGGCCTCGGCGGGCCCCGGCGGCAAGGTGCGAATCTCGGCCGAAGGGTACACGGTCGATGGCCGCAAGAAGTCTCGCGGCGGAGACGGCAAGAAGCGGCGGCGCGTGGATCGAAACGCCGTCCAGCAGAATTTCCGCAAGACGCTGGCCGCGATGGGGCAGTCCTCGCCACGCAAGCGGCGTCGCGAAACGCAGCAACAGCAGCGCGAGGCCGAGCGCGAGCAGCGTGAACTCGAACGGCGCACGGAGAAGGCGACGGTTCGGGTCAACGAGTTCCTCACCGTGTCGGAACTCGCCGATCTGATCGAGGTTCCGCCGCAGGCCATCATCACGTCGGCGTTCAAGAACCTCGGCCTCATGGTGACGATCAATCAGCGGCTCGACTTCGGTCAGATCGAACTCATCTGCGAAGAGGCCGGCTTCACGGCGATCCGGGAGGAGGGCTTCGAGGCGGACCTCAAGAGCGACGACGAAGACCTGCCCGAGGACGAGAGCCAACTGGTGCCCCGGCCGCCCATCGTGACCGTGATGGGCCACGTCGACCACGGAAAGACGTCGCTGCTCGACCGTATCCGGAGCACCAACGTGATCGCGGGAGAGGCGGGAGGCATTACGCAGCACATCGGCGCCTATCACGTGGTTCTGTCGGAGGGTCGTACGATCACCTTCCTCGACACGCCCGGCCACGAGGCGTTCACGGCCATGCGCGCGCGCGGCGCGGAAGTGACGGACATCGTGATCCTCGTCGTGGCGGCCGACGACTCCGTGATGCCGCAGACGATCGAGGCGATCAGCCACGCCCGGAACGCGTCGGTGCCGATCGTGGTCGCGGTGAACAAGGTCGACCTCCCAACGGCGGACGTGAATCGAGTCAAGAGGGAACTCATCGCGCGGGAGGTGGTCCTGGAGGACTTCGGCGGCGAGATCCTCGGCGCGGATGTCTCGGCCAAGACGGGCGAGGGGTTGGAGGATCTGCTCGAGAAGGTTCTTCTCCAAGCGGAGATCCTCGAGCTGAAGGCTAACCCCGAGAGGGAAGCCCGGGGGACGGTGGTCGAGGCGCAGCTGGACCGCGGCATGGGTCCGGTGGCGACCGTGCTCGTGGAGCGGGGCACGCTGGAGGTCGGCGTCGATTTCGTCTGCGGACTCCATGGCGGGCGGGTTCGCGCGCTCCTCGATGAGCGGGGCCGAAAGGTCACGAGCGCCGGTCCGGGGATCCCGGTGCGGGTGCTCGGGATCGAGGGCGTACCGCAGGCCGGCGACTCCCTCGTCGTCCTCCCCGCGGCGCGGGTCCGCGAGATCGTCTCGCGGCGCCGGCAACTGGAGCGGGAGAAGGACATCCGCCGCCGGGCGACCGGAACGCGGCTCGAGGATGTCTTCGCCGCCGTCAAGGCGGGCCAGCGCGCGCGCCTGAACGTCGTCATCAAGGGCGATACTGATGGGTCGGTCCAGGCACTCTCCGACAGCCTCGAGCGGCTGTCGACCGACGAGGTGTCGGTCGAGGTCATCCACCGGGCGGTGGGCGGCATCAACGAGTCCGACATTCTGCTGGCCTCGACCTCCGAGGCGATCATCGTCGGCTTCCACGTCCGGCCGGACGCCGGGGCGGCGGCCGCCGCGGAACGGGAGTCGATCGAGATCCGCATCTACAACGTGATCTACGAAGCGGTCGAGGAGATTCGTCTCGCGCTCGAGGGCCTGCTCGCGCCCGAGCAGCGTGAGATCACGGTCGGCATGGCGGAGATCCGCGAACTCTTCCGCGTCCCGAAGGCGGGGACGATCGCGGGCTGCTACGTCCAGTCCGGCACCATGCGGCGCAACCTTCCGATCCGCCTCCTGCGCGACCAGATCCAGATCTACCAGGGCCGGATCGACAGCCTGCGGCGGTTCAAGGAGGATGTGCGCCAGGTGAAGGACGGGTACGAGTGCGGCATCTCCATCGAGAACTACAACGATATCAAGGTCGGCGATGTGATCGAGTGCTACGAGGTGGTGGAGGTCGCGCGCACCCTCTCCGGAGCACCGGCGGGCTGACCTTCCGCGGGGCATCATGGCCGTCATCGGAGTGGGCCGCTGGGTGTTTCACCTCCCGGGCTGCCGGTCGCTCAAAGCGAAGCGTTCGGTGGTCCGCGGTCTGCGGGAGCGCACCATCCTGAAGTTCCGGGTTTCGGCCGCCGAGACAGGCCTCCGCGACCGGGCCGCGATGACCGAGATCACGGCCTGCGTCGTAGCGGGCGAACGCCGCTCCGCCGAATCGGTTCTCGGACGCGTGGACCGCTTTCTGAGATCCGACCCGAGGGCGCACGTCATCGAGTCGGAGACCGAGTTCCTGTGAGGGCCTGCGGCCCGGGTCCGGGGCGGGGAAGCGCGTGACCCATCGCCACCGGAGCGAACGGCTGGGCGAGCTGTTCCGGCGCGAACTCACGCGCCTCCTTCTTGGATCGCTCAAGGACCCGCGCCTCGACGGAGTGACGGTGACCGACGTGCGGGCGACGCGGGATCTCTCCTTCGCGACCGTCTACATTCGCTCCGACGAGGATGTGTCGGAGGGAATCGAGGGCCTGGAACACGCGGTGGGGTTCATCCGACGGGAACTCGGCCGCTCGCTCCGGTTGCGGAAGATCCCGGAATTCCGCTTCTTGCCCGACGAAACGCCCGAGCACGCCAGCCGGATCGAGGAGCTGCTGCGCCAGGCGCGCGGGGACGCGGGGCCGCGTGGCGACTGACGCCGGCCTGCTCTTGGTCGACAAGCCGGCTGGAGCGACGTCGCACGACATCGTCCTTCGCATACGCCGGGCTCTGGGCGCGCGCCGGATCGGCCACACGGGCACGCTCGACCCCTTCGCGACCGGGCTCCTGCTCTCGCTGGTCGGGCCCTTCACCCGGCTCGCCGACCTCTACCACGGCCTCCCGAAAGCCTATGCAGCGACGATGGCGCTCGGACGAGAGACGGACACGGACGATCTCAAGGGGAAGACCGTGGCGGAGGATGCCGCTTGGCGGGAGCTGGGCCCCGAGGCGATCCTGGCTTCCTTCGCGGCCCGCGAGGGCGTCGGGCGGCAGGTGCCCTCCTTCTACTCGGCGCGCCGCACCGGTGGCGAGCGCGCCTACGCGCTGGCCCGCCGCGGGGAGCGTCCCGACCTCGAGGCCCGCGAGGTGACGATCCACGACATCGCGGTCACGGACATCGATCTGCCCCGGGTTCGCTTCCGTGCGAGCGTCTCCACCGGCACGTACGTGCGCGCGCTGGCCCGCGACATCGGGCGCGACCTCGGACCGGGGGCGCACCTGACGGCGCTGCGCCGCACGGAGATCGGCCCCTTCCGGGTGGACGAGGCGACTCCTCCCGACGCGGTGGCGGAAGCGGTGGCCGAGGCGTCCCCCGCCTGGCGCCCGGGGGTGGCCGCGCTGCCGTGGGTGCGGCGGCGCGAACTGAACCGTGGGGAACGGGACGAGATCCGGTACGGAAGATCCGTAGAGCGCGGAGACGTGCTGCCCGCCCCGGAGCGCGCGCGCGACTCCGGCGGGGAGACCGAGAAGCGGGTCGCGCTGTACGCCTCGGGCGCCCTCCTCGCCATCGCCGAGGAGCGCGACGGCCGGCTCTATCCGAAGAAGGTGTTCACCGAGTGAAGGGGCTTCCCCCGCTCGCCCGCGGCACGGTGGTCACGATGGGGACCTTCGATGGGGTCCACCTGGGACACCAGACCATCGTGCGCGACGTGCGCCGGCGCGCACGGAAGCGCGAAGGCCGCTCCGTACTCCTCACCTTCGACCCTCATCCGCTTCGCGTCGTGCGTCCCGACATCGCGCCCCCGCTCCTCACCCTACCGGACGAGAAGAAGGAGATCCTCGCCCAGCTCGGGCTCGACTACGTCGTTTTCCTTTCCTTCACGCGCGACCTTTCGCGCTACTCTCCGAAGCAGTTCGTGGAGGACATCATGGTCCCGCACCTGCGCCCGTCGGAGGTCGTGATCGGGTACGACCACGGTTTTGGGCGCGGGCGCGCGGGAGACGCGTCCGTGCTCGAACGGCTCGGGGGCATCCACGGGTTCGAGGTATCCGTCGTCGAGGGCGTCGAGGCGGACGGATCCGCCATCTCATCGACCCGCATTCGACAAGCCGTGGCGGCGGGCGACATGGAGAGTGCGGCGGCCGGGCTCGGGCGTCCGTTCTCGTTCCGCGGGACCGTGATTCGAGGGTTGGGACGCGGCAAGACGCTCGGTTTCCCGACCGCGAACCTCGCGCCTCCCTCCTCGGACAAGCTCCTCCCGGCGGAAGGCATCTACGCCGTGCGCGCCGCGCTCGGTTCCGAGCCGGTCGATGGGCTGCTGCACCTCGGCCCGCGACCGACCTTCGCGAACGCTCCGCCGGCCATCGAAGTGTTCCTCATCGACTTCGAGCGTGAAATCTACGGCGAGCGCGTGGTCGTGGACGTCCTCCACCGGCTGCGCGAGGTGCGGTCGTTCCATTCGGGAGACGATCTCGTAGCCCAGATGCGGCGCGACCTCGCGGACGGTCGCGACTATTTCGGCCAAATGCGGGCGTGAACGGCGGCTTGACGGTGCGAACGAGGCACACGGCGCGGACGATTTGCCCGTGGCGGATCGCTCTCGTGGCCTGCGCGGGCATGCCGCCTCCCTCCCATGCCCAGTCGCTCCTGCCGATCACGGAAGGGGCGGGGGAGTGTGTGGTTCAGCTCCGCGAGGTCGTTCGTCTCGGCACCCCCGGCGATCCCGGAATGATCGGAAGTCGCCCGGAGATCGCGCGGACCGCGGCGGGTCACTACGTGGTGGCGAGCGTGGAGAACCGCGGGCAACTGCTCGTCTTCGATGCGGATGGCGCGTTCCTGGAGGCCTTTGGAGCCAGCGGAGACGGGCCCGGCGAGCTTCGCGTCCCGGGGCGCGTGCGTCCCGGACCCGATGGCGGCCTGCGGATCCTCGACCTCGTCAACCGCCGCATCACCCACCTGTCGCCGGACCGGGGGCTGCTCGAAACGACGGGAGTCCGCAGCCTGCACGGGCTCGATTTCGTGACCCTCGGCGCCGGAGAACGCCACGTCGTATCAGGATTCGGCCAGCTCGACGATGGACTGGGTGCGACGACGGAAATCGTCGGCCGTGACGGGGTCCGGCTTACGCGCTTGGGCGCCGTGCCCGTCGCGTCGTGGGTCGTGAACTTCTTCCGCGCCCCCCTCGCCCTGGACGGGCAGGGCCGGGTGTGGACGACCCGGGCGGGGGAATACGCCTTCGAGGCCTGGGATCCGGGACGGGGCGGCGAACCGCTCACGCGCCTAGCCGGAGAGCCCGACTGGTTCGACCCCGGACCACCGCGGCCGGGGGCGCCCCTCTCGGCGCCGGCCCCCTCCATCGTCATCAGTCTTCGCGTCGACCGCGGCCTGTTGTGGGCGGGCACCTGGGTCGCCGACGAGGACCGGGAGGCGGGAGCCGGTGCGCCGCCGTCGCCGCTAGAACTCGATCTTCTCCTCGATACGGTGCTGGACGTCATCGATCCGGAGAGCGGACGGCTCATTGCGCGTACGCGTCGCGACGAGGCGCTGAGGGGCACGGGCGACGACCGGCTGCTGTTCGGCGTGCGCGAAGAGGGAGGCATCGCCCGCGCCGTGATCTTCGAGCCCGCGCTCGAGGGCCCCGACTGCCCGGCGGCGAACCCGCCCGGCATGTGAGGGACGGTGAGGGCGTGTGAGGGCTGGAGGCCTGTCCGGAGGCCTACCTTTACAGAACGGCGGGTCGATTCTAGTTTTATGGACTGTATGTGAAGCGGCACGGCGGGCTTCGTCATCCTGCGGATCGCTCCGCGCGCCGAAGCGGGGCGGCGGATCGAGGGATCATCGAGGGATAATCGAGGGACGTGGAGAAAACAAAGAAGCAGGGAATCATAGAGAAGTTCTCGCGACGCGAGAACGACCAGGGGTCGGCTCCGGTGCAGATCGCCCTGCTCACGGCGCGCATCGAGGAGCTGACCGGGCATTTCCGGGATCACCCCAAGGATCATCACAGCCGCCGCGGCCTCCTGAAGATGGTTGGCCGCCGCCGTCGACTGTTGAACTACCTCCGGCGGACGGATCTCGACCGCTACCGAACGGTCATCGAGGAGCTTGGGCTACGCCATTGAGGCGCCGCCCCGCTGCCCAGCCTCCGCCTCCGCCGGCCCGCATCGTCGGGTTCCCCGTGTTCCTTCCCTCGTACGGCCCCGGATCCCCCCGGCCGGGGCGCTGAATCGAAGAAGCCGATGCAAGCTTGAGAGACACATCATGAGCGCCGGCTTGGTGAAACGCCGGCGCGGCGCGCGGAATCCCGCGGCGCCACACCCGAAGAAGGAAGAGAAGAGAGAGAATGACACACCGAATTGAAACTGAATTCCACGGACGGCCCCTGATCCTCGAGACGGGCAGAATGGCCCGGCAGGCCGACGGCGCCGTCTACGTGCAGTACGGGGAGACCGCGTTGCTCGTCACCGCCACGGCGGACCGCAAGCCCACGCATCTTCCCTTCTTCCCCCTTACGGTCGAGTACCGGGAGAAAACCTACGCGGCCGGCAAGTTCCCCGGCGGGTTCATCAAGCGGGAAACCCGGCCCGGCGAGAAGGAGACGATCTCGGCGCGGCAGATCGACCGGCCCCTGCGGCCGCTCTTCCCCGCGGACTACCGGAACGACACGCAGGTCGTCTGCTTCGTGATTTCCGCGGATCAGGAGAACGACGCGGACGTCATCGGCATGCTGGGGGCGTCGACGGCTCTCCTCCTGTCCCCGATCCCGTGGGGCGGGCCCGTCGCCGGCGTCCGGGTCGCCCGCCGGGACGGCGACTGGCTCGTCAACCCGACTTTCGATGACCTCGAGCTGTGCGACTTGGAGATCGTCGTCGCCGGCTCCGAGGAATCGATCGTGATGGTCGAGGGCGCCTGCCTGGAAGCCACCGAGGACGAGTTCCTCGAAGCGATGCGCGTGGGACAGGCGGCGATCACCGAACTCATCGGACTCCAGCGGGAACTCGTGCGGATGGCGGGAGCCCGGGAGACGTTCGACTACGAGCCCGTCGGGCCCGCGCCGGAAGTCGTGGCGAAGGTCACGGACCAGGCGGCCGCACGCGTGGGAGAAGCGCTCCGGATCGCGGACAAAGAGGAGCGCGGACGCGCCCTGTCCGCCCTTCGCGAAGAGGTGGCTGCGCGACTCGAGGCGGAGCACCCCGATTGCGCCGGCGACGTCGGTGCCGCGCTGCGCAAGCTGGAGAAGGAGACGATGCGCCGGCGCATCCTCGAAGACGGAGAGCGGATCGACGGTCGCGGCATGAACGACATCCGCGACATCACGTGCGAGGTCGGCCTCCTGCCGCGAACGCACGGTTCGGCGCTCTTCACCCGGGGGCAGACGCAGGCGCTCGCGGTGACCACGCTGGGGACGGTGCGGGACGAGCAGCGGATCGACTCCGTGGATGTGCGCGAGGAAACCTCTAAGTCCTTCATGCTCCACTACAACTTCCCCGGCTTTTCGACGGGCGAAGTGCGAATGTTCCGGGGGACGAGCCGCCGTGAGACGGGACACGGCATGCTGGCCGAGCGCGCGCTTCAGGCCCTCCTCCCGGCGTACGAGGACTTCCCGTACACGATCCGCGTCGTCTCCGACATCCTGGAATCGAACGGGTCGAGTTCGATGGCCTCCGTGTGCGGCGGATCGCTCTCCCTCATGGATGCGGGAGTGCCGATGCGGGCCCCGTGCGCGGGGATCGCGATGGGGCTCATCAAGCAGGGCGACCGGGTCGAAATCCTCACCGACATCCTCGGCGTCGAGGACGCCCTCGGCGACATGGACTTCAAGATTGCCGGGACCGAGCGCGGGATCACGGCCGTCCAGATGGACATCAAGGCCGACGGACTCTCCGTCGACACGCTGCGCGAGGCCCTGGCCCGGGCGCGCGATGCCCGGCTGCGGATCCTCGCGTCGATGAACGAGACGCTCGAGGCGGCCCGCGAGGAGATGTCGCCGCACGCGCCGCGGATCGTCACGCTGCAGATCAACCCGCAGAAGATCGGCGAGGTCATCGGGCCGAAGGGGAAGACGATCCGGATGATTCAGGAGGAGACCGGCACGGAGGTCAACATCGACGACTCGGGCACGGTCACCATCGCGGCGCCCTCGGGCGCGGGTGCGCAGCATGCGCGCGAGATGGTGGAGGGCATCGTTCAGGAGCCGGAGGTCGGACGAATCTACCGCGGCGTCGTCAAGAACACGACGGACTTCGGCGCCTTCGTCGAGATCATCCCCGGGGTCGAGGGCCTGTGCCACATCTCGGAACTCGAGGAGGGCCGCACGGCGAGGACGGAAGACGTCGTGAACCCGGGCGACGAAGTGAAGGTGAAGCTGCTCGCCGTGGATGACCGCGGACGTCTCAAGCTCTCGCGGCGCGCGGCCCTTGCCCCCGCCGAGAAGGCCTGATCACGTCGCGTCCCGGCCCGCCCGCGCGCGGGCCGGCCCGGGAGTTGCGGCCGACTGACGGCATGGGAGGCCGGCTCGACCGGGAGGTATACCGAACTCGGCTCCCGGACGGCCCCCTCGTGCTCAGCGAGCGCATGGATTCCGTGCGCTCCGTCGCCATCGGCCTCTGGGTGCGACAGGGCCGCGTTCACGAGGATGCCGAGCGCGGCGGCTCGTCCCATCTGCTCGAGCACATGGTCTTCAAGGGGACGCACCGGCGCTCCGCACGCGATCTTGCCTGGGAGCTGGAGCGGCTCGGCGGCGCGCTGGACGCGTATACGACCCACGAGTTCACCGCCTTTCAGGCGCGGGTACCGGCGGGCGCCCTCGGCATCGCGCTCGACGTGCTGTGCGACCTCGCCTTCTTCCCGCGGCTCTCCCAACCGGACTTGGATGTGGAACGCGAGGTCGTGCTGGAGGAGATCGCCGCCGCGGCGGAAGTCCCGGAGGACATCGTCTTTGAAGAGCACGCGCGCGCCCTCTACGGCGGACATCCGTACGGCGAACCGATCCTCGGCACCCGGGCGTCGGTTCAGGCGCTTTCTCTGTCCGAGCTGGCGGAAGTGCACGATCGCGCGTACCGGGCGGGGAACGTGGTCGTGGCGGCGGCGGGAGCGGTGGAGCACGACGATCTCGTGGACGGACTGGCGCGCTGGCTCCCCCGCCGGGCCGCCGTCCCCGCCCCCGCCGACCCGCCGCCCCCGGTTGGCGAGGCGGGCTTCCGGCGCATGCGGCGCGCGGGCGGCCGACAAACGCATATCGTGACCGGAGGCCTCTCCGTTCCGTACCGCGATCCCCTGCGCTACGCCATCCACGTCACGGCGACCGCCTTGGGCGGCGGCATGAGTTCGCGGCTCTTCCAGAGAATCCGTGAAGAGCGCGGTCTCGCCTATGCCGTGTACAGCTTTCACGGCTTCCATGCGGGGGCGGGCCACGTCGGCGCCTACGTCGGGACGCGACCCGAGAGCGCCGCGGACGCGCGCGAGGCGGTGGAGGAGGAACTCGCCCTGCTGGCGAGGGAGGGTCTGACCCGCCAGGAGCTGGACGACACCCGAAGCCAGCTGAAGGGACAGTTCCTGATCTCGCTCGAATCGCCGGCGAGCCGAATGAACCGGCTTGCCGGCGTCGCCCTGTACGGCCATGCGTACCGCACGCTGGACGAGGTGGCGGCGAGAATCGACGCGGTCGACGGTGCGCACTGTTCCGAAGCCGCCGCATACTTCTCACCGGAACGACTCGCGACCCTCGAGCTGGCGCCCGGCCACGCCCCGGAGCGCCCCGCAACCGACGCGACCCGAGCGTCCCCGGGGAAGGAACGAAGATGATCGTTGGCGTACCGAAGGAGGTAAAGGCGGAAGAGAGCCGCGTGGCCCTCGTTCCGGCCGGCGTGACCGCGCTCGTCGCGGCCGGACACACGGTGTGTGTCGAACGCGACGCGGGTCTGGGCAGCGGCTTCGCGGATGACATGTACGTCGCCGCGGGGGCGGAGGTGCTGGGTTCGGTGGACGGGGTTTGGGAGCGGGCCGAACTCATCGTGAAGGTCAAGGAGCCCATCGAATCCGAATACGGTCGGATGCGGGCCGGCCAAGTCATCTTCACGTACTTCCACTTCGCGGCCGACGAACGTCTCACGCACCGCACGCTCGAGAGCGGCTGCGTCGCGATCGCCTACGAGACGGTCCAGCTCCCGACGGGCGAACTCCCGCTGCTCACGCCGATGTCCGAAGTGGCGGGGCGGATGGCGATCCAGGAAGCCGCAAAGTACCTCGAGCGCGTCGCGGGCGGGTCCGGGATCCTGCTCGGCGGCGTGCCCGGGGTTCTCCCCGCCGAAGTCGTCATCCTCGGGGGTGGGGTCGTCGGCGCGAACGCGGCCACGATCGCGGCCGGGTTCGGCGCCCACGTGACGGTCCTCGACGTCAATCTCCCGCGTCTCCGGTACCTGGCGGAGGTCATGCCCGCCAACGTGAACACGCTCTACTCGAACCGCCACTCGATCCTCGAGCAGATCGAACGGGCGGATGTCGTGATCGGCGCCGTGCTCGTCCCCGGCGGGAAGGCGCCGAAGCTCGTGCGTCGCGACGACCTTAGGCGGATGAAGGACGGCTCCGTGATCGTCGACGTGGCCGTGGATCAGGGCGGCTGCGTCGAGTCCGCGCGCCCGACCACGCACAACGACCCCACCTACACCGTGCACGGGGTCATCCACTACTGCGTGGCGAACATGCCGGGGGCCGTCCCGAGAACCTCCACGCTGGCTCTCACGAACGCGACGTTCCCCTACGTCCTGCACTTGGCGAATCGAGGGTGGGAGATGGCGTGCGACGAGGATCCGCACCTCGCCCTCGGGGTCAACATCGCGGGCGGGCGGGTCACCTACGAGGCCGTCGCACAGGCGTTCGATCTCGAATACACGCCCCTCGAGGAGATCTCCGCGTGAGTCCGGGAAGCCGGGGGCGAGAGGAGCCGCGAGGCGACTTTCCTGCGTCCGAGACTACGTTTACATTTCGGCTGTCCTTCACCCGGACTGGCCGTTTCCGAACCGATTTGCCGCCTTGGAGGTGTACCCCCCGTGTCCCTCAATCCACCGACCTCGCGCCGGCCCGGAAGGGCGGCCCGCTAGATGGGTAAGTGGTCGCTGCGGGGCAACTTCCTGCCAATCAGCAAGATCGGAGTGGATCTGGGAACCGCGAACACCCTCGTACACGTCGAGGGCGAGGGCATCGTCCTCAACGAGCCGTCGGTCGTCGCGATCCGAAGGGAAACCGGCCGCATCGAGGGGATCGGCCTCGCGGCCAAGCGCATGCTCGGCCGCACGCCGAGCGGGATCGAGGCGGTTCGGCCGCTGAAGGACGGCGTGATCGCGGACGTGGACATCACCGAGATGATGATCCGCTACTTCCTCAAGGAAGTGATGACCGCGCGGCTCTTCAAGATCCGGCCTATCGTCGTGGTCGGCGTACCGTCCGGGATCACGGAACTCGAGCGTCGGGCCGTCCGGACCAGCGCGCATGCCGCCGGCGCCAAGGAAGTCTACATGGTGGCGGAACCGATGGCGGCGGCCATCGGCGTCGGACTGCCGGTGGAGACGCCCACGGGCAACATGATCATCGACGTCGGGGGCGGGACGAGCGAGATCGCCGTCATTGCGCTCTCGGGGTCGGTCGCGGACACGTCGATTCGGGTGGGCGGCGACGAACTGGACTCCACGATCGTCTCCTTCATCCGTAAGAACTACAACCTGCTCATCGGCGAGCCGACGGCCGAAGCCGTCAAGATCCAGATCGGATCGGCGTATTCCACGGGCGACGACAAGGAGATGCTGGTCAAGGGGCGGCATCTCGTCTCCGGCATTCCGAAGACCGTGCGGGTCCATTCGGGCGAGGTCCGCGAGTGTCTGCAGGAGCCGATTCAGCAGATCGTGGCCGCGGTACGGCGGGCGCTTGAGATCACGCCGCCGGAACTCGCCTCCGATATCGTGGACCGGGGCGTCGTCATGACGGGGGGCGGCGCCCTCGTGCGGGGACTGGATACGTTGCTGGGCGAAGAAACGGGGCTCCCGATCCATGTCGATGAGGAACCGCTCACCTGCGTGGTGCGGGGCTGTGGGAAGATCCTCGAGGAATTTGGACGGTATCGTGGAGTTCTCACGAGTTGATGCCGAGCCCCTGCTGAATCACCGCCCGTGAGCGTTCGGGGCGTCCGGCCGCGGAGTCGCGGGCCGCTCGATGTCGTCTTCTTCTCCCTCGCCCTCATCCTCAGCGGCATCGCCGCGGGTCTGCCCGTCGCCCTTCAGAGCCATGTGGAGTCCGCGGTCCGCGCCACCGCGCTTTATCCCTTCCTGTTCCTCCATCGCCTCGCCGCCGAGCGGGGACAGATCGAGAGCCGCGTCGATGGCCTGCTGGCGGAACGAGACTCCCTCACCGAACTCCTGCTGCGCTACCGGGAGCGCCCGGTGCCGGTCGAGGAGGGTTCGCGCGCGCTGGATCTCGCGGCGCTCCCGGCCGGCTCGGCCGCGCCGGCGGTCGTCTACCCGGGTCGCCCCCAAGTAGGGAATCCGGACTTGTTCGTGCTGTCGGGACCCGATTTCGGCGGTCGTGAATTTCCCGTGGGCGTCTTCACCGGCATCGGGCTCGTCGGTGTCGTGCGGGCCCCTCACGGACGGGGTGGACGGGGCGAATTCTGGAGCCACCCCGACTTCCGGGTCAGCGTCCTGGCCGAAGGGGAAGGCGTGTCGGGGCTCGTGCGGCCGCTGCGCGCCGACGGAGGGCAACCGGTGCTCCTCCTCGAGGGCGCGCCCTTCCAGGCGGACATCCCGGTAGGAGCCCTGCTCGTCACGACGGGGATTGCCGGCGTCTATCCGCCGGGGGTGCCGGTGGGGCGAATCCGCGAACCCCACGAACCGGAGGCGGGCTGGATGAAGCGCTACGTCGTCGAGCCCTCCGTGCGTCCGGAAGAAGTCAGAGACGTGTTCGTGTGGAACCGGCCGGCGTTGCCGGCGGACGCTGAGGCGGATACGGCTTCCGCGCCGGTGGAACCCGAGCCTGCGCCGGCGGACACGGCTTCGGCCCGTCGATGAGTCCGGCGCGGAGGTGGTTTGTCGCCGCGCTCCTGCTCGTCCTGCACTTCGCCCTGCATCCGCTCTGGAGCCGATGGCCGATCGGGCCCGACCTCGCGGCCGGCGGGTTGATTCTGAGTGCGCTGCAGCTCCGCTGGGGACGGGCCGCCGCCTTCGGGTGCGTGATCGGCCTCATGGAAGCGTCGATCTCCCTGGGACCGATGGGCCTCGCGATGTTACTCTTCTCGCTGGCGGGGGCGCTCGTCGGCTGGGTGCGGCACCTCATCTACTCGGATTCGGACTATGCGACGCCCGTCTTCGTCTTCTTGGGGACGTGGTTGCTCCGGTTGGCGGTCACGGTCTTCGTCGTCGGAGATTCGTCGACGGATGCCCTGCTCGTCGACGGTGCCGCAGCGGCCGCGCTGACCACGGCGGTATGGTGGGCCGCGGCGAGGCTGGTATTGGCAGTCACGAGGTGAAGGGGAGGATGTGAAGGGAGGGATGTGAAGGGCGACAACGAACACCGCTCAATCCGGAGGCAGAGAGGCCGCTGGGCGGCGGGCGCGATCTTCTTCTGCCTCTCGATCGTCGCCGCCGGGTTCATCAATCTCCAGATCTTCGGCACCGAGCTGTACACGCTCCTTTCGAGCGAGAACCGGCTGCGGACCATCACGGTGTCGGCCCCGCGCGGGACCATTTACGACCGCTATGGACGGGCCATCGCGGACAACGTGCCGGGGTACGATGTGTCGATGCTGCCCGGGCCCCGCGACTCCATCTCGGCCGGACTCGATCGCCTCGCCGAGCGGCTCGACCTGTCACCCGAGCGCCGCGCCGTGCTCTTGTCGCGCAACCGCGAGCGTCCGGGCGAGGCCTTGGTCGTGCGCGAGAACGCGAACTTCGAGCAGGTCGCCTTCATCGAGGAACGTCGACCCCGGTTTCGGCGCGTCGTCGTGGACCAGAGGCCGCGCCGGCGCTATCCGGCGGGGCCCGCCGTCGCGCACATGATCGGATACGTGGGGGAGATCAGCCCCGAGGAGCTGACTGGACCCGAGTATGAGGACTACGAATCCGGCCAGTCGATCGGGAAGACGGGGTTGGAGGAGCAGTACGAGCACAGGCTCGCCGGGCGGAACGGGATCCGTTACGCGGAAGTGAACGCCTTGGGTACGATCGTGCGGGACCTGGGGGTGGCGCAGGCGCAGGTGCCGGTGCCCGGCGACGACCTGCACCTCGGCATCGATCTCGACCTGCAGGTGTACGCGGATTCGGTGTTTCCGGAAGGGATGCGGGGCGGCGTCGTGGCGCTGGACCCGGTCACCGGAGAGGTGCTCCTCCTCTACAGCCACCCCACCTTCGACCCCAACGCATTCATCGGCGGCATCCCGTTGGATTTGTGGCATTCTCTTCGCGACCATCCGGACCAGCCCCTGCTGGACCGGGTTTCCATGGCGTCCTACCCTCCGGGATCCACGTGGAAGCTCGTCATGTCCGCCATCGGGATGAAGACGGCCGGCCTCACGGTCGATACCTACCACACGCACGCATGCAGCGGCGGGCTCGCGTACCACACCCGCTACTTTCGCTGCTGGCTGTCGAGGGGACACGGTCGCCTGAATCTCTCGGAAGCGATCAAGCAGTCGTGCAACGTCTGGTTCTACCAAGCGGGGCAGCGAATCGGTCTCGACCCGCTCCTCGCGGGGGCCGGGGAGTTCGGCTTCGGGCGCAGGACGGGGATCGACCTCCCGTCCGAGAGGGCGGGCCTCTTCCCCGACTCCAGAGAATGGTACGACGAGCGGTTCGGGCCCGGAGCGTGGACCGAAGCCGTCGTGTGGAACCTCTCGATCGGGCAGGGGGAAAACGCGCAGACCCTGCTGGCGATGGCCCAGTTCTACGCGGCGCTGGCGACGGGGAGGGCGCCCGTCAAGCCTCACCTCGTGCGGGATGAGGTGCTCGCGCGGCAGCGCGTGGACTGGACGTTCGATCTCCCCGACGTCCAGCGGCGCCAACTCGTCGACGCACTGGCGCGGGTGGTGAATGAGCCCGGCGGCACCGCGTACGGCAGCCGGTTGGCGCGCTGGACGCTGGCCGGAAAGACGGGCACGGCCCAGAATCCGCACGGCCCGCCCCATTCCTGGTTCGTGGGGTTCGCCCCCGCCTACGATCCCCGCATTGTGGTCGCGGCGGTCGTGGAGCACGGGCACCCGGACGGGGCCCCTTCGCTGGCCGTGCCTCTCGCCTCCGGGATCGTGGATCGCCACCTCGAGGCGCTCGGTCTGCCGCCGGAGGAGAGGCCCGGCGTCCGTCCGCCGGGAGCGCCTCCGCCACGGGTGGGCGGATGATCGGCCGCCTGCGAGTCCCCGGAGTGGGAGATCCGCTGCTTCTCGCGCTGGTCCTGTTCATGACCGGGTTCGGGATCGCGATGATCTACTCGGCCGGGCAGGTGGACGTGCAGTCGCTGGCCACTGGGATTTGGGTTCGCCAGCTCTATTGGTTCGGAGTGGCGATCGTCGCGCTGGCCGTGGCCTCCCGCTTCTCGCTGCGTTTCCTCGAATGGCTTGCGCCGTGGGCCTACGGGCTCACGGTGCTCCTCCTCGTCCTCGTGTTCGTCGTCGGGACGGGCCCGAACGGGAGCTGGCTCGAACTCGGCCCCGGGCGACTGCAGCCGGCGGAAGTCGCGAAGCTGGGGACGATCCTCATGCTGGCGCGCGTGATGGGAGGCGCGCGGGAACCGTACGAACGGCTGGTGGAGGTCCGGAAACCCGCCGTCATCACGCTCGTCCCCTTCGTCCTCGTGCTGCTGCAACCGGACCTTGGGAGCGCCATGATCTTCGGAGCGCTCTTCCTCGCCGCGCTTTTCTGGAGCGGCGTCCCGCTGCCCAAGATCTTCCTGCTCGCGTCGCCGGGCCTCGGTCTCCTGCTCGGCTTCAACTGGATCGCGTGGGGCCTCGGCTTCCTCGTCGTCGCCGCGTGCCTGTCCGTGCACCGCCTCTTCATCCTGGAGTCGGTGGGCGTGCTCCTCGCAAACGTGTTCACGGGCGCGCTCACGCTCCGCATCTGGGATTCGCTCGCCGACTACCAGCGCAACCGGCTCCTCGTCTTCCTAGATCCCGAGATCGATCCTCTCGGCGCCGGATGGCATCTCATCCAGTCGAAGGTCGCCATCGGCTCCGGCGGACTCGTCGGGGCCGGCTTCGCCGAGGGTCCGCAGAAGCGGCTCGCCTTCCTCCCCGAGCAGCATACGGACTTCATCTTTTCCGTCGTGGGGGAGGAGTTCGGATTCATCGGAGTGATGCTCTTCCTCGTGCTCTTCGCCCTCCTCCTCTGGCGCGTGCTTCGAGTGGCGGTCTCGATGGATGACCCGTTCGGCAGCCTGATCGCGTTCTGCCTGTTTGCGGTCCTCCTGACGCACATCGTGGTGAATCTGGGGATGACGGTCGGCATGATGCCCGTGACCGGACTGCCCTTGCCGCTCCTCAGCTACGGGGGGAGCTTCCTGCTCGTGCTCTACGCGGGCTTCGGTATCGTACAGCGCGTGGCCTGGGAGGCCTAGCAGTCCGCGGGAAAACCCCGCGTGAGCGCCGAGAGCGCGCGCTTGACAAGGAGGGACGAGTGAGAATAGCAGCGCTATTCGACCGAGGAGTGACGATGAGCGCAGCGTTGACGCGTGATGCGGCGCCGCTCGAACGCAGCGGGGCTCCTGCCACGGGCTGTTACGTGTCCTGGGAGGCGTAAGTGTCTTGGTTCAGCAAACCTAAGCGCAAGCTGGTCTCGCAGAAGCGGGAACTCCCGGGCGACGTGTGGGATCGGTGCGCCGGGTGCGGCGAGATCCTCTACAGCGGACGGCTGGAGGAGAACCTCCACGTGTGTCCGAATTGCGGCCACCACTTTCGCATCGCCGCGGAGGCGTACGAGGCGATGCTGCTCGACGGCGGAGGTCTCGCCGAGCTCCACGACGAGCACCTGCGCTCCGCCGATCCGCTCGCCTTCGTCGATTCCCGCAGCTATGCCGAACGCATCGAGCAGGCGGAGCAGCGAGGCGGCGATCAGGATGCGATCCGAACCGGGCGCGGTGAGATCGGAGGCAGGGAAGTCCACCTCGGGACCATGGACTTCCGCTTCATCGGGGGGTCGATGGGGTCGGTGGTGGGCGAGAAGATCCGTCGTCTCGCCGACCGCTCTCTCGAGCGGCGCGTGCCACTCATCATCATCTCCGCCTCCGGCGGCGCCCGCATGCAGGAAGGGATCCTCTCCCTCATGCAGATGGGGAAGACGGCGGCCGCGCTCGAGCAGCTCGCGAGCGCGGGCATCCCCTACGTCAGCGTCCTCACGAACCCGACCACGGGTGGGGTGACGGCGTCGTACGCGATGCTGGGAGATGTGATTCTGGCGGAACCCGGCGCCCTAATCGGCTTTGCCGGCCCGCGCGTGATCAAGGAAACGATCCGGCAGGACCTGCCGGAAGGCTTCCAGACCGCGGAGTTTCTGGAAGAGCATGGCATGATCGACCGCATCGTACCGCGTCCGGAAATGCGCGGTGCCCTTGCCACCCTCCTGGATCACATGTGCTGACCGAGGGCGGGGACGCCCTCGCAGCCCTGTTCGATCCCCGCCCGGCCACCACGATCCGCTGGGGCCTCGACGGAATCGAGGCGCTCCTGGCGGAGTTGGGCCGGCCGGAACGGACCTTCGACGCCCTCCACATTGCGGGCACGAACGGCAAGGGTTCGACGGCGTGCTTCGCGGCCTCGATGCTCGAAGCTGGCGGCACGCGCACGGGCCTCTACACCTCGCCTCATCTCGAGGACGTTCGGGAACGGTTTCTGATCGACGGGGCCTGGGTGGAGGAGTCCGCGCTTCAGTCCGCCGCCGCCCGCGTGCTCGATTGCGCGGCGGCCGCGCCCCGCACGTACTTCGAGTTGGCCACGGCGCTCGCCTTCACCTGCTTCGCGGAGTGCGGCGTGGAGGTGGCGGTCGTCGAAACCGGTCTGGGCGGCCGCCTCGACGCGACGAACGTGCTTCGGCCCGCCGGCACGGCGATCACCCCGATCAGCCTCGACCACACGGAATGGCTCGGTGGAACGGCCGAGGCGATCGCGCGGGAGAAGGGAGGCATCCTCAAGCCGGGTGTGCCGGCCTGCCTGGGCCGCATCGACCCGCTTCCGCTCGCGACGCTCAGGCAGGTCGCGCGCCGCGTCGGATCGCCCGTAGCGCGCCTCGGGAGGGACGCGGAGGTGTCGGATGTCGCGGTGCGAGGCGATGGCGTGGGGACGCGCTTCCGGTACGTCTCGGGGTCACGTCCCGACGGCCTGCGGCTCGCTGCGGGCCTCGCGGGCCGGCACCAAGCCGACAACGCGGCTCTGGCCCTCCTGCTCCTGGACTCTTCCGGCTATCCGCCGGAGGAGGGCTCCGCGCGCCGAGGAATCGCCCGCGCCCGCCTCGCCGGCCGCTTCGAGGTCCGGCATCCGGGGGCGGGGCGCCCGGCCTGCGTGTTCGATATCGCGCACAATCCGGCCGCCGTCGCGGTCCTCTGCGAAACGCTGGCGGAGCTGTCGTTGCCGCGGCCGCTCGTCGCCGTGGTTGGAATGCTGGCCGACAAGGACTGGAAGGGAGCGCTGGCCCGACTCGCGCTTGACAGCGACACTATGATTCTGACGCGACCCGCCGCCCCCGCGGAGCGGCGGTGGGACCCGTCCCGGGCGCGGGAGTGGCTGTCGCGCGAGCGGGGCCTTGAATCGATCGTGTGCCGGAGCGTGGCCGAGGCGGTCTCACGGGGACTGACGCTCGCCGGGGCGGGAACGCTGTTGGTCACGGGATCCGCAACCACCGTGGGCGAGGCCCGGGCACTGCCGGAACTCGCCGGCGTACGGACAGGAGACGAATAAGAGATGCTGTACGACCCCAGGCTGGTACAACCGATGCGAGACGAACTCACCCGCCTCGGCGTGCGTGAGCTTCGGACCTCCGATGAAGTGGACGAGGCCCTCGGGGCCGGCGGGGAGACGCTCGTCGTCGTGAACTCCGTGTGCGGCTGCGCGGCACGCAACGCGCGACCGGCCGTGGCGATGGCCATGGGCCACGGAAGGCAACCCGACCGCGTCGTTACCGTCTTTGCGGGGCAGGACGTGGAGGCGACGGCGCGCGCCCGGCAGTATTTCACCGGCGTCCGACCCTCGTCGCCGTCGCTCGCGCTCCTCTCGGACGGAGAACTCCAGTTCATGCTCGAGCGGCACCAGATCGAGGGCCGCGAGGCGCACGATATCGCGGCCGACCTCACGAAGGCGTACGACCAATACTGCGCGACCAGTTAGGCTCGGGCCCCGGGGCGCCGGCGATCCCCGGGCCGGCGGCGATCTTTGCGCCAGCGGCGATCTTCGGGTCGGCGGCGGTCTTCGGACGAGGGGCGATTCTCGGGCCGGCGGCGATTATCGCGCCGGCGGCGATTCTCGGGCCGGCGGCGATCCTCGGGCCGTGAGTTCCGGGGAGATCCGCGGCCTGACCGGTTTTCGAGATTTTTTCCCCGAGGAACTGGCTCTTCGCCGGCACCTCTTCTCCGCCTGGCGGAGGGTCGGTGCCCGTTACGGTTTCACGGAGTATGACGGACCGCCGCTCGAGGCGCTCGAACTCTACACGCGAAAATCCGGCGAAGAGATCGTAGCCCAGCTGTACGAGTTCGAGGACAAGGGGGGCCGGGCGGTGGCGCTGAGGCCCGAAATGACGCCCACCTTCGCGCGCATGATCGCCGCCCGCGCCGGCGGACTTGCGAAGCCGGTGCGCTGGTTCTCGATCCCGCAGCTCTTCCGCTACGAACGGCCGCAGCGCGGCCGGCTCCGCGAGCACTTCCAGCTCAACATGGACATCGTCGGAGAGACGAACCCGCTAGCCGATGCGGAGATCATCAGCGCGGGCATCGACGCGCTGCGCGAACTCGGCCTGGGGGCCGCGGACATCGTCGTCCGCATCTCGGACCGGCGCCTCATCGGCGCGCTCCTCGACGCGAACGGCATCTCCGCCGGGGACCACATTTCGGTGTTCGCCACCCTCGACCGGCTCGAGAAGGAGGGGGAGGACGGGGTCCGCGCGAGGCTCGCGGAGAGCGGCGTGGAGAGCGAGGCGGCGACGCGCCTGCTGGCGGCCATCCGGCTACCGCTCGAGGAGCTGGCGGCGGCGCACGAGGGGGATGAGGCGATCGCCGAGGCGGCCTGCCGGCTCTCCACCGTGTTCGCGCACCTCGGCGCGGCGGGCTTCACCGACTTCGTCAGATTCGACGCGGGCCTGGTCCGTGGACTCGCCTATTACACGGGGACCGTGTTCGAGATATGGGACCGCCGCGACGAACTGCGCGCGATCTGCGGGGGCGGCCGCTACGATGACCTCCTGAAGGCGCTGGGCGGCGTGGATCTTCCGGCTCTCGGCTTCGGCATGGGGGATGTGGTCCTCACGGAACTGCTGAGGGACCGGGAACTCGTGCCCGCCGCGGCCCGTCGCGTGGACGACTACATCGTATGCGTCTCCGATGCGGAGCGTCCGCTGGCGCTCGGCATAGCCCGCGCGCTGCGCGACCGGGGACGGCGGGTGCTCTACGACCTGCGGCCGCGCGGGGTCGGACGCCAGTTCAAGGCCGCCCACCAGGCGGGTGCCGGCCGCACCGTCGTCATCGGGCCGCGGGAGGCGGAGCGGGGCGTCGCGATACTCCGCGACATGGCCTCCGGCGAGGAACGGGAGGTCGTGCTCGAGACGCTGACCCGGCAGCCCTCCGGCGAGGAACGGGAAGTCGCGCCCGAGACCCTGACCCGGCCGCCCTCCGCCGCACCGACCCGGCCGCCCTCCACCGCGGCGGGAGGAGCGGACGCGCGGTGAGTCGCGTTCTCATCCTTGATTTCGGATCCCAGTTCACCCAGCTCATCGCGCGACGGATTCGCGAAGAGGGCGTGTACTGCGAGGTGCATCCGCCGACGCGGAGCCCCGCGTGGGTGCGCCGCTACGATCCGGCGGCCATCGTCCTCTCCGGCGGGCCGGCGAGCGTATACGATGAAGGCGTGCCCACGGCCCAGCCCGAGACCCTCGCCATGGGCGTCCCGATTCTCGGCATCTGTTACGGAATGCAGCTCGTCGCGGACCTCGTGGGGGGCGAGGTGCAGCAGGCCGAGCGCCGGGAGTATGGCCGGGCCGAACTCAGGGTCCGGTCGACGGATCCCCTCTTTCGCGGCTTCGCCGATGACGAGCCGACCCAGGTCTGGATGAGCCACGGCGACTCCCTCCACGCGCTGCCTCCGGGCTTCGAGGTTTCGGCGACGACCGCGAACTCCATCGCCGCGATCCGGTCCGAGGAGCGGCGGATCTGGGGCGTGCAGTTCCATCCGGAAGTCGCCCATACGACCCGCGGCGGGGAGATGCTGCGCAATTTCCTGTTCGAGATCGCCGGCTGCGAGATGAGCTGGAATGCCGCGAACATCATCGATCACCAGCTCGCCACGGTTCGCGAGACGGTGGGAGATGGACAGGTGATCTGCGGCCTCTCCGGCGGCGTGGACAGCTCCGTTGCCGCCGCGCTCGTGCAGCGGGCGGTGGGAGACCGGCTCACCTGCATCTTCGTCGACACGGGCCTGCTGCGGAAGGGCGAACGCGACGCCGTGGAGGCCGTGTTCGGCGAACACATGGGGATGCGGCTCGAGGTCGTCGACGCGGCCGACCTCTTCCTCGACCGCCTCGCCGGCGTCGAGGAGCCCGAGGAGAAGCGGGTCATCATCGGCCACACCTTCATCGACGTGTTCGAGGAGGCGGCGGGCCGGCACGGCGACGCGCGTTTTCTCGTGCAGGGCACGCTCTACCCCGACGTGATCGAATCCGTCTCCGTGTGGGGGCCCTCGGTGAAGATCAAGTCCCATCACAACGTGGGCGGACTCCGTCCGGATCACCCGTTCGACCTCATCGAGCCGCTTCGGGAACTCTTCAAGGACGAGGTGCGCGCCGTGGGTCGCGAACTCGGCCTCTCGGAGGAGATCGTGGGACGCCACCCCTTCCCCGGTCCCGGCCTAGCCATCCGCATTTTGGGCGACGTGACGCACGAGAAGCTGGATGCGCTGCGGGAGGTGGACGCGATCTACCTCGATGAGATCCGGGCCGCGGGCCTCTACGATGAGATTTGGCAGGCGTTCGCCATCCTGCTGCCCGTGCAGTCGGTCGGCGTCATGGGGGATGCGCGCACGTACGAGAACGTCGTCGCCTTGCGCGCGGTGACCTCGCTGGACGGAATGACGGCGGATTGGTTCCAGTTTCCCCACGAGGTGCTGGGCCGAATCTCCAACCGCATCATCAACGAGGTGAAGGGGGTGAACCGCGTGACCTTCGACGTGTCTTCGAAGCCCCCCGCGACGATCGAGTGGGAGTAGCCATCGTGGCGGAATCCCGCGCCGGGAAGGGCCCGAACTGCCGGGAAGTCGCCGCCTGGCTCGATGGTTTTCTGGACGTGGCCGCGATCAAGGACTACCCGTTCGCCCTCAACGGATTGCAGGTCGACGGCCGCCGCGCCGTCGCCCGCATCGGCGCTGCGACGGACGCGTGCCAGGCCACGATCGACCTCGCGGCCGACGCCGGCTGCGACATCCTTCTCGTCCACCACGGACTGTTCTGGGGCGGCTTGCGCCCCTTCGCCGGCCCCGCGTACGCCCGCCTGCGCCGGCTCGTGGAGAGCGGGATGGGGTTGTACTCCGCGCACCTTCCGCTCGACGCGCACCCCGGGGTTGGAAACAACGTCCTCCTCGCCGCCGAACTCGGCGTCGGGGATGCCGAGCCGTTCGGATCCTTCAAGGGGAACGACGGGATCGGCGTCATCGGCGCGGTCGACGCCTCCCGCGGCGAACTCGCGGCTCGGGCCGAGGTCGCGTGCGGACGAGCTCCCATCGTGATCCCCGGGGGCCCGGAACGCGTGTCGCGGCTCGCCATCGTCACGGGCGGCGCGGGTTCGATGATCGAGGCCGCCGCCATGGCGGGAGCCGACACCTTCCTCACGGGGGAGGGGAACCACCACACGTACCACGAGGCGATGGAACTCGGGATCAACGTCATCTATGCGGGCCACTACGGGACGGAGACGCTGGGTATCCGGGCCCTTGCGAAGCGCGCGGCGGAGTATTTCGGCGTCGAGCACGCCTTCTTCGACGTCCCCACCGGCCTCTGACGCCCGCACCGCCCCGAGGCCGCCGAAACGTGTGCGCGGCGTGCCCGAGCCTCAGAACACCGAGACCTTGAGGTCGGTCAGGTAACGATCCGGCCGTTCGCGGACATCCCGCAGCAGGAGGGCGAGTTCCTCGCCCGCGGCGCGCAGCGTCCCCAGCGTCTCCAGCAGTTCATCGTGCACCGCGTCTTCGCGCAGGAGCCTTCCGAGCGTTCCCTCTCCGCCCTCCAACCCGCGCGTGATCTCGGCGAGGGATCGGCCGGCGGCCGAGAAATCCGTGCTGGCCGCGGCGAGCCGCGCCGAAAGCGTGTCGAGGTTGGCCAGCGTGCGCCCGACTTCCTCGGACCCGGTCAACCCCGCGAGCCGACTCGACAGGGAGTCCACGTTGGCGAGCAGGCTGCCGATCGACGCGCGCTCCGTCTCGAGGATCCCGGCGAGTTCCCGCATCGCGAGCGTGAAGGCCTCGGACCCGGCGGCGACGTTTTCGGCCAGGCCGCCGTCGAGCAGCGACTCCATCTCCCCAATCAGCGACCCCACCTCGTCCCCGAGCGTCGAGGCCAGCGACGTGAGGTCGGATCGGCGGTCGAGCGGAATCGTATCACCCTCCGCAAGCATCCGGGCACTGGTCCCCGGCGCGAGTTCGACGAGCTGTTGGCCCAGGAACCCGTCCGGCTGAATCGTGCCCCTGGTGTCCGCGGGCAGAGCGACGCGCGAGGAGAGCGTGATGGTGAGGACGACGCGCTCCGCTTCGAGCGCGACCCCGTCCACGGTGCCGACCTCGACCCCGCGCAGCAGGACGGGCGACGCGGTCGCGATCCGGTTCGCGTTCGCCGCGATCCCCCACAAGCGCATGGTGGGGCCGCGAAACGGCGAACCCGAAATCCAGAACAGGCCCGCGACGATGACGGCCGCGGCCAGGATGACGAAGGCACCGACCCGAACCTCGACGCCGTGGTCGCGCAGCCCCGGATCCCTCACGCGGGACCCCGCGCGGGCGCCGCGTCGAGAAACTCGCGCACCGCCCGGTTGTTCGTCTCGCGCAGTTGCCGCGGCGTACCCTCCGCCGCGACGACGCCGCCGGAAAGGAGGGCGATCCGGTCGGCGAGGAAGAAGGCGGATTCCACGTCGTGGGTGACGACGATGCTCGTCGCATCGACGTCTTCGCTCACGCGCGCGATCAACCGGTTGATGCGGGTCGCGTTGACGGGGTCGAGTCCCGTCGTGGGTTCGTCGTACAGGACGTAGCGGCGCTTCCCGATGATGGCGCGCGCGATGGCGACCCGCCGCTGCATGCCTCCGGAGAGTTCGGCCGGCAGGAGCGTGAGCACTTCCGGCTCGAGGTTCACGTGATCGAGCGCGGTCCGGACCAGCTCCTCGCACTTGGCGGCGCGGCCGCGGCAGAAGCCGGGCGGGAGGCCCATCAGCAGGTTCCCGCGTACCGACATCGAATCGAAGAGGGCGGAGTTCTGAAACACGTAGGCGGTCTTGGTGCGAACGGCGGCCATCTCGGCCCGGCCCGCCGAGGGTACCGAGATTCCATCGACGAGGATGTCTCCGGCGTCCGGATCGAAGAGGCCGACGATGTGTTTAAGGAGGACGCTCTTGCCCGTCCCTGACGGCCCCATGATGGCGAGGGTTTCGCCTTCCCGCACGTCGAGGTCGACGCCGCTCAGCACCGGACGTCCCCCCAGCCGCTTGTGCACGCCGATGATCCTGATCACGTGAGCGTCTTGTACACCGGCCCCAAGACGGTGTCGAGGACCATGATCGAGACGATGATCGCGACGACCGCCCGCGTGGCCGTGCGCCCGACGCCCGCCGCCCCGCCGCTCGCGCGAAGCCCCACGTGGCTCGAGATGAAGGTGATCGCGAATCCGTACGCGACCGCCTTCACGAGCGAGAAGATCAGCGCGCCGTGGTGATAGTACCCCTTGGCCCCATCCACGTACTCGCCGGTGCTCATCCCGAGGATGACGACCGATGTCACATAGCCGCTGAAGATCCCCATCGCGTTGGCGAGCATGACGAGCGGAATCAGGATGAGGGTTCCCGCCACGACCCGCGGAACCACGAGTTCCACCACGGGGTCCCGGCCCATCGTCAGGAGCGCGTCGACCTGGTTCGTCACCTTCATCGTGCCGAGTTCGGCCCCTATCGCCGCCCCGACGCGCCCCGCGAGGACGACCGCGGTCAGGACGGGTCCGAGTTCCGTGAGCATGCCGCCCACGACGCCGCCCGCGACGATCTCCCGCGGCAGCCCCTCGGAGAGCTGGTACATCGTCTGTTGGGCCATGACCGCACCCGAGAGGGCGCCCATCAGGAGGACGAGCGGCAGGCTGTCGAGACCGATGAACTTCGCGTGCTGGATCGTCGCCCGCGCATACAGGCGGGGATAGGCGAGGGCGCGGAGCGTCGCGATGCCGAGCATGCCCGCCCGCCCCGCGTGGAGCGCCGCGGCGCGGGCGGAGCGGCCCGGTGCGGCGAGGAGGCTCGGTGCCCTCAACGGCTGTCTCGCCTCTCCGCGTCCGGTGTTCCCACCTGAGATTCCGGTTGCGGAACGCCGTCGAGCACCTCCACCTCCAGTCGAATCTCCTCCCACAGCCGGTGCATGCGTCCGGGGTCGTCTCCGAAGCGGGCGACGAAATCCTCGAGCTGCTGCCCGGTCACGCCATGTTCAGCGAGCGCCGCCGCGCGCACCGAGTCGCCCTCCGCCGTATCCGCGTACTTCGCCCGTGCCCAACTGAGCCTGGCCATGACCTGCACGTACGCGTCTTCGTCCAGCACCGCGCCGGATCCCCCGCAGCCCACGGCCACGAGGCCCGCGACGATCATGATCGGTTTCACGACGGCTCCGTCGCCGCGCGTCCGCTTCATTCGGAAGCCCGAATCGAGGCGCGGTAGAGCCAGAATATGAACCCGGCGACGGCCGCGGCGCCGATCCAGCTCGCGGCCGGTTCGACTCCGGGGATGCGCGCGAGGCTCAGCACATCCGTGCTCTGATAGACCGCGAACGGGATCGCGAGGAAGATTCCGACGAGCGCCTCGCCCGTGATGAGTCCGGAAGAGAAGAGGAGCCCGCGATGGTTCGCCTGCCGGACGGCGCCCTCGCCGCCTCCGCCCCGTCGCACGGCCCGGCCCACCAGCCACGCCACGAGTCCTCCCACGAAGATCGGGACTTCGAGTTCGATGGGCAGGTAGATCCCGACCGCGACCGCGAGGACCGGCACCCTAAGGCTGGAGCCGCGCGCCTTGAGAGCCTGGTCCAGGGCGATCACGCCCGCCGCGATGAGCGCCCCGATCCCGATCATCCCCCACGGGAGATCGCGCGAGAAGACGCCATCGGCGACGGAGGCCATGAGCGTCGCCTGCGGCGCCTGCAGCATCTCGTCCGGGTCCATCCCCTCGCGCGGCAGGACGCCGCCGAGCCCGTACGCCTCGAACAGGAGGCCGAGGATGGGCGCGATGACGAGTGCGGCGGCGGTGACGCCGACGAGCTGCATGATCTGTTGCTGCCGCGGCGTGGCGCCGACGATCCGGCCCGCCTTCAGGTCCTGCATGTTGTCCCCCGCGATCGCCGCGGCGCAGGCGACGACGGCCCCCACGAGGATGGCGGTCGCGGCCGCCGAGAGCGCCTGGGGTGCGGAGACGGTGAAGTCGACCTGCAGCCCCAGCAGGAGATAGAGGATGAGAGAGATCGTGAGGATGGTCGCGATCGTCACGCCCGAGATAGGGTTGTTCGAGGAGCCCACGAGACCCGCCATATAGCCCGCGACCGAGGCGAAGAGGAACCCCGCCAGGAGGGCGAAGACCGTCCCCAGCGCGAGCACGAGCCAGTAGAGTCCGGGCGTGATGGCGAGCGCTCCGCGGTCGATGACGAGCACGAACACCGCGAGGATCGGCACCGCGAGCGCCACCGTCCCCACCCCAACGAAGTTGATCGGCATGTCCCGCTCGGTGCGGAGGATCTCCGGCCCCCCGTCCGCCG
>JAAXHJ010000008.1 GCA_012270965.1 Candidatus Palauibacter poriticola
TCGAGGCGGTCGCCAACGCCGTTGCCCACCGCGACTACTCCATGGCCGGGGCCCGGATCCGCCTTCACATGTTTGCGGACCGCCTGGAAGTCGACGTGCCCGGGTCGCTCGCCAACACGCTTACCACCGACAGCATGCACCTTCGACAGTACAGCCGAAACGAATTGATCGTCTCGTTGGCTCGTTGTCCGATCCCGGCCGAAGAGAGTCTGGGTCGATTGCGGATCATGGACCGCCGGGGAGACGGGGTGCCGATCATCCTGGGCGAAAGCGCGGAGCTGTCGGGGCGGGTGCCCGAGTACACAATGATTGACGAGAGCGAACTGCGGTTCGTGGTGTGGGCGGCATGATCATGCAGCATCGATGGCGCGAATTGAGGCAACTCAGGAGTCGGGCACGCGTGGTACCGCGTCTATCACAACAATGGGGCCGTACGGTGCGCAATCGCCAGCAGGACAGCATGACGCCCGCTTCCCGGCACCGGGGGCCACCGGTGCCCCGTAGGCCGTCTTCCTGTTCCCGCGCGGCGGAACAGCAGGATTGTCCCCAGAACGGGCGATACCCTACGGCGGGTTCGTGGACTACGCCGTAAGCCCTGAGCGAGGCGAGGAAGTTCGCCGTTGACCCTGCCCGGCTCGGCCGGCTACCCGCCCGGCGGCTGCCACCAGGTCGGTCATGAGTCCGGCCGCGGTGACCTCGGGGCCCGCTCCCGGGCCCTGAATCACCATGGGATGATCGGCGTACCAGCGAGAGCGGATGACGAGGAGATTCTCGGTGCCTCGGGTTCGCGCGACGGGCTGTTCCGCGGGCATCACCTCGAGGCGGACGGAGGCCGAGCCAGGCGCCACCCGTGCCACGCAGACGAGCCGCCCCCCTTCCGCCGCCGCCGCGCGGGTCCGCTCCGCCATCTCGCCGTCGAGTCCGGAGAGGCGCCCGATGAACTCGTGGACCGGGCCGGCCCGGAGGAGGCGCTCCGGGAGAATCGGTTCGACGTCGACATCGGAGGGTTCGATCGGGAGCCCCGCGGTCCGTGCGAGGATCACGAGCTTTCGGATCACGTCCCGAAGGCCCAGATCCTCCCTCGGATCCGGCTCGGAGATACCCCTCCGTCGAGCTTCCTCAACCGCCGAGCTGAACCGCCGCCCGCGGCTCAACTCGTCCAGCAGGAAGGTGAGAGTACCCGACAGCGTCCCCTCGAGGGAGGTGACGGTGTCGCCGCTGCGCCGGAGCTCGGCAATGATGTCCACCATCGGCAGGCCGGCCCCCACGGTCGCTCCGTGGTGCAGGCCGCCGCCGCGCCCGGCAAGGCGCATGAGCGTCGCGTACTCCTCGATCGGCCCGGAGAGGGCGATCTTGTTCGCGGTGACCACGGCGGCGCCGGCCCGGAGGTAGTCCGCGTACCTCGCCGAAACGGTCGCGCTCGCTGTGCAGTCGACGACGACGAGCGGGTCGCCCGTCCAGACGGCGTCGAAGGCCTGCACGGGATCCCCGCGGCCGCCCTCCAGGTGCGACCGCCACCGGCCTGCCTCGAAGCCCTCGAGGTCGGTTGCGGCGCTGCGGCTGTTCGAGATCCCGACGAGGACGGGCTGGATCCCGTGCGGCCGCATCGCGTCGTCGCCGTTTGCGGCGAGCTGGTCGAGGAAGGCTCCGCCGACCCCGCCCGCCCCGAGGACCAGGATGCGGACGGGTTCGAGTTCGTCCGGCTGGGCGAAGAAGGCGCGGTGGACGGTGCGCAGCGCGAGGCCCTCCTGCCCGGCGTTGACGACCCACGAGATGTTGCGCTCCGAGGATCCCTGGGCGATGGCGTGCACATTGACCTTCGCGGCCCCCAGCGCGGAGAAGAGCTTCCCGGAGACACCGGGAGTGTCGCGCATCCCCTCTCCCACGACCGCGAGAATCGAGAAGCCCTGCTCGACGGCCAGGTCGCGCACGAGCCGCGACTCCCGCTCCCTCCGGAACTCGGCCCCCAGCGCGGCCCGCGCGCGCTCCGCGTCGCCACCCCGGACCGCAAGGGATACGGAGTGCGCGCTCGAGTCCTGCGTGAAGAGCAGGGAGTCCACGTCGGCCACACGGAGCGCACGGAAGATCCGTTGCGAAGCCTCCGTAACGCCAACCGCTTCGACCCCCGCGAGCCGGATCACGGCCACGTCCCTGGTCGCGGAAATCCCGCGCACCGGCCGGAGGGGATCCGAGGGAAGCGAGGCCACGACCAGCGTCCCCGGGAGGGAGGGATCGAGGGTGCTGCGGATCCTCAGCCGGATCCCGGCGCTCCGGGCAGGCTCCACCGCCGGCGGGCAGATCACCTGCGCGCCGAAATGGGCGAGCTCAAGGAGCTCCGCGTAGGTGATCTCGCGCACCGGGGCAGCCTCCGGCACGGCCCGTGGATCCGCGGTGAGAACCCCGTCCACGTCGGTCCAGATCTCGACCTCCGCCGCGCCGAGCATCGAGCCGAGAAGGGTGGCCGTGTAGTCGGACGCGCCCCGGCCCAGCGTGGTCGTCTCCCCCTCCGCCGTCGAGGCGATGAACCCGGTGACGACCGGGATGCCGGCGTTTCCGGGAAGGCGCGCGCGCACCAGCCTCCGCGAGCTCCGCTGGTCCACCCGTGCCGCGCCGAAACGGGTGTCGGTGCGGAGGATCTCCCTTGCGTCGACGTCCACGGCGGCGATCCCATGGGAGCGCATGCACGCGGCGACCAGCATCGAG